>JAAZOD010000009.1 GCA_012797975.1 Pelolinea sp. | reverse complement strand
GTTTTTCCTCTGCTTGTTCAATGATGGTCTTCCGTCTCAGTTCCTCTGCTGTCATTGCTATTGTCCTGGTCATGTCTTTCGGTCCTCTAATAGGACATTTTAACTTTGCCAGTTTAGGACTTTACTACTTTGCCGCTACAGAGAACAGAAATCGTTTCTTGACTTAATCAAAGGCTTATGCTTATAATAATGGGTCGTTTTTATGTTTATCAATGGAGGTACAAAATGACTCCTCTTCCAAAACGGAAGCTGTCAAAAGGGCGCAGAGATCGTCGCAGAGCGCATGATGCATTAAAAGCACAGAATTTAGTTCAGTGCAGTAATTGCGGAGAAATGCGATTGCCGCATACTGCTTGCCCGAGCTGTGGTTTTTATAAAGGGCGTGAGATCGTTAAGGTTGAAAACGACTGATCCTTTTTAACTACCATCAAAAAGGAAAGCGCTGAATCACTCAGCGCTTTTTTTTATTCGTATTTATATGGAGCAAAGAGTTTATACAAACGGGTGGGAATTTTGCCTTCGATCAAAGTATGGTCCACTTCATGGGTGGCTTTTAGCACAACTCCGTTTTGGTGAAATAGATTGACCAAGTTCATTTGTTGATAGGGGATCTTGACCGAGATCTCAACCATTGTTGTATATAGAAATTCGTTGAGCCGGACCAGCAGCTCGTCCATTCCCTGCCCAGTTTTGGCAGAAACACGGACTGCATCTTGAAATTGCGGAAAATTGCGGTTTATTTCACTTTCGTCGATCCCTTGATCCACTTTATTGAGAACGGTCAGCATTGGAATATCATCGGCCTGGATCTCCACTAAGGTCTGGACGACGGCCTGCCATTGTGCTGCTGCATCCTGGTTCGAGATATCGACCACATGCAGCAGAAGATCTGCTTCTACAATATCTTCCAGTGTCGCACGAAATGCCGCTACCAATTGGTGAGGTAATTTCTGGATAAAACCAACTGTATCGGTCAATAAAACTTCTTTTCCCTCAGCCAGCCACAATTTGCGCGTGGTGGGATCCAGGGTGGCAAAAAGCTTATTGGCAACATAGGCATCTGCCTTGGTCAATCGATTAAGCAGGGTGGATTTTCCGGCATTCGTATAGCCAACAAGTGCAACCAATGGAATATTCGATTTCTTCCTTTTCAAACGCGTTTGCTGCCGATGGCTTTGCACTTTGGCAAGTTCGTCTTTTAATAAACTGATGTGTGTGCGGATCTTACGCCGGTCATCTTCAAGCTGGGTTTCACCTGGGCCACGTAGCCCAACGCCACCCACGCTGCCGGCGCGGCCTCCGCCTCCTCCGGCTTGGCGGACCAGATGGGTCCAGGCGCGGGTCAGGCGGGGATAGAGATATTCATTTTGGGCCAATTGGACCTGCAATTTTCCTTCGCTGGTATTGGCATGCTGCGCAAAGATATCCAGAATCAAACCGGTGCGGTCAAGTACTTTGGTGCCTTCCGGCAACTGCTCTTCCAGTTCGCGAAAATTACGGGGGTTCAATTCATCATCAAAAATGACCAGATCTGCTTTCATTGCAGAAACAAGTTCTTTTAGCTCTGTTACTTTCCCGGAACCGATGAAGGTGGATGGATTGGGTTTATCCAATTTTTGGCTCAATTCTCCAACCACCTCGACCCCGGCAGTTTCTGCTAAGAGATACAGTTCTTCAAGCGAACTTTCCATGGAGAGAAGAGATTGATTCTCCTCGATCTCCAAGCCGACCAATATAGCTTTTTCTTTGGGCGGATTTGTATCGTACAGCGTTTTTTTTGACATTCATTTCCTTATTTTATGAATATTACCCGGAATATATTTTCCATTCAGAAATGCTATTTTATGATAAAATTTTACTAGAACTTTGATAAGTGAAGACACGAAAAGGTAAACTCGGTGAAAGCCGAGGGCGCAAAGCTATGGGTCTAAACCGCTACAGCGGAATGATCGCCAAGTTGCCGATGTCTTTTTGATTTTAAAAGACAGAGGCCTTACGCCAGGCCTTTTTTCATGTCGTAACGTTCGATAAGAGCAAACTCAGTGAAAACTGGGGACGCAAAGTCATGGGTCTACTGCATGGATATGCAATGACTGCCAGACTACCGAAAACGGATATTTGTTAAGCGTTGCCAGTTTGTGAACCGCTCTTGTCGAAAAGGAATATTGATGAGAGCGGTACAAACGAAAAAACTGGCGAGCCTTCTTCTGATTGCGGCCGTTTTTCTATTTCTCAATAGCACCATTGGGACAAATATACCGGTAACGGGTCTGGATCTTTCGGCCGATCCGGTAAAATTGGATTCTTTTACCGGGTACCGTGATGATGATCGGGTACCACCGGTTCAGTTATCAATCAGTGAGTTTGTTGCAAATATATCTGATGGGCAAGGCGAAAGCGTACGGGGTGTGTATGCCACCGGCTTGTTTGCTTTGCGAGTGGTTCAACAACCTTCCGGAAATGCAGGGTACGTATCGGCTGAAGAAGATGTTGCCACGCAATTCAGTATGGCAAAAAAATATGATTCCATTGGATTGCTGGCACATAATAACGCTGCCGGACAGTATTTCTATAATTTGACCTATGGAAATATTGTTGAAGTAGTCTATGGAGATGGCAACATTGACCTTTATAAGGTGGAAGCGATCTATGAATTTCAGGCACTATCCCCTTCTTCTACTTCGAGCAGTTTCAAAGATCTGGTAAGCGGAGAAACATTTTCAGCCGCAAATGTTTTTTACAAAATGTACTCCGGCGATCCTCATCTAACCCTGCAAACCTGTATCCAAAAAGATGGTATTAATACTTGGGGACGGTTATTCATCATCGCATATCCTTTATAGAGATAGCAAAAAACCTCTGATTTACTTCAGAGGTTTTTTATTGTTCTGAAACCCACTTCACTAAAATATTACCAATGATTTGCAGGCTTTTTGCAGAAACGTGTTCTATGGTATCTTCCACGGTGTGCCAGTATGGATAGTCAAAATCGATCAACAAGGCTGCCGGGTACCCAACATTGATGAAAGGTAAATGATCATCGATCATTGCATATTTATATTCAGGAATTATCGCGGTTTGGTAATCCATGTCTTTTGCAATATTCCAAACTTCTTCGACCAGAGACGCTGTTGAATTCTTTTCCATATATACGTTCAAATCTTCATCACCGATCATGTCAATGATGAGCACCTTGGAAGGGGCTCTTTGCAATTGCTGAACAAAATAATCTGCTCCGATGCTCCAGGTCCAACCATTCAATTTTCCTTGGTCTTCTCCATCAAAAAAGACCAGCCAGACCTCCACATTCTCTGGAATTTCAAGGACGCGACTTAATTCCAATAGAACGGCAGTTCCAGAACCCCCATCGTTGGCTCCCAAAACCGGATCATCCTGATTTTCGAGCTGATTGTCCTGGTCAGCCACTGCCCGGCTGTCATAGTGGGTACCGATAAGGATCAGTGTATCGCTGTTGCCTTTCGTTGCAACAATATTTTGCAGAGGGGTTTGGTCAAATTGAAAATCCTGCGAAGCAACCGACCAGCCATTCCCAGCGAGGTTATTTTTTATGAAAGTTGCTGCCTTTTCATGACTTTCAGCCCCCGGCACACGTGGACCGAAAGCGAGCAGGGTTTGCAAAAATTGATATGCTCGATCGCCGGAAAAATCCTGATGGTTCTGCCGGTTGCACGCTGACAGAAGAAGCAATATGACAAAAAAGAAAAGCACGGTGTGCTTCATGTGATTCATCGCTGTCTATTATAGAATTCTTTTATCATTTCCAATGAACGATTACCGTATGCAGCCTTACGGTCTCCTTTACTTTTAATCATGGGAAAAAGTGGGGGAAGGAGTCCGAAATTCGCTTTCATGGGTTGGAATTCATCTTTTTGAGCATGTGTGATATAAAAACATAAGCCGCCGATTATCGTTTCCTGTGGAAAGGTTAGCAAAGGCTGTTGATAAAGATATCTTACGGCGTTGATACCTGCCACCATGCCGGTGGCTGCGTTCCCCAGATATCCTTCCACACCGATGAGTTGCCCGGCAAAAAATAGATCGGGACGCTGTAGTGACTGCAGTCCTGGATTGATCAGGGTAGGGGCGAAAAGAAAAGTATTTCGGTGCATTTGGCCGTAGCGAACGAATTCAGCATTCTGCAGTGCGGGGATCATGCGAAAAACGCGCTTCTGTTCTGAAAAAGTAAGGTTGGTTTGAAATCCGACCATGTTATATGTGGTATGGCTGAGATTATCCTGACGCAATTGAACGATGGCATAGGGAGGATCTCCTGGATAAGATTTTCGCAACCCAACCGGGCGCATGGGCCCGTACGCAAGTGTCGCCACTCCTCGGCGCGCCAAAACCTCAACAGGTAAACAGCCCTCAAAGAAATTGCCATGACCTGCATCCACCCCTTCAGAAATACCCTGTTCAAAAGGTCTCAATGGAATTTGCTGCGCATGGATCAATTGCTCAACAAATGCGTCATAGGTCTCTTTGTCCATCGGGCAGTTCAAGTAATCCCCTTTGCCTGAACCTGCGTTGCCGTACCGTGAGCCCCAAAAAGCGGTCTCCATATCAATAGAGTCTGCTTCGAGAAGCGGTGCGATGGCATCGTAAAAGAAAAGATTCTTTTCCCCATGGAAATCCTGCAATGCTTGCGTCATGGCAGGTGAGGTTAATGGACCGGTGGCGATGATCGAGGGTGTTGTTGGGATGCTGGTGATCTCGGCACGGATGATCTTGATCTGTGGATGGGCGGATAACAACTCGGTGATCCTTTGAGAGAATAATTTGCGATCCACCGCTAAAGCTGTTCCAGCCGGGACAGTGGAATCTTCAGCGACTTTGCAAATGAGAGAGTCGAAAACTTTCATTTCATTGAACAAAAGACCACTTCCGCTGGTCGGTTTCACGGATCCCAGCGAATTGGAGCAAACCAATTCTCCCAACAGGTCCGTTTTGTGCACCTCGGTCATGGTTTGCGGGCGCATTTCATACAGCAGCACCGATATTCCTCGATTAGCAGCCTGCCAGGCCGCTTCGCAACCGGCTAATCCACCACCAATGACTGATAATTCGAAGGGCATGCGGAAAATTGTATCATCGAATAAGTTGGTATAAATATTGCATAGACAACCCATTTGCGCTATACTGGAAATTAAATGTACCAAAAGATTACTGTTCAAACTAAAACTGAGGTAAAACCTCAAACCACGGCCCACCTGGCCCAAACCATGACACTGCTGAACATGGGGAATGGGGAGGTGGAAGAGGAAATCCAGAAAAACCTGGCAGAGAATCCTGCATTGGAACTGGATGAGATCAATCGCTGTGCGATGTGTGGATCCGAAATTGCATTTGGAGTTCTGTGCAAAAACTGCATGAACAACCAGCTTAAACAAGATTCACAATACCTGACCTTCGTCTCTACCCGAGAGTTCCCCGTTTCAGAAGAGGCGGCTGATAATGAGGATTATTTTGAAGATGGCACGGTTGATCGGCAGACTCTTCCTGAATATGTGCTGCGCCAGGTCGGAATGGAATTGGATGATCGCGAAAAAATGGTGGCTGCCAGCATTCTCACCCAACTTGATGATGATGGATTCGTGGATGTCGATATCTTGGAATTAGCCAGTTATCACCATATACCCATATCCAGTGTGGAAAGGGTAAAAGGTCTCATCCAGCATGCTGATCCAGTGGGGGTGGGTTCAAAAGATGCGCGGGAAGCGCTGCTAGTTCAGGTCGACGAGTTGAAAAGGAGCAAAGATATTCCGGAATGGACAGAAAAAGTCATTTCTGATCATTTTCATGCGTTGCTGAAAAAACAATTCTCAGAAATTGCGCAGCAATGTGAAATCACGATAAATCAGGTAGAAAAGATTGCCAATTTCATCACGGAGAATTTGAATCCATATCCTGCACGTTCAAATTGGGGGGATGTGCGCAATCCGCAGGAAAACGAGATGCTGCAGTTGGGTGCCCCCGATATCATTCTCAGTTTCTTCGAAAATAATCCGCAAAAACCAATCATGATCGAGGTCTTTCAACCAGCAAACAGCAACCTCACTTTAAATGCCAGTTATCATGCTGCCTTGAAAACTGTTGATAAAGAAACAAAAATGAAAATGAGAGAAGACCTTGAAAAAGCTTCTCTTTTTATTAAATGCCTTCAACAACGAACAAATACCATCTTGCGGATGGCACAGGTCTTGGTGGAAATCCAGGAGAAATACATTCGTGAGGGAGATCGGTATTTGAAACCGATCACACGCGCTGAAATTGCCAAAAAACTGAGTGTGCACGAATCCACCATCTCTCGCGCTGTTTCCAGCAAAACTATTCAATTGCCCAATAGAAAGGTCTATCCTCTTTCTGTTTTCTTTGATCGCAGTTTACAGATACGTACCGAGATCAAAGAGATTGTCGAAAAAGAGAAAGAACCATTGAACGATCAGGAAATCGTGACAAAACTGGAAAAGAAGGGCATGCATATTGCGCGCCGGACTGTTGCAAAATACCGTGACATGGAAGGGATTTTACCTGCTTACCAACGAAAAGAAAAAGTAAAAACAAAATGACAGCTTTCATTGATCTCATTAAAAATAAGAACCTCTCTTTTCTGGAAGTGGAATCTTTACTGAATCTATTGAAACAACCATGTGTTTTGGTGGATGAGGAGAATGAAATTGCCCTGGTGAACAGCGCGTTCCTCGAAATGACGGCGTTCGCAAAACAAGAATTGATCCGCACACCATTGCGCTCTATGATCATGGAAGAACGATCGGAGAATGGAAAAGTGCAGTACAAGGTGGTGCGTAAAAATCGTATGCCGGTGGAAGTTGAGCTCACCAGAGAATTTCTGGATGATAAACATCGCTGGAAGGTATATTCGGTTACACAAAAAGGACAAAATGACTTTAGAGATTATGACACTTTAAAATCATATCTTTCCTCATTGGAAGTGTTGGTACAAACCCGCGAGGAGACATTCTCATCTTTCTGCGACAAGAGTTTGGAAATTTTCCTGCAGGTCTTTCATTTTGACCTTCTGGGAATTTATTTTGAAGAAGAGGATATATTTCAAATTTCAACGTTGGAACATCAAAAAGTATTGACTTTTCCCTTGAAATTCTCTGTTCAGGAACTGGAGAACATGGAGAAGTACAGTCTCTGGCAGCAGGGAAATCGGGCGATCAATCACTTACATCGATCGGCACGGGAGCAGATGATCAACACTCTGCTTGTGCAGCGTTTTCATACAGATCAGGAAAAGAAAGCGATGCTGGTTGCCGGTTGGAAAGAAAATATTCGAGACACTGCCATGCTGGCAATTGTGGAAGATTTCATGCAGATGTTCGAATACGGCACCTCGCTGTTTGTGCAAAAGGCCATGCATTCGCAGATCCAAGAAGAAACTTCCAAGACTCAGGAAGTGCTTACATTTTTGCAAGAAAATATTGACGAGGGCGTGGTTACTCTTGATCATGAAAAAGCCATCCTTGATATCAATCAGAACATGGAACGCTTGCTGGGATATTCCAAATGGGAAGCGCAGGCCTTGTCACTGGATTCGTATTTGGTGGCGGATCCGAAGGTCTCTGATCTCTTTCACGATGAATTTGAGAGAAAAGCGGAAATAGGCGAGAATCAGTTAACCCTGCGGCGCAGGGATGGGGAAGCAGAACCTGTAAAAATGCGCGTAATTCCCTGTGATGAAAACAATCCGACCACACAATTCCTGGTTCTTATCCAATCCACCCGGGAAGTGGATGGACTGAGAAAAAATCTGAAGGAGTTGGAACACCAGGCCGCTCTGGGTAAATCCGTTGCCACCTTTGCACATGAGGTGCGCAATCCCATCAATAATATGGTGACGGGTTTGCAGGTGCTGCAGGGCATGGCGGAAGGAAATGAAACCCAGATAGATATGATCAACCGCATGATGAACGATTGTGCAAGGTTGGATCACCTGATGAATTCGATCCTTTCCTATGCTAAACCACTAGAGAATAAGTTAAGACCTGTTAATGTTGGTCTTCTAGTACAAAACATCATTGAAAAATGGGATGCAAAACTGGTCCGCAACGATGTAAAAATGGTCTATCAATGTGAAGAAGAATTGCCCATGATTGCGGGGGATCCGCGCTCGCTGGAGCAGGTGTTTACAAATCTGATCAGCAATGCCGTTGAAGCCATGAAATCACAAAATGGAGGTACGCTGGCGATAAAAATAGAACGAGCTGATGAAACGAATATCAAAATCAATGTTTCCGATACCGGCCCTGGAATTCCAGAGGAGATTCTTAAGAATCTTTTCACGCCTTTTGTTTCATTCAGTCTGCAAGGAACCGGTTTGGGGTTAGCCATTATAAAAGAAATCATCGCCGCACATAACGGAAAAATAACCGTCGAATCTTTTCCAGGTGGAACTGTTTTTTATATCACATTGCCAATTGCAGAAGGAGAATAAAGTGAGTTTTACAGTCCTGATTGTAGACGATGAGGAAAATGCACGGAAGAATCTGAGCGTTTTCTTGCGGTCGAAAAATTTCGAAGTTTTTGAAGCAGGGACACTTGCAGAAGCACGTCAGCAGTTAAAGATTGGAAATGGAGATATCGTATTGTTGGATGTTCAATTACCGGATGGGTATGGACAGACATTATTGAAGGAACTGCAACAGCAACCCAATCGGCCACCGGTTATTTTGATTACTGGTTTTGGTGATATTGAAATGGCAGTGGATGCCATGCGAAATGGAGCACATGATTTTCTCACTAAACCCATCAATGACATCAAAGTGGTAGAGAATTCTGTTGCGCGTGCCTGCGAGATCATTCAAATGCGGCGTGAAATTGAGCACTACCGACAAAAACAGCTCGATTCTGTCGATTTTGTGCTGGGTTCCAACGAAAAAATGAAGAACGTTGTGGCGCAGGCCTTGAAGGCGTCGCGGGCAATGGTTTCTGTTCTCATTACCGGTGAAACCGGCACCGGCAAAGAGATACTGGCACGCTTTATCCATAAATCAGGGCCCAGAGCGGCTAAGCAATTTGTGGCCATAAATTGCGCTGCCATTCAACCAACGTTGCTCGAATCGGAATTGTTCGGGCATGAGCCGGAAGGATTTACCGATGCAAAAACCCGCAAACATGGGTTAATGGAAATTGCCGATGATGGAATACTGTTCCTAGATGAAATCTCCTCTATGCCATTGGAAATGCAGGCCAAACTGCTGCGCGCAATCGAAGAGAAGGCCTTCCGCAGGGTGGGGGGAAATGATTTGGTGAAAGTGGATGTGCAGATTTTGGCTGCGTCGAACCGTAATTTGAAGGAATTGATCAAAGAAAATGCTTTTCGGGAAGATCTGTATTATCGCTTGAAAGTTGTGGATCTGGATCTGCCTCCGCTTCGCGAGCGAAAGAATGATATTCCGGAATTTGTTGGATTTTTCATCAAAGAATTGAACCCGCGTTTAGGATTGAACGTGATCGATATGACCCCTGTTGCAATGGAAATTTTGAAAAAATACTCCTGGCCGGGGAATATTCGTGAATTACGCAATACCATTGAACGAGCCATGTTGTTTTGTGATGGCGAAAAGATCGATGTGGCTGATCTACCCCTGGATTTGGTTGAGAAATTGGCATAATTATTGCAATATAAATCCTAGAAAAGGAGAGATTATGCTGACGATAAATGCAAATGACTTCACTTTGATCCTGGCGATCATTTTAGCGGCGATGGGGCTGATCACCTTCTTTGTAGGCATTATCATTTTGGCTTTCAAAGTGAAAAGCGATGAGTTCACATCGATCACTGAACAATCGGCGAAATTAATGGAAAAAGGGATCGTTGACAATGTCTCGGAACTGATGGGAAACACGACTTCCCTGCTGGAAACGATCAATCAGATGGTTAAGACAAAAGCAGGGATTGGCGTTTTCCTGGTTCTGATCACCTTTGTTTTATTTGGTGTTGCCTATTATCTGATCACCGGCCTGTAGAAAGGACCTTATGATACCTGCAGAATTCCTCGACCTCATTGAGAATAATTTCCAAGAGGAAGAAAGACAGGTACTCGCCGCTTGCCTTCTGCAAGACAAAAGAGTCCTAAACACGCTCGTTCAACTTGAACAACGCGAAGGCAAAGAGGTAGACCGGTTTAAGCAATTGGAAAATTGGAGGCCGGCCTATTTTGCTTTTGTTTTAAAAGAACCGGCAAACTGGAAATATGATCTTTCCGAGATTGTCAACCGTCTCAAACCGGAGACCGTTCCGGTGCCCACCCAGCTCCCATCTGCCTTTTTCAATGGAGAGGAGGAGTTCGATCTTATCCAAGCTGCAGAAATAGCACTTGGATTTTTTTCCATTCTAAAGTCAAAGAAATGGTCTGAATTGGAGGAGGAGTGGCTTATCGATCTTCATTTCAATCTGAATGCAGGATTGGTAGCTGCCTGTCTGCTCGGTTTATACAACCCGCATGAATTTATCCTTGAAAATATACTTACCTCAACAAGCCTGGAAATAAAGAAAACATTTTTTTATGGCCTTTTCTGCAATCCTGTTCCCACCTCAATTCAAGGAACTGATTGTAGTGAGGTTCTGAACTTATTGGGAAAAGAAGCGAGAACGCAATTTCTTCAGTTTTTAGCCGATGCAGGCAAACTTTCGTTGGCAGATTCGTTCCTTAAAACTCAAGCGCAATTCACCGAAAAGAGTCCGGCGAAGAAGGCGTTGGGAACCCTACAGGAAGAACTGGATGAACTACAGGAATTGAACTACCTGGCAAATCTGCAACTTTTTAGTGGGAAAGAAGAAGAATCGGCTGCGCAATTGGATTCTTTTCTCCAAAAGGTAGAGAATATCAAGCAAAAAGCACTGGAGAAACAGCAGAACATTCTGGCAATAAAGGAGGAGCAGGAAAAAGGGTTGATCTCTCCAATCCCACCAAGCCAGATTTATGAGTGGAAAAATATCCCCGCAGCACTTCATCCGGTCGACTTAGAACCCCCTGATTATCAGAATATTGGATCCTATTTGAAAGAAATTGAGAAGAAAGCTCAAAATCATCCCAAAGACAGTACGTTCTTTCTAACCCTTGCCGAACTGTATCATTCTTTGGGGGATTGCCAACGATCAATTCATGCGTTGAAGATCGCCCGCCTTCTCGATCCATCCGATCAGGATTTGAATAGAAGGATTCTCGACCGCTATATCGAAGATCATCAGTGGAAGGCGGCACTTCAGCAGTATGATGAATCTTTCAAGGATAAAGGATCCACTGTCGATTTCACCCGTTTTTATCTTGAATCCAAAGAGATCTTGGAAAAAGGAGACAAAACAGCCGTTGCCCAACGTCTGGAAGGGCTTCCCTCGGGTATAACCAGCAAGGACGTGGAATCTGCAAAACAGATTGGCAATTTGTATATGGAATTAGGGGAGTGGGAGAAAGCAAAGGATTATTTTTATCGGTCGATCTCGGATGGAACGACCGATTACACGGTCTGGCTCGATGCTTTCCGCTGTTTTCACAAGTTGAACCAAAAAACTTCGGCAGACCAGATCCTGGATCAAACCGCCGATATTTTTCATGAGCGCAACGGTTTTTATGAACAATTGGTACTTGCCTTGTTCGATTGTGGATTGGAGGATCAAGGATTGGCGCTAATCGACAAGATTAATGTCGAACACGGTAACCCTGAAATCATTGCAGCGGTAGTACAACACTTGATGGGGAAAGGTTCCTATGAATGTGCGTATGAACTGGCTCTGCGAGCGATCAAGTTCTACCCGCTCAATCCCAAACTAGGTCTGGTCACGGCTCAAATTCTTATGGAAAATGATGAAAATGAGCAAGCCAATTGCTATTTGGATTTGGCAACCGCGGAAGAAAGAAAAAAGCCACAATTTATCGTGCTTGAGTCCATCTCCAGCTTAAAAAGCAAAGAATCCACTTTTCCATTAGGTACACAACGCTTGGATCTTGCCGAGCTTCATTTTATTCTCCAATCCCTACAAAAACTTCCCACCGATGACTACTGGAAGCAATTGGTGGAAGCAGAAGTGCAGTATCTGCTGGATGATACCAATCAAGCGATCGCCGGTTTCAAGAATCTGATATTTGAAAATTCATTGGGAGAGAAACGACGTGAGTTGTGGCGTGCCCAAGTAGGGCTGGCATGCGCTATGTTGAAGATTGGTCAAAAAGAAACTGCCATAACGCTCCTGAATGAAGCATTGTTGACGCAGCCGAAGAATGTTGCGATCTATGAATTGTTAGCTGATGCGTATAGTAATAAAAATCTGAGTGATGAAGCTGTTTTCACGATTCAAAAAGCCCGGCAGATATGCGGAAAGGAAAAGAAATTCTCCGCATGGTTTGTCGATCAAATGCTGAAATTGGGGAAGCCCGAAGAGGTGCGAAAATATTTCAATGAGGAATATGCATCCAATCAATCCTCTGCAGACTTTTTGGTTGAAAAGATGAAGTTCGAGCATCAGTACGGTTCCACCAATGAAATTCAATCTATCATTCATGACTTGGTGTTGATCGATAAGGCGACCGCCAAGGATCTTTATGCAGCCCTGAAGATTGCACAGGAAATAAGGTTACCGGAGGAAAGCTTGAAGATCATTCAAAAGCTTCAGCAAACTGGCCAGGATGATCCGGAATCCTGTATTCTAAATGCAAGCGTCTTTTGGAATCAGGGGGATAAAGAAACTGCGCTCTCTTATCTCAATCCTCTTGCCAAACAAGGGACATGGAGCAGGGTATGCGAAGGAATTTCGCTTCTGGCAGATGAATCAGATCTTCAACCACAAAAAGTCCTTGATATTTTACAGGAAAGGCCAGCCATTGAAAACCAATTACAGACCCTTCCGGCAAGCATCTATGATATTTTACCGGAAGATTGGCTGAATGCATTCTCCTCCGATGATATTTGGTTGAAAAAAATTACATTGGCGAGCCTGGAAAATTCCAATGGACCAATCGATAGCGACCTTCTCCATGTCTTTTCACTGTATCGGGCAAACGATGTCCGCCTCGAAGGATACCGGGCCATTGTGAGCTGGTTGACGGAAGGTGACCAATCATCTCAGGATTGGACTGGTGTGCTGGAGGATCTCAACAAGATCAGCAATAAAAAACAATCCAAAACATTCACCGGCATCATTCTGAACATTCTTTTGGATAATGGAAATGAGATTGCTGCCGCTGCCAGGATAAACACGATGTTTGCTGATCTTTTGGATGAACAAAATGTTCTTTGGGCAAAAGCACGCCTTCTTCAAAGAAATAACGATTGCAATGAGGCTCGCATCCTTTACGAACAAGGCATGAAAGAATTCTCTGATGAAGGACGGGAGAATCGTGATTTGGATGAAAGGATCCTTTCGAAATTGAAAAATCTTCCAATCTGGAAAGCAGATTGTGCGTTGGAGATGGGAGATTGGGAAAAAGCCGGTGAAGGTTATTTCCAGTGTTTGAATTGTCCGTCCTATTTTTCAGCTCTGAAGAGTAAAGCCATGGAGCGGTTGTTCAAACTGGCTCTTAAAGAGTGGAGTTATAAAAAAATCGATGTGATCCGAAACCTGCCGCATATTCTCGAACGATCGGAATTTCGAAACTTGGAAGAGAGTATGCAATCACTCCCTTCTAATTCGCAAAAGCAATACGGCGTTCTTCATGAATTTTTGCTCACCGGTTCGATTGAGAATTATGAAGATACCTCTGCGGGATTTTTAGGTGCAGTGAGCCAGGTCCTGTTTGCCTATCAATCAAGGAACTGGGTGTCGATTCTTTCAATTTTGGAAGCCAATTCCAAAGAGCCGGATCTACCTTTGCTTGCCTTGAGCTTGTTCCCCAAGGAACACTATCAGGATCTGGTCGGGTCGTTCAACGATGCTTTGTTCCTAAACAAGAAAAACCCCTATCTTTCTGCAGGCCTGGCCAAGATCTTTTTGGCTGAGCAAGAAACTGATTTGGCGATTAATGCCCTGGAAACCGCTGTTGAACAATTAGGGGATGAGGCGTCTTGGCGAGCGCAGCTTGCAAAACTGTATGAAGGAAAAGGGGATCTGCAAAAAGCTATTGTGCATTCCGAACAGGCAGTCACTTTGGAACCAGGAAACCAGGAGAGTCGGAAAGATTATCTGGGTGCTCTATACCGAAATAAAAACTATTCCCAGATCATTGCGATTTTTGAAAAGGATCGCGATCAATTCACGGATGAACCACAGGTCCTTCGCGAAGTGATCGATGCATATTATCAGGTTGGAGAATTTCGAAAAGCATTGAGCTATATGACTATGTTGAAAGAAGCTGCCAAAACCGATCTGGAATTACTGCTCATCCAGGCACGCATTGCTGAAAAACTAGGGAGCATGCCCAAGGCAATGGAATTGATCCGTGAAGCGTATCGCATCGATCCAAAATCATCCGAGGTGATTGTTGAGCTGGCAAAAATCAAGTCTCTCCAGGAAAGTGATGAATTCGGACTGGAGATCATTGAGAAGGCTTTGGAATCGAACATCGTCGACGATCAACTTGTTCTAGAAAAAGTCTCCTATCTGGAAAAAATTCGTGGAAAAAAGCGGGCAGCCGATTTTCTGGAAGGATATCTGGAAAAGTCGGAAAATCTGCATTGTGTATTGCAAAACCGATATGCAGACTTGATCTATCAACTGGGCAATTATGAAAAATCCCTTCAGAATTACGAGAAATCAGCCCAGCTAGACGACAATCAGCCATTGGTGCACGCTATGATCGGCAAACTATCCATGCGAAAAGGGAATTTGGACAATGCTGTTTTTCATCTCGATAAGGCGATCAAGCAAGACGCAAAAGTCATGGATGCGTATTTGGATTTGAGCGATGCCCTGATCAGCCGGCGCGAAGAAAAGAGGGCGGAAAAAGTCATTAAAAGCGCATTGGAAAATTGTAAAGAACATTATTTAATATATGAAAAGGCATCTAAAGTATATAATCAACTAGGTGATTCGGAGAAAGCAGAAGCCTATTTACGAAAAGCGGCTGCCTTGAATCCTTCAGATGAAAACTTACGTGAAAAGTTAGGGATCATTCTGGCAAACCGTATCTTTGATAAGAAGTAAGGATTTATTTGTTCATGAAGATTACCAGACAGGACCTTCTGAAATGGGAGTTGACAGCCTCAACCGCAGAAGAACGTACCGTGTTCCTGAACTGTTTGAAGGCATGGAACAGCACTTTCCCCGGTGATCTTGAAATTAATTGCTTGTATGGGCGTTCCCTTCTCACACAAGGAGAAGTGAATGCAGGCGTTGAAGTCCTGCAAAATATACTGGCCATTCATCCAGAGTTTGAAGGAGCTTATGAAGTGCTGTATAAGAGCAGCAGGGATGAAAAAGAGCGAAATTTCTATTTTGAATTCCTATCCTTCTTTCAGGGAAAATCATCTCAAAGTTCTCAAGCTGCATGGGCCGATCGGCTGATAACTGTAAAACAAGCTCTGTCTGCCGATGGATCCACGATGGCCGAAAAGACCGTTCTGGATCTGATTCAGGAATTCCCCGATAATGTGCTGTTCGCAATGTATCACATGCGCATTATCCTCGAAGCGCAGGATGACTATTCCACGCTGCAATTTGCGAAACTATATCACGAGAAATGGAATCGCTGTGTTTTTTTTATGTTGATTTATGCCAATGCTCTTGCAAAATTTGGATCAGAGATCGAGGCGGTCAATATTTTGCGAGAGGCGGTATATCAGGATCATTTGGGATTGGTAGCCAATGCTTTATGGGGACCTGATCACGAATATGCACACCTGTGGCCTGATTGCAGTAATTTTTCGATTGAGCAGGAAGAAAATACTGTTCTTGTGAATCTGTCGGTGAAAGTACCGCAAGATTTGAAACAGAAGAAATATTCTGAGAGGAACGTTGAAGAAGTTCCCGTATCACAGCCAAAAAGCATTTTTGCCAAACCTGTTTATGTGATCCTTTCCACACGCTGTGGGATTGAGAAAAAATATGGGGCTAACACGTTTGCCGTGATTCTGGCAAAGCTACAGGAACTGACCGCCGCCATCAATTTGCAGAAAAATTGGAATGCTGTTTATTTCCTCCCTGATGATAAAAACAACATGCTGCAATTTGGCTTAAACGCGATAGAGAGCGATGATCCTTGGAAAATAAAGCTGGCACTGCATGACCTATCAGCTTATTTTCACGATCACGATAAGAAGATAGGCGCTGTTCTCATCGTTGGCGGGGATGAAATTGTTCCGTTTCATCATTTGCCCAATCCAACAGATGATTCTGATCGTGAAGTGCTTTCAGATAATCCGTATGCAAGCGACGATAGCAACTATTTCGTGCCTGAATGGGCAGTAGGGCGTTTTCCAGATGAAAAAGGAAGTGATCCAAGTCTGCTCTTGAAGCAGTTGCGCGATACGATCCAATGGCATCAAAAGAATTCCAGAAAAAAAACCTTTACCGAGAAAGTTGTTGATTCTTTAAAGGTATGGGATTCCTTTGCGAATCTCTTTCAAGAGATGACTGAGAAAAAAAGCAATTATGGGTATTCAACGGCCATTTGGCAGAGATCATCCATTTCTGCATTCCGTCCCATTGGGAAAGCCAATTTTCTAAGAGTGTCTCCTCCCTACAATTCAAATAATCTGGATGCTCTCAGCATCAAAGAAGCGGAATATGCTTATTTCAACCTGCATGGTTTGGATGATTCTCCCAATTGGTATGGCCAAAAAGATATTTCAAACACTGATTCAACGCCAGATTATCCGGTTGCCTTGCAGCCCAGTTTGATCGACCAGACGGCAACCAACCCTACCATCGTACTGTCCGAGGCCTGTTATGGAGCATACATCATTGGAAAAACCAATGAGGATGCCATTTCCTTGCGATTTCTCACTTCTGGCTGCCATGCCTTTATTGGATCAACCTGTATCGCCTATGGTTCGGTTTACCCACCCCTGATCGGGGCAGATCAATTGGCTTATTTGTTCTGGAGTATGATCGAGAAAAGCTATTCGGTGGGCGATGCGTTCATCCGGTCGAAATTGAATCTGGTCAAATCCATTTTACGTCGACAGGGATATTTGGATGGAGAGGATCAAAAGACGCTCCTATCGTTTGTGTGCTATGGCGATCCGCTCTATTACAGTGATACACAGGCAGAAGATCATCTCATCCAAGAAGAGGAAAAGGTATTGGATCCCTATCAGGTGGTGCGTGATCAGGACCTGGATGCTGTAGCAGTGCCCAAGATCTCCTCCGAGATCCTGATGAATATCAAGGAAGTGGTGAAGGAATATTTGCCCGGCATCGAAAGCGCTGATTTGAGCATCCGGGAAAAACAAATGAAGGTGATCAACATGGTGAGGGATGCCAAGGGAACCATTACGGCGCAAAATCAAACTGCCGGACGTGTATTTCTAACCTATTCCAAGAGTTTCCAGGTCCATAACAAAACCTTGAAACAATTTACCAGAGTGACCCTGGATGATCGTGGGAAAATGATCAAGTTTTCCGTTTCCAAGTAATTTTCCACATTGCAATTGAATTGTCAGTTTTCCTCATTTATAATCAAGAAAATCACTTTGGCATGTCATTATTCAAGGAAATCGTATGCAAAATAAATCAGATGGCAATTCAATCCGCAAAGACTTTATTGAATTTTTTGAAGCGAGAGGTCACACATTTGTCCCATCCTCTTCGCTTGTGCCTGGGGGGGACCAAACTTTACTGTTTACCAATGCCGGTATGGTTCAGTTCAAGGATGTGTTTTTGGGTTTGGATGAACGGGCATATACACGAGCGGTGAATTCGCAGAAATGCATGCGTGTAGCCGGAAAGCACAATGATCTGGAAGACGTTGGACGGGATGATATCCATCATACTTTCTTTGAAATGCTGGGCAACTGGTCTTTTGGTGATTATTATAAAAAGGAAGCCATTTCTTGGGCTTGGGAATTGCTCACGAATGTATGGAAGCTGGATAAATCAACGTTATGGGTAACCTGCTTCAAGGATGAGCTGGGTGAGATCCCTGCGGATGATGAAGCGATCGAGGCATGGAGGGTTCAACCCGGCATCGAGCCATCACACATTCTTCAATTTGGAAGAAAACAGAATTTCTGGGAAATGGCCGATGTTGGTCCTTGCGGCCCCTGCAGTGAGATCCATATCGACCGCGGTGAAAAATTCTGCAACCGAACAGGGGAGACGAACCATGTTTGTGCGGTCAATGGAAACTGCACGCGGTATGTGGAATTGTGGAACCTTGTTTTCATGCAATATAACCGGCTGGGACCTAAAGAGCTCATCCCACTTCCGAAGAAGCATGTGGATACTGGTATGGGTTTTGAACGTATCGTTTCTGTGTTGCAGAACGTGGATTCCAACTACAAAACGGATCTGCTTCTTCCACTCATGGATGTAGTTCTGGAATTGAGCGGAGAAAGCAGAGAGGAACGGGAAAAGAATTTGACCCCCTATCGGGTCATTGCTGACCATGCCCGGGCGGCTTCTTTCTTGATCAGCGATGGGGTTGTGCCGGGAAATGTTGGCAGAAATTATATCTGCCGGATGATTATTCGCCGGGCTGCCAGATTTGGCACGAAGCTTGGTTTGCACAATCCTTTCCTGGCAAAGGTGGCGGGTGAAGTGATCCGTATTTATGGCGGTGCATATCCTGAACTGGTGAAAAACAGAGCCACCATTCTGGATAATCTTACCCGTGAAGAGCAGCGTTTCAAGAAAACACTGGATACCGGTTTGTCTTATTTGAGTCAATTGATGGAAGAGAATAAGGAATCCAAGCTCATCTCGGGGGAAACGGCATTTGAACTCTATGCAACGCATGGTTTGCCCTTCGAAATCACACGGGATATCGCTAAGGAAAGTGGATATAACGTGGATGAAGCGGCTTTCCAAAGAGCCATGGAACAGCATCGCGTGGAATCGGGCGCAGGCAAGGAATTTGGGCCGCTGGGAGGGGAAGATTCAGAGAAATACGCCGGTTTCTTCAAAACGCTCTGTGATGCAGGTCGTTTGTCGAGAGATGGCGTTATTTACGATCCGTATGATGCTAACAGTTTCGATCAACCTGTTGCTGCTTTTATCAAAGATGAACAACTGGTGGATACCGTAAGCGAAGGAGATGCGGTTGAAGTGGTGTTTGCCAGAACAAATTTCTATATCCAATCCGGCGGTCAGGTGGCAGATCGGGGAAAGATCAAAGCGAAAGACGGCAGATGGGAAATATTTATCGAGGATGTGAAAAAACCCACTACAGGATTGATCGTGCACGTTGGAAAGGTGGTGAAAGGCAATCCACATACCGGTGATATTGCTGTGGTCGCGATTGATAAAAAGCGCCGGCAGGATATCATGCGCAACCATACTGCCACTCATTTACTGCACGCTGCTCTGCGCAGGACACTGGGCACTCATGTGTGGCAGGCGGGTTCGCTGGTGGCACCGGATCGGCTGCGTTTTGATTTTACCCATCCAGAAGCGCTTACGCAGGATGAAATCGAAAAAGTGGAAGAATTTGTGAATCAGGCGGTTCTGGATAATGAACCGCTGCAGAAAAAGGAAAAAGCACTCCAGCAAGCCATTGACGAAGGTGCTATGGCTTTGTTTGGAGAAAAGTATGGAGAGCAGGTAAGAACGGTTGTCATCGGTGAAGATGAAGTGGTTTCGTATGAATTGTGCGGTGGCACGCATGTGGACCAAACGGGAGAGATTGGAACGTTTGTTATTATTAGTGAGGGCAGTGTGGCCGCTGGTATCCGCAGGATTGAAGCGGTGACTGGTCGAGAGGCGCAGGAATTGATCAAAAAACGTTTTGAACAACTCAAGAACACTGCGGAGAAATTAAACGTTTCTGCCGACCAGATCGAAAGTAAATTAGCTGGCATTCTTGAACATGAGAAGCAGCTGGAAAAAGAAAATCATGATCTGCAGAAAAAGGAGACTTACTCACGATATGCCGCTGCAAAAAAGGATGTGGAAGACATCCAGGGGGTGAGTCTGTTTACCCTTCATCTTGGGATGAGCGACCCAACTACTTTGCGAGAGCTGGCAGATCGTTTCCGTAGTGAATATAAGGAGGGGGTGGCGGTTTTTTCAGCCACCAACGAAAAAGGTGAACCTTTTTTGGTGGCCACCTGCACTGTAAAAGCAAATGAAAAGGGGATCAAAGCGGGAGAATTGGTCAATGTGGCCGCTGAAATGGTAGGCGGGAAAGGTGGAGGGAGACCAGACCTCGCTCAAGCCGGTGGAAAAGACGCATCGAACATCGAAAGTGCTTTGGAAAAAGCCAGAGAATTTGTAAAAGCAAAACTAAAATAAAAAAGAGGCCGCCCCCTAAGGGGCGGCCTTCAATTTACTCTTCGGGAGGTATCCAACAGCATAGAACCAGATCCTTGGCTGCTTTTACCTCATCCAACCTGCCGATGGGGGTGTGATGAGGGGCGGTATGCAGCAGATCGGGACTATGGTGAGCTTCTTGCGCGATAGTCTTCAGTATTTCTGCAAAATGCTCGATTTCCTGCTTGGATTCTGTTTCGGTTGGTTCGATCATCAATGCTTCTTTGACGATCAGGGGAAAATAATTGGTCGGAGGATGGACTCCATAATCCATCATGCGTTTAGCAACATCCAACGCATGAATCCCTGGTGCGTCATTCCAAAATCCCTCAGCCACAAATTCGTGCATACATTTGCGGTTATAAGGAATATTGTAGGCGTTTCCCAGCAGCATTTTCAGATAGTTGGCATTGAGAACAGCGTTTTCAGCGATCTTTCTTAAACCGGTTGCTCCGTGCATGGCAATGTAGGTAAATGCTCTAACCAAAATTCCAAAATTGCCATAAAATGCTTTCATTCTTCCAATGCTCGTTTCAGGAGTGATGAATCCATAAAGTGGCGGAGTTTCATCATTGCCTTCTTCAATGATGCCAACAATGGGAGCGGGCAAAAAATCCACCAGTTTCTTTGAAACGGCGACCGGGCCGGAACCAGGTCCTCCACCGCCATGGGGGGTTGAGAAGGTTTTGTGCAGGTTGAAATGCATGATATCGAAACCGACCTCACCTGGTTTAATGACCCCTAGCAGGGCATTGAAATTTGCACCGTCGCCATATACCAATCCGCCTTTTTGATGAATGATGTCGATCACTTCTTGAAGATGTTCTTCGAACAGTCCCAGCGTGTTGGGGTTGGTGAGCATCAGCCCTGCCACGCAATCATCGCAAATCGCTTTCAGCTTCTCCAGGTCGATATTTCCGCGACTGTCGGAGGGGACATTCACCACTTCAAAACCGCTCATGGATGAAGTGGCAGGATTTGTACCGTGGGCTGAATCAGGAACAAGGATCTTAGTTCTCTTCAGATCATTGTGGCTGCGGTGGTAGGCCCGCATGATCAAACCACCCACAAATTCACCTTGCGCGCCGGCGGCCGGCTGCAGAGTGACCCCGGCAAAGCCGCTGATTTCCTTTAACCATTCCTGAAGCTGGTAAATCAACGCAAGATTGCCCTGAATGGTATCGAGGGGCTGCAACGGATGTGTCATGGCAAACCCTGGCAGGCGCGCCATCTCTTCGTTAATGCGCGGGTTATATTTCATCGTACAGGATCCCAGGGGATAAATGCCAAGGTCGATAGCGTAATTCAATTGAGAAAGCCGTGTGAAATGGCGTATGACATCCACTTCCGAGACTTCTGGAAATGGAAGTTCATCGCGTTTTAGTTCCGCAGGAATCTCTGCACAAGGGACATCCGGTTTGTGAAATTGAAAACCTGTTCGGCCAGAGGAGGAAATCTCATAAATGGTTGGTTCAGCCATGATTGCTCTCCTTTAGAACCTCACACAGCACATCGATGACCTCTTTATTGGTTTTCTCGGTAAATGCCAGCAACATGCAGTGCTTCATTTCAGGATATACCTTTTCAAGTGCATATCCGCCCAATATCCCTTCCTCAAGAAGATGATGATTGATATGATCCACCGGTAAGGGGCATTGAACAACGATCTCGTGATAGAAGGGTTGGGAAGTGAGCACTTGAAAACCTCTCAGTTCCGAGATCTTGCTGGCTGCATAATGGGCGTTCTGATAGCAGAGGTCGCTTACCTGTTGCATACCGGTTTTCCCCAGTAAAGTCATATATACGGTTGCAGCCAGCGCCAACAGGCCTTCATTCGAGCAAATATTCGATGTGGCTTTTTCACGGCGAATGTGTTGTTCGCGGGCGGTTAGCGTTAATACATAACCGCGTTTGCCATTTTCATCCACTGTTTCTCCCACCAGACGCCCGGACAGTTTACGCACCAGTTCTTTTCGGGCAGCTATGAAACCAAGATAAGGTCCGCCAAACGAGAGAGGAATTCCCAATGGCTGCCCTTCTCCGACGGCAATATCAGCACCCATTTGGCCAGGTGTTTTCAAGATACCCAGGGCAATGGGATTCACGATCATGCAGACCAGTGCACCGTGCTGATGAGCTTCTTGAATGAGATCGGAAAAATCGTAGATCCTTCCGAAAAAGTCAGGGTATTGGACCATTACCAGAGCAGTATCGTCGTTGATGAATTTACTGACATTGCGCGGATCGGATAGTGCATGGTCGTCCTGGTCTGCAATCACTAACTCAATACCGTCAATACCGCACAAATAGGTTTTGATCACTTCGCGGTATTGTGGATGGATGGAGTGGGATAGAATGATCCTCTTGCGTTTTTCATGAAAATAGGAATAAGCGGTAATGCAGGCTTCCGCAGCGGCAGTTGCTCCATCGTAATGGGAAGCATTGCTTACCTCCAGGGAAGTTAAATTGCAGATCAGCGATTGGAATTCGAAAATGGTCTGTAAAGTGCCTTGCGAAATTTCCGGTTGGTAGGGGGTATAGGCCGTAAAAAACTCACCCCGCCGAAGAATGCTGTCGACGGCTGCGGGAATATAGTGATCGTATGCACCCGCCCCAAGAAAACAGACAAATTCTTTGGTGCTGGCATTGGCATCCGCAAATCCTTCCACGTATTCTCGAGCGAACATTTCGCTCATCCCATCGGGAAGTTTCAATTCGGGAAAACGATATTTCTCCGGAACGTCAGAAAACAGCTCTTCAATGGAGTGTAATCCCAGAGCTGTTAGCATAGCGTTACGTTCCGCATCTGTGTGCGGTGTGAACATTAGTTACCTCGATCTTCGCAGAACCTGTCGTATGTCTCCGCATCCATCAAGGCATCTACTTCGGAAGGGTCATCAATTGAGATTTTAAATAGCCAACTGCCATAGGGATCTTCATTCAAATGCTCAGGATTGTCGATGAGCGCTTCATTGATCTCCAGGATTGTGCCGGAAACGGGAGCGTGGATATCGGCTGCAGCCTTCACAGATTCGATGGTTGCAACCGTTTCATCTTTTTCAAAATCATCATCCACATCAAGTTCGTACTCGATGTATACAATATCGGAAAGCTGGCTTTGGGCGAAATCCGTGATTCCGATAAGCGCAGAATTACCTTTTACTTTGATCCATTCATCTGTTTCCGAGAACTTAAGATCTTTTGGGGTCGACATCTTTTACTCCTGTTTGTTAATTTGAGGTACATAAAAATTGTACATCTCTGTTATTTTACCTGAGAGATTCGCCTTCAAAAGTGGCTTGCCCCGTCGGTGCATCGTTTATGCTCTCCAGAGGATTTCGGCAGTGAGTCTTTTTACCTGAGAGATTCTTCTGCAATTTTGCGGAATTGCCCCTTCGGTGTCGAATGACTCGAGCTCTTCTCACGCCCATTCAATTTTTATTTATTCTATGGAAGCATAAACTCCCTGTCAAGGTGTTTAATTTTCCCAAAGATGCATTATAATACGCTCTGGTTCAAGAAAATGTTGAACCAAGGAAAGGAATGGCGCCTGATCCTATCTATTTGGATGGGATGACGAGGATGAAGGTTTTCTATCGCAAGGTAGAACTAACTGCGAAAATGCAGGAAAATCGAAAGTTCGGCGGATGCCTTCCCGGATCGACGATCCGTGCCCTTTCCCACATAATGCAATTTAGTCAGTGCGCTGACTAATCTATCAATCTACCGAAAACCATGGAGGTAACATGTGCGGTATTGTTGGCTATATTGGCGATAAAAATGCTACGCCAATCATCCTGGGCGGACTGAAAAAACTGGAATATCGTGGTTATGATTCAGCCGGAATCGCTGTGATCGAAGATGGATGTATCGAACTGCGCCGAGACGTGGGAAAACTTACCAACCTTGAAACATTGGTGAAAGAAGAACCTTTAAGCGGAACCATCGGCATTGGGCACACACGCTGGGCAACTCATGGTGCACCCAGTGCAAAAAATGCACATCCCCATGTCGGTGAGACGGGGAAAGTGGTGATCGTGCATAATGGGATTGTTGAAAATTATCTGGAACTAAAAGAAGAATTGGAAGCCGAGGGAGCCAAATTTAACTCGGAAACAGATACCGAAACAATCGTGCATTTGATTGAGCGGAACCTGGGCAGTACGGGGACGCTGGAAGAAGCTGTGCGGCAAAGTTTGCTGCGTATCAAGGGCGCACACGGGATTGTGGTGATCTCCAGTTTGGAGCCGGATAAGATCATTGCTGCCCGGATTGGGAATGCGGGGGGAGTGGTCATCGGATATGGAGAAGGAGAAAATTTTGTAGCCTCCGATATACCGGCGTTAATGGAATACACCAGAAGAATGAGCTTCCTGGAATCGCACCAGATGGCAATTGTAACGAAAGAAGATGTTCATATAAAAACCCTGGACGGAAAAGAGATCAATCCTAGAGTGGATACTATCGCCTGGGATCCGGTGGCGGCCGAAAAGGGAAATTATCGTCATTTCATGCAAAAGGAGATCCACGAGCAGGTGCGTTCTCTCACCGATACACTTTCCGGTCGGGTCGATTTTGAAAAGAATCAGATCAACTTGATGACCCTTAATCTCACTGCAGAAAAAGCAAGAGCAATCCAAAAGATCGTCATCACTGCCTGTGGCACTGCTTATCATGCCGGTCTGGTGGGGAAAACCATGATCGAGGAAATGAGCAGGATCCCCGTGGAAGTGGATATTGCATCGGAATTTCGTTATCGCGATCCGATCATTGATGAAAAGACCTGCGTGATCAGCATCAGTCAATCTGGTGAAACCGCCGATACGTTGGCTGCCATGGATGAAGCCCGCAAGAAAGGGGCTATGGTTCTTTCGATTGTGAATGCCATTGGCTCACAGGCCATGCGCGTGGCAGATGGATATATCTCTATGCAGGTTGGGCCGGAGATCGGCGTTGCTTCGACCAAAGCTTTTACAGCGCCACTGGTTGACCTGTATATGCTGGCAATTTATCTGGGTGATCTGCGTGGAACACTCTCGGAAGAAAAAAAGTTTCAGTATGTTCATGATTTACGTATCATTCCAGAATTGGCTGGAGAATGCATCCGTCGGGAAGAAAGTGTGAAGAAAGTTGCGGAAGCGATCAAAGATATCCGCAATATCCTCTACCTTGGGCGTGGCATCAACATGCCGATCGCTTATGAGGGTGCTCTTAAACTAAAGGAGATTTCCTACATCCATGCGGAAGCATATCCTGCTGGAGAAATGAAACATGGACCGATCGCTTTGATCGATAAGGAAATGCCTGTTCTGGCTATCATGCCAAAAGATCAATGGTATGAAAAAATGCTCAGCCAGGTAGAGCAAGCAAAAGCCCGTGGTGGAATGCTTATCTTGGTTGCAAGCGATGGAGATGAAAATGCCAAGAATTTAGGGGATCATATCCTATGGATACCGGATGCTCCCTGGTTGCTGATGCCGGTTTTTACTTCTATCCCGCTGCAAATGTTAGCTTACCATATTGCCGCAATTCGCGGTTTGGATGTTGACCAGCCCCGCAATCTGGCTAAATCGGTTACCGTGGAATAGACAAGAGAAGACTTCCTTTTTCAGGAAGTCTTTTTTATTGTTGTGATTATGCTTTCGGTCCAGGATTTAATCTTATCCCAGTCTCGAAAATCATCTTTTTTCATTTTTTCCACGATCGATTTTTTCATGGATCGGATGACCATTTTGATGACGGGATTTAAATTTTCATAATCAGCGCCTTCTGTTAACACTGCTCCGCCAAACAATCCAATGTCCAAGAAAGGAATTTCGGGCACATCTTTCAGTGAATCGTGCAGCCACGTTAAAGTTTCCTTCCGATTTTCAGGCGTGTCTTCAAACATATTGGCGCAGACTGCAAAAAGAGCGGTAGGTTTACGTATTAACCAGGGATGATTCTTCTTGATGAACTCCACAAAAATTTTCATCGGGTGACTGGCATGAATGGAAGTGCCAAGGATGAAAGCATCATAGGTAGAAATATCTTGATTCTCTTTCAGATTTACGATATCCGTTTGAAAGCCTGCATGGTTGAATTGACTGGCAATTACATTTGCCACTTCATGAGTGACTCCGGACCAGGTTGCATAGCCAACTAGAATTTTCTTTGTCATTATCTGCTCCTGACCAGCAAAAATCTTCTTGATTGTATCAGAAATCCAATCCGGGGATACCAGTCAATTTAATTTTATTTCCGTTATGTTACAATAACCAGTACATATAAAGCACAGGAAAACTGATGGTACAAATTACTGAAAAAGATATATTGACCGCACTCAGTCGAGTGATGGATCCTGAATTGAAAAAGGACCTGGTAAGTTTGAATATGATCCAGGATATCCACATACAAGAAGGAAATGTGACGTTGACGTTGGTGCTTACAACACCTGCATGTCCCCTGCGCAGTTATTTGCAAAAAGCTGTGCATGATGCGATCATGGCGATCGATGGGGTAACTGCAGCGACGGTGAATGTGGCGGCTACCGTCGCAGCGCATCAAGTTCAAAATGAGGAATCTATCGTATTGCCCATTAAAAATTCCATCGCGATCGCTTCAGGGAAGGGTGGGGTTGGCAAAACGACAGTTGCGGTGAATTTGGCAGTGGCGTTGGCTCAGGCGGGCGCAAAAGTCGGGTTGCTGGATGCCGATATCTATGGGCCGAATGTGCCCAGAATGATGGGGATCAGCGAACTGCCACCAGTTAAAGACAAAAAGATCATTCCCGCTGAATCCTATGGGGTGAAAATCATTTCAATCGGGCTTTTGGTAAAGGAAGGGCAGCCATTGATCTGGAGAGGTCCTTTGTTACATTCCACCATTCGGCAATTCTTGGTGGATGTGAACTGGGGGGATCTTGATTACCTTATCATTGATCTTCCACCAGGGACCGGGGATGTGCAACTCAGCGTTGCGCAAAACCTAAGCTTGACCGGTGGTTTAATTGTCACCCTGCCGCAGAAGGTATCTGTGGATGATGCTGCGCGCGGGTTGGAGATGTTCAATAAGCTGAACATTCCCGTTCTGGGGATCATTGAGAACATGAGTTACCTGGTATTGGAAAATGGTTCCAAAATGGAAGTGTTTGGAAGTGGGGGCGGGGCAGCGCTGTCAGAAAGAACCGGTATCCCGTTGCTGGAGCAGATACCGTTATATCCTGCAGTTCGAGAAGGAGGAGATACCGGTACGCCAATTGTTATTGGGGATCCGAATTCTTCTGCCGCGAAGGTGCTGCAGGATCTGGCATGTTCTGTTGCCGGGAAAATCTCACAATTAGCTGTACAGGAATAAGTAAAGTTATGGCAGAACAGGAAATCGTGCGCGAAAAACAAAAACCTCTCATCGTGGGAGTCCGTTTTTCAAAAATAAGCAAATGCTACAATTTTGATGCCTCCGACCTGAAAGAAATTCATTTTGGCGATTATGTGGTGGTGCAAACTACGCGCGGCTGGCAGTTAGGGGAAGTGGCAGAAATTATTGAAGATATTTCTGGATTGGAACTTGATAAGATCAAAAAGGTGGAACGCAAAGCGACCGAATCCGATCTGAATAAACGGCAGGAAATAGAAGAAAATGAACAAGAAGCCAATATGCGGATAGCCAAATGCATCCGCGAGTTGAACGTGGAGGGCATGAAGTTCATTTATACCGAGATCAGTTTCGATGGGAACTGCATTACCTTTCACTATACCAGCGAAGACGACAAGATCACGAATTTCAAAAAGATGCAGGATTCTCTGAAGAGGGACTTTCCGAAACATAAGATCAATTTCCACAAAATTGGTCCGCGCGATGCGGCAAAATATTTTGGCGGAATGGGCGCTTGCGGATTGGAAACAAGATGCTGTGCCAGATTCCTTATCGATTTTGATTCGATCTCCATCCGAATGGCGAAAACGCAGGGAATTTCGTTAACGCCAACCGATATTACCGGAATGTGTGAACGCTTGCGTTGTTGTTTGAATTATGAATATTGTCTGTATCGTGATTCCATGAAGGGGATGCCGAAGAAGAACAAACGTGTCATGACCCCCAAGGGGGAAGGGCGAATCCGCGATGTCTATCCTTTGCGAAAAACGGTGTTGGTAAGTTTACCTGAAATTGGGGTAAAAGAATTTTCGATTGATGAGATCGAAATCCTCAGTGGCCCACCGGAGAATCCACAACAACATGCGCAACCGCAACATGGTAAACCAACCCAAAACAATGAGCAAGGCAATTCACACTCAAAAGATAACCTTCACTAATTCCCAAACCTGGGAAGAGAAAAAGAAAATCCTCGTCATTCTGGCCCACCCAGATGATCCGGAATTCTTTTGCGGAGCAACGTTGACAAAATGGGTCGAGGAAGGGCATGAGATCCAGTATTGTTTATTGACCCATGGCGAAAAAGGCACCAATGAAGATTTCTTTGATGTTGAACATATTATGGAGATCAGAGAACGGGAACAGAAAGAGGCGGCTTCAATTATCGGGGTAAAAAATATACTCTTTCTGGATCATCCGGATGGTTTTCTGGAAGTAGATTTGGATCTGCGCAAGGAATTGGTAAAGACGATGCGCACTATCCAACCGGATATTGTGGTTTCCTGTGATCCCAGCAATTATTTTATCAAAGGTGCATCGATCAACCATCCCGATCATCGCGCTGCCGGTTTAGCTGTTTTGGAAGCTATTTTCCCGGCGGTTCAAAATCATGATTTCTTCCCGGAATTCGTCCAGGAAGGGCTGAGTCCGCACCACATTCAGGAACTGTGGCTATCGTTGCCGAAAGATGCTAATGTGGTTCTGGATGTAACAGCTTATTGGGATAAAAAAATCACTGCGTTATTAAAACACCATTCCCAGGTAGGAAATCCTGAGGAATTTCAAGATCGTATGAAAGCCAGGGGAAGAATGGTCTTCGGGAAGAAAAAGTACTTTGAAGAATTTCATCGCTTGATCATACGAAAATAACAGAAAAAAACGCAGAAAATCAGTATTGAAAGAAACAGCATTGCATTTTAGGCATTTTGATTTATGCTTAATAGGAAGATTAATCAGATTAATATGAGTATTTATGTTAGAACAATTCTTTAATGAAAACCAAAGCAAACTGCTCAATTTTATTACTCAGCGAGTGAAGGAAGGGAGAGATGACCTTCCACCGATCCAGGAATTAAGCGAAAAGTTGGAAATGAGCGTTCCGACCCTGCGCGAGCAGATCGAAGCGCTGAAAATACTTGGACTTCTCGATGCGCGACCACGTCATGGGCTGCATATACGCTCCATTGATGGTTCTGCAGGCATGCGCTCAACGGCACTGATCGCAACTGCCTGTGACAGGAAATATTTTTATCAATATTCTGATTTGCGCGATCGTGTCGAACAGGCCTGGTTTGTCAGTGCAGCAGAGAAGCTGGAGCAGGGCGACGTGGTGCAGTTAGAACAATATGTCATAAATGCACAAGCTAAACTGCAGGGAAATCCAATACAAATTCCACACCGAGAACATAAAGAATTACATTTGAGCATTTACAAGAGATTGGATAATGTATTTGTAATGAGTATTCTGAATACTTATTGGAGTTTGTATGAAGCCGTGGGCATGGATCTTTATACAGACCTGAATTATCAAAATAAAGTATGGGATTATCATAAAGAAATTGTGGAGTCGATAAAAGAAAACGATTTTCAAAAGGGTTTGGCTCTTTTGAATGAACACATGCAATTGCTTTATGAACGCTAAAGGGAGCCATGCAGAAAAAACTAAACGAATTTTCAATCCTAGTAAGCACAGTCAATGGATCGGGAAGTGCAACGGCCAATAATGCATTGATGAAAGCGATTTTTAAAATGGGAATTCCCATTTCAGCTCGAAATATCTTTCCATCCAATATTCAAGGACTTCCCACCTGGTATTCCCTGCGGGTAAGTGAGAAACGGCATTTGGCGCGTGTCGATGAATTTGATATTTTGATCAACCTTGATAAGGTAGTATTAGCGGATGATCTCAAGAAAGTGAAAAAGGGTGGCTTGGTCCTGTGTGACCAACCGCTGGCCCCCGAATTGGTGGAACAATTTCACGGAATGCAATTGCCGATCCAGGAAGTGTTGGAGAAAGCAGAATCACCGGCCAATCTCAATGTATATTTAATGAACATGGTTTATGTAGGGGTGCTGGCGGCGCTGATAAAAATTGACATTTCATTGATCGAAGAAACCATCAATCAACACTTCAGCCATGTTGAAAAAGCCGTCAAACCCAATATGGATGTGGTGAAGATTGCGTATGGCATGGTAACCAATGAAATGACGGAAGCCTGCCCCTTTGAATTGGAGAAGCGTAATCTCAATGAGGGTTACATTGTCACCGATGGTAATCAGGCCGCCGCGCTGGGTGCTTTATTTGGCGGATTGCAGTTCTCGGCATGGTATCCCATCACCCCCGCCACTGAGTTGGCTGAATGTTTGAATGAATACAATCCTCAAATCAGGAATGATCCGGAGACCGGGAAAGCTACCTGTGTGATCGTGCAGGCAGAAGATGAGCTGGCAGCCATCGGGATGACGATCGGCGCTGGTTGGGCAGGTTTGCGTTCCATGACCTCCACCTCTGGCCCAGGATTGTGTTTGATGGCTGAGTACATCGGCCTGGCATACCAAAGCGAGGTGCCGGTGGTCATTTGGGATGTACAGCGAGTAGGTCCCAGCACTGGCATGCCGACACGCACATCCCAGGGTGATCTGACCTTTTCCTATTTCCTGAGCCATGGGGATACCGATTATGTGATCCTTTTTCCAGGAAACGTGCAGGAGTGTTTCGAGTTCGGTTGGCGTGCTTTGGATATCGCCGAGCACATCCAGAGCCCTGTGATCGTCCTGAGTGATCTGGACCTGGGGATGAATAACTGGATGACGCCCAAATTCCAGTATCCAGATCTGCCCATCCAACGAGGAAAGATTCTTTGGGAAGAGGATATCGAGCAGATCCTGAAAAAAAACAATGGGAAATGGGGCCGCTACACTGATTTGGATGGCGATGGGATCACGTACAGAACCCTGCCGGGCAACACGAATCCACGAGCCGCTTATTTTGCGCGCGGAACCGGCCATGATGAATTTGCAAACTATACCGAAGAGCCGGATGTTTGGAAAAATGAACATGACCGCATCAAAAAAAAATTCAAAAAGGCACTTGAGATTGATCCTCATCCCATCTTGGAGCGAAATTATCACGGAAAGATCGGCTTTATCTCTTATGGCTCTTCTCATTATGGAACTGAAGAAGCCAGCGATCTGTTGAACGCAGAGGGGAAAGCCGTGGATTATCTGCGTATCCGCTCTATTCCATTTCAGACTGAAGTGAACGAGTTTCTTCAAGCGCATGAGCGGGTTTATGTGGTCGAAGCAAATCGTGATGGGCAAATGGCGCAAATTCTCATGTTGAATTTTCCGGAACTGGCTGGAAAAATTCACAAGATCGCCTATTTGGACGGGCTTTCGTTAACTGCGCAAAGCATCATCACTTGTTTTGATGATCAGGAGAAGAAATAAGCATGAATCTTGCAAATATGGTTGAAAGAACAAATAGTGCGGGATTAACCCGCAATGATTATAGCGGTGAATCAAGCACTCTCTGCAAAGGATGCGGCCATAATAGTATTTCGAATATGATCATATCCGCCTGTTATGAGTTGAACCTGCGTCCTGAAAAGGTCGTGAAGTTCAGCGGCATTGGCTGTTCCAGCAAAAGTCCCACCTATTTTCTCAAGAATTCTTTTGGATTCAACGGGCTGCATGGAAGAATGCCTTCCATGGCGACCGGTGCGTTATTTGCGGATACCACCCTCAAAGGTTTGGGAATCAGTGGGGATGGTGATACTGCGAACATTGGATTGGGTCAATTCAAGCACCTCGTAAGACGTAATATGCCGATGGTGTATATTGTTGAAAACAATGGCGTATATGGCTTGACCAAGGGACAATTCTCTGCTACCGCGGATTATGGGCTTTCATTAAAACGGCAGGGGCAGAATGTTTATCTTCCGGTGGATATTGCCCTGGAAGCTTTGGCTGCCAATGCCACATTTGTTGCTCGTTCTTTTGCGGGCGACCCCAAACAAGTCAAGGAAATCATCAAAGCCGCCTTGAGCCATGAAGGTACTGCGGTCATTGATATCATCAGCCCCTGTGTTACCTTCAATAATAAAGAAAATGCCCTTCATTCCTATTCGTGGGGTAAAGGGCACGAAGATCCGCTGCATGAAGTGGAATTTGTACCTTCTCGCGATGAGATCACCGTGGAAGATTTCAACCATGGTGAAATGCGCGAGGTGGCATTGCATGACGGATCGACCATCATGCTCAAGAAGGTGGATAAGGAGTATGATCCAACAAATCGGAAAGAAGCGCTCAAGATCCTGGCGGATGCTATTAAAAATCGGTGGCTGATTACGGGTTTGATTTATGTGGATCCTGATGCAGCAAATATGCTGGATATGTATGATCTGCCAGAAACGCCATTGAATCGGCTGCCCGTAGAAAAAATCAGGCCGTCTAAAGAAACTCTGGAAGAATTGAACCAGAAATTTATCTAATCAATATCCTGAATGCTGCCTACGGTATGCAACAGGGCGAGGTTTGTAGCTCGCATTGCTCCAATTGGAAAGCCGGAGACAATGATGACTTTCTGCCCCTGTTTGATATCCGTATATTCAAACAGGATCTCTTCCACGTGAGTGATCATATCTTTCAATGTGTTGGAAAAAGGCACAAGAAAGGGAATGACTCCCCAATATAGCCCCAGTCTCTGGTAAGTATCTTGATGAGGGGTAAATGCCAGAATGGGCACGTTCGGGCGGGCTTTGGATTGAAGGATCGCCGAGCGGCCGCTTTGGGTGAATACAGCCACTGCGGAAACATTTTGTTCGTTGGCCAATTCGCGCGCTGCCAAGGAGAGAGCCATGGCATCGTCTTCATTGTTGATTTGTTTAAAGGGTGAGAACTTTCCCCAGCGGTGCATGTTCTTTTCGGCCTCGAGGATGATGGCTGCCATTACTTTGACACTTTCAATGGGGTATTCGCCGCTGGCTGTTTCACCGGAAAGCATCACAGCGTCTGTGCCATCCAGGATGGCATTGGCAACATCAGAAGCTTCGGCTCGGGTGGGGCGTGGATTGTGGATCATGGAATCAAGCATTTGCGTAGCGGTAATGACCAATTTGGCTTTACGATTCGCCATTTCGATAATTTCTTTTTGGATGATAGGAACCGCTGCAGCAGATGTTTCAACTGCCAGATCACCTCGCGCAACCATGACACCATCCGCGCAGGCAACGATGGATAACAAATTCTTGATCGCTTCCGGCAATTCCAGTTTTGCGATGATCGGTATGTTTTGGCGGTCGGGATTGACAGCACGAATGGTGTCGCGAACATGCTGTACATCTCGAGCATCACGGACAAAGGAAATGGCGATCGCATCCACACCTTGAGAAAGACCAAAGAGCAGGTCTTCATGATCCTTTTCAGTAAAACCGGGGATATCCAGGCTGATACCGGGAAGATTGACACCTTTGTTGGATTTAAGTTCACCACCTAAAGTGACTTTAGCGGTTGCTTCATTTTCTCCAACCTCGAGAATTTCCATTTCCAATTTTCCATCATCCAGCAGAACACGGTTTCCTGCGGACATGGAAGAGAAGACATCGGGAATATCCAGCGGGATTGTTTGAATATTCTCTTTGGAAGAAGACCCTTTTTCTCCATTAGCGCAAACGAAACGTATCTTTTGCCCAGCTTTGAGCATCATGGAATCAGAAGGCAAATCTCCGACGCGCAATTTTGGCCCCTGCAAATCTTGCAAGATGGATACTGGTTTGCCGACCCTTTTAGAAATCTGGCGAATAAGGCGGATCAACTCACCGTGGCTTTCATGATTGCCATGGGAAAAATTCAAGCGCGCCACGTCCAAACCATTCAAAATCAGTTCTTCAAGCACGTCTGCTTGATCGCTGCTGGGGCCTAAAGTGGCTACGATCTTTGTTCTGCGGCAATTCGTGATGGTTGAAAAAGATACCATAGGATTCTCACAACAAAATATTTCGAATTTTATCCAAAGCCCAATCGATGGTTGGTTGATCGATGATTAAAGGGGGCGCAAAGCGTATGGTCGTTTCATGAGTCTCTTTAGCAAGAATACCTTCTTCTTGCAGTTTTTCACAGTATTTTCTTGCTCCGCCCGCTTCTGGTTTTAATTCTACTCCGATCAACAACCCTTTTCCGCGCACTTCTTTTATATGCTTGCTGGGAATCTCTGCCAGTTGATCGCGGAAATATTCACCCAGAGTGGCGGCATTTTCAGTCAGATGCTCATCAACGATCACCCTTAATGAAGCACGTGCGACCGCAGCAGCCAGCGGATTTCCACCGAAGGTGGATCCATGCTCTCCGGGTTGGAGTAAGCCAAGAATCGCCCGGCTGGACAGTACGGCAGAAACCGGATAAAAACCGCCGCCCAATGCTTTTCCCAAGACCATCAGGTCAGGGCGCACATTTTCATGGTCGCAGGCGAATAATTTACCGGTCCTACCCAGGCCGGTTTGAATTTCATCCGCGATGAACAGGACATTATTTTGATTGCAGGTTTGGCGAATTGCTTTCAAATACCCCTCGGGTGGAATAATTACACCTCCTTCACCTTGAATGGGTTCAATGAGAATTGCAGCTGTGTTGGGAGTAATAGCCGCTTGGATAGCTTGAATATCTCCATAGGGGACAGAGATGAACCCGGGAGTGAATGGACCGAAATCGTCCTTATAGAATTCTTCTGAGGAAAAGGAAACGATCGATATGGTTCTGCCATGGAAATTTCCATCTGCTACAATGATCTCTGCTTGATGGCGAGGTACCTTTTTCACCATATATGCCCATTTGCGTGCAACTTTGAGGGCTGTTTCGACCGCTTCAGCGCCACTGTTCATTGGAATGACCATTTCGTAGCCGCTAAGCTCTGCGAGCTCCTTATAAAAGAGCGGCAGCTGGTCATTGCGGAATGCGCGTGAGGTCAGTGAAATCTTTTCGGCTTGATCGATGAGGGCTTTTAGAATTGTGGGATGGACATGCCCCTGGTTGAGTGCAGAGTAGGCGCTCAGGCAATCCAGGTATTTCTTTCCTTCAACATCATAGACCCAAACACCTTCTCCTCTTTCAAGCACAACATCCAGCGGTTTATAGTTATGAGCACCATATTGCTCGGAGAGTCGGATATAGTCAGCGGTTTTCATCATAGTTATCCTTGCATCAAACGTAAAACAATGGCTTTTTGTGCATGCAGACGATTATGCGCTTGCGGGAATAAACGTGAATGGGGTCCATCGGCAACCTCATCGGTTATTTCCTGGCCACGATGGGCGGGCAAGCAATGCAGAACAATCGCATCGGGATTTGCTTCAGAAAGAAGCGCCTGATTGACTTGATAGGGAGGGAAAATTTCTTCACGTTTCTGTGTTTCTTCTTCCTGCCCCATGCTCGTCCATGTGTCGGTGTAGATCACATCAGCGCCAACCACCGCTTCATGGGGATCACGATAACATTTGATCTGACTGCCGGAGGAAGAAGCAAATTCACGAGCCAGTTCTACAGCGCTTTCATCAATACCATATCCTTCCGGATTCGCGATGGAGAAATTCAATCCTAGTTTTGCACAAACATGCATCAGCGAAACGGCTACATTATTGCCATCACCGATGAAGGTGACGTTCAATCCTGGAAGTTTGCCGAAATTTTCCTTTATGGTGAGAATGTCTGCCATGGCCTGACAGGGGTGGTTGTAATCGCTAAGTCCGTTGATGACCGGCACTGTTGACCATTTTGCAAGCTGAAGCACATGGTCATGTTCAAACACTCTTGCCATAATTCCCTGCACATAGCCGGAAAGGACGCGGGCAATATCTGCTATGGATTCGCGTTTTCCAAGGCCGATCTCATTGGGAGAAATGAACAGTGCGTCACCGCCCAGGTGGCGCATCGCCATGTCAAAACTGACACGGGTGCGCAAACTGGGTTTGCTGAAGAGCATCGCCAGAACTTTACCCTTTAAAAGAGGTGGGTTTCCATGTTTGAAATATTCTGTTTTCAGGTCGGTCGCAAGATCGATCAATTCATTTAATTCTTCAGGAGAGTAATCAGAAACTGCCAGGAAATCTTTTTTCATTTTCACCTCGTTTTCATAAGAGTAAAGCCATGCCCAGTATAACACTGCGAACAGGGTGCAGTTAAGAACAACCTCGGTATTCTGGAAAACGATAATACCAAAAATCTATCTGGATTTTTTTACTTTCGATATTGCCATTTGCCGCATGATTAACTCAAGAGGCGAAGCAAATGGTTTCAATATCTTGGTTAATAAAGAAGGCATGATAGTGTGTTTCCCTTTTTGGATACCTTTGATGATCCCTTTTGCAGCTTGGGCAGCAGACATCAACCCCATGGTTTCTGAAAGCTCGCGAGTGATGGCTGGTTTATGGGCGTTATCATATTCCAATTGGGGCGTGTCCGTATCGCCGGGATAAACAACCGAAACCAGAATATTGTATGGAGCTAATTCGGTCCTTAAAATGCTTGAGAAACTTTTCACTGCATATTTTGCCGGAGAATAGGCAGAATAACCATAAATGGAGACAAGACCCGCCAGCGAACAAACATTGACAATATGGCCGGACCGGTTCTTGACCATTAACGGTGCAATGATTTTGGTGGTATATACGGTCCCTAAATAATCGATGGAAATGTCAGCGGTGTAATCTTCCGGGCTCAATTCGAGGAACTCTCCGGGATGAACAACACCTGCAGAATTGATCAGCAGATCCGGTATGTTCTTTTCATTGAATACTGCATCCAGTTTAAGTCTCAGATCTGAAAAATTGGATACATCCGCTTTGATCTTGCCTATTTTTTGGTCTTTGGATACCAGGTTTTGTTGTAATTGGGCAAGCGCTTCATCCAGCAGGTTTTCTCTTCGCGCAAGGATCCATACATTGGCACCTGCTGCGACCAGTTGCTTTGCCAATGCAAAACCAATGCCGCTGGAACCCCCGGTGATCAACACATTCTTTTTGACAAAAGTCTTCATGATTTCCTCCGCTATGAATGGCAATTGGAACAGGAACCGCCGCTGCAGGAACTGCATGAATGAGCGGGATGGGAATTATCCCCCGATTCATTATGAGAAAAGCAAGTGGTTAATTTTCTTTTCGTTTCCTGGCGTGCACAGTGGGGGCAAGCAATGGGTTGATCGGCTTGGGAAAAAGGTCTGATTTGATCGAAGATTGCCCCGCAGTGTGTGCAAATGTACTCGTAGATAGGCATTTTCCGTTCCTTCCAAAGAAATGATTGTAACTTCGAAAAGAAGGGGAGTCAAATGCTATAATGAATTGAAAAACCGGGAAGAAAAAGTTGATCTATGAACAACTTACGATGTATTCATTTTATTATTCTAGGAATTTTAGCGGATGGTCCAAAGCATGGCTATCAGATTCATAAAGAACTAAATGATCCTGAAGGGATCGGTGCAGTCTGGAAAATAAAGATCACCAATATCTATGGCTTGCTGGATGTGCTGGAAAAAGGGGAAGCCATCATGCCTTCGACAAAGATTATGGATGACATCAGTTATCCACCCAAAAAATATTTTGAGATCACAGAGAAAGGAAAAGATCTTTTTCAAAGCTGGGTACGTGGGCCGGTCAATCATGGAAGAGAAATTAGACAGGTTTTTCTATCAAAATTATTCTTTGCACACAAAGAGAGCCCGCAAATTGCGCATCAATTGATCTGTGACCAAATCAGAGAGTGCAACCAATGGGTGGAACATACGAGCTCACAACCAGTACCGGAATCTGAATTTGTGGGCATTGTGAACTCTTTTCGATCTATGCAGATCAAAAGTTACATAAATTGGCTGGAAGAACTGAAAAATAAAGAACAGGGGGTTTAAATTTCGAATTGCCAGAGGTTTGGATGATTACCGGAAGACAAAATTCCGGAAAGACGGTCATGATGATGGAAATCATCGAGGGAGTGCAGCACAGCGGTATTCCCTTTGGGGGATTGATTTCACCTGGTGAGTACAGAGGAAATGAACGAATAGCCATTCAGGTTTGGGATGTTGCCACAAAAGAGAAAAGAATACTGGCGGATATAAACCCTGTTTGGAAAGCCGACAAGTCTGCTAAAAAATGGTTAATGCGTGAAGCGACAATTGAGTGGGGAAATAAGCAACTAAAGAATATGCGATTTGAGAGCAGCGGTATTTTTTTTCTTGATGAAATTGGTATATATGAGGTTATGGAGAGGAAAGGCTGGCAATCGGGGCTGGCAATATTGCAAGAGAAACGATATCGCCATGCCGTAATTACTGTTCGGAAAGATATGTTATCTAAAATTATTCAGATATGCGAAAAAGCAAATATTTCATACCAGATCATTGATCTCGATGACGGAATGCAAGAAAAGAAATCCTATATTGATGGAATTTTGCATGATTTACTGATGGAACATTGAAAAGTAGAATACAGCGATCGCAAAAGCGGTCGATACGTTCAATGATTTCTTATCGCCTGTGATAGGAATTTGCAGGACCGCATCGCTCAACCGCCGTATCTCAGGATCGACTCCGAAAATTTCATTGCCAAAAACGAGCAGAATATGCTGTGCAGATCGTTTTCCCATAGCATTTAACAAGGAAGTGGCGGTTAAGGATGCTTCAATAGAATAAATCGAACAGGATCTTTCGGTTTTTTTCTGCTGGATGAGGGACAACGCATTGCGCTCATAACTCCAGGAAACCTGTTTTTCAGCGCCGAGACTGGTTTTCAGGACTTTGGCCTGATCAGGGGTGGGGGTAAAACCACATAAATCGAGATGGTCAATAGAAAAAGCGCTAGCAGAGCGGAAAATTGCCCCTACATTGTAGCTAGAGCGCACGTTATCCAGTATACATTCGAGATGGAGATGTGGATTTCTCTTGTATTGCGCATAGCCAGTATCCAACGTATATTCCAACACTTCAAGCCTTTCGCCGCAAAAAGGGCAGTAAATATTGAAATTTTCCTTTTCCGCAGGAAAACGAAAATTGCATTTTTTATTGCCACATTGCAAAATCACATAACTAGACATAGTTCAAAAAGTGAATCATGGTTCGGGTAATTAGACAATGAGAGGGTGCATAGTGAAAATACTGTAGTACATGGTCAGGTCTGCCGTTTGCATTGGGAGAACTGGATAGGGAAATCGTGAAGGATGGCTTGCTAGAAGGATCAGTCTTTACACCGATGGATCGGATCAGTGGCTTCAGGTCATATTGTTTTCCGTTATGCTTGGTAAAAAGAATTGTCTCAGAAGTTTGAATCTTCTCCAGCAGGACAGCAAGATCCTTTTCAGAGAGCGGGTCAAAAAATGAGATGGAGTAATCCGAAGCATCTACGAATGGCTGAAGCGATTTGGAGAAAGGATCGACGAATTCAGTTTGCAGAACCTGTAGACCTTGAGGAAGAAAAGGGTTAATGGAGCTTTCTTGGAAGAGTTTTGCGGGTGACGGTTCAACCCAAAAATCGATGATTTCTCTCTCTCCACAAAAACCCAGGGGGAGAGGAGATGCCTGTTGAATCCTTGCTTGCGGATGGAAACCTTGTGAGTAAAGGAGGGGAATTCCAGCACGCCGGCATGATCTTTCCCAAATCTTTTGAAGATCGAGAATAGAGGTAAAGCGGAGTGGGATTTGTTTGGAATAAGTGACACGGACTCTCATTTCGATATTTTCCATATCAATTACTCTCCTGCCAGATTCCGGCAAAGCACACCATACGAAGTCTGAATTCCACAGGCATGGCAATTTGCGCGACAATCACCGGTCAAAGAACCGTCCAAAGATAATCTATATTCTTTCTGCAGATAGGATTTTGCCACTCCGACGTCGATGAAATCCCAGGGCAATGCTTCTTCCAAAGAACGTTGACGATGGCTGTAGAGGAATGGATCGATTCCATGTTCAGAAAACGCTGCTTTCCAGACTGCCAGGTCCATTTGATCTTGCCAGGCGTCAAATCTTGCACCTTTTTGCCATGCGGAGTGGATCACTTTGGCAAGCTGTTCATCTCCACGCGATAACCATCCTTCCAGCAGTGATGTTTCCAAAGAAGGAAAACTTACGATGATACCGGTATTTCGCAGACCCTCGCGCAGCATGATATGTTTCTGCGTGATGTTTTCGATGGAATCCATGGCAGCCCATTGAAACGGAGTGTGACATTTCGGGATGAATGTATTGATGCTGACAGAGATCCTGGCACGTCCGCCAACATACTTTTTTCCAATCGATTTAACTTTTCGGCACAGATCGATGATGTGTGTTACATCTTCTAGGGTCTCCCCTGGCAGACCGATCAAAAAATAAAGTTTAATGGAAGTCCAACCTTTTTGAAAAATAAGAGAAGCTGTTTCCAGCAAATTATCATCGGCAATTGGTTTATTGATGGAGTTTCGTACTCTTTCCGTAGCTGATTCTGGAGCAAGTGTGAAATTTCCTTTGCGCTGGTCGATCGCCTGCATCAAATCTTCCGAAAAAGATTCAATCCGTAGAGAAGGGAGTGATAAAGCTACCTTGAGGCTTTTAAATTCCTTGGTGATATTAAGAATGAGGTCCTGAATTGCCGAATAATCGCTGATGCTCAGCGAGAGCAGAGATATTTCATCAAATCCAGTCTGTCGGATTGAGGTCCGTAGTGCGGAAAGAATTTCAGCAAGAGGGCGTTCTCTTACCGGTCGGGTGATAAAACCTGCCTGACAAAAACGGCAGCCATGCGAACAACCGCGCATCACTTCGATGGCGATGCGGTTATGGGTGGTCTCAATGTTTGGAACCAGCGGCTTTTCGGGTGCAGGGGGGAGGTGGGCGACCATGTTCTTCTTAATCGTTCGCCCGGTACCACTGAAATATTTTTGCACATCATAGAGAGCTGGAACATAAACACTTTCCAGTTTGCTGATTTTTTCAAGGAGTTGCTCACGGGGCAGCCTTTCTTGGACAAGTTCCAAGATGGATAGGAAGATATGCTCGCCATCCCCAATGACGAATGCATCAATAAAAGCGCTCATGGGCGATGGGTTGAATGTGGCATGCCCGCCTGCAATGACCAAAGGGTCAGAATCTTGGCGTTCCGTTCTCAAAATGGGAATGCCGGATAGTTCCAGCATATTTAAAGTGTTCGTATAGAGGGTTTCATAGGGTAAGGATATCCCTAAAACATCGAAATCATGTACGGGGTGTTTCGACTCAATGGAGAACAATGGGATTCCAGAAATGCGCATAGCCATTTCCATATCCTTCCACACAGAAAAACATCGTTCTGCCAAAAAAGAGGGCTCTTTATTTACAGCATCATACAGAATATTCAGACCCAAATTCGAAAAACCGATTTCATAAACATCCGGGAAAGCCAATACTGTTTTGACAGGAGTAGAATCCCAATTCTTTAAAATTTGATTGTATTCGCCGCCAATATAACGACCGGGTTTTTCAATATTGAAAAGCGTTCTTTCGAGGAATGCGTTGATTTCTTGAGGAGAGATGGAAGCGTCTTTCAATTAAAATAATCCTTTATTGAGGCCACCATCCACGACCAACATAACCCCATTTATATAGGAAGCAGCAGGGGAGACCAGGAATGCTGCTACCCGAGCAAATTCTTTCGGTTTTCCAATCCTGCGCATTGGTGATTCACAGGCCTGTTTCTGATATTCCTCTGCGACGGTTGTGTGATTGGCATCAGCGCGCGCTTGCATCAGTTTTTGAACACGCTCAGTATCCGTCCAACCAGGCAAAATAGAATTCACGCGAATCCCCAACGGACCCAATTCATTGGCCAATGATTTTGTCAAGCCAACCGTGGCAGCACGAATAGAATTGGAGAGAATCATATTTGGCATGGGTTGTTTTACCGCTGCGGAGGTGATGGTAAGAATACTGGGTGTTTGCGATTTCATTAAGAGTGGTTTGGCCGCCTGAATCAGACGAACGTGGCTGAGAAAGGTGGCTTGTAGCGCATTTTCCCAATCTTCATTCGAAAAATCATCCAATGTCCCAGCCGGTGGACCCCCTGCGTTGGTGACGAGAATATCCAGCCCATCAAAATGGTACTGTATCTCCTGCATCAGGAATGTAGGAAAATCAGGATGGGAAACATCCCCAGATACCGCAAATACCTGTGCAGCAAGATCATTTTCCAATTCCTGTTTTGCTTCTAGAAGATTCTTCTCATCTCGCCCATTGATCACAACCAGTGCGCCCTCCAGAGCAAGCTGGCGCGCAGTTGCCAGCCCCAGTCCTTTGCTTGAAGCAGTGATTAACGCGATTTTATCCTTTAATAATAGGTCCATAGCGATCTACCAAATCTCAATTTTCGATTCTACGAATTGAATATCTCTAAAGTAAGCTTCCATGTGATGATATATTTTCATGAGACTGCTTTCCAGAAATCGGCGGTCGTTTCCTATCATCACACAGGCCAGCAGAGCCTGATCCCAATTATCCAAAAGGCCGATTTCCGCAGCGCTCACATTGAATTTTCTGTGTAAGTAGTTCAGCAATGGCTTGACTTGGCTGCGCTTTGCCTTTAGCGACCTGGAATTATACAGCAATACCCGAAAGTTCAATACACCTACAATCATTTACAAAATTATAGTCGTTGTGAAGGATTAATAGTAAGATTGTCCCTTGAAAGGTTTTTGATTGAAATGGAACATAGTATTGCAACCTACGATCAAGCGCTCGATTACGTATACTCAAAAGTTGACTTCAGTTTTACGAAACAGCAACGATATTCTGAAGAAGTATTTAATCTTGACCGCATGTTTTCGTTCATGAAATCGATCGGAGACCCGCAAAAATCCTTCAAAACCATTCATGTGGCGGGAACAAAGGGAAAAGGTTCCATTTCTGCCATGGTTGCTTCAGTATTGAGCACAGAAGGATATCATACGGGATTCTATTCTTCACCGCATTTATCCGATTACACTGAACGGATCCAGGTAGATGCAGCCCGGATTCCACGGGAAGAATTTGTAAGGGTCATTAATCAGCTATATCCCTTTATTGAGAAAATCCACGGATTAACTACTTTTGAAATCACCACCGCTGTTGCATTTCAATATTTCCATGAAATGCAAATTGATTTTGGTGTCATTGAAGTTGGTCTGGGAGGGCGATTGGATGCCACCAACATCATAGAGCCTGAGATTTCTGTCATTGCGTCCATTTCCTTGGATCACATGGGAATCCTTGGCGATACGGTGGAAGCGATCGCTGGAGAAAAAGCCGGCATTATAAAATCGAATATTCCAGTGGTCGTCTCTCCTCAACAACCCTCCGTGTTGGATGTTTTTCGGAGGATCGCACGAGAAAGAGAAGCACCGCTGATCGAGACCGGGAAAATTTTGGAATTCGCAGAACGAAGAAGTAATCTGGAAAAACAATTTTTCCAAATCCGATATCCGATTAAAGTTTTGGATGAACTTGAGGCGCGCGAAGAACAAAGAACTGCGATATCAATCAATATTCCACTCCTTGGAAAACATCAGATGGAGAATGCCGGTACCGCTTTTTGCGCATTAAAAATATTGCAGGAAAAGGGATTCACAATTTCCGATCGTTCTATTCAGAAAGGTTTCGAAACTGTAAATTGGCCAGGAAGATTTGAACTGCTCCATAAAAACCCCTATTTGATTATTGATGCCGCTCATAATTTTGATTCCTCGAAACGGTTGGTTGAGACCATACAAGAATTGTTCCCTCAAAAAAAGGTCACGATTATCTTCGGCGCTTCTGAAGATAAGGATATTCCAGGAATGATGCAGAATTTTATCAAGATCGCGAACAGGATCATATTGACAAAGTCCATCCATCCCCGAGCTGCGAAACCCGAAGTAATTCAGCAGGTCTTGCCGGCACTTTCCTGCGATACAATTATCATTGAAGATGTTCAGCAAGCGTTGGAATACACGCTAGAGCATGCCAAAAAAGATGACATCATCCTGGCATGTGGAAGCGTTTTTATCGCCGCTGCAATCAGGGAGTCATGGTTTGAAAAATTCGCGGAGAAAAACACTCAATGAATAATTCTGATAAGAATGAGAATATTTCTGCAGCACTCTTACAGAGATCTGACGAATTGAATGAAATTCCAAATTTAGCGCAGGATGCGAATGGTTTCGTTCATTCCAATGCTCTCGTTTTGAAAGATTTCATTATCTTTCCCAAAATGATTTCTCCCATTTTTGTAACAGAGATGAACGATATTCAGGTTATCCTGAATGTCTTGCAGGAAAAGAAGACTTTGATTGGTTTGGTTAAAGCAAATGATGCGGATCAATTCTACAAAGTCGGCATTGAATTCGCTATTGGCAAGCTGATTGACCTGGGAGAAGGAAATTATTCCGCATTGATCCAGGGAAGGCGCCGTGTATTCATCGAAAAGACAGTGACCACAGAAATTGGTTTTGATGTGATTGCCAGACCGGTTTCAGAAAACTTGGAATATGACAAGACAACCAAAGCATTAAGTAAGATCACGCTTGATCTCTTCACTCAGTGTGTGCAGCTCGATCGCAGTTTGCCAGAGGATATTGGGGTCTATGTAATGAGCATTTCAGAGATCAACTGGCAGGCCGATGTCATTGCCTCTGCCATCTCTCTGCCCATAGAGAAACGCATCAAAATTCTGCAGATGGTGGATATTCAAGAAAGATTGCAGTTCATCAATTCCTGTCTGGCACAGGAATTGGACGTTTTGCGAATTGAAGATGACCTGCAAAGCAAGGTCCAACGCGAGGTGGATAAAAACCAGCGCGAGTTTTACCTGCGCGAACAAATCAAGGCTATCCAATTGGAGTTGGGAGAAAAAGATATTTGGGAGCAGGAAATCATTGAATACCAACAAAAATTGGGAAAACTGGTATTGCCAGATGAGGTGCGCAAGACAGCCAATAAAGAACTAAGCCGCTTGAAGGAAGGTCCGTCCTTCTCTCCTGAAATGGGGATTATTCGTAACTATTTGGATTGGATCATTGATCTGCCATGGGTCGAACAGTCAGAAGACAATTTGGATATCAATCACGCTATCCAGATCCTGGGGGAAAACCATTTTGGATTGGAAAAAGCGAAAGATCGAATTCTCGAATACCTTGCGGTAGAAAAATTGGGAAAGGGCGAAACCAAGCAACCCATTTTATGTTTCGTGGGACCACCCGGAACGGGGAAAACATCTTTGGGCAAATCTATCGCCCAATCGCTTGGACGTAAATTTGTCCGATTGAGTTTGGGGGGGATCAGAGATGAAGCAGAGATACGCGGTCATCGGCGCACCTATGTCGGTGCATTGCCGGGCAGAGTGATCCAGACCATGCGCCGGGCAGGGACGATCAACCCTGTTTTCATGTTGGATGAAGTGGATAAGATCGGAAACGATTTCCGCGGTGATCCTGCGGCAGCGCTTCTGGAAGTGCTGGACCGAGAACAAAACTATGCCTTCTCTGATCACTACCTTGAAATGCCCTACGATCTTTCCAAGATCATGTTTATTACAACTGCCAATTCAACGGATACCATCCCTTCTGCTTTATTAGATCGCATGGAAGTGATCGAGTTCCCCGGATACATCGAAGAAGAAAAGATTGAAATTGCCAAGCAATTTTTAATTCCGCGGCAGCTTGAAGAAAATGGATTAAAAAACATCTTGGTCAAGATGCCCGATAAAACCGTCAGCAAAGTCATTCGTGATTATACCTATGAAGCAGGTGTGCGTAATTTGGAACGAGAAATTGGGAAAATTTTTCGGAAAATTGCCCGTCAATATACCGAAAAACAAAAATTGCCCAAATCGGTTACCCCCGAAATGATCGAACTGTTTCTTGGGCCACCCAAATATTTTTTCTTTGAAGCAGGTGCCGAAGATGAGACCGGCACTGCCATTGCGATTGCCTGGACGGAAAATGGCGGGGAGATCATGCCGGTTGAAGTGCTGATCACAGATGGAAAAGGAAATTTGCAGATCACAGGGCAGGTCGGAAATGTAATGCAAGAATCTGCACAGGCCGCACTATCTTATTTGAAATCGAAGGGCACCGAACTCCGGTTGAAAAAAGTGGATTTCGAAAAGATCGATATCCACATTCACATTCCCGAGGGGTCAATTCCAAAAGATGGTCCGAGCGCTGGTGTAACCATCACAACCGCACTCGTTTCCGCATTGACCAAACGGAAAGTCTACAAGGATATTGGAATGACCGGGGAGATCACGTTGCGTGGAAAGGTTCTCCCAGTGGGCGGATTGCGGGAAAAGATCACCGCTGCCAAGCGGGCGGGCATAAAACGCATCATCATTCCGCGTAAAAATGAAAAAGATTTGGTTGAAATACCTCAATCGGTAATAAAGGATTTGGAGATTTTAAAAGTCGATCACCTGGATGAAGTATTGGAAATATCCTTATATCCTTCAGCTAATTGAGTTTTTCTTTCGTCAGAAGGATTGGATTCGTCTTCCAGGGCGTTGATTCCATTGTTCACCTGATTCAGTATCTTTGTCAATTCATCGCGAAGTTCTTTCAGGGTTTCAATAGAATATTCATCGGCATCCCGTTTCATCATTCTGCTCTGCTCTTCTGCTTTTTTAATGATCTGATCTGCTTTCACGCGGGCGGCCTCTACGATTCCATCCCGTTCCACCATTTCGACACTTTTTTCACGCGCCAGATTAACTGTACGGGTGGCCTCTTCCTGTGCCTGAGCCAGGATGCGCTCTTTTTGATTAATGATCTGCTGTGATTGTTTTATTTCGTCAGGAACCGCCAGGCGCATTTGGTCGATGAGGTCCAGCAGGCGATCTTCTTTGATCATGACCTCATTGGTCAGCCAAAAAGATTTGCTATCATTGAACAACTCTTCCAATTGGTCGATCAAATGTAGAATATCCATACGTTTCCTTTGTACTTAATCGCGCAATGAAGATGAATACCCATGACGTTTTTCTATGTCAATTTTCTTTAATTTTACATCCAATGCAGAGACCACATGCGGTGGAACCATGCTGCTAACATCGCCATCCAGTGCAGCAATTTCCCGCACCGTGGTGGAAGATAAGAATGTGTGTTTCTCGCTGGTAATGAAAGCTACCACGTCAATATCGGGGGCCAGTCGATTATTTGCCAGTGCCATACGGAATTCATATTCGAAATCGGAGAATACGCGCAGACCGCGAACGATCACCGCTGCACCTACCTCTTTGCATAAGTCAACGGTAAGCGAGCTATACCCAATCACCTCCACATTGGCTTCATGGAAGCTGCGTTTTACAAGATCGATCCGTTCTTCGGGTGAGAAGAGCAGTGATTTTAGCGGGCGGTCGTAGACTGCCACGTAGAGCGTATCAAACAATTTTGCTGCTCGCAGGGCGATATCAATATGCCCGTAATGGATGGGGTCGAAAGTTCCTGGAAAGATCGCTTTTGTCATTGGTTAGCTTAATTCTCCATTCGCTGCATTCCATAGATTCTCCAGTTCAAAGTGGAGTGCGTTATTTTGTTCATTTACCAGGTCAGGATCCTGTTCAATCAGTGCCTGTGCCTGTTCCCTTGCTCTTGATATTAGCTTTATATCAGATATATTTGCTAATTTCAATCCCCTATAACCGGATTGACGAGTGCCAAAGAAATCACCAGGACCGCGCGTTTTCAGATCGAATTCTGCCAGTTCAAAACCATCATTGGTTTCCGTCAATTTCCGTAAACGCTCGTTTTCTATTGCCATATCCTGGTCAGGCACCAGATAGCAGTAGGATTCCGTATTTCCACGGCCAACACGCCCACGGAGTTGGTGAAGTTGCGCCAGACCAAAATGGTTTGCCCCTTCGATCAGGATGATGGTGGCATTGGGAATATCCATGCCAACCTCGATCACAGTGGTGGATGCCAGGATGTCCAATTCATGGTCGCGAAATCTTTGGATGATAGTATCTTTTTCTTCCTGTTTCAACTTTCCATGCAGCAATCCGATGCGATATTGGGGGAATACTTTTTCAACCAGTTCCTCGTACCCCGGAATAACAGCCGGCGAAAATGTTTCTTCATCGCTTCCTTCGATCTGAGGGTAAATGATGAATGCCTGATGTCCGGCTTCTATTTGATGGGTGATTTTTTCATGTGCAATCGCCTTTTGTTGTGGATGCAGCAGGTAAGTTTTTACCGGAACACGTCCTCCAGGCATGTCCGTAAGCACAGAAATATCCAGATCTCCATAAATAGTCAAATTCAATGAGCGGGGAATGGGTGTGGCGGACATGATCAGGATATGCGGATTTTCTCCTTTCGATCGCAGGGCTGCTCTCTGAGCCACCCCGAAACGATGTTGTTCATCAATGACAACTATCTGCAAGGAGTGAAACACTACCGGATCTTCCAGCAACGCATGAGTGCCAATAACAAGCTTGATATTTCCTGATGCAAGACCCTCACGAATCTGCGCTTTCTGCCTTTCTGATGTGTCTCCGATCAGCAGAACAATTTCGTTTTCCTTGAGTACCTGATCATTCATAAACATGGATCGAATCGTTTCATAGTGTTGTTGAGCCAATATTGCGGTTGGAGCCAGAAAAGCGGCCTGTTTTCCATTGCGTATCACAATTTCCATAATAAAACGTGCGACCACAGTTTTTCCTGATCCAACATCACCTTGCAGCAATCGATTCATCTGTATGCCTGATTGGAGGTCCGCTTGAATTTCTTTCAATGCAAGGTGTTGGGATGCGGTAAGCTGAAAAGGCAATTTTTGGATCTCTTGCTCCAGGATTGTTTGATCCATTTGGTAAGAGCCGGCCACGTTCGCCTGCCATTTATGTCGTTGACGAAGCACACCCAAATGCATAAAAAGCAGTTCATCGAAAGCAAGGCGCTCTCTGGCTTTTTCCAATTCTTCCTGCGAGTTGGGAAAATGAATGCATCGTAACGCTTGATCGAGGGGATACAGCTGTTCGGCCTGGCGGATGGATTCCGGAAGATAATCTTTGATCTTTTCGGTCCAATAGTTGATGGCTTGATAAATTCTTTCGCGCAGCCATTTCTGTTGAATGCCGGCGGTCAGTGAATAGACGGGCACGATGCGGTTCGTATGCAAGTGATCAGCGTTGATCGGCTCCCACTCGGGATTGTTCAAACATACTCTGCCCAAATACGTATCAATCTTCCCGGAGGCAACAATCTGCGTTCCTAAATTCAATCGGCTAGTGAGCCACGGTTGGTTGAACCAGGTGACCCAAAGGTTTCCGGTTCCGTCTCCAATGATCGCTTCTATGATCTGCAGACGATTGTTTTTTGATTTCCTTTTTTGAATCGATTGGATGGCTCCGCTGATGGTTACTTCATCGCCTGACTGCAAGTCACGTATCGGTGTAAGGTGGGAATAGTCATTATAGCGACGAGGGAAATAATGGAGAAGGTCATGAATTGTAAAAAGTCCAAGCTTCTCTAGTTTTTGCACCATTTTATCCCCGATTCCTTGAATGACTGTAAGGGATGCATAAACGGCTTTGGGTTGATATGAAATGGGAGCAGGATGAGAAGTTGTGTGTTTTGGCAGATCAAAAGCAGCAGTGGTCGAGTTTTCTTCTTGTGTGGATTGTTGCTTTTTAATAATTTCCAGTGCGGATTGAATAATGTCTTTCCGCGCAAGCACGTCATCTGAAGCGTAAGAATCGAATAATGAGGCAATCTGCCGGACAGTTTCTTCATCAGCGCCGGCATGCAGAGCGCGTGCCTGCCAGGCCGGGATCATACTCTCCATACCACCAATGACGGCTTTATTATTAAAGCCCAATTTGATTTCGTGTTTTAGGAATTTGGAGAGTTCAATAAAAGAAGCATGCATGAAATTATTTTACTCTAATGATTCCTGCATGCTTCAAATAATCAATATGGGTTATTCAATCGCAATGATGAATTGATAGAAAGGTTGACCACCTTCGTGTAATTCCAACTCCAAGTCAGGATAATTTTTCTTGATGTGTTCCATCACCCCATCAACTTCTTCTTTGGTGACATTATTACCATACAGGATAGTGAGATGTTCCTTTTCATCCAGGTCAACCGCTGTCAGAAGATTATCACAGGCTTCCTCCAGTGAAGCCGCAGAGCCGACCAGTTCATCGTTCAGCAAGGAAATCACCTCACCTGTTTTCACATCGATCCCGTTAATGGTAATGGAGCGGGTGGCGGTAGTGATCTCACCGGAGTCAACATCTTTGATAATCTCATTCATACTTTCCACTACGGCATCCAGTTCGCCATCCGGGTTGATCATCAAAGAAGCAGTCAGTCCCTCGGGAATACTGCGGGTCAACACAACGCGCACTTTTTTATCGGTCATGGAACTGGCGGATTGGGCAGCCAAGTGGATATTTTTGTTATTCGGAAGAATGACTATTTTGTCCGTTGGCAGGTCTTTGAATGCATCCACTATCTCTTCTGTGCTGGGATTCATGGTTTGCCCACCTTGAATTACCGCTGCTACTCCAAGGCTATAAAAAATACGAGTGATCCCCTCACCAGGGGAAACTGCAACGACACCGATTTGACCCTCCTGAATTTTGGGAGGGGTGATGGCAGGAGCGGTCTTCTTCGATTCTTTTTGCTCCTTCATTTGCTCCATCAGATTTTCAATATACACTTTTTTGATTGTGCCATATCCCATTACCAAGTCAATCGGATCATATTTTTTTTCTTTTGGAACATGGATATGCATGCGATATAGATCTTCGCCTTCACCTACTTGAATCGAAGTGCCAACCTTTTCCAGAGCACTATAGAACGCAGAAAGGTTGAAGTTTGTTTCAGGTTCAAAATCGACCACGATCTCAAAATCCTGACCGGCTTCAATGGATTCATTCAATTCGTCACTTTCCATTTGTTCCAGCGAGATGGTGGTAATTTTTTCTTCTGCCACATCGATCGATTCCCCCTTAATGAATCGGAAAATGCCTTCAAAAATAATAAAAAGGCCTTTTCCACCAGAATCAACCACTCCTGCTTGCTTGAGAATGGGCAGCAGTTCAGGAGTATTTTTTACTGAAACATCTGCTGCTGTGACGATTTCTTCAAGAACCTTTACCAGCTCTGCCGTACCCTGGCGGGATTTTTCTGATGCGCGTGCAATATCTTTGATAACGGTTAGGATGGTGCCTTCAACAGGGCGCACCACACCTTTGTATGCTGTATTGCGGCTTTCTGCCAATGCGGTAACTAGAAGGTCTGCATCCAGGAATTCTTTCTCATCCAAAGCTCTGGCGAAACCACGCAGGATCTGTGACAAGATCACACCGGAATTTCCACGGGCGCCCATCAAAGCTCCATGTGCAAATTTCTTTGCGATGGAACCGGCATTTGTATCCGTCTCGCTTTCGATTTCAGCATAGGCGGTTTTTAGCGTCAAAAACATATTGGTACCGGTGTCACCATCGGGAACAGGAAATACATTGAGAGAATTCACCAGTGGTTGATTGGTTTTAAGCCAGGTGAGCCCTGCGTAAAAATATTTTTTTAGGTCCTGGCCGTTAATCTCCGTGCAAGGCAAACTGACATTCTCATCCACTTTCAGTGGGTTTGATTCGACATGCGGCATATATAAACCTCAAAGATAATTTCTAATTAATCTGGGTCGCTTACTCTTAACCCACGTACATGGATATTAACATCCTGCACAGAAATCCCGGTGGTTTTTTCGATCTGGAATTTAACATTGCTGGCAACACTGTTTGCCACAGAGGAAATTCGTGTTCCGTATTCAATGACCAGAAACATGTCGACAGATATAGAATTGTTATCATTGTAGTGGACAACAACACCGGAAGTGGGGTCTTTCTGGAAGAGTTTCGTGATCCCTCTTGCCATGCCTTCATAAGCAAGCCCAACTACGCCATAAGACTCCAGGGCAGCTTGAAAAGCAATGACAGCGATCGCATGATAAGAAATATAAATATTGCCTAATTGATTTTCGGTTACATTCATATTCTAATGATACTTTCTTTCAACATCTTGTATATAGAACAAAAAAACTTGTCGATAGTTACGGACTATGGTAAACTTTCTTCTCGTTATTTTACATTGATTTTAAAAGATTGGCGAATCTTTGAAAGGGATTAAAAAATGGCTAAATGTGAAATTTGTGGAAAAACAACCACTTTTGGGCACAATCGCAGTTTCTCACAACGGGCAACCAATCGTAAATTCAGACCAAATTTACAGAAAACCACCATTTTTCAAGATGGAAAACCGGTGAAAAAAGTTGTCTGCGCCAAGTGCTTAAAAACCATTGCAAAAGATAAATAAGGATATTTTCCCAATGTTGTCATGAAAGAAGCACCTGGAGTGGGTGCTTCTTTTGTTGAATATTCAAAGATCCATTCTGCTGGTTTCTCAGCCCTTTTCACACACAATTATTAATTTTATATATGAAATTGTCTTTCTCGATAGACAAAAGTAGTACGAGGTAGTATAGTTCGACATCGTACTATATTGAAAGGAACAGAATGAATCGACCCCATACTTGTCTATCGGAAGAGGAAAGAAAGAAGTATCGAAAAATACACCAAGTCATTGAAAAAAACATTAAGAACCTGGCGGGTGAAAAGTCTGTTAAAGGTTTTGAAATCGGCAGTCTCATTCGCAGAATCAACAGGTTATATGACTCAATGTCAAATATCACTTTTCATGAATCAGAGATATCCGGTCCACGAATGGCGATATTAATAAATCTCTATTTACAAGAGGATATTGAGGAAAGAGAAGGGATTACTTCTTCTCATTTGAGCCGTTTCCAGGGTGTTGGGAAAAATACTATGAGTTCTCTGATCTATGGTTTGGAAACACAGGGATTCATCCAACGCGAAAATGTTCCGAATGACCGCAGAATGCATCATTTGAGACTGACCGAGGAGGGACGAAACCTTGTGAAACAACTGGTTCCTCAACAAATGGAATATATGAATAGCTTGGCGTCGGAATTGGATGATGGGGAAAAAGAGCAATTGATCGCTTTGCTCACAAAATTGTTGCATTCGCTGCAAATGAATTCTTCTTTTCCACAAAAAACCATGCAAGATTTTCGATGAAAATTCCATTGATGAAATGAAAAGCAAAAGGAGTAAATTGAAAATATGCTTCGCATTATGAAATATTTAAAGCCGTATCTCTTGATGATTCTTCTGGCAATTGGAATGTTGTATGGGCAAGTGATGGCTGATCTTGCATTGCCAGATTATATGTCAGATATTATCAATGTTGGTATTCAGCAGGGGGGAATTGTTAATGCTGTTCCAGAAGCCATCCGGCAAAATGAAATGGATAAAGTCACTATTTTTCTCAATGCGGATGAACGAGCAGCCGTGTCCAATGATTACACTCTGGTCGATCAAAATTCCCCCGATTACAAAGATTTTCTGAAAGAATATCCGATCCTGGCAACGGAAGCTATCTATGTACTAAATACAACGAACGAAGCCGAAGTTGAAAAGATCAATCCGATGATGGCAAAAGGACTGATGATTGTTTCTACCATTGATCAGGCAAGCAACGATCCGGAAAAAGCTGCTGAGGTTTCTCAGAAAATGGGGTTTGATTTATCCAAATTTCCTCAAGGGATGGATGTTTTCAGCATGCTATCCAGCATGCCAGAAACGCAGCGCTCAGCAGTGATCAATAGTATTGATGAGAAACTTTCTGCCATGGGTAGTAGTATGATCGTTCAGTCAGCGATCGGGTCGGTAAAGGATGAATACAAGGCCTTGGGTGTGGATGTTGCGAAACTGCAAACCAATTACCTTCTGAAAATCGGCGGATACATGTTGTTGCTGACACTGGCGACCGTTGCCTGTTCAATCACGGTGGGATACATTGCCTCGAAAGTAGCGGCTGGGGTGGCGCGTGATTTACGCCGTGATACATTCAAGAAAGTAGAAAGTTTTTCAAAAACAGAATTTGACCGATTTTCCACTGCATCGTTAATCACCCGTACCACAAACGATATAACCCAGATACAGAGTGCTGTCATGATGATCGTTCGCATGGTTTTCTATGCACCCATTATGGGCATTGGTGCAATATTACATGCAATTGATAAAAGTCCGTCGTTATCCTGGATCATTGCATTGGGAGTGCTGGTTTTAATCTGCCTTGTAGTGACAGTTTTTTCCATTGTGATGCCAAAGTTTAAGATCGTTCAAAGTTTGGTTGACAAATTGAACTTGGTTACTCGTGAAAATCTTTCAGGGATGATGGTGGTACGTGCATTCAATAATCAGAATTTTGAAGAAGGGCGTTTTGACAAAGCCAACCAGGATTTGACGAAAAATAATCTGTTTGTCAACCGTGTTATGGTGGTCATGATGCCAATTATGACTCTTCTGATGAGCGGTTTGTCATTGTTGATAATCTGGGTTGGATCCCATGCAGTTGCTGAAGCAACCATGCAAGTAGGGGATATGATGGCATTTCTGCAGTATGCCACACAGGTAGTGATGTCTTTCTTGATGCTTTCTATGCTGTTCATAATTTTGCCAAGATCGACTGTTTCAGCCAACCGTATTGCTGATGTGCTGGCGGTGGAACCGGTGGTGAAAGATCCAAAGGAACCGAAACCCTTTGGTAAAAACGCTCGATGGAGCGTTGAATTTCGTAACGTATCTTTCCGTTACCCGGATGCGGAAGAGGATGTTTTGCATGATATCAGTTTTACAGCTTTACCTGGTCAGACAACTGCCATAATTGGGTCGACCGGCTCTGGAAAATCAACGGTAGTCAACCTGATTCCACGTTTTTATGATGTAACGGGGGGAGCAATCTATGTCGATGGGGTTGACATACGCGATGTGAAGCAAATCGATTTGAGAGATAAGATTGGCTATGTTCCACAAAAAGGAATGCTCTTTTCCGGAACCGTTGAAAGCAATCTGCGTTATGCGGACGAAAATGCCAGCGAAGAAATCATCCGGAATGCGGCCGCGGTTGCCCAAGCAACTGAATTTATCTCAGCTATGCCCGAAGAAATGCAGAGCGAAATTGCACAGGGTGGGATGAATGTATCCGGTGGTCAAAGACAACGATTGGCGATCGCCAGAGCATTGGTGAAAGCTCCGCCCATCTATATTTTCGATGATAGTTTTTCTGCTGTAGACTATAAAACCGACACTGCCTTGCGAAAGGCATTGAAAAAGAGTACCGGTGGCAGTACTGTGTTGATCGTTGCCCAACGCATCTCAACCATTAAAAACGCCGAACAGATCGTTGTTTTAGACGATGGCAAAGTGGTTGGAAAAGGAACCCATGAGCAACTGATGAAGAACTGTAAAACATATCAAGAAATAGCCTTGTCGCAGTTGAACAAGGAGGAATTAGCATGAGCACCCATAACAATTTTCAACAATCCAACCAGAATAAAGAACGCACTCAAAAACGAGGTGAATTTGGCGGTGGTGCCATGGGTGGTGGTCCGGGTGGCGGGATGATGCGCGGTGGGGAGAAAGCGCATGATTTCAAAGGTACCATGAGCAAACTGGTCAATTATCTATCCGAATACAAGACCAAGATTATTTTGGTATTGCTGGCAGCCAGCGCCTCAACCGTTTTTTCCATCGTTAGCCCGAAGATCCTTGGAAAAGCTACCACGAAACTTTACGAAGGCGTCGTTGCACAGATCGCTGGAACAGGGACGGGCATCGATTTTGTTTACATCGGTCGTATTATGCTGATCTTGATTGCACTGTATCTGATCTCCGCGCTGCTGAGTTATGCCCAGGGCTGGGTCATGACTGATATTTCACAGAAGATGACCTATCGTTTTCGCAAGGAAATATCTGCCAAGATCAATCGGCTGCCGTTGCGCTATTTTGATGGAATTACCCATGGCGAAGTGCTTTCACGCATCACCAACGACGTGGATACTGTCAGCCAGACGTTGAATCAGAGTCTAACGCAAATCGTTACATCCGTTGTGACCATGATTGGTGTTCTGGTCATGATGTTCTCGATCAGCTGGTTGTTAACCGTCGTCACGATGGTGATTGTGCCATTGTCTGCCGTTTTTATCAGCATGATTGTAAAAAGATCACAAAAGTATTTCAAACAGCAACAGGAATATCTGGGGCATGTGAACGGCCATGTGGAGGAAATGTACGGTAGCCATGTGGTCATGAAAGCTTTCAATGGTGAACAGAAGAGCGTTGAAAAGTTCGATCAATCGAATAATGTTCTTTACAAAGCCGCGTGGAAATCGCAATTCCTTTCGGGATTGATGATGCCCATCATGACATTCATCGGTAATCTTGGGTATGTTGTCGTTTGTATTCTGGGTGGATATTTGGCAGTAAGGAATGCGATCACTATTGGCGATATTCAAGCATTCATACAGTATGTACGGTCTTTTACGCAGCCCATTACCCAGGTTGCCAATATTTCTAACACGTTGCAGCAAACTGCCGCCGCCGCGGAGAGAGTTTTTGAATTCCTGAACGAAAGCGAAGAGAAGCCTGAGACCGCTTCTCCGATAAAGCTGGAGACTGTGAAAGGCAGTGTGGAATTCAAGGACGTGCATTTCGGTTATTTGTCCGATAAGATCATCATCAATGATTTTTGTGCTACCGTAAGACCGGGGCAGAAGATTGCCATCGTTGGCCCAACCGGAGCCGGAAAAACGACTATGGTGAAATTATTGATGCGCTTCTACGATATCAACAGTGGATCGATCATGGTGGATGGCCATAACATCCAGGAATTTACTCGGCAAGACCTGCGTCAGATGTTTGGCATGGTGTTGCAGGACGCCTGGCTGTACAACACGACCATTATGGAGAACATTCGCTACGGGCGACTGGATGCAACGGATAAAGAGGTAGTGGCTGCAGCAAAGACTGCATACGTGGATCACTTCATCCGGACATTGCCCGATGGTTACGATATGGTGCTGGATGAAGAAGCATCCAATGTATCACAGGGACAAAAACAGCTGTTGACCATCGCGCGTGCCATCCTGGCAGACCCCAAAATACTGATCCTGGACGAGGCGACCAGTTCGGTAGATACTCGCACAGAGGTGCTGATCCAGAAAGCTATGGATAATTTGATGAAGAATCGTACCAGCTTTATCATTGCCCACCGGCTGTCGACCATTCGAAACGCAGACCTGATCCTGGTCATGAACAACGGAGACATTGTGGAGCAGGGAACCCATAACGAACTGTTGGCACGTAACGGATTTTATGCTTCCATGTATAACAGCCAGTTTGAAACAGCGGAAGTGTTCTAACTATCAGCACATTCAAGTGAAAACAAAACTGACATCGTTTGCATTCCGATGTCAGTTTGTATAATCATAGAAGAAGAATGCACCCTTTTGTGGGTGCATTCACTTTATTTGCACTGCTTTTATTTGTCCAAAGAACCGATTATTTTGCTTCTTCTTCCTCGGTCTCTTCTTCACGTTTACCGTGTTCAATCACTTCTGGTTCTGCCGCAGCAGCTTCACCTTCAATAGTTTCGGCCACAGGTTCTTCAATGACTTCTTCCTTCACAGCAGATGCGATGGCAACCAATTCCTCTGGATCAGTCAAAATAGAAACCTTCTCAATTGCAGGAATGTCTTTGACATAGATCGCCTTTCCAATCTCTGTAAGACTTGAGATATCCACTGTGATTCGTTCGGGAAGATCTTGCGGTAAGGCTTCCACTTCCACTTCAGTGATTCCATTGACAATCAGTGCATTGAACTCTGCCACAGCAGGTGCCACACCGGTGAGTTCAATATGGACATCGGTGCGGAGTTTTTCGGTCAGTGATACGGTCTGAAAATCCAGATGCAATAGACTTCCTTTGAGAAAATCAACTTGCTTGTCTCTGATCAGTGCCGAGTATTCTTTTCCTTCCAATTCGATGGTGACGATGGTGGATTCACTGATCTTTCTGAGGGTCAATGCGGTTTTATGTGCATCAAGGACAATCGGGGTTGGTTGGATGTTATGACCGTACATGATCGCAGGCAACTTTCCTTCCAACCGGAGGTTTTTTACTTTCTTACCGATGACATCACGTTTTTCAGCTTTTAAAATTACTTTTTCCATTTTTCCTTTTGCGCCTCTCACTCTTTTGATTTCTTGAGTTACCTTCGCTGGGAAACCCAAAATTGCAGAGGTTGATTTTATGCGATAAAGTGAGAAAGGTCAAGGAAGAAAACGATTCACCTGTACAGACAAATCCACGAAAAGCGGATTATTTAAGAATAAACATTTGAAAAAAATATGGTTGTGATATATAGTATTGAAATAAACCAAAAAAAGAGGAGAGAAAAGATGTCAAAAAACAGGTTATTCGCTTTTGGTGCATTATTGATTATTGCCGCATTAGCATTAACCGCCTGCAAGGCCAAAGCCGATCCGTATGAAAATATCGGCACGGAAGAAAACCCCGTTATTTTTGTTGCGGTACCCTCGGGGGAGACAGAACGCGTACTCGCCAGTTTTGAAACAGTAGCCGACCTGGTATACGCTGACACCGGTATCGTGATCAAACCGTATGTCGCAACCAGTTATGCTGCAGCTATCGAAGCGTTGTGCGCCAATCCTCCACAGGCACACATGGGTTCTCTGGCAACATTTGCATACGTCCTGGCACATGAAAAAGGATGCGCAGATGCAGCGTTGGTCTCAACCCGCTATGGAAGCGCCTCATACAATGGTCAATTCATTGTGCGCACTGACAGCGGCATTGAATCCATTGAGGATCTTGTCGGAAAAACCTACTGCCGTGTTGATGAAACCAGTGCAAGTGGTTGGATCATTCCATCCATCATGCTGAAGGCTGCTGGAATTGATCCTGACAAAGACCTGGCCGGTATCGTGGATGCTGGTTCACATGATGCAGTTGCTGCAGCAGTTTACAATGGCGATTGCGATTTCGGAACCACTTATGTGGATGCGCGCAGCACGGTAGAGGAAACCTATCCTGATATCATGGACAAGACCAAAGTCATCGCCCTGGAACCTGATATCCCGAATGATGGCTTCCAATTCCGCCCAGATTTCCCTGCTGATCTCAAAGCTACCCTGGTGGCTGAGTTCTTGCATCTCTTCGAAACCGAAGAAGGTGCTGCAGCCATGGACGAAGCATATCAATATACTGGCATGGAAGAGCACGGTGATGAGTTCTATGATGCCTTCCGCCAGATCCTGGATGCTGCGGGTGTAGATTACGCTTCACTGACCGCAGAATAGGGCAGTGCGAAGAACCAATCAAACAAAAAAGAGAAAGGGAATCCCTTTCTCTTTTTTGATGGGCAAAATTAAGGATATAATTTTTTAAAGATTTGAATGCGAGGAGTGGAAAATAATCTATGCTTGAAATCAAGAATCTTACCAAGATTTATGATGATGGAACTGTCGCATTGAAAAATGTGAGTTTTACAGTTCCTGACGGAGAATTTCTTGTCATCATTGGTCTCAGCGGCTCCGGAAAATCGACACTGCTGCGGTGCATTAACCGGTTGATCGAACCAACTGAAGGACAGGTGATTTGGAACGGTGTGGACGTAACCCCTTTGAAAGGGGAGGAACTGAGACAGTATCGACGTGAAATCGGAATGATCTTTCAGCATTTTAACCTTGTGAAACGATCATCCGTCCTGAAGAATGTCATGTCTGGACGTCTCGGGTACGCAAAGACACTGCCGAGCATGATAGGGAAATTCTCCGTGGAAGATCAACAAAAGGCAAAAAAGACCATCGAACGTTTGAATATTCAGGATCAGGTGAACAAAAGAGCGGATGAACTGAGCGGCGGTCAACAACAGCGCGTAGGAATAGCCCGAGCATTGATGCAGGATCCCAAAATGATCCTGGCCGACGAACCGGTTGCCAGTCTCGATCCGGTGCTGGCACATTCCATTCTTTCCAATCTGGAAAGGTTGAACCAAGAAGACAAGATCACTATCATTTGCAGTTTGCACTACCTTGATTTGGTCCAGCGGTATGCTTCCAGAGTGATCGGTTTGCGATTGGGTGAAATCGTCTATGAAGGGACCAAGGCCCAGATCATGAAATTGACCGATGAAGAGTTCAAAGAAATCTACGGGGAAGAAGCGGAGCGAATTGGCGGCAACCTGATCGGTACGGTGAAGGAAGGATAAGGAGGGATTTATGGCAAAAAAACAATCCGCACAGAAAGAACCACAGAAACCAAGTCTTGTACCACCAATTATCGCTTCTATCCTCTCCGCGATTATTCCCGGTTTGGGACAAATGCTGGCACGTGCATTCAAACGAGGGTTAACTATCCTACTCAGTTTTGTTACCATTGCCGGATTGCTGGCATGGCGAATCTATCTTGAAGGTAGACGCTATACCGATATAAAAACAATCATATTAAAAGCTTTCCAATTTTCACCGATTTTGCGTTTTGTTTTCATCCTGTTAATAGTCCTGTATCTTTGGATCATCCTTGATGCTTACCTTACCGCTCGAAAGAGCAACAAAGGAAGCCGAGCTTATGGTTCAGGTTTGGTATTTTTCATCCTGGCGGTTTTTTTCCTGCTTGGCTGGCAGATCGGCGATATTAATATGGGTGAATTTTTCTCGCAGGCAGGAGAAGCGCTCCCAACCATGGGGAGGTTGCTGTGGCCATGGGAAAAAGCGGTCACACGTCCTGAAGAGATCTTGATTATCAGCACAACCGTGCAATCCCCCTGCACTGATGTGGAATATCCAACAGGGGAAATCAAGGAAGACGAACCATATCTTGTCACCAGCCCCACCTGTGGTAATCCAACCGAATCCGACGGTACAGCGGGAACAGAGTTTACCCTGATAGGCGGTAATTTCAACCCCGGGCAGGAGGTTGAAATTTGGTGGAGTGATCCAATCGGGAATGAATTCAGGCAGCGACAGAGTGGGGAATATGTGAAAGTCATGCCCGATGCAAATGGCGATTTTGAAATTAAAGTGATTATGCCATACCGCTTGATCCCGCCGGTGGCAGGGGAAGGACCAAAAATCTGGGAAGTACAGGGCAGGCAGGTTCAAAGCGTTGGAAAAGCACAGTTAAGTGAAGAACTGACCCTCTCCGTTGAAAAAATGATCGAAACCATCATCATTGGCATGATGGCAACCCTGTTCGGCGTGATCCTGGCTATTCCAATCAGCTTCCTTGCGGCAAGGAATTTGATGTCACAGAACTTCCTTACCAAATCCATCTATTACTTTGTTCGAACGGTGCTGAACATCGTTCGTTCGATCGAGCCCCTGATCTGGGCAATCATTGCCACCATTATCGTTGGATTGGGCCCATTTGCTGGTATTTTAGCACTGACCCTGCATTCTATTGCAGCACTGGCAAAGATGTATTCAGAAGCGATCGAGGGAATCGACCAAGGGCCCATCGAAGCCGTTCAAGCGACCGGAGCTAACTGGTTCCAGACCATCGTATATGCCGTAATTCCACAAATTGTTCCGCCATTTATTTCTTTCACCATTTATCGCTGGGATATCAACATCCGCATGTCCACTGTAATCGGTTTTGTGGGTGGCGGAGGCATCGGCTTCTTGCTGCAGCAATGGATCCGATTGTTGGATTATAAATCTGCCGGTATTGCGGTATGGTTTATCACGATCACGGTCATGATCCTTGATAATGTCAGCGCTGAGATTCGCGAAAAATATAATTAAGCATAGCAACTAACAAACAGGACGGATAGTTTTTGTGAACTTGCCCGTCCTGTTTCATTTATTTTTTGAAACCTGATAAAATAATATTGTCCATCAGTGTCTGTCGATGGCATAATTCAGGTTCTTTTCATCGTTCACCTGATTCTGAAACTTCTTGTATTTCCGCCCATTATATCGTTACGTGTCCAAGCAGAATTCAATTATAAGGAGGATAACCCAATGTTTATGGTGATGTTCGTTTTGGATAATGTCGATTATCTAGATGAAGTGCTTGAAAAATGGTCAGAACTGGGGGTAACCGGAGCGACCATTATCGAATCGAGTGGATTACACCGCCGTCAACAGCAACGGATCCCCATGCGTTTTAATTACAGTGGGGAAGGAGTAACTGAAGAAATAGGCAATATCACTCTTTTTACCATCGTACTTGACAAAGGAATGATTGAAAAATGTTTGGAAGCTGCCGAGAGTGTGGTTGGAGATCTTGACGCGCCCAATACTGGAGTTTTTTCTGCCTGGCCCTTAATGGCAACCAAAGGCGTACGATCCCACTTTGAAATGAGGAAATGAGCATGGTTTGGGTTGAATTTGTCCTCTCTGCAATATTGATCACACTGGCCGCAACACAACTAGCCAAATATGGCGACATTATCGCTATTCGCACCGGATTAAGTGGGATGTTCATCGGTGTATTGTTGTTGGCCGGAGCCACTTCTCTGCCAGAGGTTCTCACCTCCATCAACGCTCTCAAGCAAGGAACGCCCAATCTCGCTGCAGGAAACCTGTTTGGAAGCAATACTATCAATATGCTCATTCTGGCAGTGATCGATATGATTCATTGTAGGCGTCGTATTTTGCGTAAAGCGGCTTTCAAACATGCGCTAACGGGCAGCATTTCCGTTTTCCTGATTGGTTTGGCTGTTTATTTCATGATGGTGAAAATACCTGTTCAACTCGGTTGGATCGGACTGGATAGTTTGCTCATCATTCTTTGTTATTTTATCGGTGTACGATTGATTGAAAAAAATTCATCCCATGGATCCGGCTTTTCTACCAAGAAAGAGATACCGCAAGGAACGCCGACCCTTTGGAGAGGATTGGCAGGTTTTTTCATTGCCGCTGGCCTCTTGGTGTTGATCAATCCCTTTATGGTAAGAAGCGCGAATCAGATTGCCGATATAACCGGTTTGGGGGCGACTTTTATAGGTACCGTACTGGTCGCTCTGGTCACATCCTTGCCTGAATTGGTGACGGCGATCGTTGCCGTTCGCATTGGGGCAGACGATATGGCCATTGGCAATCTTTTTGGCAGTAATATGTTCAATGTTTTTGCACTGGGTTTAACGGACCTTTTCTATACACAGGGAAACTTTCTGTCATCCATCGATCCGAGTTTTCTGATAATCGGAATGGCCGGCTTATTGATGACCGGAATGGGATTGATCGGGAATCTCGCGAAACTAGAAAAACGCATTGTTCTTTTTGAAGTGGATGCCATTGCACTGGTTCTTATCTATATTGCCAGTCTTTGGCTTCTTTATAAAAGATAGATCCAATGAATCCGGTTAAAAAAATAATGCCCCCGGTGAGACTCGAACTCACAACCGCCAGATTAGAAGTCTGATGCGCTGTCCAATTGCGCTACGAGGGCATTTACGACTATCGGCAAAAATTATACCGCAAGTTTCTTTTATTCCTGCAAAGGACGGATACCTTTAAAGATTTGGGCTCCTGAAAAGGTTCGTAGGATGGTTGCGGCAGGCTTTTCTGTTAATTCGGCCAGTTGGTTAGCATTCAAAGGTTTATTGCCATTGGCAAGAAATATTTTAAAAATCATATTGACCAGCGTTGTATTTTTGGAAATGAAACCTTCCTGCTGTGCGCAATGTTCCACCAGGGTGTTCAACAAGCCATCCACACGCTTCACTTCGGCAGTTTGCGGGTCAATGGAATCAATTTGGATATTCTGATCTTTTTCTGCATAGAGTGCGCGATGTTCATCGCACAGAAAATCAAGCAAGAAAACTCTCCAGTTCGCATCATGTTCGATCCACCAATCAAAATCAATATGAAACGGCGTTTCAAGGGTGGGTTTGACTAAACTGAAGTGACCGGCAGGGTTCATAAAGAATTATCCTTCTCCTTCTTTGAGGTGAAAATACAGATCGCCCAAATGCTGGATGGCAGGGCTGGTGAGCAGAAAATTCAAAACCGGAGAAGGCGGACAGCGGAAAATGACATTTACCGCTGCATACATTTCTTGAGCATGAATGTGACCCTGTGGATTCAATTTAGCCAATTCTCGACCAATCTGCAGGAAAATCTTTTCAGGGTTTAGTTTTTCTCGTTCTTTCCACACCGCATCTACGGCTTCAACATCAGGAATGGCAATGGACATGCGTTCATTGAAATTCACTTCGATGGGATGCTTGAGCATGGCAAAAACGATCCCTTTATCCGCTCCAACCAGCACTGTTTTGACCCATTCCTTGTTTTGGCGGCTTCTCTCGCTTTTGATCAGAATTTCGCCGGGTTTTGTGCCTTTTTGCACACTAATTAAACTGCCGGGGATGATGCCTTTCTTCTCGTACCAATCCTTCAATCCATACACATAGCGCTGTTTTCGAATTACCCAGCCATTGAAACTTTCACCCGTTTCTTCATCTCGAAAGGTAAAGCGGACACGTGGCGATTCCAATGCGGTGGGGAAAATATGGGAAAGCGAATTGGAGAAGGGGAGGGTTCCGGAACGCCAATGAGGGAAAAGCAGACTGATGGTGACAGACAGGTCACAAGTTTTTGGCTCATTTTCTTCCAATTCATCTGCAAGGGTGCCTTCGAAGAGCGACAAATACTGACTTGTTTCCGGATTCTCGACTGGATTTCCCTTATACTGCAAATAAACCGGCACTTTTCGTACATCGTCCGGTTCCATAGAGCGTAAATACCAGAGAACTTCGCCCGAGGGACCCACTTCGTCATATCGATCGTCTTCCTGCAGCGCCAAATTCAAGGAAAATTCAGCCAGTTTCTGGTTCTCGATGGTATTTAGTTCGATCTGCTGCATCAAATCTTTGGTGGTCATTGGGCCACCTTTGGCCTCTTCAAGGATTGCTTCAATGAGGTTTAGATACCCACCATTGATGTCAACTAACAAAGCTCTCGGAAACCAAGCGCCAGCAATTTGAACAAGATCCTTGTTCTTGGACAGTGTCGCTTGAATACATTCGAGAAATTCCTCTTGATGTTCGGCAAGCACTTTTTCTTTATCGAAGGAAGGATCATCACCAATCAAGTCGACGGGGGTATTCAAGCTATGGTCTGCCAGTTCACATGCCAGTTCCTTTGTTTCACCATCATCAAATTGAACCTTTATGACCTTGAAACTGGAAAAATCAGGATTGAAACCATTGCGGACTTCAATGACTTTCCCATTCTTCCATCCAAAGGCAGGAAAAACAAGTTCATCCTTCAGCTCATAGGAGTCTTTGGGCAAAAAGATCTTGCCTTTCCCGCGCGTTTTCTTGAGAATTGTTTCTTTTTCTTTCTTGATACGATTGACGATGATTGCTTCCAGCAGATCGGATGCGGGGAGAGGAATTTCTTTTTCCAAAAGGTAGGTATAAATAAACTCTATATCAGCATCTTCCAGTTGAAAATCTTCCCACACATTTTTGGTTGAGGTATTGGATAGAACCATGTGAAATTGCTAAATTCCTTTCAAGCGCAATAATTATACCTTAGCAGTATTTATTTTATGGGTATGTATTTAAAACCCAGTCCACCGGATTTACCTGCACGCCATTCACCCAAATTTCCCAATGCAGATGCGGCCCGGTAACACGGCCGGTGGAGCCGATTTGTCCGATCAATTGCCCTTTTTCAACATGGTCGCCCACATTCACCAAGATCTGAGCTTGATGGAAATAACCGCTGAAAACACCTTGGCCGTGATCAATAAAAGTCGCATTTCCTCGAACAGTCAGGGAACCGGTATAAACGACCACTCCAGCTTCCGCCGCATAAATGTTCAAACTGTTCGTATAGACACCAAAATCCAACCCGGTATGGAAATAAGTATAATCACTGCCATTATACGATCGGCGATTACCATAAGTGGACATGAATCCGATCGTATCATCCTCCACAGAACCATCCACCGGATATCGAAAAGCTCCCTGCCAGTATTTTTCCGAAGATACCTGTGTGGTATACGAGCGCACCAGATCTTCTTCCGGGCCAGTAATCGCAGGATCCACCGTTTCATCCTGAACATAAAGGGGAGGGTCTTGAATGAAAGTGCCAGCTTCTTGCAGAAGCATTTGGTCATAGGAAAAAATAACGGTTCCCTGAGAACTGCCGGTCAGGTTGAAAGTTATCAATCCCGGCTCAGCCATCGCGTGGATTCCCTGTATGGCATAATAACGGTTGGGTTGATCGCTGTAGGGGAAGAAGTGCAGGGTATGGTCCCCTACAATACCTGTTAAATCAAGCGGCTCTGTTGTTTCCACATTGATCACAATCGTTGTTCCTTGAACCAGAGGAAGTGGAGATATTTCAACCATGCGGATGAACGGAGAAATCTTGCTCACCGCCTGGTCGGTATTGATCTTGGCAAAAATGGGTGAATTGGGGATCAGGATGTTGCCAGTGCGTAGATCATTCTGTAGAAGCAGAACCCAGGGATTCATTTGTTCGCGAACTGCATTTTCAAGCATGGTATCCTGAGTTTGCATGGTATGAGCAATGGATAAAGCGGATGTTTCGTCAGGCACGGGGAGAATGATATTGGTGCCCACGTAAATCTCATTTGGCGAGGTGATTTTATTTATAGAGAGAAGTGTTTCCAATGGGATGGAATTTTCGATCGATAGGTCTTCGAGGGTCTCTCCGATATTAATTGCATGAGTGACCAAACGCCCGGTAATTCCTTCCAGTCCGGGAATATACAGTTCTGTGCCTTCTGTAATCAGATTTTCATTGACAATGCCGTTGATATTGATGATCTCAGCCACTGTTGTATTGAATTTTTCTGCAATGGATGTGAGTGTTTCACCGGATTGCACAATATAGATCGGGTAATTAGGATTATCCTGTGCAAAACTTGTTTTTACGTTGAGTGATAGTAAAAGAAATGAGATCAGAATGGAATAAACAATTTTTCTTCGCATAATGTTTTGTGTATGTGCTTCCAATCTGCTACAATTAACCAGTAGAAGCCGATTAAGTTTACCACAGTGGTGACAATGAAAATTACAACCTGGAATATAAACGGAATTCGTGCAGCTCTTCAGAAAGATATTGCGATTTGGGTAGGGGAATATCAACCGGATGTTCTTTGCCTGCAGGAAGTGAAAGCAACTCTTGAACAAGTGAATTTAGCACCGATCCTCGATCTCGGATACACCGTAATCTGGAATGCTGCCCAGCGGCCGGGATATAGCGGTGTTGCCACTTTTTATAAGAATGAACCGTTAAAAATAATCAAAGGACTGGGCATTGAGCGCTTCGATATTGAAGGCCGTGTGATTCGAACCAGTTATCCTGGTTTTGAACTTTTCAATAGCTATTTCCCGAATGGCGGCCAGGAAAATGAACGGGTTCCTTTCAAGTTGGATTTTTACGCAGAACTGCTGAAGATTTGCGATGCGCTGCACGGTGAAGGGAAACAGGTCATCATTACTGGTGATTTCAATACCGCACATCGCGAAATAGATCTCAAGAATCCCAAAGAAAACGAGAAAAATACCGGTTTCTTGCCCGAAGAAAGGGTATGGATTGACCATTATCTTGAGCATGACCTGATTGACATATTTCGCAAACGTCATCCTGATAAAGTACAATATTCGTGGTGGACCTATCGTTTTAAAGCCAGAGAGCGAAATATTGGCTGGCGGTTGGATTATTACCTAGTTTCTTCATCACTGGAAGAAAAGATTGTAGATGTGACCATCCATGATGAGGTCCTCGGATCTGATCATTGTCCAGTAACACTGGAAATAAAAATCTAATGATATGGAGGTTGAATGCCGAAAAGTAAGATCATGATTGTGGACGACCATGAAGTCGTCAGGTTGGGATTAATTTCTCTTTTAGAACAAAACTCGCAATATGAGGTGGTTGCTCAAGCCGATAATGCGCTGGATGCCATTAAGAAAGTAGAAACGCATAAACCCGACATCGTTTTAATGGATATTCGTCTTCCAGGAATGTCTGGGATCGAAGCTTGCGAACAAATCTGTAAAAAATTCCCTAGTACTAAAGTGATCATGCTGACATCCTTCGCGGAAGATGAAATGCTCTTCTCCGCTATCAAAGCAGGTGCTTCAGGCTATGTGCTCAAGCAAATCAATGCCAAGGATCTCATCAATTCCATTGAATCTGTTGCACGTGGAGAGGCTTCTCTTGACCCTGCAGTAACACAGCGTGTTTTTCAAGAAGTGAGAAAAGCTGTACGAGAAGAAGAAGCTTCTGCTTTCTCCAGTTTAAGTCAGCAAGAAAAAATGGTGCTCAAGCTTGTTTCTGAAGGAAAGACCAACCGGGATATTGCCCAAAATCTCTTTCTGGGTGAGGGGACTGTGCGCAACTATGTAAGCAGCATCCTTTCCAAACTCAATGTAAGCAATCGCGCAGAGGCGGCTGCTTATGCGGTTGAGCACAATCTCAAAGATTATCTGAATTGACCATAAAAATGGTGGATGTGTTCATCCACCATTTTTATTTAAGAAAGGCAAGTAATTTCGGAAGATAAATCAAGGAACCCACGATCACTGTTGTAAATGCTATAAACAGAACCGCCGCCGCACTGAGATCCTTAATGGTCTTTGCCAACGGATCGAACTCTTTTACAATTAAATCAATAGTTTTTTCGATAGCCGTGTTGAGAATTTCAGCAACAATGACAAGAGCGATCAGCACAAATAAGAGTGCCCATTCGATTAATTGCATTGGTAAAAAAGTGCTGATGGCTATGACCGCAACCGCCACAATCAGTTGAATGCGAAGATTTCTTTGCGTTTGGAGAGCATAGCGAAAACCTTCAAATGCAAAATGAAAAGATTCCCAAATGGTGTATTTGTTATTCATTTTTCCCTGTTACTTGTCGGAAGATTTTATCTTGCAAGGCAAACATCTTTTTTTCATCCAAAAGTGTCTCGTGATCATATCCTGACAAATGCAACAAACCATGAATCAACAGGAATATCATTTCATTTTCCCAAGATTGCTGATGTTCTTTGGCTTGTTTTTTTGCTGTTTGATAGGAGATGATGATGTCGCCCAGATAATCTTCGTTGGATTGGGGTTCTTTGAAATCCAGTGAAAAAGAGAGCACATCCGTTGTCTGATCGATGCCACGATATGTTTTATTGAAAGATTGCATTTCTGCGTCACTGCAAATCTTGACGGTGATCGCTTTGTTCTGCAAATGCAACAACTGCATCACGGTAGCTGCACACTTCCGAAAATTTCCTAATTTAATTCGTGCCATGAAAACTGGTGGGTAAATAATCTCTATCATTTTGGGTATTTTAACCTGTGGTGATACGTATTTTTCAAGGTTTGGAAAAAGGATTCCTTAATAGCCTGAATGTTCTTCATGGACAAACTGGTATTATCCAGGAATTTATCATGCAACAATGTATCAATGGATGTTTCAACCAATTTTGTGATCTCTTCATCCGTTTTTGGTATTTCTGCTCGGGCACGAGCTTCTACTTTATCGGCCATCATCAAAATGGCTGTCTCTCTGGTGTGTGGATTGGGACCTGGGTATTCGAATTTGGATAAATCCACTTCTTTGCCGTCTTTCAACTGTTCTTTGGCTTTGCTGAGTTGATATTTTGTGGTTGATTTTCCATGATGTTCCGAGATGAATGTTTCTACCTCGGGTGGGAGCCGATATTCATGTGCAAGCTTCAATCCATCTTCCACATGTTTGATGATAGTAGTGGCAGTTTCTGCCGGATCGAGATCATCATGGGCATCCAGATTTCCGGTCACCTGGTTTTCGATAAAGAATGCGGGATTTAATGCTTTACCTGCATCATGATATAGAGCACCAACCCTGGTTAACAGTGGGTCAGCATCGATGCTGCGTGCGGCTTGTTCCGCCAGATTTGCTACCTGTAGACTATGCTGATAAGTGCCGGGTGCATTGGTCATGATCAATTGCAACAATGGGTGATCTGGTCTGGAAAGATCCATCAACTGTAATGCGGTGGTCTTGCCCAACAGAGATGCAACAGCATATTGCAGGATCAGCGTTAGACTTACCGATGCCATACCGTTCAAGAACGAAGCACCAATTAAGGTCAAGATGCCTTCCATATCAAAATACGCAGAAATCAAACGATAGGACACTACTGTTGCAGCTCCAACCAATCCAAGGACCAAACCAGAATAAAAGAAAACCGTGATTCTCCGCCCGCGCTGTAATATGAAAATGGCGACAATACTGGCAATGATATAGAACAGAGTCAGTTCCACCGAATTGCTCTGCCCATATGCAGTGAGTGTGCTCAACCCGATAGAAAAGATGATACCGACTTCATAATTGATCAGACTGGAGATGGTTAATCCAAATGCGGCAATGGGGAAAATATAGGGAACGACCGCACGATTCAATATGAAGATGCGCGCCAGGTATAGAAAAACCAAATACAAAGCGAGTATGGTGACAAGGGATCGGAAATCAGTATCCATCAGATTTTTGCGATAGCGAAATACGTAGATATATTCCATGATCACCACAGAGAATATCAGCAATGCCGAAGATATATACTTCAGCATGGTGCTCTGCGGAGAGATCAACCCCAATTCCTGCAACGCTTCCCAGATAACCGGCGTGATCACCTGGCCGGTGGAGACGATCGTTTCACCAGCCATATAGGTTTTCGAAACCGGTTCCACCTCTGCGCGGGCTTGTTCGATAGCTTCATTGGTCTTATCACTGCTGAATAAACTGTTGGCGGTTACCATGGGGGTAACCAATGAGTTGATGACTTCCGTTTCTGCCGAGGTGAAGGAATAACTAATCAAGGGCAGAACACTGCGCTTGGCCTGCGTGATCTGATCCTCACGAATGGTGCTGCGCATCACCTCTTCCAGTACGAACAAGGTTTCATTTTGTATTTCTTGCCATTTATCTTGACCGAAGGTCAGAATATTGGTTGCCATTTCGGTTGTGATGGTAATGTTATCAATTGCCTGAAGGTCTGCGATTTTTTGTTCCTGGGTGGCAAATTCATCCGAACGCACGGAACTGACGTAATTGAGAACAGCTTTCATGCGTTCAAGCTGCTGACGGCTGATGGTGGGATCGGCAGCCAGATAGATGGGCATTACCGACTGCTCGGCTTGATCACGCGCATTTTCCGTCAGAGTCTCACTGATAAATGAAAAGGTTTGCGGTGCACGGATATCCTGCGTTGATACGCTTCCCACGCTTAAAGATACCGGTGATTGACGGTAGGTAAAGGGTAATATCAATGAAGCATAGCAGAACGCGGCAAAAATCAGAAAAGTCAGAAGTATTTTGGGGCTAAACTTCGACTGTATTTTATCCATGGATTATCCCGCAAGAAATTTCCGAATCGATTGACTGATCACATTATTCGGGGCGCGACCGTTCACTTCTTGCACTGCAACTTGCATTACTTTTCCCATTTCTTTCATGGATTGAGCGCCGGTCTCTTTGATGATTTTTTGCACAAGCGCATCCAACTCCGCTTCTGAAAGTGGTTGGGGCAGGTATCTTTCCAGGATCTTAATATCCCGTGTATTTTCATCGATAATATCCTGGCGATTTCCTTTTTTTGCTTCTTCGATTGTCTCCTGACGGATTTTGACCTCTTTCTGTAAAACGGCGATGATGGCAAGTTCATCCAATTCCCCGCGTTTTTCTTTTGCAGCATATTTTATAGAGGACAATGCCATCCGCAAAGCGCGTACCGTATCAGCGTCTTTCTCTTTCATCGCGTTGAACATATCTTGTTCAATCTTGTCAACGATTTTCATAATCGACCTTCCTCTTTTTTTCTCATTCCATTTTTTCCAGCGCAAGCAACCGATTAAAGGCTTGCACAGCTACTTCTACCATCTCATCAGTCGGTTGATTGGTCGTAAGACTCTGCAGCCAGAGGTTTGGTTTGGCAATAATCCTGACTATGGGATTCTTCTCATATTTTCCTAACAACCGGATCACTTCATAGGAGATCATTGCCACAATGGGTATCAGCACGATGCGGCTTAATAAACGCAATCCGACATTGGGGGTCGAGACCACTGAAAAAACCAAAATAGAAATGATCATCACCGTTACCAGGAAGGAGGTACCACAGCGTGGATGAGCGGTGGAATATTTTTGGATGGACTTTACATCCAGCGCATCACCATTTTCATAGGCATGGATCGTTTTATGTTCAGCACCATGATAGGAGAAAACCCTTTTGATATCTTCCATTCTCTGGATCAACGTAAGATAGAGGATCATGATTGCCATGCGCACAACTCCCTCGATGAGGTTAATGGCAATGGAGGAAAGATGGGTTGTTTTATATAACAACTGCATTAACAATGTGGGCAGGAGAAAGAAGATGACCAAGCCGATCAGAAGTGAAAATGCCAGTGTCAGATACAATGCCGGGCCTTCGATCTTTTCTTCCTCTTCCTGTATCTGTTTATTGGAAGAAATCGTCAAATATTTCATTCCCAAAACCAGGGAATCCCAGAGAACAATCAGGCCGCGCAAGAAGGGAATATCCTTGATCCTTTTTGTATAGATGCCAGTCAATTTTTCTTCGACCACTTCAATTGAACCATCCGGCATTCGGAAGGCAGCGGTCAAATATTTTTTGCCGCGCATTAAAATCCCTTCAATTAAAGCCTGGCCACCGTAGCTCTCCAGTTTGGCGGAACTCTTTTCGGCCATTTCGTTTATTCTCCCAATTCGTACAGGAAGTGGATGGTTGCCAGAATGCCCTTCTTCCAGGTGGGAAGGTGGAGATGTTCATTGGGGCTGTGAATCAGGTCACCCGGCAGGCAGAAACCACTTAACACAGATTCGGTTCCCAAAAAATTCTTCATATGAGAAACAATCGGAATGCTACCACCTTCACGTTTGTAGATCGGATCAACACCCCAAACTTCTTTCAGCGCTCTGGCAAAGGTTTGCGTTGCAAAATAATTGGGATCTGCAACACTGGCGGGGTCGCTGGAAAGTTGAATCACTTTCCACTTAACCTCTTCCGGTGCATGAGCTTTCATGTATGCGTTCAATTGTTCGTTCACCAGTTGTGGAGTTTGATTGGGCACCAAACGCATGGAGATCTTTGCCATCGCGGTGGAAGGAATCACGGTCTTGGGGCCTTCACCAAGATATCCGGATTTGAATCCATTTACATCCAGAGTAGGCCGGGCGCCTACTTGTTCGATGGCTGTGTAACCTGCTTCTCCGAACAATTTTTCAACGCCGGTCTGTTCTTTGTAAAATTCATCATCAATATTCAATCGGGCTAGTTCTTTCCGTTCATCTTCTGAAAGGGGGATCACAGAGTCATAGAATCCGGGCAGCGTGATCCTCCCGTTTTTATCTTTCATCCCGGCAATCAACTCAGCCAGCGCTTGGGCAGGATTATAAACGACACCCCCAAATAACCCCGAATGCAGATCATGATCGGGGCCCTGTACGTAGATTTCGAAATAAGCCAATCCGCGCAATCCATAGACGATGGTCGGAGCATTTTCTCCCACCATGCCAGCATCCAGGTTGAGAACAAAATCAGATTTCAACAATGCAGTGTGATCGCGCAGGAAATCAACGATGGAAGGAGAACCAATCTCTTCTTCCCCTTCATAGATAAATTTCAGATTTACATTGAGGGCATCGACAGCCAGCAGTGACTCGATTGCGTATAGTCCAGCAAGGATCTGACCTTTCATATCCGACGCGCCGCGTGCAACCAGCAAATCACCGTTCACGATCGGATCAAATGGCCCGCTTTTCCACTCGTTCATGGGATCCGGGGGTTGAACATCATAATGACCATAGATCAAGACGGTTGGTTTGTTCGATCCGGCTTTCAGATATTCTCCATATACAATTGGATACCTTTTGGTAGGGAAGATTTGGACAGCATCCATTCCCATATTTCTTAGATAATTCGCAAGCCATTGGGCGGCTTTTTGAATGTCCTCGCTGTTCTGCGAATCGGCAGAGATGGAGGGGATCTTTAAGAAATCAATGAATTTGTTAAAATGACCCTGATAGTTGGATTGGAATGCATCGATTGCTTTATTCAGTTGTGTATTGTTTGTCATTATTCTCTCCATGCGCAGATAGGCAGATTATATTACAGAATAAAGAAACCTGTTTTTTTGCGCTATGCTACAATATTTTGTAACCGAGGGCAGAAAAATCATGATCATAACAAATGCGAATATCATCACCTGTGAAGATCCCAACCGGATCATCGAAAATGGTTCAATACTTATCCAAGGTGATACGATCCTGGACATCAAAGATGAACCTGTTACAAAAATCGATTATCCACAAGAAGAGGTCGTGGATGCCGGCGGACAATATGTGATGCCTGGCTCAATTTGTGCGCACACTCATTTCTATGGCGCATATTCCCGAGGAATGAGCATACCTGGCAAACCTGCGGCAGATTTTCCTGAGATCCTGGACAAATTATGGTGGAAACTGGATAAAGCGCTGGATCATGAAGCGGTCTATTACTCCGCGCTGGTCAGCATGCTGGATGCCATTCGGCATGGCACAACCACGCTGATCGATCATCATGCTTCACCCAACGCCATTGACGGTTCACTGGATGACATTGCCCAGGCAGCGCTGGAAAGCGGATTGCGCATATCGACCTGCTATGAAGTGACCGATCGAGATGGAAAAGGAAAAGCAAAAGCCGGCATTGATGAGAATATTCGCTTTATTAAACGTTATCAAGCTGGAGAATTGCCAGAGAGAATTTTTCCAACATTTGGCCTGCACGCCAGTTTAACGCTAAACGATGACACATTAGAACACTGTGCAGCCAGTATTCCGCAGGGATTTGGTGTTCATATCCATGTTGCCGAACACCAGGTGGATGAATTTGACAGCTTGTATCGCAGTGGAAAACGCACCATCGAACGGCTGGATAGTTTCCATATCCTTAATTCCCATGCGCTCATTGTGCATGCGGTCCATATTGATGCAAAAGAAATGCAGATCATCAAAGAGCAGGAAGCATGGGTTTCACATCAGCCGCGTTCGAACATGAATAATGCGGTGGGGCTGCCGCAGGTGGAATCCATGCTGCACATGGGCATCCCCGTCTGTTTGGGAAACGATGGGTTCTCCAATACCATGTGGGATGAATGGAAAGCGGCTTATTTTGCACATAAATTGATCCATCGGGACCCGCGTAGGATGGGTGCTGATAGCATTGCCCGCATGGCATGGACCAATAACGCCAATCTGGTGAAGAAACTCAGTGGAAGCGAAGTCGGTATCCTGCGGAAAGGCGCCAAAGCCGATCTCATCTTTGTGGATTACAAACCTTATACGCCTTTGACAGCAGGGAACTTGCCCTGGCAATTGATCTTTGGTTTTCAAAACAGCATGATTACCGCCACTGTTGTGGATGGAAAGTTTCTCATGCGCGATGGTAAAATCCTTGTTTTGGATGAAGAAAAGATCATCCATGATGCGTTACGTTTGGCTCCAGCGGTATGGGAGCGATATTCACAATACTTCGCATAGCAAGCCATAGATAGAAGGAGGCATTTCATGGTCATAGGCATCATCGGCGGCACAGGAAAAGAAGGAAAGGGCCTGGCTTATCGCTGGGCAAAGGCCGGGCATCAAGTGATCATCGGTTCACGCGATTATGAAAAAGCACAAACTGTGGTCCTGGAAATGAACGACAGCTTCACCGGGATTCGGCCTATTCAGGGAGAGCAAAATATCGATGCAGCCGACCATGCAGAAGTGGTGGTGGTCACGGTCCCTTTCTCCGCTCATGTTCCAACCCTCGAGTCCATCCGAGATTCCGTCCAGAACAAGATCGTGATCGATGTGACCGTTCCTTTGGTTCCACCCAAAGTGACCCATGTGCAGATCCCCACCAGCGGATGTGCAGCAATGGAAGCACAGCAAGTACTTGGCGAAGCGGTCAGGGTGGTTTCTGCGTTTCAAAATGTATCGTATGAAAAATTGTTGAAAGATGAAGACCTGCAGTGCGATGTGCTGGTATGTGGAAATGACAAAGAAGCCAAGCAAATTGTTCTGGGATTGGTCAGCGATGCCCATTTGAAAGGCTATGACGCCGGACCTTTGCAGAATTCCATTGTCAGCGAGGGTCTGACATCCGTTTTGATCAATATCAACAAACATTTCGGCATTCAAAATGCCGGCATCAAGATCACCGGGATTGAATAAAGCGAACTGTGCATGCCTCACCAACCCTTGATTTTCACACCGATTCACACCCTTCCGCTTATCGAACCTGGTCAGGATCTGGGTGAAATCATCCATCAAGCACTATTGGATTGTGCGATAACGCTCGAAAATGGCGACATTCTGGTCATCACGCAAAAAATCGTTTCCAAAGCCGAGGGAAGACTGGTAAATCTCTCCACGGTAAAACCATCGCAGCGCGCTCTGGAAGTAGCGACCATCACGCAAAAAGACCCACGTTTGGTGGAACTGATCCTCTCTGAAAGCAACGCCATCATCCGCACCCGCGAAAATACCCTCATTGTGGAACACAAACTGGGTTTCATCTGTGCGAATGCAGGCATCGATCATTCCAATGTGCAGGGGAAGTGGGGAAATGAAGAAGATTGGTATCTCTTGTTGCCTCAAGACCCCAATGCCTCGGCATTGAAGATCCGTCAGTCTGTTGCAGAAACAGAGCACGTCAATGTCGGTGTGATGATCATCGATTCGCATGGGCGCGCCTGGCGTAAGGGGACGGTAGGCATATCCATCGGATTTTCCGGCGTTCCTGGAATTGTGGATATGCGTGGCAAAGAAGACCTTTTTCATTATCATCTCAAGGTTACGCAGATCGCTGCGGCGGATGAACTGGCGGCCTCTGCCTCACTGGTGATGGGCCAGGCGGACGAATTGATCCCTCTGGTACATGTGCGTGGTTTCCCATACCCTCTTTCGGATGCACCCTTTCAAGAGGTGTTGCGCGAAAAGAAAGATGACCTGTTTCGATGAAATATGGAAAAAAGATCGTAGCGCTGGCTGGTGGAGTGGGGGGAGCAAAGCTGGCAGATGGATTGGCACAGTGTCTGGAACCGGATGAATTGGCGATCATCGTCAACACCGGCGATGACCTGGAGCACCTGGGGCTTTCTATTTCCCCTGACCTGGATACGGTATGTTATACACTGGCAGAGCTTGCAAACCCGGATTCGGGATGGGGCAGAGACCAGGAGAGCTGGCGTACCCTGGAAGAAATTAAAAAATTACAAGGTCCTGACTGGTTTGCCATCGGTGACCTGGACCTGGCAACACATCTGGAACGCACACGCCGTTTGAGAGAGGGGCAAACGCTTTCCGAAATCACCGCTCATTTTTGCAGGCGGTGGGGAATTCATGTGCCGATCTTTCCGATGAGCGATACACCGGTGCGCACTTATGTGCACTGCCAAGATGGAAGATGTTTAGCTTTTCAAGAGTATTTTGTGAAATATCATTTTGAACCGCAGATTCGATCGATCGAATTTGAAAACATGAAAAATGCTGTGGTTCCTGAAAAAGCACTTACTGCCCTGAAAAATGCCGATTTTGTGCTATTTTGCCCTTCCAATCCCTTTGTTAGCATTGATCCGATCATACAGATCGAAGCCGTCGGCAGCATCATCGCTCAGAAAAAAGTGATCGCAGTTTCTCCTTTGATCGGCGGAGAAGCGTTGAAAGGGCCGGCGGCAAAGATGTTTCATGAATTGGGAATGAAACCCGGCTCCAGTGCGGTTGCCGATCATTACCGAGCGATCCTCGATTTGTTCGTCTTGGACCACAAGGATGAAGCTCAAATTGCACTTATTGAAGGGTGGGGTATAATTTGCAAGGCACTGGATATCTTTATGCCAGATCGACCGGCGCGCAAGCGCCTGGCCGGCCAAATCTTGAAAATACTTGACGAACAGACGTAGAGATAAAACATGTCGCTTTGGGCGATTGTTCCTGTAAAATCATTGCGCAGAGGAAAATCCCGTCTTGCAAACGTTCTAACCGACGAAGAACGTTCCGCTCTTAATAATGACCTACTCATCAGAACCCTGCATTGTCTTCAGTCCATCCCTGCCATCGACCAGGTATTGGTGATCAGTTATGATCCCGAAGTGCTGGCAAAAGCGCGTGAATTGGGCACGATGACCGTTCAGGAAGGCAAACGCACCAATCTCAATAATGCGCTGCGCAGAGCAACTGTGGCTGCCAAAGCCTATAATGCCAGCAAAGCGATCATTATTCCCGCCGATCTTCCATTCATTAATAAAGAAGATATTGAAGATTTTATCGCCCAACAGGGCACACCGCCTGAGATCATCATTTCCTCCGATCAGCGCTCGGATGGGACGAATGCGCTCTTGACCAATCCCATCGGAATACTGGAATACAATTTTGGAGAGTGGTCATTTCGCAAACATATTGAACAGGCCGAACAAAAAAAGATCAATGTCAAGGTGAAAAACGAAAAGTCTCTCACATTTGACCTGGATTTGCCGGAAGATTTGGAAATCTTCCTGAAAGCCAGTAAAATTAAAAAATAACCGATCCAAGGAGGTTACCGTGAAGAACAGAGTTGCATTGTACTTGCAGGATGCACATGATTTACGAGATGGACTGGATTATGTTCGCTATGCTGAACAAAAAGGTTTCGAAGCGGTCTGGCAGGCGGAAAGCCGCCTGGTGCGCGACGCTATTGTTCCCATGGCTGCTTATGCCGCTGTAACGGAAAAGTTGAAGATTGGATCGGGAGTTATCAACAATTGGACCAGAAATATTGGGTTGTTGGCTTCGACGTTTCTTACACTGGATGACCTTGCACCCGATCGCATCATCTGCGGTATTGGTGCATGGTGGGACCCGCTGGCAAAGAATGTGGGTATTGACCGCAGCAAACCGCTGTTGGCCATGAAAGAAACTGTCACTGTTTTGAAACAGCTGTTGAACATGGAAAGAGTGAGTTTTGATGGGGAGTTCATTCATGTCAATAATATTGAATTGGATGTTGTGCATGGACGAAAAGAACCTCGCAATGTGCCGATTTACATTGGTGCTACTGGAGATATGATGCTCGAAATGAGCGGAGAAATTGCTGACGGCGTGGTGATGAATTACTGCGTACCCCCGGAATACAACCTGAAAGCATTGGAGTTGATTGAAAAAGGTGCTAAAAAAGCTGGAAGAAAACTAACGGATCTTGATCTGCCACAACTGGTGGTTTGTTCTGTGGATCTTGATCATGACAAAGCCATTGACACTACTCGCGAACTGCTGACGCAGTACCTCGCCCAGCAGCCGCACATTGCCAAAGCATCCGGCGTTGCACCTGATATTGTGCGTGAAATCCAATCCATTCTGGGTTGGCCTGCTACCCATGAACAAATACAGAAAGCCAAACATCTGGTTCCGGAAGAGTTAATCCATCGCATTACCGCCTCCGGCACTCCGGATGAAGCCAGAGCGAAGGTAAAAGAGTATATGAAGAATGGCTGCACCTGCCCGATCTTGTATCCGGTGGGTGGAGATGTGCATTTACTGATCGATACATTTGCTAATTAACGGATAAAGGAATTGAAAATGCCAGTATACGTAATCGGACATGTCAACCCTGACACTGATTCCATCGCTGCAGCGCTGGGCTATGCCTGGTTGCTGCATGAGCGCGATGGGATCGAAGCGGTCGCAGCCCGTTCTGGCGTTATTAATCCTCAGAGCGCCTGGGTGCTAGATTTCTTGCATATAAAGCCGCCGTTCTTGCTGAACGATGCCTCACCAAAATTTGGTTCAGTGGCAGTGCGGCTTGATACTACCACGCCCGAACGACCGTTGTGGGAAGCGTGGGGGATCGCCAGCCGCACCGGTGGAGTCGCTCCGATCGTGACCGAAGATAACAAGCCGTTTGGGTTGGTCACCGGAGCGAGTTTGTTTAAACTGATGGCTGAATTTGTCGGGCCGAACGCGCGCAGCAGCGATACGGCGGTCAGCCAGATACTGGAGCTGCCCTGCCGTGAAGCAGCGGATACGACCGTTCAGCATTTCAACTCTTCCACCAGAATCAAGGACTTGATCCGTAAAGTACTGCGTGAAGAAGGGGATGATTTCTGGGTGGTGGATGACAATGGAAAATATTTCGGAATAGCCCGTAAGAGCGATCTGATTCATCCACCGCGTATCAAATTGATTTTGGTTGACCATAATGAAGCTCAACAGGCAGTTTCTTCATTTGAGGAAGCGGAATTGATCGAGATCCTTGATCACCACCGTCTGGGAAATTTACCTACCAATTCACCCATTCATTTCACAGTGGTACCGGTGGGTAGTACCTCTACCTTGGTGACCGAGCGAATTATTGAGGCAGGGCTTTCTGCTACTCCTGAGATTGCAGGGGTACTATTGGCCGGCATCATCTCGGATACTCTGAACCTCATCTCCCCAACCACTACCGAGCGCGATAAAAATGCCGTTAAGCGCCTGTCGCGCTGGGCGTTTACCAGCGATTCTCCATTAACCACCGAAAACCTGGATTCTTATGCAGAAAAGGTGCTCAACGCTGGCTCAGGATTGACTGTTCGCCCGCCACGCGAAATCGTTACCAGCGATGTAAAAACGTATGATGCGGGGGAATACCGTTTCTCCATTTCGCAGGTTGAGGTGAGTGACCTATATGAACTGGATGATCATGCCGAAGCTTTGCGCAGCGCGTTGCAGGAATATCGAGAAAGCAAGGGATATCATTTTGCGGTGTTAATGGTCACGGATGTGGTGCGCGGCTCCAGCCGCATTTTGATGGTCAATCCTCCCGCCATTCTGGAAGATTTGCCGTTTAACCCCGCTGCAGATGGCACCTTGTTGGCAGAAGGGATGGTATCGCGGAAAAAGCAACTGGTACCCATCATTCTCAGCCAACTTGAAGTGTAAAACTGCTCTTCATGACATGGCAATCGTAAACGAACCATCTGCCCAGTGTTAGAGACCTCTCACAATTATGTATAAAATCACAGAAATGGTCGGCCCTATCCTGCAAGAGCAGGGATGTTGAAATAAAATGATGATTTTTAGGTCGTCTATGATGTAGAAACCATGGCACAAACAATTATTGGTAGATCGATTCCACGTTTTGACGTTTACGAGAAAGTCACCGGTGCAGCCCGATACCCTTCCGATTTTAATTTTCCGGATCAATTGTATTTGAAAACGGTCTTTTCACCTTCTCCGCATGCCGTTATCCACTCTGTGGATGTCAGTCAAGCGGAAGCACATGCCGGAGTGGTGAAGATCCTGGTTGCAAAGGATGTCCCCTGCAACGAATATGGACTTCTGATCAACGATCAACCGGTGCTGTGCGGACCGGGATCGGCCAAAGAAGGTTCTGATCATGTACGTTTCCTTGGTGACAGGGTGGCTTTCATCATTGCTGCTGATGCGCGTAGCGCTCAGCAGGCAGAATCATTGATAAAAATAAACTATGAAGAACTGCCTGTGATAGATGACCCGGACCGATCCGGAAAAAGCCAATCCCCCATGATCCATCCGGAGTTGGGAAGCGACCTTTGCAGTCATCATCAGATACGGAAGGGAGATGTCACAGCTGCCTTTTCCCGGGCGGATGTGATCATTGAAGATAGTTACTTCACACCTGCGCAGGAACATGCTTTCCTGCAACCCGAAGCGGGCATTGCATTTCTTGATGACAATGACGTCATCCATGTGATCACTGCCGGACAGTGGGTACACGGAGACCAGCGCCAGATTGCTCATGCACTGGCTTTGCCGGAGGAAAAGATACGCATTGAATACACAGCGATTGGTGGCGCTTTTGGAGGAAAGGAAGATATTTCCATTCAAATCGCACTGGCTTTAGCGGTATACAAACTTGCACAAGCAGGTATTCGAAGACCGGTTAAAACAGTATGGAGCAGGGAAGAATCCTTTTTAGGGCATCCTAAACGGCATGCCTTCCAGATCCAGGCCAAATGGGGCGCGCTGCGTTCCGGCAAGATCATTGCAGCGCAAATAAAGATGATCGCGGATGCGGGCGCCTACGCATCTTCAACGGAAGTGGTGCTAAATGCTGCGACGATTGCCGCCATCGGACCCTACCAAATCTCCAACGTCCATGTGGATGCTGACGCTTTTTATACCAATAATATTCCCAGCGGAGCGTTTCGAGGATTCGGTGTTCCCCAGGCCTGCTTTGCAGCGGAAATGCAGGTGAACAAATTGGCAGAGGCTTTGAAGATGGATCCTGCGGAATTCCGTTTGAAGAATGTCATGCACGAGGGCGATCTTTCCATCAATCAAACGCCGCTTCCGCCTGGAATCGGTATTCAAGAGGTGGTAGAGAAATGCAATCATGCAGTGCATGAAAAGGGCGGGAGTTTCTCGCAGAACTATCAAAAGGGATATCTAACTGAAGAAGAGCGGTATTCGTATGGGTGGGGATTTGCTGCAGGGATGAAATCGTTTGGCATTGCCCCTGACGAATGCTGGGCAAAAGTAGAAATTATTGGGAATCAAAACATTGAACGTGTGAAAGTCTTTCATGCAGCAGCCGACATGGGGCAGGGCGTACATTCCATATTGAAACAGTTTGCCGCACATGAGATTTCCATCCCCACCGACCAAATCGAGATCATCGCCAGCGATTCTGCCACTTCTTCCAATTCAGGCAGTTCTTCCGCGTCTCGTATGACCTATATGGCCGGTCACGCAGTACAGGCAGCTGCCAGAATGGCATTGCAGGAATGGAACAAAGAAGAACGTCCTGCAGTTGGGGAAGCAGTTTACCATTCTCCTGTAACAACGGAACTGGACGAACAATCCGGAAAGGGATATCCCAATTTCGGTGTCGGATACGCGGCCGAAGCCGTACAGGTAAGGGTAAACATGGAAACCGGGGTGATCGACATTCTTGCGGTCATTTGTGCAGACGATGTGGGCAAAGCGATCAATCCACAGCAGGTGCGCGGCCAAATGGAGGGCTGTCTGACCCAAGCGCTTGGTTATGCCCAAACCGAAGAATTGATCCAACGTAATGGCAGGTTACTAACCAGGAATTTTTCCACCTACCTGATTCCAACCATCAAAGATATACCGGTCGTAATGGAAAGTATTCTTGTAGAAGTTCCCGATCCAAATGGTCCCATGGGAGCCAAAGGCATGGGTGAGATACCATACGGACCGCTGGCGCCAGCTTTCTGCGCTGCTGTGCACGCGGCAACCGGAGTTTGGTTCAATTCATTACCTTTAAAACAAGAAAAGGTCATTTTCAATATCTTGAATAAAAAGAAGGTTGGTACTATAAAATTAAATGGTTAGTGCGCAGCCAGCTTTTACTAAACGGAGGCAGTATGTGGAATAAGTATTGGACGGTTTCTACGATCGAGGAAACGCTGGATATTTTGGCAGAGGAAAAGGAAAAAGCTCGCATCATTGCCGGAGGAACAGACCTGATGCTGGAATTGAAGCATGAACTTCACCCGCAGGTTGAAACACTGGTGGATGTAAGCCGTCTGCAGTCGGGTGAGGTTATCTGGCAGGGTCCGGATGGCTTTATCCATATCCGTCCAAACGCTACCCATAACCATATTATCCATTCTGCACTTTTGAAGCAAAAAGCATTTTTGCTTTCGCAAGCTTCTTATTCCATCGGCACACCGCAGATCCGCAATACCGGCACAATCTACGGAAACCTGATCACCGCGTCACCTGCTAACGATACGATTCCAGCGCTGGTGGCTTTGGATGCCATGCTGGAGATACGCTCCAAAAGCAGCCGGCGCACCGTTGCATTGCGCGATTTCTATTATGGGGTTCGCAAGATCGATCTGAAACCCGCTGAAATGGTCACCGATGTTTATTTCAAACCGCTGCAAGACAACCAGCACAGTGTTTTTCTTAAATTCATGCTGCGGAAGGTGCATGCCATTTCGGTTGTGAACGTAGCCATCATCCTGACCATGGAACAGGATACAATCCGTACTGCTGTGGTCACCTTGGGGGCAGTGGCTCCCACCATCATCCATGCCCAACGCTGTGAAGAATATCTACAAGGAAAAGTACTGACCGCTGAGGTCATTGGAAAGGCTGCTGATCGTGCAGTGCAGGATGCGACACCCATCAGCGATATCCGCGCTTCGGATCAGTACCGCAGTCGCTTGGTCGCAGTGCTGGTCAAAAATGCTTTGCAGGCGCTGGCCGCTGGTGAAGAAAAGAAGGATTTTCCAGAAAAACCCGTGCTGCTGTGGGGCAGCAAACCCTACCAGCCAAGCACCTTGAATACTCCCACCCTCCATAATGCCACTATACCCATAAAATCTGTCATCAACGGGAAAGAGCAGACCATCGCAGGATACCATGATCAAACCCTGTTGAAATTGATCCGTGAGGGTGCCGGGTTGACCGGTTCCAAACTGGGCTGCGGTGAAGGGGAGTGCGGTGCCTGCACGATGCTTCTGGATGGAATACCCGTATTGAGTTGCTTGATCCCCGCCCCGCGTGCGCATGAGGCCCAGGTAAAAACCATCGAAGGCGTTGCACCGGCCGGCACGATGCATCCCGTCCAGCAAGCGTATGTGGACGAAGGTGCAGTTCAATGCGGTTTTTGCACCCCTGGTTTCATCATGTCAACCCTGACGCTGCTGGAAGAGTTTCCTCATCCTTCCAAAGAGGAGATCGAGATTGGACTGGCTGGGAATATCTGCCGCTGCACCGGCTACTACAGTATTCTGCGCGCAGTAGATAAAGCTGCTGAGTTAATGGAAAACCAGCGATAGGAGGAAAGAATGGCGAATTATATTGGAAATTCCGTTCCTCGGTTTGACACCATCGACAAGGTCACAGGACATGCGAAATATCCCAGTGATTTTTCATTTCCCAACCAGACATCAATGCAGATCGTATTTGCCGGCAGACCCCATGCCATTTTAAAGAGAGTCGATACTTCCAAAGCAGAAGCGTATCCAGGCGTTCTGGCAGTGCTTACCGCCAAAGATGTGCCCTGCAATGAATACGGATTGGGCATTTTCGACCAACCGGTACTATGCGGGCCCGGTTCCGCAAAGAAAGACGCCGACCATGTCCGGTTCTACGGCGATCAGGTAGCACTGGTGATCGCGGAAACCGAAGAGATCGCCCAAAAAGCAAGCCGGCTGGTTGGCCTGGAATACGAAGATCTGCCCATTCTGGATGACCCACGCACCGCTATGCAGCCGGGAGCATTCCAAATCCACCCGGATAAAGAACAAAATATCCTGCTGCATTATAAAGTTCGGAAAGGGGATGTCGATGAAGGTTTTCAAGATGCGGATGTAATCATTGAAAGCGATTATGCCACCCCTGCCCAGGAGCATGCTTATCTGCAGCCTGAAGCCGGCATCAGTTATATCGATGATGAAGGCCGAGTTACTGTGGTGGTAGGTGGCCAGTGGGCGCATGAAGACCAGGAACAGATCGCCCATGCCTTGAATTTGCCACTGGAGAAGGTACGTGTCATTTATCCTGCCATCGGAGGTGCATTTGGGGGGCGTGAAGATATGTCTGTGCAGATCGTTCTGGCTCTGGCCACCCTGTACTTGCACCAACACGGCATCCAGCGCCCGGTGAAAACGGTGTGGAGCCGGGAAGAATCCATCATTGGGCACCACAAACGCCACCCATATTACATTCATACCAAATGGGGCGTCAACAAAAGCGGTAAATTACTGGCGGTGGAAACTACGTTGATCGCAGATGCGGGGGCCTATGCTTACACTTCCACCAAAGTGCAGGGGAATGCCACGCTGTTGTCGACGGGCCCTTACTTTGTACCTAATGTCAAGATCGACTCTTATTCGGTGTATACCAACAACATTCCAAACGGCGCTTTCCGTGGGTTTGGTGGTCCGCAAGGTTGCTATGCGGTGGAAATGCAAATGAACAAACTGGCTGAAGCGCTGAAAATGGACCCGGTGGAACTGCGCATGCTGAATGCCATCCAGGAAGGTCAGCCCACGGCAACACGCACCGCTTTGCCCAAAGGGATCAGCATTGAAACGGTCATGCAGGAATGCGCCCGGACGGCTGGATGGGAAAAAACGCAAGCGGGCTGGAAACTGCAGAATCATCCGAAAACGGATGACCCTGATGTTGTACACGGGATTGGTTTTGCTGCCGGATTCAAAAATGTGGGCTTCTCATTTGGAGCGAAGGAAAATTGCTGGGCAACCGTTGAACTGCATGGAAAAACGGAGATCGAAAAAGTCATTTTGCACCACGCCGGCGCTGATGTGGGGCAGGGATCTCATTCCGCTTTCCGGCAGTTCGCCGCATCGGCTTTGAATGTGGATATCGAAAAGGTGGAATTGGTTGCTTCGGATACGGCGCAAACTCCCAATTCAGGCAGCGCTTCCGCTTCGCGCATGACCTTTATGGCAGGCAACTCCATCATTGGCGCTGCCCAGGCAGCACTTGAAAAATGGCATGCTGAAGAAAGACCTGCCATTGCCACTTTTACCTATCGCCCGCCTGCCACCAGTCCCTTTGACCACGAAACCGGGGAATGTTACCCCAATTTTGCGTATGGTTATGTAGCAGAGGCCGTAGAAGTGGAGATCAGGAAAAGTACGGGGGAAATGACCTATAAACGCGTCATCTGCGCGGATGATGTTGGCAAGGCCATTAATCCATTACAGGTCAGAGGGCAAATTGAAGGCGCCATCGTCCAGGCCATGGGATACGCCAGCATGGAAAAGTTTGTTCAAAGAAAGGGAATTGTGAAAAGCACTGGCTTTTCGACCTATTTGGTACCTACCATCAAAGATATTCCACAAGAAACACTGGCTTTAATTGTTGAAACGCCCGACCCCTTAGGGCCAAATGGTGCGCGCGGTATGGGAGAAATGCCCTTTTTGCCCTTTGCCGCAGCAGTTTGTGATGCCGTGCATTCCGCCACCGGTCTGTGGTTCAATGAATTCCCGCTGACGCAGGAAGTGATCTTGCGGGGTCTGGGTGAATTGTAACCAGATTTCCGCCATCATTCTGGCTGCCGGCCAATCCGCGCGGTTGGGCACCCCCAAACAGTTGCTCCCCTGGCAGGAGAGCACACTGCTCGATTTCACCATTTCGACCATCCGTGATAGCGGAATCGAAGATATAGTGCTGGTTCTGGGCTCCAATGCGGAGCTGATCAAGAAGTCACTAAATAAACCTGCTTTGCGCATAGTTTATAATACATCCTGGAAGAGCGGAAAAGCCAGTTCGATCAGAGCGGGACTGAATGCCATTTCACGTGCCGCGGAAGGTGTTTTAATCTTTCTGTGCGACCAACCGTACCTGACGGCTGAACTCATACAAAAAATCATTCAGACAGGGGAGGGTTCACCGGCCGATATCATTGCTCCAGCAATCGGGGAACAACTGATCAACCCTGTCCTGTTCAAAAGAAGAACATTTTCCGCTTTTTTGACATTGCAGGGTGAAGAAGGAGGCAAAAATTTGTTCTCCCGCTACCCCTTGCAGCGGGTGGAGTGGGGCGATGCACGCCTTCTATGGGATATTGACACTCCGGAAGACATGCAAAAGCTGGGCTAATCACCCTCCAATTTGCCATTTTGATATTCCTGAATGATGCGGGTGGCTTCTGCCACAGCGGAGGAACGCACCATAACCTCCACCTTGCCGACGGGGGTAACGGTAAGCCCGTAGGTGGAACCAACGCTTTCACCAAGCAAAATACACTCAATTTCAAAGGATTCCAGTAAGTTCTTCATCATTTCGCCATCCAGTCTACCGGAAGCGGAGTAAACGCTTTCAAAATCATCGATCTTTGTCATTTTTCAATCCCTTTCTCTCCAAACGTTGCGCTCGTTTCGCCAGATCGTCTTTTACCTGTCTACGGGCAACCATATCATGCCTGCTGATCCTTTCCAGCCACTGAACTGCCCGCTGGACATCTTTTTCCTGGTGTTCATAGTACTTGGCAAGCTCCACCATGGAAGGCAGATGCTCCTGTTCGGCTGCTTGAGCCCAATACTGCACTGCTTCAGACCAGTTTTCCTTTCTGCGCTGTTGCCAAGCATAATCATACATCACTTCAGGGTCAGCGGAAGTCCGTACTGCAGAAAAATAGGCATGGAAATACATCTCCGCCTGCTGATGATTGCCCAGTTTCTCATATAAAGCGGCCAGTGCAGCATAATCATCAGGAAATTCAAGCGGAGAAGCAGATTCCTGGTCCAGCATGGCATGGATCACATTGAACAGAGCTGCTAGCGAGATCACATCTTGGGAATTATGATAAATCACACTCTGCAGCGGGTTGGCATCGCCCTCGCGCAGGTAATCCTGGTACAGAATGGGGACCAGCCAACCCGGCACATCTTCGCCGCTCCTCTGGAAATGCAAAATGGAACGTTCCACTTCCACCAGCCGGCAGGATTCCAGTCGCCTCTTCCACAAAGCGCGCGCCAGGAACAGCAGGTCAAGATGGGTCTTTTCCAACCCATTATCTTGCATGTCATTGAAAATGAAACGCGAGCGCAGCATGGGCACATCAAAACTCTTTCCGTTATATGAGGAAAGAATGGTGAACTGGCCCAGAAATTCCTGAACGGCATGGATGAAAGCCCGTTCTTCGGCGGGATGCGGCAGAAAGAACTGGTCAACGCCCAGATTTCCATCTGCAAGATAATGGCTGAAGCCGGTCAGGAACACGAAAGCACCGCTGCCAAGGTTCAAACTGCTGGTTTCGGTATCAAAGAAGCAGATTTGGGTGGGGGATGCTGCAGAATCATCCAGTATCTGGGCAACATTGAACAGATCAAACACGGCCGGATCGACCTGGGTACAGTATAACGGAATGTTTCCCTGCATTGTATATGCAGGAAAGGTTTGCCGGATGTGCAAAGTGCGGCCATAGGGTGTTTCCAGCCATTCACCGCCCAAAACGGAGCACAGATCCACCGGTTCGCGCGTTTTATATTCTTTTTTGTCTTTCCCCAGCTCAACACCCAGCGATTTCAACTGATCCAATAAGCTATTCATAGAACTTTTATACTATTTTACAATAAAAATCAATACTTTTTGGCTACATGGAAAGAGAATAGCTAGCTTACTTTATTAGGTACTTTCAACTATTTTATTCAATTTCGTGGGTGGACAGATGGCTAGCTGACACCGCCACGACTATGTTATTATGTCACCCTGAGAGAGCGCAGCGATCGAAGGGTCTGTTCAAAGCAAGGTCAATCAATTGGTATGTCGCAATGAACTTTTCTGATTTGCATAAATCGTGGGTGATCGAGAATTTTATATACAGAACTGATTTCCTGGCCAACCAAATTAAAGGTCAGTGTGAGTAATTGGCACGAAATTAATCCACAGTTGATTAGCCAATAATCTGTTTTGTTGTTAAAAGGGAATAACACTATCGTGCAGTATTGAAAAGCATAATGAATCAAAAAATTTCAAGTTTTATAGTAGCCGCGGACATGCTGCAAGCACGTAAAACGCGGAAGAAAGAATCCCAACTGTATTACGAATTTCAATACTATGGTAACCTCCTGGCTGAGAAATTGACTGACAAGGAGCACACATCGTTGTATATGAAACTGGCAGAGAGGTTGCCCGTTCTCTGGATGATCCCTTGCGACGAGCTGAACTTCATGTTTTTGAAGTGCTAAAGGACTTACCTGATAAATACCAAGTTTTTTACAGTATGCACTGACAAGGTTACCAAAAACAAAATGGTGTAAACGAGGATGAAGCGGATTTCATTATTGCGCATCCCGATTTGGGCGTGCTTATCCTAGAGGTCAAGGGTGGGGGAATCCAATATGATGCAGAGAATGGCCAGTGGTACAGCCAAAGTCGGGATGGTGAGACGCATAAAATTAAGGATCCTATAGTCCAGGGCCGGCGTAACCATTATGAGATTAGAAATAAACTTGAACAGCTCCCTGGTTGGCCTCAACGAAAATTTAATATCTGGCATGCTATCTGTTTCCCTGATGTGTATCTCAAATCCGGTCAATCATTTAAACCAGATCTACCTCGAGAAATAATCATAGACGCAAATGATTTGAATGATATTGCATCAACTATAAAAAGGGTTTTTATACATTGTTTTGGGGAAAACATTAAAGATGGTGCACCTGGCCTTGATCGGATGCAGATTATTGAGGGCTTGCTTACAAATTCATTCGAGTTTTTATCCCCATTAGGTATGGAACTGGAAATTGAAGACCGGCAGCTAATTAAGCCCACCGAACAACAATACATTGCTTTATCATTACTTGGGGAGCGCAAGCGTGTTGCTATTGCTGGCTGTGCAGGATCAGGCAAGACAATGCTGGCTACCCGTAAAGCTCAACAGTTTTCTGACCTTGGAATGAGTGTTTTACTACTCTGTTTCAATAAAGCTCTATCTGAAGATCTACGGAAAAAACTGCCTGATACAATCGAAGTGTACACATTTCATGATATTTGCAGAGTGGCTTTGAAACAAGCTGGATTTACTTTGCAATACACTAAAGAGATGGGAGATCTCTATGATGTGGTTCTTCCGAATGCATTGCTTGGGGTCACAGATGAGATCGGACCTGTTTATGATGTCATCATTGTTGATGAGGGGCAGGACTTTAAAGAAAACTATTGGATTGCTCTTTATCCTTTGTTGAAAGAAGAAGGCTATCTATTTAACTATTCTAACAAACCAATCTCCCGATCAAAGGTCCAAGATCCAGGCAACCAGTGTTTATAAGTTCAAAGGACTCGAAAAAAAGGTAGTAATCCTTGCAGAAATCGATAATCACACGAATTATAATCATGACATGGTGATGTATGTAGGTTGCTCAAGAGCTCGTGTTCACCTTATCATTCTATCTGACGAAAAAACTCCCAATCAGATTGGTGACAGAATTAATCCTTATACTTGAAGGGCAGGTGATCTAATGAAATATCGTGATTTAATCCTGTTTGAAGCTGTAACAGAAGTTATCCAATTAATCTCTGCCAATAAAACGGAACGCTTGCCTGAGCAAGCCTTGCAGGAGGATCCCAAGTTAAAACTATATTATGACAACGCGTTGAATCGTGCGCCTGCGGAGATCAAACAAGAACGGTTAATATGAATTATCGGTTAGGGGCAAAATGAGCACTTTAGAACAGTGGGAAAAAAGGCTGACGCCATATTTCGATCATCAGTTGGGATTTATCGGGGAAATATCTATTTCGGCTAGTGACTTGGACGACATGAGCGGTGAGGTAAAGGCGTTGATCCAAAAAAACGGGTTGGGTAACGCTACTGATATTCTCACGCTGAAATTTCCGCTTACACTGTTGACATTCATGGCCAGCTTCGCTAGCTATAATAATGAACAGAATTACTGGCAGGCGTTTGCGGATGCGATCGGCGTAAACAAACAATATCTTTACCACAGCTGGCATAAGAATTTTAAATCTCTCGCTAAAGAACACGGACTCAAGGTCTTCGATTTTGAGGACAATTCCAAACCATACGTTACTTCGATTCGCTTTCAGGGAGGCATTCCCTCTCATTCCTTACCGGATTATTTTGAAAGAATGGTGCTGCCGGCAGTTGAGCGACCGGCTCTAAGGGAAGCACCGGTCAAACAAACATTGAAATACCTGCTTACACATGCCTATTTCATCGATTCGCCGGTACTGGATTTTCTGAATAACAGCGGTGACCTGGGTGTGGAATTCTTTTCAGAGAGCTGCAAGTTGGCGCGACATGCATTGGATAATTACGGCGCCATTCTCGGTATGGATGAGGTTGACTTGCCGGAGTACATCGTTAGCGGTTTCGCGGAGTGGTGGGAATGCCGTGAGGACAGCAAGCAACATTGGATTAAACCCTACCTGCAAGTGGCGCCTTATTCAGAAGACACAGCTGTTATTCTGAAACTTCCTCAGCAAGAAATTACGCTTGAATTATCAGCCAGCCGTTTATTTTGGCGAATAACCTATCCAAATTTAAACATTACCCAGAAGCGACCTTGCCGAGTGAGTCGAAGTCGACAAAGCATGGTCATAGAGAAGGATTATCTGTCTATTCCGGAAGCGTTAGAAGGGATTGAGGTTTCCCTGAATGCTATTCAAGCAGAAACCGATGAAGAGAAAGAACTGCGCAGATGGAATCTTCCATTCATTCAATCTGCGGGCAGAACACCAATCGTAGCATTCAATGAAAAGGGTAATCAGATCAATTCCATGCGACAGCTGCCAGCCGAAGCTCTCTATTTGCTTACACCAGCGGATAGCGAGATGATATTCGATGGCAAAAGTCGGCAAATTGAGGTATTGATACCATTGGTGGGTGCATGGGAAGATTGGAAGATCGATTACCTTGACTTGAGTCAAGCCTGGTCTTTGATGCTGGTACGTGATGGCCAGCCACTGGGAGATGTCATCCCAATACAAGGTGTTATTGCCCAACCGGAGCTGACGGGTGGCCATCTGTTCCAATTCCAAGATCAGGATGATCCTCTTTACACAGCTGAATTACCTAACTTAAGTATACCGTTGGCATCAGGCAAAGATCAAAAAGCTCGTTTATCTAGCTGGAATGTGTATATACACTCACTATGGGAAACGGACCCGCAAATAGACACAAATACTCGACTCAGCGATTTTATCGATCAAATGGAAATCAAAAACGACCGAGGGATTTTCCCACTTAAATACATTCTGGGAGAAAATGCAGCAGGCACCTATGAGATTCGCGCAAGCGGACCACGCGGTCTGACCGGTACATTTCGAATCCGTGTTTGGCCTAAAATATTCGTAATTGGGCACTCTTTAAAGTTAACTGAATTGGAACAGAATCCCAAGCCATCCGTTTTTAGTTTGCGTTTACAGGATGGAGCCGTTTGTGAAATCCAAGCCGGATTTGAGGGAGTAGGCCTTATCCAAAATGCGGGCGTATGGCAAGTCAGCGTTCCGCCAGAGTCCAATCGTGTCCAGCTGAATCTAACAAAGGCATCAAGCAGTGGCGGGATGGTGCGCGTACCAATCACTATTCCTTTAGCCAGACTGCGTTGGGGCTTAGCAATCGAAAAAGATCCGGTGGAATGGGGGCAGGCATTGATTCACCTCTCTATCGATCAAATACGCCAGGCGGACAGCGCTTCCATTCATTTAGAGATGTATGGCCTTAATGCCTTGTTCAATCAGATTAAAGTTCGCCTAGTAGATGTTGGAGAAACTGAGACCATGCTTCAGGAAGTGAATCTCATTCATACAGACTTTACCAAAGACTGGATGAGAGTGACGCTAGGACAATTCAGTGACTCAATTCGTGCGATCCACTCACTAGGGCGGTTTGTGCTTGTGTATACCCCAGCAGGAACAGATACTCAACCGATCCACTTCCCATTATTGGAAGTGAGCCGTGCTCTAGAAATCACTGATGTTGAATTAATGCCAGTCAGTGTAACTTCATGGAAGTTAACCTGGCGGGAAGATCATCCACTAAAGAACCGGCGTGTGATGCTGCGTCCTGCCTGGCAGCCTTGGCAAGAATCATGGGAATATAAAATACCTGATCAGGCTCGGGGGGAGTTCATGCTTGAGAATATTTCCTTACCGCCATCTCGCTATCACTTATATTTCTATATTATGCCGAGCTATGAAGATCCTTTAGCTGAACCACCCCAGGCATTGGAACCTGTCCAGATCGATTTATGTACCCCACAGGAACGGATAGAAGTGTTATCTGAGGACTGTCCGAATCATAATGAAAGATTCAAGAATCAGGTTGAGATCGCAAATATCCAAGACAGTTTAGGAGATGAAAAAGGACGCGACGAGACTCTTTCCAAAGCTGCCGTGAACATTATCCATCTCACAAATCCGAGCTTGCTGACCCGCACCATTAAGTGGATTAGTTCGAAAAATATTGAGAAATCCATTAAAAGCTTTTTCTTTAGCAGAATGTTTCATGCCGCTATTGTTGAGACTATGTTGAAAAATTATCAACTCCGTTCTCGTGCAATGGTCGAGTACTTGGCTTTCACGAGCGAAGTAAAAACCATCCCTACCGACAGTGCCAAATTGCTTTTAGGGCGGGTCAACGACCCACTCACTATTGCAAGCTGCTTACGACAATTACTTAAGAAGGAAGATGATGAACTACTTAATATCATAGTAAAGATGATGCATGAGGCACGGCTTTCAGAGCGCGATGCGGTGGAGTTGCTTTCGAATAATCCGATCTGGGCAATGGAGAAGGTTGCGAAGCTTACTCCAAGTTCTTACGCGGATAGATTGGTTGCCGGACTATTACCCAAGGTTGCCTTAATGGAAGAACTAAGTGGAGATGATCGTTTACAGGAATGGATGATACGGGCTCTACCCTATGAAAATGATGATCAGCTAATTCTGGTTTATCTTGAGAATCTATTTAAGAAGAATATACCATTTAGGTTTGAGAGTCTGATGAAGGTCTACTTAGCAGGGAAAATAGCCGAAGAAGATGTCATGAAATTTCTTTCCCATGATCCAAAAATCTCATTGGAAGTATTACATACCGCTCCAGAGCATGAAGCGCATCAATTATGGATTAATCGGTTGATTGAGAAATATCCATCGGCTGCAGGGATAGTTAGGCCAGGAAGTATACTAATGACACCCTTTGGTCAAGCTACTATTCAAACCATTGAGAATTGCGAAGGTGTGTGTGTTGACCAGATCCAATTTGGGGAACCTGATTTTTACTTGAAAGCAGTGGTGGGTTCAGATGACGAAAGAATCCATTTATTAATCAATTATCACGATATGACCATCAATATTGAAGGAAAATCCAAAATTTGGAAATGTGGGCGATGTGACTATATGAATCCCTCGCAAGATAAGGTTATGAAGCACTCAAGGAGCAAGCATTCGTTAGTATCATTAGTACCATTAACACTGCCTATATCTTTTGAAAATCAAGAAATACAGGTCATGATTGAAAAATCTGAATAAAAGAGGTATCTATCGATAATGGCAATACATCCCATAGAAACTACGCAAAAAATTCGAGAATCATATATTAACTACCTGAAGACCATCAAACCTTTTCAGGATGAAGAACTACGCAAAGAATTCGCGCGTGCGATTGAAGAACAGGACATGCTGGTTAAAGGTCCACTGGTGCAGATTGCGCTGCCGTATAAGAAAGATGTCAGTATTCATCAATTGGTTGATGAGGGAGTATTATCCCCTTTGTTTTCGACGCTTTGTTCAGATGCACTGCCATACGATCGCCCTCTATATGCTCATCAGGTAAAAGCAATTCGTAAGGCTGTAAAAAGGCAAAACTTGGTGGTCAGCACCGGCACAGGTTCCGGTAAAACAGAGACATTTTTAATTCCTATCCTAAATCACCTACTTCAAGAAGAGAGTGCCGGTACACTCACACAACCTGGTGTACGTGCACTACTTCTTTATCCAATGAATGCATTAGCCAATGATCAGATGAAACGCTTGCGCAGGATATTGAAAAAATACCCTCAGATCACATTTGGACGTTACATCAATGTAGATGAAACGCCATATAAAAAAGAGGTTGCAAAGGAATATTTTCTTAAGACTTACCCAGATGAACCTCCCATCGATAACGAATTACATTCCCGCGATGAAATGCATGCTGCACCACCTCACTTTTTGGTGACCAACTATGCCATGCTCGAATATCTATTATTACGGCCAGAATCCTCCCCATTATTTGATGGGGAGAAAGGTCAGTTCTGGCGATTTATTGTGTTGGATGAAGCTCACATTTATAATGGCGCAAATGCAACAGAAATGGCAATGCTGTTAAGGCGGGTACAGGATCGCGTTGCGGGTGAGAGGCATGGCAAGATACAGGCAATTGCAACTAGCGCTACTCTTGGTTCCGGGAAAGAAGATTATCCTGCTGTAGCCAATTTCGCGTCCAAATTATTTAATAAAGGATTTGCCTGGGTGGAGGGTGATGACGACCAGCAGAATGTCGTCGGGGCAGAATTATTACCGATCTCCAAACCAGGTGAAACCTGGGGGAAAGGAATGCCTGAAATGTATGGACGGCTGGTGGATGCGATTGAAGAGCCAGACCATGAAAATAAACAAATCTTGAGGCAGATCAAGGAGATTGTTCGGCAATATAATATTCCAGAAAAGTTTATAAAACATGCAGATGAGATGGTGTCAGGTGAAAGTGATCTGTCTGTTCAGGCCTACTTATATTCAATTCTAAGAGGGGATGAGAATATCCGATCTCTTTTAAATGATTTAAAAGATGAACCAGCTTTACTTTATAATGTTTCTTACCAAATTTTCCCGGATGCCAAAGATCCGGAAGAAGCTTTAGTCGACATGGTGGAATTGGCGGTGATGGCTAGGGTCTCCAATGAAGAAATGCCACTACTACCGGCTAGGTATCACGTCTTTGCCAGAGCACTTGAAGGTGCGTTTATCTGCCTCAATACGGAAGATCATCCCGCTGATAAACCCAGATTGTATCTCCATCGGCAGAAGTACTGTCCCGTGTGCAAAAGTCGTATGTTTGAGTTGGCTAACTGCACGCGCTGCGGAACGGCCTATATTGTGGGGAAAGAAACTCCGGGTAGTATGATTCAAGAGGAAAATGAGAAATTTAAAATAGACGTCAACAATTTATATGTCCTACAGAATAGTACCCTATATGGCGGAGAGATTGCTACGCAAACGAATTACTATGTTTTTACTGACCACGAATCGGAGGATGACGAGGACCAGGTCGTAGCAGAAGAAGCTGAAATTAAAAAGGATATTGAGAATAAACAATTGAGCGAAGCTTGGTTATGCCCTTCTTGCGGACAAATTCAAGATTCTGAAACACCTCGGAAATGCAACTGCAAACCCCAACTGCTGAAAATTAATAGGGTTGACCTAAAAAAGAAAAAGACTTTACGGCGTTGTGTCAATTGCTCGGTACGATCCAGCGCAGGTGCGGTGTATCGCTTCTTGACCGGCCAAGATGCCCCGGTCAGTGTGATAGCCGGTAGCTTATATCAACAAATTCCCCCGGCCAAAGAAAAAAGATTTTCAGATATACCCGGCGCAGGGCGCAAAATGTTGAATTTTACAGACAGCCGGCAAAATGCCGCTTTCTTTGCACCCTACCTTGAACGGACACATGTACGCGAGATCCGGAGGGGGCTGATTCTGCGCGCTATCCAAACGTGCAAGGAGAATAGTTCAAGAGAGATCCGATTTCCAGATCTCCTACAGCCTTTGGTCAGCGAGGCCGAGAAGATAGACTTATTCCCACTCGAAACATCACCAGCCGAAAGAGAAAAAATGATGGCGATCTGGTTGATGCAGGATTTCTCGCCCATAGACCGACGTAACAGCCTAGAAGGATTGGGTTTAATGAGCTTTGAGCCTTTAGTTCCTGAATCTTGGAATGTCCCGGATTTTCTTACAGGGCAACCATTCAACCTGAATAAAGATGATGCTTTTCGGTTGATCAAGCATCTTATCAATACTTTGAGGTGGCAGGGAGCAATTACTTACTTGCTGCCGTATCAGAATATTGAAAGAGAATATGATTTTCACCCGAGAAACAGGTTATATTACATCCGAATGGATACAGCAAAACCCATGGATCATCTTTTTTCCTGGATGCCATCCGAAAAACATAATAATGCGCGTCTGGATTATCTCAAACGAATACTTATTAATCGAGGAATGCCCGAAGACCAGGCTGATGAGAATGCCAGAAATATTTTGAAGGGATTGTGGAATTATCTCACTGCAACCGGTTCAGCATGGCAGAACGTTATAAAGAAGGTCAATCATCAAAAAAAATCAATTGGAATTGTTTATGCGATTGGGCATGAATTCTGGAAGGTTGATTCGTCACCGGATAAACTCAGCGATTGGATGATTTGCAATAAATGCCATAATATTTATCCAATTGGTGTAGATCGGACTTGCATGACGTATTCCTGTATGGGAAAGTTAGAGCCATTGGATAAACATGAAGATGAAATTAGAACAAATCTCTATCGTACGAATTATCTTTCGAAACAACTAATTCCATTGAAAGCAGAGGAACATACTGCCCAATGGACCCCGCGTGCCGGTGCTGAAATTCAAGATAAATTTATCAAAGGAGAGATCAATGTATTAAGCTGCTCAACCACATTTGAATTGGGCGTGGATGTGGGTGACTTGCAGGCTGTGGTTATGCGTAATGTACCGCCGACGACAGCCAATTATATCCAACGCGCAGGCCGGGCAGGCAGACGGACGGATGCGGCGGCTTTTGTTCTAACCTATGCCCAACGAAGATCCCACGACCTTAGTCATTATGCTGAACCAGAGAAAATGGTGTCAGGAAAGTTGAGACCACCTTTCACCCCACTCGAAAATGAAAAAATCATTAGGCGCCATCTGCATTCCGTTGTGTTTGCAAGTTTTTTTAAGTGGGTGAAGATGAACTCTGGTATCGAGTATAGGAATGTTGGGGAATTCTTTGCGCCAAATGAAGGCAGAAATGGCCGGGCAATATTGTTAGACTATCTAGATGGTCAGCCAGAATATCTCAAGCAGCAGATCATGAACACAATTCCAGTGGGTTTATTTGAGGTGCTGGGTGTTGAGGATTGGAGTTGGGTGACTTCTCTTACAAACCAGGAAGAAACTGGTGTATTGGATCTGGCTTTTGACGACGTGATTGGAGATCTTAATTTTCTTGAAAAGCGAAAGGCGGAACTATGGGCGGAATCCAATAATACTCACAACTTAAAAATTGCCCAATTAGCGGATCAACAGGACAAAATAATCAATCAAATTCGGGAGAGAGATTTGCTCGGTTTCCTTGGTTCCCGTAATGTGTTACCCAAATATGGTTTTCCAACTGATGTGGTTGAATTGAGAACGAATCATCTTGTCTCTACACCTGAAGCTTTAAAGATCGAACTTTCCCGCGATCTGAGAGTTGCTATTTCTGAATTCGCTCCGGGAAGCGAGGTAATTGCTGCGAAAAGAGTATGGACCAGTGCAGGTTTGAAAATTCAACCTAGACGAACTTGGCAAACGGTGAAATATGCAATATGTAAAAAATGCAATAAGTTCATTCATGGGCAAGAAATACCGAGCACATGTACGTGTGGAGAGCCATTTACTAAGGTTAGGGAGTTCATTATCCCGGAAGCGGGTTTTGTCGCAAGCACGGAAGTGCGACCAACGGGAGATGAACCTCCGCAGAGAACTTACGCGAGCCAGACATTCTTTGCAGATTATGAAGAGGACAAAGTACACAGATTCCATGAATCTACTGAAATGACGCTCGATGAGAGCTTGAACTTGGTTACTCAAAGACGTTATTCCAAATATGGCTGGATGGCGCTTGTAAATGATGGATATGGGCAAGGATTTAGAATTTGCGAAACTTGTGGTTGGGGTGAGGCAATAAAATTCGGCCCCGGTGGAGTCCCTCTAGGAAAGGCAAATGCCAATCATGGGCATAACAATCCTATTACGAACCAACCCTGTAATGGTAAAGTAATCATACGTGACATTGGGCATCATTATCTTACCGATGTTCTGGAAATTAGCATACAAGGGATCCCCCAACCATTGCGTATAGATGCTGCTTACCGAAGCTTGTTGTATGCTTTGCTTGAAGGCGCAAGTGAGTCACAAGGGATCCGAAGAGACGATATTGATGGAACGTTGTATTACCGCTATTTTGGAAGCAGCCCATCATTCATCCTTTATGACACTGTTCCGGGTGGGGCAGGACATGTTGAAAATATTAAAGACCACCTAAGGGATGCAGCTGAATCAGCTTTGAAGAAGATGGAAGCCTGTAGCTGTGGAGAGGATACCAGCTGTTACAATTGTTTGAGAAATTATCGAAACCAACGATTTCATGATGAATTACAACGAGGTTACGCAATAAAAATATTGCAAGCAATGTTGGGACATGACTGAAAAAAAGTAAGAATTGGGTTTGACCGATTCATCGCGCGTGAATGGGCAGATTATGCCCTAGAATTATTTTTAACGTCTGAAAAAGAGGGCGAAAATTATCAACTATTAAAGGCATTTTTGCAGAAGGAGATTACAGGTGTCGAATCCGCCAGAAAAACATCTAACCAACTCAAACGTTTATGGCTAAATAACAAAGATGGAAAAAAAGAATTAAGAATGGGCTCCGCTCAGATCCTTAAAACAAAACAAGTTAACAACCAATCAATTTTCCATCTTGGGATGGCAATTAATGTGTTTCCCATATTTCAAGAAGTATGCAGAAGGCTAGGATATCTTACCAAAGTACAACCAGAAGTGAGTAAAAACACACTTATTGAGCGAGTCGCCCAGACATTTCTTACTCCCAGTTCGGGGAATCGAACTGGGAGTAGAGTGATTCAAACCCTTGAGAATTGGGGTTTTATTGAAATTAATAATAGTGCAATTCGATTGCAAGATGTATTGATTAATGACCAAGAAACCAGTGTTTGGTTTATTGAAGCATTAGTGTTATCAAATTCAAAAACCAAGGTTTTAATAAATGCTGGAGATTCTATTCCTGAAAAATTAGAGATTCAAATACTTGACATTCGTAATTTCATTCAGTAATCTACGAATTTGACTATTTACCGAAACATAGACAGCGAGGAAATAATACTAATTCAGAATTCTCAGTAGATAAATCCCCAAAGTATGAAAATTCAGTTGTTGGGATTAAAAGAATCAATATCAAATTATCAAAACCGCATAGGTGAATATCTATGCTGCAGGGTGCATTACCCTAAAAAAATATAGGGTATTTGGAAACTAAATTTTAAACGGTTTTTTACTACCTGTTCTCGATTAGTACCCTTTTAAAAATAATGAGATGCCTTCCTCGATTAGGAAGGCATCTCTGGTGCATTTGGGATGAAAATGGGTGAAAAATATAGAGACAAAAGACAATTTAGGCAGTATGTATAGATCCCTATGGATGTATAGGATTGGAGCTTGACTTTTAATCCCCTGAAGGGGATAAATGTCAGTAAGTTTATTATGAATGGTAAAATTAGAGCATAGGACTATTGAATCTTAACACACCGCCATATCTGGGAAAACAGGCATGAAAACCATGAAGAAGGCCACATCTGTGGGCAGTGAGAGTCCGAATTAAGTCATAGGACTAATAAGCCCTTGGTCTATTTTAATATCTCCTGCAGCAGCGCCAATGTGGCCTCTTTGGGATTCAGGAATTCCTGGTTGACCGGACCCACGCAGGCCGGGCAGCCAAAGGTGCAGGAACATTGCTGGATGACCGATTGCGCGTTGTGCAAAATGTCGTTGTATTTTTCATAGAGCGCTGCGCTCAAACCGATCCCACCCGGGAAGGCATCATACAGCATGACCACGGGCTGATAACCGGCCGGTTTCCAGCGCGGCTCCACGAACAAACCCATATCACGCAGATCGCACATTAAATAGAGCGGTGCCAGATGGCTGAAAACGTAACCCAATCCGTTCAAACCGGAGTGGATGCGCACAGTCTGCTCCACCCGTTGATGACAGGTCTCGCATAACGTGATGAGATTGGAAGCGGCATTCGCTTGAAGCGGATCGGCAAAGGTGCGAAATGGTTTTTTATGATGCACATGCAAGCCGCCCTGTTTTCCGCACAGCGTGCAGCGCTGCTGATCACGCAGGAGGATGGACTGGCGGATATGTTCCCACTGCGGGCCATAATCATTGGGGTCGCTGTACCACAGGGCGCTCTTGCGCAATGTTTCCACCGTGCTTTCTGCGATCACCATCCAGAAAGCTTGTGTGTTCAGGTTGGAAACAGGCAGATCAAGGGGAACGGTCTCGAAGATCTCATTATTTGCCCAATCCAGTTTGTCATATCCGACCACCTGGCTGGCCACGGTCACGTTCCCGAAGAAAAATCGGATGTTTTCTTCGCTTGTACTGTTTAACGTATTTTGTATTTCGATATCCTGCTGTTCTTTGGGATTGGTGTAATAGGGGAAGTCACCCTTTTCCAGCAATACTTTATGTTCCTCCAGCGCCAGGTTCCGTACCAGGTAGGTTTCGCCTTCCTGCAGGTAAATGGCTCCCGGATGGGTCATCCACAGCACGCTTTCACCATCCACTTCCCCGATCTTGTGAGTATCTTCCTTTTTTCCCTCCACGATCAGGTCAAATGGGGCGGTGGAAATGCTGCGGATGGAAATATCGGCGGCCGGATAGGCATCGCCGATCCAGTAATAACGACCTTCACGTTCCACCAATTCGCCTTTCACACACAAGGCATCCAGATACTCTTTCAACGTCTCGGCCGCTAGCCCTCCAAAGCGTTCGCCGACCTGAAAGGGCAGTTCGTAGGCCGCACAGCGCAGCTGATTGAACAAAATCAACGGATTTTGAGGGTCGATGAGGGGCTGTTCCGGACTGTTTTCAAGGATATAAGACGGATTTTGCAACAAATACTGGTCCAGCGGGTCCATGGAAGCCACAAAGACCGCCGAGGAAGCTTTCATGGTTCGCCCGGCGCGCCCGATCTGCTGTAAAAAGGATGCAATGCTACCGGGGTAACCCAGCAATACCACCCGGTCCATCCCTCCAATATCGATACCCAATTCCAGTGCATTGGTGGCAGCCACGCAGAGGATCTCCCTATTTTTCAAGCCCTGTTCGACACGCCGGCGCTCGGATGGCAAATAGCCGCTCCGATAACCCTCTATACTGTACTCCAGCAGGTTTTCCCTGGCTCTGCGCAGCAAGATTTCCACCGAGCGGCGTGCGCGCACGAAAAGCAGAGTTTGCAGATCGTTTCGCATGGAGAGAGCGGCAATCTTCAAACCTTCTTCCAGGATGCCGCGGCGGATACCCAACTGCTGATCCACGATGGGTGGATTATAAAAATAGATCTTCTTCTCTCCATGAGCTGAGCCATCCTCGCTGATAACCACAAAAGGACGTTCCAGCAGCTTTTCCACAAAAATCTGTGCATCGTGAACGGTGGCGCTGGTGCAAATGATAAGCGGGTCACCGCCGTAGAAATGAATGATGCGCAAGAGCCGGCGCATCACATTGGCAAAATGCGATCCAAAGACTCCCTTATAGCTATGCACTTCATCGATGACGATATATTTCAAGTGGGAAAAGAAACGTTTCCATGTGGTGTGATGAGGCAACATGCTCAAATGCAGCATATCCGGATTGGTCAGAATGATTTGTGCGTTATTGCGTATAGCTATTCTTTCGGATTGGGAAGTATCCCCATCATAAATAACAGATCGCAACTGTGAAGTACTTTCACATCGTATGAAGAACTCTTCCATCGCTTTGAATGGGGCTAGTTGATCATTCGCCAGCGCCTTGGTAGGGTAGAGCAATAACGCAGTCGATCCAGGATCCTGCAACCACTGCTGCAAGATGGCCGATTGATAGATCAGCGACTTCCCACTGGAAGTGCCGGTGGTGATGACCACATTGCAGTGCTTTTTCAGTTCATCCAATGCTTGTGCCTGGTGGGAATACAGTGAGTGTAAGCCAAGCGATGAGAAATAATTGAGCATTGAAACGGGCATTTCCGGCGGGAAATCCACCATATTGGCATTTTTCGGAGGAATGACATGCATTGCCGCTATATTTTTCTGAAAATCCTGAAAAGTGTACTCGGTTCGAGAAAACTGGCTCATTTTAAGAGGAATGATCCTTTATTTTCATATAAAAAGTATTTCGTATTCTTCTAGTTTATTATAAAATACAGAAAAGTCGGGGTTGTTGTCGTCATGCCGTTCTTTACAATATTTTATGACCACCATCCAAGGAGACGTTTATGAAGGAAACGAAAAGCCAGAAATATTCCAATAAAACACTGCTCATCATCATTTTCTTCGCATTCATGCTGCTGCACCAAACCGATAAATTGCTGATCAATCCAATGGGGGACCTGATTATCAAAGAATTCAACCTGACCGATACCCAGTGGGGCTCCGTGGCAACTGCCGCGTTGATCGTCGGGTCCATCTGCTATCCCATCTGGGGCTATCTGTATGACCGTTTTTCACGCGGCAAACTGCTGGCGCTGGCCGCGTTGATTTGGGGTTCCACCACCTGGTTGAGCGCCATTGCTCCGACCTTTCCGTTGTTCGTGGCCACCCGTGCCTCCACCGGGATCGATGATTCCAGCTACCCCGGATTGTATAGTTTGATTGCCGATTATTTTGCTCCCAAAGTGCGCGGAAAGATTTTCGGGTTGCTTCAGTTGACCATGCCTCTGGGTTATATGGTCGGACTGGTCATTTCCATGACCATGGCAGAAGGACTGGGCTGGCGCAAAGTCTTTTACATCACCGGCGGGTTAGGGATCTTGCTCTCGCTGATCATCTTTATTTTTGTGAAAGATATTCCACGCGGACGCAGCGAACCAGAGATGCAGGGGCTTCAGGATGTGCCCGAACTGCAAAAATTCCATTTTGAATGGAGCAAGGTAAAAGACGTAGTGAAGAAACCCAGCTTGATCTTCATGTATTTGCAGGGTTTCTTCGGTGTATTTCCCTGGAACACCATTGTTGCCTTTATTTTTCTGTACTTGGCACAGGAAAGAGGATACAGTGATACTCAGGTCCTGTTGACCATGGTTCCGGTCATCCTGATCCTGGCATTGGGCTATCCGGTTGGCGGCATGGTAGGGGATTATTTCTTCTCAAAAAGCAATAAAGGGCGTGTTTATGTGGCCATGGTGGGCGTCATTTTAGGTGCTGTCTTCCTGTATTTCTCGTTCAATGTGCCATTGGAAAACACCACTTTATTCGCCATCCTGTTGGGAATTACCGCGCTTTTCATTCCCTTTGCTTCTCCCAACGTGACCTCGATCGTAACGGATGTCACATTACCTGAAATGCGCAGCACGGCCACCGCCATCCAATATTTCATCGAATCCAGCGGCGCCGCGCTGGCACCGTTGCTGACCGGCATCATTTCCGATAAACTGCGCGCTGCTGGCAATCCCACGCCGCGTGGCACCGCCATCGTCTTGATCTGCACGGTTACCTGGGCTTTGTGCGCATTTTTCTTCTTTCTGACCTCGAAATTTATCGATAAAGATGTGAAAAGTCTGCGCAATGCCATGCAGGAAAGGGCAGATGCCATTATCGGAAAGAAATAAGCGCGTCTTTTCAGAATCAAAAAGCGGTACGGGAAAAATCCGTACCGCTTTTCATTTATTATTAAGGACTTCCAACTCAATTGGAGGGCAGGATCAAATTCCACTGCAAGATTTCATCCGAAATGGTGCCTGAAATGCTGTAGATAGTGGCTGTTGTGGCCCCACTACTGGAAATAATGCCCTCCGAGATATCACATTGTTCATTGCGGCAATAGCGATAGGTGGCATTCGCCAGCACATCCAGTGGGCTATAAATGGTCAACAGCCATTCGTTGTTTCCCAGGGCCCACATGGGTAGCGGATTCATCCAAATGTACGGATTCAACTGCAGGGAAATGCTTTCATTGGCCGGTGTGGTGGAAGGCACTTTCACACGGATGGTCAATGGTCCTTCATTGCTCACCATCCAGGTAGTGATGGTATCATAAACGACAATATCGTGATCGGGCACCACCAGTTGGCGTACGCGCAAACTGCCGTCTGTCTTCCGCTCTGCGTTCCAGAAGCCATCGCCCAGTGAATATTTGTAGCGGATGTCCAAACCCACCGGCAAACTCAGAGTAAGCAAATAGGATCCGTCTTCCTGATAGCTCATGATAGGGGATTGTGAAGCCAGCACCGAGCAACTGGCATTCAACTCTGAAAAGGTATTGCCAAGCTGCAGCAGGTTGCCTAGCAGTCGTAAAGGGGCTCCTTTGACAGTGTTTTCAGGAGTATCCACATGAAAGGTTACATTGACAAACTGTGCTGGCTGCATACCAAACACCGCCGGGGTTTGCGCACTATCTGCGATCACCGCTTTTTGTTGGAATACTTGATATGCGCCGGAGGGATGATAAGCCAGCAGTACATGTTCGCCGACCGGCACATTCTCCATGGTGAAGGTACCATCGGTATTGGTATAGGTTTGTTGCCCGGCGATAGTGACCAGCACGGAAGGCAGAGGGATATTATTGGTGGCATCCACAATGGAACCGGTCAAGACTCCCTTGGAAGATGCAACGGAAGAGCCATTCCAATTCGCCACAATGTCCTGCACAACCGTCGGTTCATTGATCAGTACCATGCGATAGCGAATGTCATTACCTTCCAGGTCCTTTTCGGGTGTGGCGGGGGAGGTGTTGAGAATGTACCGATATTTCACGATGGAATCGATAGGCAGGGGCAGTCGAACATAGTAGGTCGTTTCACCCTTGAAGCTCATTTCATAACGGGTGGGATTAAAATTCAAACAACTGATCTCATCGAGGATCTCCAATTCGACGGTGGTATTTTCATCCACTGCCTGCGGCAGGGTAGCCTCAAATACGACTTCTGCATAGACCGGATCGGCTGAATAACCACGCTTGGTTGTGGTACAACCGGTGGAGGTTAGAAGCACCCCTGTTATCAATAATAATGCAAATGCTATTTTCGATTTTACTTTCATGATTCGTTCCCGGAATTATTCCTTATTTCCCTGGTTATCATTGAACAGGGCAGCAATTTTCGTTGCCTGGGTCGAAAGACTGCCCAGCACACCATTGACAAAACGCGGAGAGGAATCAGAACCATAGACTTTGGCCAGTTCCACCGCTTCATTGATGGCGACTTTCACTGGAGTGGCTTTTGAAACAGCGAATTCCCACAGGGCAATGCGGATGATGTTTTTGTCGATGGAAGAAATTTGATCCAAAGGCCACTCGGGGGCATTGTCCGCAATCATAGAATCCAATTTGGTGCTGAGAGGGATGACCCCGTTGATAATCTGCCGGGCAAAATCGACCATCCCATCGTCTTTGGGTTCTTCCTGCAGCCGGTTTGCCAAGATTTCTCCTGCCGGATGGCCGGAAAGGTCGTACTCATAGAGAACCTGTAATGCCAGCCCTCGGGCTTCTGTTCTCGGTTTCATGGTGCTTACACTGTTTCTTTATTCTTGATTTCAATGTCTTCGATATGAACATCCACGCGTCCGACGCTCATCCCGACCATGTCCTCAATAGAACGCACCACTTCCTTTTGAACCTTGCGTGCGGTGGCTCGTAGATCGGCATCGCGGAACAGGACAGCATAGATATCAATATACACCGTATGATCTTCCACATCGATCTTGACGCCTTCTGAGTAGTACTTTTTCACCAGTTCGTCGATGCCGGCGGGCCCAGAAGCCATTCTGCATACCCCTGGAACGCCCAGCGCCGCCATGCGAATGATGGTCAGGATTACTTCAGGATCAACGGTAGTATTTCCAATCAATTCTTCTGTTGTATTCATCGAATCTCCAGTTTCCGGATTCATGTCCTTTCAATTATAACCCGGTTCATTCCGTAGAGTTTTCCTTTCTAACCGAATAGGGTACGGTTGTAGTAGCATACGGTAAGACTGCAATTCTCATGCCAGAAAGATCCAATTCGGAAAAAACCTCTTCAATAGAATGGATAGGAGTCAATAACAGCGTACGTACATCTTCATCGGAAATGTTGGATTTCAAATAAATGGTATGGTGAAGTCCCTGTCGAGCGATCAAGTAGGCCTTATGCGGTCCGATCTGGAAGGGGACCCGTCCAAATTCGTCCAGAACCTGCTGAAAACTGTTCTTCCCCTGCATAAAATCGGCATACTGCTGATTGCCATATCCCTCACGGCATTCCGCAATCAGGACGATGGTGCCGCCTTCTTTACAGATCATGCAGGCATGCGTCAACGCTTTTTGTGCCTGATACAGATTGATATCTTTGGGAAAACCGCCTGCCGAGGCAATCACCAGATCATACATAGGGGGAATATGCACCTGAGTCACGCGCTGGCTTTCCGGGATGCCCTGCTGCATTACCTTGCGCGGAGTATCCCAGAACACCTTTACGATTTCTTTTTTATAGTTCATGACAGCGTTCAAACAAGCTGTAATGCCAATCATATCCCCAATTTCTTCCAGGTCCTGGCGCATGGGATTGCGTTCATATTCACCGGAAACGGTATGGGGCTGTAAGAGCAGGTGATGGTTGGCCTCAATGGTGCTGCGCCCGGCCAATCCGATGCCGGCGGTTTTGGCACCTCCTGAAAAACCCATGAAATGATGGGGTTCTATGGTTCCCAGTGTGATTTTGATTTCCGCTTCGTGGAAACGCCGATTTACAAGAACAGGTGTTCCATGTTTGGTCGCTCCGAGCTGCACCAACTGGTCATGTTTGTCGCAATCATGGCAAACGATGGAATAGCGTGCAACCACCTCGGCGGGAATGAAGTCGACATATTCATGCGCAGGCATGGGCACATGAGTTCCGGTGGAGATATACAAGGTGATACGTTCTTGTGGAACCCTCAACTCCTCCAAATAATGGAGCAGGGGGAGCAACAGCACATCGTAGTGCATTGGGCGTGTTTTGTCATTGATCGCAATGGCCACCTGGCTTGTGGAGAGAATAGAAACAGTGTTTTTGCGGAGCAAATTCAACACATCCTCCGCCATCCAGGGTGCTTCTTGTGTTTCCGGAGGGTATATTCCATCATACCGGGTTATGTTCTCGGGAAATTGAAAGGATATCTCACCCGATCCATAGGGGAGTGTGCATATTTTTGTTCTCATTTTGGTAAATTTATTCATGATTTCGTATAGTTTTCACCGTTTTTCAAGCATCTTTTATTCTCTTCTATTTTATTATAGAAATCGAGGGGGTTTTTGGCCATTATTACTCCTCAACGAACAACTTTCTGCGGTCCTTTATCAATACATATACCCAAGAAATCAGGGGCAGGGAAGAATCATACTGCCCATAACATCAATCTGAGCTCAAAGGCACGGATAGGATTTTTTTACTATTTTTACAATGAAATTTCCCGTATTTCTTGCTTGTTTTAGTGCATTTTCCCTATTGCAGGGCAGTGGGAAGTATGCTAAAATAACATTATGGTTTCGATAAGTACTATTATAGAAAGCATAATACGCAGGATAAGCGACCTCGGAAAAGGTGAAAAATGAACAAATACAGCACCATAGAAGATGCCATGCAAGCGTATCTGGATACCATTCGATTAGCACGATCGCAGCATACGTACATAACCTATCGCAATGCTTTAAATAATTTTCGCGTGTGCCTGGCCAAGAACAAGATCGATGTCAGCAAAAGCCCTGTGGAAATGATCAATACGGATGCCATTGCCTGGTATGCAACCTATTTGAAACAATATGCCGCGACCACTGAACAGCTTTACCTGACGGCTGTAAAAGGCTTCTACGATTTTCTGGCGGCCGAAGAAGCAGTGGATCTCAATCTTCCCAAAGTCAAATTGCTCATTAAACAGCGCAGCCGACGCCCTGGACGAAGATTACCGCAATTTCCGGCGGACGCCATCGGTCAATTGCTGGAGTATTATGAAAAAAAGCCCTTGCCTGAAGGAGCGGAAGAGGAAATAATACTACGCGAAATGCGCGACAAGGCCTTCCTGATCACCTTGGCCGATACCGGCTTGCGTGTCCACGAGGCATGCGGGTTACGCCGCGGCGATATCGATTGGAATGAAGGCAAAGCGCTGATCATAGGAAAAGGCGATAAGCAGGCCATTGTGCGCTTCTCCAGCCGGTCCATGCGCGCTCTCAAGGCCTATTTGCAGGCACGCTCCGATCTGGACGGTTCGGCTGGACGGCCTTTGACATCCCTGCCCCTGTTTGCCAGACATGACAAGGGCGCTGGCAGCAAAGTAAAACCCATTACTCCCACCACCGGCAGAAATATCGTTCAGGAGCGTGTGGCAGAGGCATTGGGGAAAGATGCGATCGGCACCATCACACCACATTCCTTCCGCCATTACTTTGTCACACGCGTATTGCTGACCACCGGCAACCTGAAACTGGCACAGAGCCTGGCACGCCATCAAAACATCGCCGTTACCCAACGCTATGCTCATCTGGCGGATGATGAGCTGGACAGTGGCTACTGGCAGGTCTTCGAGGATAAATAGTACAATTCCATGGAAGACAGCAGGATTTCAGCAATGGATAATAAAATGTTCAACACACTTTTTCTATTGGCGCGCCCGGCGGCTGGTAAGAGCGAGATCATGCGCTATCTCCAATCCTTGCCTTTCCAGGAGCGCGTTTCCCGCTTCCATATCGGGAACGTGCTGCATCTGGATGATTTTCCCATGTTGTGGGCATGGTTTGAGGAAGATGATCTGTTGGATGGCATGCAGAAACCGCGCCTGCACACCGATGCGCAGAGATATTTCAAATATCCCTATCTGTGGGACCTTTTGATCCGACGTATCGGACTGGAATACCATAAACTGCAACGCGATGTAGACCTGCATGGCAGCACGGTGATCATCGAATTTTCGCGCGGCAAAGAGCATGGCGGCTATCGCTCCGCTTTTCAAAATATTGACCCGATCATGGTGGAAAATGCCGGAATTCTGTACGTGAATGTTTCCTGGGAAGAATCTTTAAGAAAAAACAGGTGCCGTTTCAACCCGGATAAGCCCGACAGTCTGCTGGAACACGGCATCCCGGATGAAAAGCTCAAACACATGTATTACGAGACTGATTGGCATGAACTGACAGATCGTTCCCCTTACTATTTGGAAATTCAGGGCAAACAGGTCCCCTATATAGTATTTGAAAATGAGGATGATCTGACCAACAAATTGAACCAGGAATTCGAGGAACGACTGCAGATCACTCTGGATACGCTCTGGAAGCTGTATTCCAAATGATAAAGTCACGGGAGTTATTCTTTTGGTCAATCCGCGGGCTCCCCTATCGATTCATGCGTGGTGTGAAATGGTAAACGTATCAATATTAATCTATACGCAAGTCCATATCTGCTTTTGCTTTTCATACAAGTACAATTGTATAGTTTAGAAAATCGTTGAAAGAATACATTCCGGGGAAATCCATGAGAAAAAGAAAACAATCCCACTCTTTGAATGAACAATTTCCTGTATCTCCACCCTGCAGTTGCGAAATATGCCAATCATACTGCCAGCGCCCTGGCTGGTGGAGCGTGGAGGAGGCTGCGCAAGCCCTGCAAGCTGGCTATGCCAACCGCATGATGCTGGAAATCTCCCCTGAACATGATTTTGGCGTGCTCTCACCGGCCTTTGGGGGCTGCGAAGGGCGATTTGCCCTGCAAGAGTCTGCAAAAAATGGCTGCACTTTCCTATCCAACGGGCTGTGCGAGCTGCATGAAAGCGCACTGGAGCCGCTGGAATGCCGTTTCTGCCACCATACCCGGGTTGGGCGCGGACCACAGTGCCATGCCGCTCTGGAAAAGGACTGGCACACCCCTGCCGGGCAAACCTTGGTGGAAAACTGGGCCAGATCCCAGCACCTATGGGAAACTTACTGCAAGATCACCGGAAAAGATCCTGCTTCACCTCCACAGCATTAACGATACAGAATCAAGCCCGCATACCGAAATCACTGTTTCTTATCTCTGTGACCAACCGGTTCAATATTTCCGCTGTAATTCCCCACACAATATGCCCTTGGTAGTTTCTGAAGTAGCGAGCGCGGCGCAAGATGCCGTCACTGGTATGTATGGTGTGTATCTCTTGATTCTCCGGGTCCATGAACCAACCCAGCGGAATGGTGAATATCTCCTCCACCTCCCAATTGGGAATTGCTTGCATGAAAGCATATTCGCTGATCGTTCCCAGAAATGGGTAAATTTCTAATCCATAATGGGTCCTATACGGTTTCAGATTACCCAGGTATTCGATGGAATGGCTGCCGATGTTGATCTCTTCACAAGTTTCGCGCAGTGCTGTTTGAAGGAGATCACCATCGCCACTCTCGAACGCTCCACCCGGAAAAGCGATCTCATTCTTATGATTCTGTACAAAAACCGATCGTTTGGTCAAAATGATATCCAAAGTGGAATTATTGATGATCAATATCTCCACAGCAGCCAGATTCTTATAGGGCCCATGGACAGCCGGAAGCTCTTTTCGAAATTTTATCTGTTCAACGGATATCTTCGAAATGGACATGATGGCTATTTTGGTTTAGTCTTCTGATCCGGAATCGGAAGAAGAAGTGTGCTCGCTCACATCCGGTTCACTATCTGTTTCCATTGATGCTCGATCGGCTTCCTCCTCGTTACCTTTTGCTTTGACAGAACGTGCGAAAATGAGATAACCGGTGTGCGCCACCATACGGTCTGTGGGGCGAAAACGTTCCTCTTCTGGTTTATAGAACCGTAAAATGATCTCGCAAACGTCAATGAAGGAGAAATCAGTTCTGCGCAGTGCGGAAAGCAGGCGCACCACCTGGTTGGTGGTGGGAAGGATGCAACCAAAACTTCCGCCCGGTCTCAATGCCTTCTTCGCTTGATAGATATAATCCTGCGGGGTCGGCACATCCAAAAATAATGCATCCACATCGGTCTCATCAAACCCGCCAATGATATCACGCAATTTGAAATCCACTCTTTCTGTAAGTTCCAGCATTGCCAGGTTCTTTTTTGCCAGATCCAACATTTGCGGTCTGCACTCGTAACTGTAAACATGCCCCGTCTCACCAACGTAATACGCCAAGGCCTGGGTCAACCCACCTGATCCGGTTCCTGCTTCGATCACCCGGGTCCCGGGTCCAATCCCCATCGTGATGAGAATATAGCCGATATCCTTTGGATAAAGGATTTGTGTATTGCGTTTGGTATTTTTCAACATCCCGCTCAAAGTGACCGGATAAAGGTAAAAAGGTTTGTCGGTGTGACTCAAAACTTCACTGCCCCATTCTTTACCGATCAGGTCATCATGGCTGATGATGCCGCGATGGGTCTGCAGTGTTTTCCCTTTTTCCAGGCGGAAGATGAAGAAGCCCTTCCGCAAGCTGGTCAATTCCACCAAATCGCCTTCTTGGGCGGTTTCTTGATACTGAAAGACCAATTTATTTATCCTCCTTCGACTCCTGATCCTCTTCCGCACCTTTATCGATCCAGAAGATCAATAACAGCACCAGGAGACTACCGATGACACAGAATCCAATATCCAGGATTCCTACTTTCCATAAACTGAACGAGAAACGATTGCTGAGATAATATCCCACCCAGAAGCCCAGCCAGGAAAAGAACAGATAAGAGAGGTATTTTTTCAAATTCCCATCAACGATCAAATGAAAAACAGAAGCGACAAGGATGGAAATAAGAGAACCCAATAAAAATACAGGAAAAGTCATAGATCAATTATAGGAGATTTCTCCACCAGCGATGACAGCATCTCGATGATAGAGCACCGCAAACTGTCCAGGAGTAACATCTCGCAACCTTTTCTTCAATTGTATTTCAAGCATATCGGATGCGCCAGTTGATTTTGCTTTTGCTATCACTGGCTTCGCACGATAACGGATCTTTACCGCGTATCTTTTTTCGTCAGCAGGGTGAGAGATGCCGGAGACCCAATTCACATTTTTGATCCAAAAAACATCTCTCCCCAATTCATTCTCAAATCCAACAATCAAGCGATTCTCCGAAATTGATTTTTCGATCACAAAATAAGCTTCCTTGGCACTGATCTGAAGCCCTTTTCGTTGACCGATGGTATAAAAAGCCAAACCTTTGTGACTACCTAAGACCTTGCCATTTCCATCAACGATCTCTCCGGGGAGGAGGCTTTCCGGTGCATAGCGTTCCATAAAAGAGTGAGGATCATACCCTGACAAAAAACACAAATCCTGACTTTCCAAAAGATCGGCATCCGGGTTGATATCTCGATGATAGATTTTTTTAACCTCGGTTTTTTTGCTGCCGCCAAGCGGGAAAATCACGCGCTGCAACAGCTCCTGATTCAACAGGGTCAAGTAATAGGATTGGTCCTTCACAACATCCAGTCCCTTTAACAGTACTACTTTTCCATTTCGCATCGTTCGTGTTCTGGCATAATGGCCGGTGGCAATAAAATCCGCATCTCGTTCGTTGAGGAGCTCAAACAGGATCTTGAATTTTATCTGCCGGTTGCACAGCACACAGGGATTGGGTGTTAAGCCATTTTTTAGCGCGTCAATGAAATAATGTACGATCTGATTATGAAACTCCTCTTTTCTCTCCACAACCCGGATCGGAAAGTTCAATCGTTTGGACAATTGATCGATCCTCCGATAATTTTCCTCAATCCCCTGCTGGACTGGCTTCTCATCCGAAAAAGCTCTCCATAGATCAAAATAGATCCCTTCTACCTCATATCCGTTCCGAAGAAGATAGTAAGCACAAGTGGAACTATCGATCCCTCCACTGACACCCAAAATGACCTTTTTTTTCGAACCCATGTAGCAAATTGTAACAAGTTTTACCTTCTTTCGTGAATATACTATTGATATAATCTACACGGATATTCTTTTCCTGGAGGATGAATGACAACCAAGATCAACTTTGGGACCGATGGCTGGCGAGCTACGATCGCCGATACCTATACCTTTGAAAATGTCCGTCGCTGTGCGGCTGGTTTCAGCGCTTATCAAAAACAGCATACTTCCCCTGGTTCATGGATTGTAGTGGGATTTGATAAACGTTTTTTATCTGAAGAATTTGCCATCGCAGTTTCTGAAATTCTATGCGGTGCCGGCTTTCGGGTTTATTTGACCCAAGCTCCAACCCCCACTCCAGTGATTTCCTATTCTGTGATCGACAAGAAAGCGGTAGGAGCAGTGAATATCACTGCCTCGCATAATCCCCCCATCGATAATGGTTTCAAAGTGCGTGACGAACATGGTGGCGCAATCGACCCGGAAGGATTGAAAGAGATTGAGAATCTCATTCCCGATGATCTTTCCCAGGTGCCCAGTGTACCTTACTCCAAAGCAGTTTCAGAAGGACTGATTGTCCGTTTTGATGCTGCCCCAAACTATATCGACCATGTAAAAAAACTGGTCGATCTCGAAAGGATCAAAAACGCTGGTTTTAGGATCCTGGTGGATGCCATGTGGGGCAATGGAGCAGGTTGGTTTCCTCGCCTGTTGGATGGTGGAAAGACTGAGGTGATCGAAATCCATAATACGAGAAATCCCATCTTCCCTGAAATGCAGCGCCCCGAGCCCATTCGACCCAATATCGATGTAGGATTGAAGAAAACCATAGAACTGCATGCGGATGTATTGTTGATAAACGATGGCGATGCAGACCGTGTGGGTTTTGGGGACGAAAACGGGAACTTCATCAATCAGTTACAAGCCTATGGGTTGTTGGCATTCTACCTGCTGGAAGTGCGCAAAGAGCGCGGACCGATTGTGAAAACCCTATCCACTACCGGAATGTTGAACAAGCTCGGAAAACTCTATGGCGTTCCTGTGTACGAAACAGGTGTCGGATTCAAATATGTGGCTCCCAAGATGCTTGAGACCGATGCCATGATCGGCGGAGAAGAGTCCGGTGGCTATGCGTTCAAGGGGAATGTCCCCGAACGCGATGGGATCCTGGCTGGTTTGTATTTCCTTGATATGATGGTCAGCTTGAAGAAAACCCCTTCCCAATTGCTGGAATTGCTGTTCGAGAAAGTTGGCGCCCATTATTACGACCGGATCGACACACAATTCAGCGGTGACAAATCCGAAAAGATCCAGAATATCCTCAACGCCAATCCGAAAGAGATCGGCGGTTTTAAAGTGCTTGGGTTGAATACCACGGATGGATACAAGTTTGACCTTGACGACGGCGGTTGGTTGCTGATCCGCTTTTCCGGAACCGAACCTATCATCCGCGTCTATTGTGAGACGACCATCCAACAGCGGATCCCTGCTATTCTGGATGATGGATTGAAGATTGCCGGATTGAAATAAGTGGCCTCCCTATTTGACACGCACTGCCATCTTTATGATCCCCAGTTTTCTGGTGATCGGGATGCGGTGGTTGATCGTTATATCCAAAATCAAGGGAACATGCTTCTCGTTCCGGGAGAAGACCGGATGTCCAGTCTGCAAGCGTTACAACTATGCGCAAGATATAAAAATTTAGCCATGTACGTTGCAGCAGGTATCCACCCGCACCACGCCGAACGGTGGAAAGGTGAAATTGCAGACATCAAAATGTTGCTGAAAACCGCTCCCGGTGCAGCCGTGGGAGAAATTGGGCTTGATTATTACCGCATGCTCTCGCAAAAGGATGCGCAGCTAGCAGCGTTCAAAGCGAACCTGGAACTTGCCAGCGAATTCGAAAGGCCGATCATCGTGCATAGCAGGGAAGCAACGGATGATCTGTTATCGATTATGGATGAATGGATTTGTCAAATTCCGGTTTCTTCTGCATTGAAGGAAAGGCCGGGCGTTTTTCATGCCTATAACGGGGACCCGCACATTTTAGAGTTTGCATTAAGCTGCCACTTTTTTTTGGGAATTGGAGGGCCTATTACCTATAAAAATGCAGAGATTTTGCGTGCTGCCTTGCGAAAAATTCCGCTTGATCGGATTTTAGTTGAAACGGATTCCCCCTTTCTCGCCCCGCATCCCAATCGCGGCAAGCGCAATGAGCCTGCTTATGTACGCTTTGTTGCTGAAAAAATTGCCCAAGTATTGGCCCTACCAGCGGAAACGGTCTGCGAGCAAACCACTCTGAACGCGATACGATTGTTTGGAGATTCCAATGCTGTTAAATAAAAAAATGCGCTGGGGGGGACTTGAACCCCCACGCCTTGCGGCACATGGCCCTCAACCATGCCTGTCTGCCAATTCCAGCACCAGCGCACATGCGAATGCTATTATAATCGGGTATATTCATGGATGCAAGCAATTCATGGTAGGAGAGAAAAATGGCAATTATTTTAGATGCAATGGGAAGTGACAATTTCCCACACCCCGAAATTGAAGCGGCTGTCAATTTTTGCAATCAAAAAAAGGAAAAATTGATCCTGGTTGGCAATGAGGACATTCTTCGTCCTGAATTGGTGAAACAGGTCTTCGCAAGAGAATACCTGGAAATTGTCCATGCCCCCGAGATCGTCGAAATGTGGGATAAACCGGTGGAATCAGCGCGTGCCAAACCCAATAATTCCATGGCGATCGGCATTGCACAATTGAAGGTCCATGAGAACAGCGCTTTTGTGACTGCTGGCAACACCGGTGGAGCAATGTTCAATGCCATCCGCACTCTGGGACGCATCAAAGGAGTTGATCGACCTGCCCTGCCGGCAGTGATCCCCACACAAAATGGTAAATGTGTGATGGTGGATGTAGGGGTAAACGTGGATTGCAGACCTGAATTCCTCCTTCAATTTGCCGTTTATGGCTGTACATACGCGAAAATCATGCTGGGCATTCAAAAACCACGTGTTGGGCTGCTTTCAAATGGTGAAGAGGAAGGCAAAGGCAATATGGTGGTGAAAGAAACCCATCAGTTATTGAAAAAAAGCAAACTGAATTTCGTTGGAAATGTGGAAGGCAAGGAAGTGTTTGGGGGAAAAGTGGATGTCGTGGTATCGGACGGATTTGTTGGGAATGTTTTCCTTAAAGCCAGTGAAGCCGTTGCCAAATTCATGTTCGATTCATTGAAAAGTGAGTTGTATTCGAACACACGCAATAAATTGGGCGCTGCCTTGGCAAAACCCGCTTTCCGTAATTTAAAAAAACTAATGGACCCGGATGAGATTGGGGCCCTTCCGCTCTTGGGTGTCGATGGACTGGTCCTGATCGGCCATGGGCGCTCGAATGCGCGTGCCATCGAAAGCGCTTTAGCCCAAGCTCAACGTTGTATTGATGCAAATCTGTTATCCGAAATGAAAACAGCTTTTCAAAAAGAATTGAAACATTAAGAGGTCAAAAATGAAGATTGTTCGCAATGATAAATTAATCAAACGCAATGCCAAGATCAGTCAGTATGTGCTTTATGCAGCATTAACCACCCTTGCCATCGGCATTTACCTCACGTTGAAAAACAAGTCTTCCGAAAGCATCGGATGGGCTTATCTTTTCCTTATTCCATCCTATATCCTCGTCCAAATTTCCATTGCCATGGGGAGCCGATGGAGCCGTTCTCCGCGCCCTGATGAAATAGTGGCTCAATCTTTAAAGGGTTTGGGAAATGAATTCACGTTGTATATTTACTCAACCGCAATCCCGCATCTTCTCATCGGCCCTGCCGGCATTTGGATCATTAAGACGTACTATCAATCCGGGAAAATCTACGTTGATCAAAAAAGGAGTGTTTTGAAACAAAAAGGCGGAGGGAACTTCTTCACCAAAATATTTGCTTCGGAAGGGATCGGGAATGTAGTGCGGGAAACTGGGGATTGGATGAAACAATTGGAAAAATATTTTCAAAAGCGTGATATTACCAGTCATCCGGAAGTAAGGGCGATCGATGTTTTTATCAGCCCTGAAGTTGTTTTGGATGTACCTTCTTTTGTAGAACCGGTTATCACCTCGGATAAATTGAAAGATTTCATGCGCCGAATCGCCAAGCAGGTTAATCTTTCACCGGAAGAAACAGAAAAGATAACCGGTAAACTACCGTCGGACAAATAAAAAAGAAAGGACTTGCTTAGGCAAGTCCTTTTCGTAAACTTTTTATTTCCTTTTCTGTCAGGTAGCGCCATTTCCCTTTATCAAGATTCCCCAATTCCAGTGTTCCAATGCGTATACGAATGATTCGCTTGGTAAATAGCCCAATTCGGGCGGAGGTTTCGCGTATCTGCCGCTTTTTCCCTTCTTTCATGATCACCTTCACCCAACATCCCTGTGGATCGGTATGGAAGATACTGACCGATGCTTTACCAGTCCGCAGGCCATCTTCCAACACCACGCCGTTACGCCATGCCTTGAGTTGTTTTTCATCCGGCACCCGATTTAGCAGCACTTCATATTCTTTTTCATGTTCATAGCGTGGATGGGTAAGCACGTTAGCCAGTTCGCCGTCGTTGGTGAGAAGCATTAACCCCTCGCTGTCCTTATCCAGTCGGCCAACGATGAAAATATGGTCGGGAACATCAATGTAATCACGGACGATCTTTTCGTCTCTTATTCTGACGATATCCGAAAGAACACCACGTGGTTTATGAAAAGCAATATAGATTTTTTGAGTCTCTTTTTTCTTGAGCAGGCGATTTCCCACTTTGATCGAATCAGACTCGATATCCGCTTTTTGTCCGAGGATGGCAGTTTTTCCATTGACGGATACAATGCCCTCCGCAATCAGTTTTTCAGCTTCCCTGCGCGAACCATAACCGTAGCGCGAGAGTATTTTTTGTAATCGCTCTTCCATAAATTATTGCTTCAAAACAGGTTGGGCCGAGCTTCCACCGCTGACCGATAAACTGGTGATTTCAGGCAGCTCCGCAATGGATTCCAGGCCAAAATAGTGCAGAAAATCTTCGGTTGTACCGTATAGGATCGGTTTTCCCATACTCTCTGCCCTGCCCATCTCTTCAATCAGCCCTTTGCTCAATAAAGTGCGTACCACCCCATCACTGTTCACACCTCGTATCTCATCGATGTGGGGGCGTGTGATGGGCTGTTTATAGGCGATGATTGCCAATGATTCCAATGCAGCCCGGCTCAGTGTTGTGGTAATCTCCAAACCCAGGAATTCTTCAATTTTTTCAGCTAATTCCGGTGCAGTCGTCAGTTGAGCACGATTATTATGGACCGTGATGCGAATTCCATGCCCATGGGCATATTCTTCATTCATTTCTTTGATGATCGCTGCAATTTCTGCAGTGGGAACCTCCACGATCTTGGCAATATCTACCAGAGAAATAGAACTGGAAGAAACAAACAGAATTGCTTCCAGGGTTTTCCTTTTTTCCACCACGCTTTCGTCCATATCATCCTGACCCATGCTATAATATTTACCTTCAAACGCCATTCATTATAACTGAGAATGGTGACGAAAAACAAAGAATATCGGTCAACCGACAAGCATTCTATGAAAATACTAATCACCGGAGCAGCAGGTTTTATTGGATCTCATCTTTGTGATTTTTTGATCAAAGATGGTCATGAAGTGATTGGCATGGACAATTTCATCACCGGTAGTCCCGATAATCTCACCCATCTGACAGGAAATCCAAAGTTTACTTTCATTCTCCATGACGTTGCCAACTATATTATGGTGCCGGAAAAAGTGGATGCAATTCTGCATTTTGCTTCTCCTGCCAGCCCCAACCCCAGTTCTCCCTATGGGTACCCCAACCTCCCTATTCAAACCATGAAAGCCGGGGGGCTTGGAACTTTGAATACGCTGGGGGTAGCTCGTGCCAATAATGCCCGCTATGTTCTGGCTTCAACCAGTGAAATTTATGGTGATCCGGTAGAACACCCTCAAAAAGAATCCTATTGGGGAAATGTCGATCCGATTGGAGAGCGTTCGGTATACGATGAAGCCAAACGTTTCGCAGAAGCCCTTACCATGGCATATCATCGTTACCATAAAATCAACACGGGAATTGCCCGAATTTTCAATACCTATGGTCCCCGAATGCGCCTGGATGATGGACGCGCAGTGCCAAATTTCCTTTTGCAGGCCTTGAAAAAAGAACCGTTGACCATTTATGGAGATGGTGAACAGACCCGCAGTTTTTGTTATGTGGATGACTTGGTACTGGGCATTGTGAAATTACTGTATTCTGATGAACATGATCCTATCAACATCGGGAACCCTGAAGAAATTTCGATCAAGGACCTGGCATTTACCATTAACAATCTGTTCGAAAATCCGTCAGGTGTGGTATTTCTGCACAATAAAGTGGCCGGAAAAGATCCCGACCGCCGCCAACCTGACATCCATCGGGCAAAGACGCTGTTGCACTGGTCACCAACCATTGACCTGGTGACCGGTTTGAAGAAAACAATACCCTATTTTCAAAGCCGTATGCCATAGGAGAGTTTGTGGAAAAGAAATTACCCAAACGTTTCATTAAATTTGCGCTGGTAGGGCTGAGCGGAACACTGGTTGATTTTGGCATCTTTAATCTATGCATCAGCATCTTTCATTTCAATTCCATCGTTGCCAGTGTTTGTTCCTTTTCAATGGGCCTCACCAATAATTTCATCTGGAATCGCTTGTGGACCTACCCGGAATCAAAAGAAAAGTCGTTTGGTTCGCAATTCATCAAATTCATTATTGTAAGTGTGATCGGACTTGGAATTCGTACCCCGCTCTTTGCAGCGCTTGAAAAGCCGATGATCCGCTATTCCAGCACATTGCTGGAAGCAAATTCTGTCATCTCCCCCACCACCCTGGGGCATAATTTGGCACTGGGTATCGCCATCATAGTCGTTCTATTCTGGAATTATTTCGCGAATCGAATCTGGACCTATAAAGGGATCAAATAGGCGGAATTGGGATATGTCCTCTCCACGCATCATCTCTGGATCGGCCAAAGGATTGCATCTAAAGTCAGTACCCGGTGATTCAACCCGCCCGATCACGGACCGCGTGAAGGAAGCCCTGTTCAACATCCTCGGCGCGGATATTCAGAACGCCAATTTTCTTGACCTGTTCGGAGGAACCGGCAGCGTGGGGATCGAAGCACTCAGCCGGGGTGCTTCCAGTGCCACTTTTCTTGAAAAAGACCGCGTGGCCTATCAAATCATTCTACAAAACGTTGCATTTTGCAAAGTTGCATCCCAAGCTCATGTGATTTTTGGAGACGCATTCAGTTATTTATCGCGCCCTGCTCAAAGCAGTTTTGAATACATTTTTATTGCTCCACCCCAATATAAAGCACTTTGGGAAAAAGCCATCCTGCTGGTCGATCAACATCCACAGTTTCTTAGCGAAGATGGCTGGGTGATCGTTCAAATCCATCCTGTTGAAAAAGAAGAAATGTCGCTGGTCAATCTGGAGATGTTCGATTCGCGTACCTACGGAAGCACGTTGCTGTTATTCTTCCAAAAACGTTTATGTGATACGGGCGATCGTTAATTTTTCATCCACATAGCGGTACTGCAGATATTTGACTTCCCCGTCCTTTTTTGATTCTCCAATAATGTCGAGAAGAAATGGTACATCTTCCACCACCGGGTAATCCTGCACAGCATCCTTCTTTATCCATACCAAATTCCCCTCCGGTGATGGTTGCACATCGCCCTTGTCATAAGTGGCGGAAAACAGGAAAACACACACTCCTTTTTCTTCTTCGACATCGATAAAGATCACAGCATGGAAGAAAAAATCATCAATTTCCAACCCTGATTCTTCTTTTACTTCGCGTCGTATGGCAGTGAGTGGATCTTCCCCCTTTTCGACGTGCCCACCGATGCCATTTAATTTTCTATACGCAAAGGCATCTTTTTTCGCACGTTCAATCATCAAGACTTCATCATTTTTTTCAATGAAAGCCAGAACACGCGGGATCATGGTATAGGTATTGGGTCGTTGGTAAATTGGATTATCCATTTTTAGTTAAAAAAGGGCGGGGTATTTGCCCGCCCTATTCTAGTTCAAGAAAGGAACATGGGAAGTCCGAATACGTTCTTCACGTGCGGTTTATAGTTTTCTTTGTCATAATATGCATCCACATCCACCACACGTTTTCCCGAAGTAACTTGATCCAACGGGAAGGTCGTATATTTGCCTTCTCGCAGTGCTACCATCTTTCCAAAATCATTCTTCTTTACTAATTGAAAAGCCAATGTTCCAAAGCACATTGCTACCATGCGGTCCAATGAGTCCGGTGGCCCTGAGCGCATTAAATAACCCAGCTTCTGGTACATGGTATTTTGTCCGGTTATCCGTTTGATCTCTTCGGCAATAATGTCGCCGATACCGCCAAGTTTGCGGTGACCATAAGCATCGGTATCACCCCGTTCAATGATTTCGCCATCTTTAATGGTCGCGCCTTCGGAGACGGTCATGATGGAATAATTCGAAGGGCTGCGCTGCTTATCATCGGCCAACAGATTTGCCAATTTTTCCATATTAAAAGGTATTTCGGAGATAATTGCACGATCAACATGCGATAAATAAGCGCTCACCAAGCTGGTTTCCCCCGAATTCCTTCCAAACAGTTCAATCACCCCAATTCGTTCATGAGAACCAAGTGAAGTGCGCATATTGGTAATCATTTCCACACTGCGGGTGATGGCAGTAGAGAAACCGATACAATAATCGGTGCCGAACACGTCATTATCCATCGTTTTGGGAATCCCAACCGTCGGAAAACCTTCTTTGGTCAATCTCGCTGAATAACTGAGGGTATCATCACCGCCAATGGTGATCAGTACGTCAATATTGAGATGATCAAGGATCTTGAGCACATGAGAGGTGAAGTCAAAGGAGTTGTTCCCTAAATCCTCGCCTTCCGGTGACCCTTTGAGAAAATCAGGAACATCTTTATCCTTTACCTTCTGTGGATTCGTTCGCGAAGTATGCAAGAAGGTGCCACCATTGCGGTCAATCTTGCGCACAGCCAAATCATCCAATTCATTGACGTAATATTCATGGGTGGCCGGCTCATCCAGATCATAGTTCAACAAACCCATCCATCCACGCCGAATACCGTAGACCTTATATCCCTCTTCAATTGCGTTAAGAACGACCATTTTCATCGCCGGATTTAAACCTGGTACATCGCCTCCCCCGGTGAGAATCCCAATTGTTTTCGTCATACTTCCTCCAATGTTTCAGTTTGAGATTAACCGGAGAAAGTATAGCATAAATTGCACAAATGTCACTCAGATTTTATGAAATTCCTCATGGTATCCTGATACAACCAGCCCCTGATCCAATACATGCCCACGATCAGGTGAAATCCGGTCAGCCAGACTAAGAATTCGGGGATTGCATCCCTGCCTACCAGAATTCCTGGCTTCAGGATCAATAAAAGGATGGAAATTACAAGGTAAACACCCAGATGTCCATACCCGATAAGCCGAGCGGTCGAACTCTCCCGTTTTTCCCATTCACTGTAAATCTGAAAAATCGCGGGAAGAAAAAGAATGATGAGCGATGGGATCAGATTACAGAAGCCCAATGCCAGCAACAGGATCGTATAGTTGAAAATCCAGTTTACCTTTTCCGGTTGATCCAACCGATTGAGTGAACGCAGCCATTCAAAAAGGGCCAGGATCAAAGGTAGTGCAATTTTCAGTAGTTGGGTCAAATTTTTTATTCCAAGATCGACACTAGAAATCAAAGTTCTGACCACTTTGATATTGCTCTGCAAGAATTGAATCATCCAATCGTTTTGAAGCAAATAGCCGGAAAAACAAAGCAACCCGGTTGTGATCAGGAACCACACCAGAAAACCAGCATTCCGATTTTTAATGCTGAAGATGGTGAAAATCAACATGGCGCTCAATGCCAGCCCCGGGTTTAGCGTTGCCAAACCACAGAAAATTCCCGCCAGCTCATATTTTCCCTCCTGTATCTTTTGAAAAGCAAACAGGATCAGCAAGAAAGAGATCGCAACCAGATCTCCCCCTAAAAAGATCATCAGCGTAAAGACATTCAAGAATGCAAAAATCCACAGAAAGAGGATTTGTGAGCTAGTGTTCGATATTCTTTTGAATAGATTTTGCCCCTTCCAGGCTTTCACCCAAAAGAAAGTACAGCAAGTTAACCAGACCGCCCTGGCCCATTCGAAATTGCGTATAAAACTCAACGGATAATAAAGAAAAAGACTATAGATTGGGCTGGAAAATACAGCATTCTCGGCAAGTGGAAAAAAGATGGTCGATTCTGCAGATTCAGCGATCCTTTGAGTTGCCTGATTGCTGTACGGGTTGATCTGTTCCGTACGCAAAAGGACAGTACTGCTCCATTTTACATAAAAATCCTTTCCTCCCATCAAAAAATGGGCAATTAACCAGCTACCTGCAAAAAGGAGGGCAACAACGAGCGCATTCCATCCAATAATCCGCAAATATGGATTTTTCTTGAAGAATCCGTTGAACGTATTCTTTAATGGCTTAAATGTTTCCATAGATTGTATGGGTTCTTTCCGATCATGCTATCGTTATACACTATTCTACATAGAAAATTACAGGGATTTCGGACATTTTTCAAAAGAATTTTATCAATTTGGCAGATGGAGCTGGGCAAGATATTTCTCTTTATTTGCAGAACGTGCAATTTTGCCGCTGCTGGTTTTGATCAGCCACTTCTCATCCACCACTAGCACATGCCGCAGCGCAATGGCAGAGTTCCGCGTCACTTTCTCTTTGATGGCATTGCCGATCTCTTCCTTATCCTCCGCACCTTTATTGGCTTCAGCCACGATAACCACGTCCTCTGTTCCTGAGGATTCATTGAAAATGCCGAATGCCACCACCCTACCAGGATGAACTCCCTCCACCTCCATGGCAATGGCTTCCAGGTCCTGCGGATAAATGTTTTTTCCACCCACAATGATCAGATCTTTCTTACGACCGGTGATATACACTTCCCCCTCAGCAAGATAGCCATAATCCCCGGTTTTAAACCACCCGTTCAAGACTGATTTTTCAGTAATGTCCGGTCGATTGTAATATCCGGTGAAAAGGCAATCGCTTTGAATGATTACTTCTCCAATTTGCCTTTCTCCCAGCAATTTCCCCTGCTCATCGATCACTTGTACAGCCACACTTTCAATGGGCCTTCCGGTGGAAAGCATGATCACACCGGCTGCTCCCGGTGTAACCGGTGTCGCCTTTTTATGCATCTGAAAATCATCCCGGTCAATATGGTCTTCCACCAGTGGAAAATCAACCCCGCCCTGCGTCACTGCAAAGACGTTTTCAGCCATGGCATAACTGGCAGCCAGAGCACTAGCCTTGAATCCAAAAGGTCGGTATTTTTGTAAAAAAGCTTGATGGCTCTCATATCGAACGGGCTCGGAACAATTGATGACCGCCCGTAAACTGGAGAGATCGACCTCTTCCAACTGTGAATCACGGATCTTTTTTGCACAAAAATTGTAGGCAAAATTGGGCAACCAGCATAACGTGCCATGATAGTTGCTGATAGAAGTGAATAGCCGGTATGGTGCTTTCACCCAATCGAAGGGAGACATCATCACCAGCGGTACACCGCAGAGAATAGGCATTAAAAAGCAGGCGATCAGTCCCATATCATGATACAAAGGCAGCCAGCTCACAATCACATCTTTTTGCGGCGCAAGGTGAATGGCCTTGGAATAATGTTCCAACTGCTGGAAGACCGCCTGGTGTGTTAATGCCACTCCTTTTTGCAGTCCGGTGGTGCCTGAGGAATGTTGCAGCAGTACGATATCCTGGGAGTCACGCGTCAGGCCAGGCAGTCCGGCTGGTAACGGTTCGCCTTCCAATGCGATCTCCTCGCATAAAAGCATGCTGTGCACCGGCAATTGCTGGCTGAATTGGTCAAAAACACCTTGCTTGAATTCTTGATAAGTAATGATGGATTCGGGTTGGATGATCTTCACCAACGATTGAAAATCCTGCTGGTATTTTTCCGGTAGTAATTTCTCTGTTAAAAATGGCATGATGGAAGGTATTGCACCTGCCAGAATGGCACCATAGTATGCGTAAATCAATTCCAAACTGTGTTGGAGAACAAGAATGATGATATCTCCGGGTTTTATGCCATTTTTTATGTATTCTTTTGTATAACAGTAGGAATTTTCCAATAAACTTTTGTAAGTTATGGGAAGATCTTCTTTTCCAATGCTTTGAAAATACAAGATCACCTTATCCCCTTGGTTGGCATAGTGCTCCAGCAATACGGAGGAAAAATTTTTCATTCTATAATCGCTTCAGTACCAGATCAGCCAATTGATTGAGTGTATCGAATACATCTGCGGATAGCTCTGCATCGTCGATATGGACTCCGTACAGGTCCTCCACGATCAATGCCAGATCTACCAATGAAAACGAATCCACCAAGCCACTGCTGATGATTGCTTCATCCGCTTTGATGATTTTGTTTGGCTCTTTCAAAATATCGGCCGCGATTTTTTTGCCAACTTGTGCAACGATCGTATTTTTGTCCATGGTATCCCTATCTACCGAATATCTCGTACGATTTTCCAAATGCGGTCCAGTGTTTCCAGGGCGTCATAGCTGCGTTCCGTCCATGCTTCGGGTGAGATATGGAAATTGTCATTACGCGTAGTATCCATGCCATTGTTAGGCATGGTATGTGCGGTATACCACCAATTGATCATCGGCAGATCATATTCATAAGCCAGTTTGGCAATGGTGTAATTGATGGAATCATCCCCCTCGGTATTGTCCGCTTTGGTGATCAAGATCGGAATTACACCCTCGGAGATCAAATAATCCAGTACCTGGCGCAGATATCCTTCGTAATTCTCAGCGGAACGCCCCTGGTACCATAACTCAAAGCTGACAAACGCATAGGCAGGGTTATTGTTGCGAATTTCACACTGCAGCGGGTTCTCCTCCGGCTGGCAGGCAGTTGGATCGGACATCAGCGGGTTCAAACTGGAAGGTGCATTGAGACCACCCTTGACGGCAAAGCCATCCCGGTTGAAATATCCCCTGAAGTTATCAATGGTCTCCTGCAACCCTTTCTGGCTTTCAGCCAGTGCCACTGCTTGCCGATCAAAGAAACCCAAAAATGCTTCTTTTACATTTTGGCAATCGCCAATTTTGGAAAAGGCGTTAGGGTTTCTGCCCAATTCCTGCCCATGTTGGTAGATATCCAGTACGGTACCGGATATCTGCGGTACCACCGGCCAGCTTTTCCATTGCTCCGGAGGCATGCGAGTATCGGGAGTGGCAGTATAGGAGGGAGTTTCAGTGGGCAACGGTGTATTGGTCGCTGCATTGGTGGCAGTAGCTTCTGGCGTATTCGTATCCAGTTCGATGAGTGTGGTAGGTGTTGCTCCAGCAGCATTCCCGGTGGAATTTTTCGAACAGCTTACCAGTAAAATTGCAATCAGAAGAAAAAGTAAGAGCATCCTGCATTTCATGGTTCTTCAATATCCTTCATAATGAATGAATATAGTTTCTCCGTAACAATATCGACACCCTGAGCATCGTAATGAATGGCACTGTTGGTAAACAGGGTCTCGGGGACCACATCCCACAAATCGATATATTGTATCTCCATTTCTTCGAATTTTGCGGAAATCAGCGCGCGATAAGTATCATAGGTCCAACGCGGATAGTACAGGTCATACCGCAGGTCGCTGTTCGCACCGCTACTGATCAGGATCGGTTCATTGACCACAATCACCCGCACAGAAGGGTTTTGTGCGATAAAACTCGTGATCACTGATAAATCAAGGTCATTTTCACTCAGAGTATGTCCTTCCAGATACTGATAGGAATCATCCGTTTCCAGATCGCGGGTGGCAGGCGTATATTCTTCGGGTATATACTGGTCGATTCCGGTAGCTGCCCACATGGAACCTAGGATCTGCAGACGAATGCGGTCATAGATGTCGCGCCGCTGCTCGAGGAAAGTTTTTTCCCAGTAAGTCCTCTCAGGCAGCAGCTCTGTATCTAACCCGTACCGCTCAATGACCGCATTGGTTTTTTCGGGATTGTTCAGTACAATCGGTGCTTCCTGATAGGAATTTTTGATCAAAGAGTTCAGAGTGACAAACCAAATCACCATATCCGGTTGATACTGCATGGCTTCATCCAGCAAAACCAGGTCCTTCAATACTGACGAAGTCGGATAACCCAAGTTATATACTCTCACCGGAGCATTGGTTTGTTTTCCTGCATTCACCGCATTCTGTAATTGAGCAGGTACAGTATCTCGATTTTCCAACAAGGTTCCCCAGATGGATGAATCTCCGATCACAAAAATAGAGTATCCAGCACCCGGGTCCGAATTTGCCACCACGTGCGATGCCAGCATGGCATCGATGTCATTGAGCGTCAGATTATAGGATAATGATGGATTTTCTCCAAAAGGCAGCCGTTGCCTGCCTGGATACAGGTGGTTATATAACGATACAGTGGGAAAATGGAGAAAGCTCAAGAGCGGAAAGGCAAAATTGATGATCAACAGCACAAGGCAGGCCTTTCCAATGACTCTCCAAACGTTGATGATCGGCTTTTGCATGCCTTAAAAACCCTTCCCCAACAACTTTAGAAAGATGTCGCAAGCTTGCGGCATGCTGGTGCTTAAAAACCATACCCACCCCACACTGACATACAGAAATGTTCCCACTGTGGAGAGTATTTGGATTCCTTTTTCCAACTTGGGATTTTCACGTACTTTCAGGAAGTGGTTTCTCGCATACGTACTCCAACGGTTTTGAATAAATAAGCCCAATCCATGCCACAGCCCCCATACGGCAAATGTCCATGTAATGCCATGCCACAACCCGATAACAAGCATGGTGGATACCTGCGTGAGAAACAGGATGCTGTTGGGTGACTTCGCCAGCTTTGATTTTCGCAAGCTGCGGTTCAGTGGGTTGAAGAAATAAGCACGAATCCATTGCGAAAGTGTGATGTGCCAGCTATCCCAGAACTTCGTCAGATTGCTTTTCAGATAAGGATGATCGAAGTTCTCCGGCAAGCGGATCCCCAGGAATAAGCCCAGCCCGATGGCAATATCGGTATATCCGCTGAAATCAAAGTAGATCTGCAAAGAATACAGGATCAATGCCAGCCACATCCAACCGGTTGAAGTGATCTGACCCGCGTTGCTGGAATTCAACGCAACCAGCGCCAGACTATCGGCCAAAACAAATTTCTTGAACAGGCCGATAACCAGCCGTTCACCGCCTTCCGGCAAACTGCTTTCGACCGTATTCACCGGCTGTTGCATCTGTTGAGAAAAATCATCATACTTAGCAATCGGCCCGGCAGATAGGGCAGGAAAGAACAGGCAAAAATTCATATACCGCAGCAGGGAAATATCTTGAAAACGTCCCTTTTGAAACTCGCGGATGACATGGATCAGGCGGAAAGCAATATACGAATATCCAATCCAGCGCAAATCCAGACTGGATGCCAGCTCGCCCTTCTGTTGGAACAATATGCGCCAGCCCCTGCTCGCCCAGGTACTGATGGCCGGTTGTTTCAAAATAACAAACAGCACAAGGATGAATGCCAAAAAAAAGAGCAGATAACTTCTCTTCTGTTTGATCCGTGCTAGAACAGCAATACAGCAGACAGAACCCAGCAGAAAGATCCCCAAGACGGTCTGATTGATGTTCTTATCCAGCACAGTGGTTTTTAAACCCGGGAAGAACTCTGGAAGAACAAATGGCAGAAAACCGCTCAGCGAAAACAGCGCAATTTGGGCAATTTCTTGGCGGGAGCTAGTCCCACTCACCCCCAACCCCACCGCCAGAATCAAAAAGATCGTCGCCCAGGGCAAAAGAACGTTCAACGAGCGCAGGGAACTGTTTGGTTGCAACAGGAACAGGAAAAAGATATTTGCAATGAAAATCGCTTTTTCTTTATTCCTGTCCTTATCCAAAAAACGAAATGCAAGACTGCCGAGCGCAGCGCTGGTGATCTGGATCAGATTCATTTAGAAACCCTGATAGATCCACAAGGGGCTCGTATCCACGCTGAAGATCAGCAGCGCCAGGATGATCACCACCAGGATCAACACCCAGAAATTTTCTTTTTTTCTGTTTTCGCCCATAGTTGACGACAATTTTATTTATATCCGCAAACCAGCCATTCACCCGCCTGTTTCTGCAAGGCATAGGTTCGCAGACTTAGATCGATGGAACGCACTTCATCGTTATAAGTCATGTCGATCATCCCGCTGCAGGACACTTCAGCACTGGCATCGTTGGAAACGACTGTCTTGCACTGCACATTGTTCAGGGTTGCCTGCACCGATAGAAAAGAATCCGTTTCCAGTTTGGCCTGCTCTTCCCAATCCGCGCAGGAAAGGGCTACCGCTCCATCCGCGTCCTGGCCAACCAGCGCGGTCAGGTACCCCATCACAGCATCCGCCGGGTCGGCTTTGGCTGCACAACCCGCCAGTATGATGACAACCAAACAAGATATCAAAACAAAACATGTCAGTTTTTTCATGAGTTCTCCTAGGTCTATTTTAATGCATGTTTTGCAAGAATAAGAAATACTGCCTTCAAAAGTTATTTTATCCGTACAGATTAACAAAAATGGACAGGCTTTCATCCTGCCCTGCTGCGTTTACCATCTGGCATGATGCTCTTCTGCGAAGCCGATCAGATCCGTGATCTCCACCTTTTTCCCTTCATCTGTGATAAAGAACCCATTATATTTCCCGAACATCTGGTGCACCTCGCTGTCGATGATAACCAGCTTCGTGGTGGCAATCCGCTCTTTGAAAGGAATAAAGGTCAAGTCCAACCTGCCTTGATTATCCTTGAAAATCCAGGGTTTCATGTAATTCCCGCTGTCGTACATGAAGGGCACCTGATCCAGTTTATGAATCTTTCCATTATGAATGATGGCATTCTCGGTGGCGCGCGAAATATCCCCAAATCCGCAGCCTAGATTCAAGCCGATGGTATCCCCGTTCGGCAGAAAACCTGACGCGCTGGCCCAATTCCAGAAACTGGAGTATTCCCACACCCCGCGCCCCCAATCCAGCGATGCGATGCTGGATTTTCTATTCAAGGTTTCCTTGATTTTTCCACAGGTGATCACGCCCTCGGCGGGCATGCAGTTGATCTTACGGTTGTAATAAAAGCGTCGTTTGCCAATGGGGATAACGATGTTCATGGATTCATGGTTCTTCAACTCGTACAGTGTCAGGTCGACAGATAGCCCTTTCCCACCATCGAAGGATGGCCAATCCACTGCAATATGTCTCGTTTTATCCTTAAGCGAGAACTTCATGCTGGCTTTTTCGTTTTGAAAACAGGTATCACCTTCCATGCTGTTGCGCGGCAGTTGGACACCTTTTCCGAAGGGGATCACCAAACCTTCTTCATGCAGTTCCCTGGTGACAAAATCCATGTGGTACACAAAAACGTTCCCGGCATATCCCAGGTCCGCTACTGTCGCCGAGAAAAAACGCTGCGGTGTGAAGACTGCATAGTAATCCCAGCGCTTAATACGGAATTTCTGCAGACCTTTTATCGCATAGAAACGCGCATTTTCCAAATTGCAGTCCAAATTTTGCGTCCTTGCCCATCCAATTTGTTCCAATGTTCCATTTGCCTTGAGCAGCTTGCCTGACTTTGTGATCTCGTTCTGCATGTGCAAACCTCCGGAAAAAATGATTAACAGTATTTTGGCGCAGAAATTTTATCTGTCAACTGCCAACAGTCCATCTTGAGTCGGAGAAAGGTATTCCAGGATTCATCCTGCAGACGTTCCGGAAATCGTCCCCAGGTGTGAATAAAAAAAGGATACACCTTGCTAGAATAGCTGCATTGAACGCATCGAACTCCTCATTGTTCTGGGGTACTCCCAGGCCAGCTTGACAACGAATCTATCAGATGGCCTCCTCCCACCTGGTGGAACGCAGAGTGGGGAACCGAAAGTTCCCCACTCACTGGCAAAAAATTTGGACCGGATTTCAAGGAATAAAAAATGGAAAAAACAGAAAACGTCAAAACCCAATCCATAGGAAAGATCCTCACCCATCTTGTACTTGATGTCGGCTTGCTTGTTTCTTTCATCCTGCTCAACCACATGCGCTCCACCGGAAAATCCTTGCATGAGATTCTGGGGACCGCCATCGGCGCCATGATCTTGATTCATCTCATTTTGCATTGGAAAATGATCTTGGGGTATTTCAAGCGCATTTTTAAGAGCCATCAGTACCTGCCCATTCTGCGCCTGATAGTGAACAGTGTCCTTCTCGTTTGTCTCTTTGCCATCATCATCACCGGCTTGATGATGTCACGCTCCCTGCTTCCTTCCCTGGGCATCCAGGTTGGCCGGGCAGGTCGTGAGATCGAGATGTTGCACAAAATGATCACGCGTTACACCATCTATGTCCTCGGTTTGCATCTCATTCTTCAATGGCGCTGGTATCTGCTTGTGATCAAGCGTCTGTTCATTAACCCGGTCGCCAGTCTAATGGGCAAGCGACAAAACAAAGAAATAGCATAAATCTCTCTTCTTCCTTACTTTGATGATGCGGAACATCCATCCATGCGGATTGTCTCCGCATCATCGTGTTTAATGGGCGTTGTCTAACACAACTCTTATATCCCTTATAATTGAAGTAAGGCAAAATAAGAATCATCCATTTTTAAGGTGAAGTATGGAAACTGTTCAAATTCAATTCTATCCTTCGGGATCGCGTCCCTTTGATGATAATGATCCCATTCAATTCACGACCCGCATCACCCACTGGCACCTTTCATCGAAACCGCATGCCTGGCGCCCCCTCACCGATCTTATCGAGAGCAATGATAGCTACATGGTGCGTATGGAGATTGCCGGTATGAACGTGGACGATTTTCGCATCAATATCGCCGGCAGCATGCTCACCATCGACGGGACCCGTTGGGAAAGCTTCCCCGATTGCGCTTTCCACCAGATGGAAATACCCAGCGGAGATTTCTCATCCTCTGTGGAAATTCCCGGACCGTTTGACGAAAATGCTATTTCGGCGGTGTATGATAATGGATTTCTACACGTCACTCTGCCCAAAGCAAAAAGCAAACAGATCAAGGTGAACTAACAGATGCCCGCCTCTCGCTGGAAGACTAACATCATGGAAATTCTCGAGCTCTTTGCCGACGAAGAAAGAGATTTTAACGAAATGGTACTTACACTGAACATGGAAGATCTTACCAATGATGAAGGGCTTATTGAAATAGAAAACAAGCCCAACGAACAGAAGAATCAAAATGAATTCCCGGAAGAGATTCCCATTCTGCCGTTGCGTGGTCTGGTCGTTTATCCGCAAACTGCGGTTCCTCTTACCATCGGTCAGGAACGCTCAATTCAATTGGTCGATGAAGTAGTCAAGTCGAACCGGTTGGTAGGTTTGGTTGCTTCCAAAGACCCAACAGTGGATGAACCGGGACCAGAAATGCTTTATCCATATGGCACACTGGCCATTATTCACCGCCTATTCCGCGCCCCGGATGGAACCATTCGACTACTGGTTCAGGGCACGACCCGTTTCAAGGTGAAAAAATACACTGAAACAAAACCATTCTTAAAGGCACAGATTGTTCCCGCTCCAGAGAAAGTGGAAACAGGGTTGAAAATCGAAGCGTTGGCGCGTAATGTGCGCGATCAATTCAGCCAGATCGCCGAGCTGGTGCCTTCCATCCCTTCCGAGATCGTGGTTTCTATCAATGCGCTACAAGACCCTCTGCAAACGGTTTACAGTATTGCCAATTTTCAGCGCATGGAAGTGGATGATGCAGAACAGATCCTTGAATTGGACTCCACCACCGATAAACTGCGCAAACTGGTCGGCATTCTCACCCGTGAGAGCGAAGTGCTGAACCTCGGAAAGAAAATCCAAAATGAAGCCCGCGAAGAGATCGAAAAAGTTCAGCGCGAATATTATCTACGCGAGCAGTTAAAAGCCATCCAGAAAGAACTGGGTGAATCGGACGAACAGGAAGCGGAGGTCAGCGAGTTTCGTGAAAAAATCGCCAAAGCTGGAATGAGCAGTGAAGCCGAAAAAATGGCTACACGTGAACTGGACCGCCTCTCCCGCCTGCCCACCGCTGCTGCGGAGTACGGTGTCATCCGCACCTATCTGGATTGGTTGGTTTCGCTTCCCTGGTCAAAATCCAACGAAGATGATCTGGATATCCGCCACGCTAAAGAGGTGCTGGATAAAGATCATTACGGTCTGGAGGACGTGAAGAAGCGCATCCTTGAATACCTGGCAGTGCGCAAATTGCGCTTGCAGAGGAAAGATGAACTCTCCAGTCAGGACTATCATGATTCCATCCGTCAGGAACGTGAAGGTGTCATCCTGTGCTTCGTAGGGCCTCCCGGCGTTGGCAAGACCTCATTGGGCAAATCCATTGCATCTGCTATGGGGCGCGAATTCATCCGTACTTCCCTGGGTGGCACGCGCGATGAGGCGGAGATCCGCGGTCATCGCCGCACCTACATTGGCGCCATGCCTGGCAGAATCATTCAAGCCTTGCGCCGCGTCGAATCACGGAATCCGGTTTTCATGCTCGATGAGATCGACAAACTCTCTTCCGATTATCAGGGAGATCCTTCCTCCGCTTTACTGGAAGTGCTGGACCCCGAGCAGAATTCCGAGTTCCGCGATAACTATCTGGAGGTGGCATTTGATCTATCGCAAGTCATGTTCATCACCACCGCCAACACGATGGAATCCATCCCTGCCCCATTGCTGGACCGTATGGAGATCATTCAAATTTCCGGCTATACCGAAAACGAGAAATTGCAGATCGCGAAAAATTATCTCATTCCGCGCCAGTTAAAAGAAAACGGACTGCTGCAACAGGAGATTGCCTTTGAAGACGATGCGGTCTTGACCATCATTCGCGAATATACGCGTGAATCTGGCGTGCGCAGCCTAGAACGCAATATTGGAGCGGTCTTGCGCAAGATCGTCACCCGTAAATTCGAAAAGAGACGCCTGATCAAAGACGTGAGCGTGAAGTATGTGCATGAAATGCTGGGGCGCCCAATTTTCAAACCCAGCGAAGAGATCATGATGCGCACCTCCATTCCCGGTGTGGCTACCGGACTGGCCTGGACGCCCACCGGAGGTGATATTCTCTTTATCGAGGCGACCCGCATGCCCGGCAATCAGCAGTTCAAGATCACCGGTTCGATCGGTGAAGTGATGGAAGAATCTGCCCAAGCGGCGCTTTCGTATGTGCGCGCGCATGCAAGCGAATATGGAATTGATCCCAACTTCTTTGAAAAGACGGATATCCACCTGCATATCCCAGCGGGAGCTACTCCCAAGGATGGACCGTCTGCAGGTGTCACCATGACCACTGCGCTGATCTCTTTGCTCATCCAGAAACCCATTCGTCCTGAGGTAGGAATGACCGGTGAGATCACCTTGCGTGGCCAGGTTTTGCCAGTGGGTGGTATTAAAGAAAAGATGCTGGCAGCTCACCGAGCGGGATTGAAAACCATCTTTTTACCAAAAGAAAACAAAGGTGATCTGGATGATCTGCCAGAAGAAGTACGCAAAAGCATCCAGTTCATCCCGGTGGATGATGTCAAACAAATCCTGAAAAAAGCTATGACACCGGATGCAAAATAATGTAAGTTTGAAGGGCGGCGTTCTACTACCGCCCTTTCCTTATGCAGTTAATTGAGAAATGCACCGTACTTTTCTATGATCTTTGTAAAAAAGACTCAATTTCCACCTTATTTTCAAGGCAGGTTTTAATATCCGCACCATAGGTCAGCACATAAAATGGAATGGAACGAATTTCCATTTCGCTTTTGAACCGGTCATATTCTTCGATCTTCGGAACCACTTCTTCCATGAAGGATGCCTTTTGGATGCATAGATAGATAGGCTCCAGTCCGCGCATCGCAGCCAGGTCAAGGATATTCACCATTTCTTCATCTTGCAGGGTGGAAATGAGAATAATCGTGCTGCCACGATTGATCTGCCGCATGTATTCAGCGACAAAAATCCCAAATGGTATTTTTCCATCTGCCTGCACGGACGCCAGCATGTCTAGCACCCGGCCTAGCTGACGGTAACCATGATCGGACATCAGAACCTGGCGCTGTTCACCTGAAGTGACCAATCCGACCCCAAAATTATGTTCGATGTAGTATTTCGAAATCGAAGCGGCAGTGGTGACCGCATATTCAAAAGTGCTGGGTGGCAGTTCATAATGCGTTTGGTGGCGAATGCTCCAATAATCAGACGGGTGGCTGAACGACTCGGCTTGTGCAGATTCAAAATGGTTTTCGGTGGAGCAATCGATCAAGATCCAGGTATTCATCAAGGGATCTTTGTCAAACTCTTTCACCATAAGTTTGTTTTTGCGGGCAGTGGTTGGCCAATGAATGCGGCGCAGGGAATCGCCGGGAAAATACTCGCGCACTCCGGCGGCAAATGGTGTCGTTTCCGGAGATGCAACTTTCAGTTCTTTTCCTCCACTCAAATAAGCAGGGATATGGGCAAAATGATCCAATTCCACAATGCGCGGAAGGACAACCAATTTTTTAGGATTCTCCACCCACTTTGAGAACTCAAAGAATCCAAAGAAATCACTCGAAATCAACTGCATCGGGCCCAATGTAAATTCCCCCCGCCTTTGCAGAAAAGTGTACGTATTGAATGTGCGTATCTTCCGTGCATCCAAACCTGCCAGTACTCTTACCTCCTCTGGGTTTCCCGAAATTCCCGAGTAGTCCCGTATTTCCAGCCACTGTTTCCAGAAAGAATGCCGGTTTTCCAGGTCAAAATGATCCTCAAAGTAATTTCCTACGTTCATTTTTTGAAAACGTGAGGTTCGCTGCAGAATGATCCCCTTTAATGAAAACCTGCCAGAAAGATAGCTGACGGCGCCAAAAAGAGACGATAAAAGCATTAATTTCAGAAACAGATTATCTTTAAAAATAATCCATCCTGTCAAAAAACCTGCTGTTCCTAAAACGAGGATAAAAAAACGCGGTTTTATTTTCATACCTAACCGCGCACAGGCACTTCCACCCGTTCCACGATCTCTGTCACCAGTGCATCTTTATTGAGATCCTTGATGCGCGCTGATGGATGCAGGACAATGCGATGTGCCAGCACCGGAACAGTGACTTTTTTGATATCATCGGGAGTGACAAAATCACGTCCTTCTAGGATGGCAAACACTTGCCCGGCCCGATACAGTCCCAAGCTGCCACGGGGCGAAGCCCCCAGATAAACATCTTTATCCTCGCGGGTGGCTTCTACAATGCTGACAATGTATTGTTTGATGGGCTCCGACACATGTACCCGTTTAACTTCGTGCTGAGCTCTTTTCAATTCCTCAATGTTCGTCACCGCCTGGAGAGATTCAATAGGATGGGTGATTTTCTGCGATTCCAGGATGCGCAATTCATCCACAAAATTCGGATATCCGATATGCACTCTCAGCAAAAAACGGTCTAATTGCGCTTCGGGTAATGGAAAAGTGCCTTCATATTCGATCGGGTTTTGCGTGGCAAATACCAGGAATCCTTCAGGCAGTATGTGCGTTTCGCCATCCACGGTTATCTGCCTTTCTTCCATGGCTTCCAATAAAGCCGATTGAGTTTTGGGTGTGGCACGGTTGATCTCATCAGCCAGGACGATCTCCGCCATCACCGGACCCGGCCTAAATTCGAAGGTTTGGCTGGCCTGGTTGTACATGGAAATTCCAGTCACATCGCTGGGCAGCATATCAGGGGTAAACTGGATACGGCTGAATTTACCGCCCAAACTGATAGCCAAACTTTTCGCCAGCACGGTTTTGCCGGTGCCCGGCACATCCTCGATAAGAATATGCCCGCGACATAACAATCCCAGCACGACCATTTCCAGCGCATCCCGTTTTCCGATGATCACCCTTTCAAGATTTTCGATGATCTTTCCTGCCAGCGAGTTCACTGCATTGAATTCCATAGCTGCCTCTTCCCGGGATTACTAGTATTCAGCGGTTAAATAATCCTGTACAGCCCATCCCGTTGTTCCATTATCTTGTGATTGGATTTTCCACCAAATCCGGCTTTGATTGATGGTTGGTCCTTCTACTATTATCCATAGACTGTTTTCAGAAGCTATTGTCAATGTGTCCGATTCTATAGCTGGCTCTTTGTGTATTTTCAACCCGTCGCCACCAGTATTAGAAACGCGCACGCGCATATTGGTGGCAAACACTCCCGGAATTGCGGTGGTTTGTTCCGTGGAAACGGCAGTTTCGGTTTGATATGCTGAAGAGACTGTGCTGGTAGGCAGGTAGGGTGTGATATTCAATACAGCAGTCGGAAGGGCGCTCTCTTTGGTATTGGGAAATGAAAAGATGATAACCAGCACCAGGATAAAAAAGCCAATCCCCAAGATGATCCCGAACAAGAATGGTAATTTAGATCTTTTCATTCTCTTTATTCCATAAATATAGAATATTATTAACTATATTACCTGATTATTATGAAGTTGGAACATCGAGAAGCAGACTTTTCTAGTATCCTTCTGAATGATCGCTTTCTATTAGTGGAGAAGATCAACGCAGGAGGTATGTCGCTGCTCTATGCTGGAAGAGACTTGGTGCGCGATGCTCCCATTGTTGTGAAGATTGGTCGTGCAAAAGATAACCCAGCACTCTTCAAACGAGAAATCAGGATCGTTCGTTCTCTTCAGCACCCGACGGTTCAGAAAACACTCGCGTCCGGCTCAACCTCGGATTTTTCCTATTATGTAATGCCATATTATGGTGATCTCAACTTTCGAGAATTCCTGGCAGTGAAAACAGTCATGAGTGAAATGGAAATGCTGCGGTATTTCTTGCAGATCACAGACGCCGTATCCTATTTGCATAAACGCAAGATTCTACACAACGACCTGAAACCACAGAATATCTTCGTGTGTGAGAACCACCAGCTTATTTTGAGCGATTTCGGCCTAGCATGCCGAGCATCCCGTCAGAAATATGTCCACCCTGATCAAAAAACCATCTGGGGGTCACCGATATATCTCGCGCCGGAATTGCCACAAGGTTTTAATCCTTCGTATGCATCGGATGTATATGCGCTGGGGATCATTCTCTTTATCCTGGCGTTAGGTTATCCACCCTTCTACCATGATGATCTGGAAGTGCTGATCCGCATGCACCAGACCTTGGAACCGCCGCATCCTTGTTTGCTTTCCGACTCGATCTCTGCAGATCTGGAAGAGATCATGCTGCGCGCGCTTGCCAAATCTCCATCCGACCGCTTCACGAATGCGGCAGAATTTAACGCGGCACTCAACATTTATTGTCAAAAAAATTCCAAACTCCTGCAAAGGAACCAGGTTGAGAGACATCCGGAGTCCTTTTCCTTCGACCGCGCAAAGACAAAGCCCATTCCTGCGGATTTTCCCCATAAAGCTTGTAGTAAGATTAATGAAATTCAATCTGGAGAAATCTTTTGAAAAAGATCATCAATGCATCAATTTTGAACGCTGACTTTTCAAACTTGAAAGACGCCTTGGACCAGGCAACTGCAGCAGGTATCGATTGGATTCACCTGGACATCATGGATGGTCATTTTGTACCCAACATTTCCATGGGTCCTGATATCGCTCAGCTTTGCAGACAGCTTACTCCTTTGCCGATGGATGCACACTTGATGATCTCCAATCCCAATGATTTCATTCCTCGTTTTGCAGAGGCGGGAGTGAACTTGATTTCTGTTCATATTGAAACCGACGCCCATATCCATCGCACGTTAAAGAATATCAAAGATCATGGGTGTAAGGCTGGCATTGTCCTCAATCCTGGCACTCCGGCATCCTCCATCGAAGCGGTCATGGATATGATAGACCTGGTATTGGTCATGAGTGTGAACCCCGGCTTCGGCGGCCAAAAATTCATCTTTCCGGTCTTGTCAAAAATCCAACAAATCCGAAAGATGATCGATCTGCAGAAACGGGATATCTATTTGCAGGTGGATGGTGGTGTGGACGCGACGACATTGCCGCAAGCAATTCAGGCCGGTGCGGATTCTTTCGTGGTTGGCTCCGCCATTTTCCGCAACCCGGTTGGAATCACCCAAGCGGTACGCCAATTGAAATTGCTCCTCGATTCGTAAAAATCCTTTCTTTTCATCTCATCAGTGGTAAGGCAACAAAGAATCATTACCTCACCTGTTTTCTTGGAAGAGGCATTTTTTCCTGCCCATTATTTAAATCAAAGAAACTGCCAAAGGTTCGGCAGTTTCTTTGATTTCCTAAATGCTCTTTCCGTAGATTCGATGGTTTTTATAGGGCTTTACACCCAGATTCTCCAGGTCTTTGCGCATCTGCACCGCTGTTTCTGCAATATTTGTCAATTCGCCGTGTTCGAAGTGATGGCTCTTGGCAGTTTTTTCGATCTCATCAAATAACAATGCATTCCCGCCAAAACCATGATACTCTGGCAGCACACCGATTCCATCGAAGTCCACCCAATTTGAATGGTTCACCTCATGCAGGAGGTCCACAGCCATGGCAGGCGTCAATTCTCCCTTGGGGTGTCGCTGAAAAGCGGCAGAAATATCCGGAAATGCCAGCAGGAAACCTACAATTTCATCTTTATAGGTAATAATCTTGATCAGATCAGGAATAGCTACCATGGTCACGTCTTTGAACGCATAATCGATCTCTTTTTGTGTGAGCGGGTAATATTCCCAGTTGTTTTTGAAAGTCTTGTTATAGGTCTGTCCAATCAAAGGAACAAATTTAGCCAGTTCAGATTTTGATTTAAATTTATGAACCTTAAATTTGCCCTGCTCGCGAACTTTTTCTGCCACCCTATGAATCTTTTCGGGCATGCTGAATTCTGCAATATCAGCGTAGCTTGATACCCAATCCACCACTTTTGTAAATCCCAAATTTTCTACAAATTTTGGATAATTCTCTTTGTTGTAATTCATCAGGTTCATCATCTGGCGATGTTCAAAGCCTTCAACCTGAAAGCCATAGCCATCAAAGGGAGAAAAACCTTTGGGACCTAGGAAGTATTCCATTCCTCGTTTCTGGGACCAGTCCAAAGCACATTCAAAGAGCTTGTTGGCAACTTCCTGGTCATCTACGCTGTCATACAGATAAAAGGAAGCCTGTTTTTTATTGTGATACTGGTTATAAACTTTGTTTTCCAATACGGCAATACGTCCCACCACCTCGTCGCCATCTTTTGCCACAAAGAAATCGGCATCTGAATGTTCATGAAAGGGATGTTTGTTGCGATTTAGAGTATCTCTTACGCCACTTTTTAGTGGAGGCACCCATTGAGGTACATCTTTAAATAAACGATAGGGAAGATCGACGAACTCTTTTACTTCCTTTTTTGATTCCGTATCAACTTTATGAATGGTGATCATAATTTCTCTCCACGAAAGGAATAAAAACAGTATACTCTAGTTTTGGTTTCTGGTTATACTAGTACAGTATGGAAAACACCAGATTCAAAAAAAAGTGATGAAAAAGAATGAATACTCTCAATACCGACCAACTTTACCATGAAATAACCCAACAACCTGCTTTAGCCCACGACCTGATTGAACAAGAATTCCAAAATATAAAAAATATTGTTCAAGAGGTGCGCGGATCCTTCAATTATGTGCTCATTGCCGCACGCGGCAGTTCTGACAACGCCGGCAGATATGCGCAATACCTGTTTGGAATTAACAATCGTTTTCAAGTTGCACTTACCACACCTTCTCTTTTCACCCTCTATACTACTCCCCCCGAATTGCAAAATACGTTAATACTTTCCATCTCCCAATCGGGAATGTCTCCGGATATTGTGCAAATCATCAAAGATGCCAAAAAACAGCACTGCACATCCATCTGTATCACCAACAATGCCAGTTCCCCACTGGCAACGGCCTCTGATTTCACCATTCCCATCCACGCCGGTGAAGAAAAAGCGGTGGCAGCTACAAAATCATATACCAATTCATTAATTGCTCTTGCCATGCTTTCGGCAGCTTTCATGGGAAATGATGAATTTGTCAACCAAATCTATCGTATCCCTGATTTGATGAAGACCACCATCGATACGACTGAACCGTCCCTGAGCCACATTCAGCGCTATCGTTACATTGAAAGCTGCGCTGTATTGGGAAGAGGATTGAATTATTCCACTGCTTTTGAAGTTGCTTTGAAAGTAAAAGAATTGACCGGCATCAATGCAGACCCCTATTCTTCCGCTGATTTCCGACACGGCCCTATCGCAACCATTCATAAAGGTTTCCCAGTCATCATTATTGCTCCATTCGGGAAAGTTTTCGATGACATGCAGCAAATGTTTAGAGATGTAAAAGCGTTAGATGGTGAAACCATCACGATTACTGCTGATGATACAATTCTGTCTGAAAGTAACCTCGGTTTCCGTATTCCAGCAGAAATTCCTGAAACACTTTCCCCAATCGTCAGTGTAATTCCTGGGCAATTCTTAGGTCGACAACTAGCGATCGAGAGAGGCCTTGACCCTGATAAACCAGAAGGATTGCGAAAAGTGACTGAAACATTCTAATGGGAGGTTTTCCATGGATAAATTCATCATAGAGGGTGGAATTCCCTTAAAAGGCGAAATAACACCATCCGGGAATAAAAATGCCGTGCTTCCAATCATGGCGGCTTGCATCCTGACTGAAGAACCCATCATTCTCCATAATGTTCCGGATATTCTTGATGTCCATACCATGCGTGCTCTGTTGGAAAGTCTGGGAGTATCATTCGAAACAATCGATGCCCACACCTGGAAAATTCAGGCCTCCGAGATCTGTCCTTCAGAGTTGGATCCGGAACTTTGCAAGGCGATCCGCGCATCCATCTTATTGGCCGGTCCTATGCTTGCCAGAGCGGGATATATCACCTTGCCCCCTCCCGGCGGTGATGTGATCGGCAGAAGAAGGGTGGATACTCATATTCTAGCGCTTCAAAAATTGGGTGCAGAAGTTGAGTGCAATCGTATTTTCACGTTTCGCTGTCAGCATCTCAAAGGAGCAGATATTCTGCTGGATGAGGCCAGTGTGACAGCTACGGAAAATGCCATTATGGCTAGCGTCAAAGCAGAAGGGAAAACCATCATCCGCAACGCCGCTTCGGAGCCCCACATTCAAGAGTTATGTCAGTTTTTGAACATGCTGGGAGCCAAGATCGACAACATTGGGTCAAATACACTGGAGATCGAAGGAGTTGCTTCCCTGTCTGGCGGTGAATTCACGATTGGCCCCGATTATCTTGAGGTTGTCAGTTTCATCGGCGCTGCAGCAATCTCAAAAGGCGAGCTCAAGATCAAGAATGCCGGGCCACAGTATTTGGCCATGGTGAAGCTTGTTTTCAATCGTCTGGGGGTGACATGGGAGGAAGAAGGCAATGATATTTTCGTCCCTTCCGATCAATGTTTATGTATTGAACCGGATCTGAACAATGCCATCCCCGTGATCAGTGTCATGCCCTGGCCTGCCTTCCCAACCGATCTGATGAGCATTGCCATTGTGATTGCCACCCAGTCGAAAGGCACGATCCTGTTTCATGATTGGATGTATCCAAGCCGCATGTTCTTTACCGACAAATTGGCCAGCATGGGTGCACAAATCGTACTGTGCGACCCGCACCGCTGCATTGTACAAGGTCCTACCCAGCTTTATGGAGATGATCTTTCCGGTCCTGATATTCGCGCAGGCATGGCGTTGCTTCTGGCCGCCTTATCCGCATCCGGCACATCTACTATACGCAATATCCGCCAAATTGACCGCGGGTATGAAAAAATCGATGAAAAATTAGCAGCTTTGGGCGCTTCGATCAAACGTTGTTAAAGAAAAAAGACCCGGTTGGGTCTTTTTTCTGGGATTGCTTCGTTTATTTCTTTTCGGTCTCTTGAATTACCGAAAGGAATTGGTCCACTGCCTCACGCAGCATCCCTTCCGGCACCGATCCGACCTGACGATGGATGACTTTTCCATCGGATATGAAAAGCATGGTAGGAATTCCCTGCACACCATAACGCGAAGCCCATTCCTGATTTTCGTCCGTGTTCACCTTTGCGACGATCAATTTTCCTTCATAATCTTTGGCAACCTTATCCAGAATTGGAGCAACCATCTTGCATGGGCCGCACCAGGGTGCCCAAAAATCTACAATCACCGGCACCGTCGATTCCAATATCGTTTTTTTAAAGGCGGAATCGGTTACGTGAATTGGTTCATTCATTTATTCTTCTCCTAACTCTTTTTAAAAGCAAAACCTTTCCGTCATTGTACAGGATTTTTTGATTTCGGAAAGGTTTTCATACAATGTTAATATTTTATTTAGCTTTTACCGTGATGGTCTTCGGTTTTACTTCTTCTGCTTTGGGCAGGGTCAGTTTAAGAATACCATTCTTGAATTCTGCGTTGGCTTTATCGGTGACAACCTGCGTTGGGAGAGTGATGGAACGGCTGAAGCTGCCATATCTTCGTTCCCTGATGTGATAATCAGCTTCCTTGTTTTCTTTTTCTTCTTTGACTTCACCTTTGATGGTCAATACATCCCCGGTAACGGAGATGTTGATATCGTCAGGATTGATACCAGGGATGGATGCTTCGATTACCACGTCATTTCCGGTTTGGTACATATCGAGATCGACGATGCCATATCCTTCAAAATCCATCGGAAAGCGATTGAAATAGGTGTCCAGCATCCTATCCATCGAATCCCTTGCACTGACAATATCGTAAAATGGATCACGTTTTATTATCTTTGTCATTTCGACCTCCTTATTTTCACAAAATAATACAGCGCATGTATTAAAAAAGTACAAGCGCTGTATAGGAATTTCGTTAAAAATGGTTCTATTTTCGGCGGTAATCGTAAAAACGATAGCCAACCCCTCGTTCAGTGAGGATATATTTAGGGTTGGAGGGATCCTTTTCAAGTTTTTGGCGTAAGTAATTGATGTATAACCGCACATAATGGGGCTCATCCCGGTATTCATACCCCCATACCCTGGAAAGGATTTGATCGTAGGTTAAGACCCAACCCGCATTTTGGACGAGATGATATAAAAGGCGGTATTCCGTGGGACGCAACTTCACCAGTTTTCCTTCCACCCAAATCTCACGGCGGTTGAAATCAATTTTTAGGCGATCGTCCACCTGGATCATCTCTTCCGTACTCATACTGGTGGATTCGATTCTGCGCAGCACTGCTTTAACTCGACTGACCAGCTCTCGCGGGCTGAAAGGTTTGGTTATATAATCATCCGCTCCCAATTCCAGCCCGCGCACTTTATCTTCCTCTTCTCCCTTGGCTGTCAGCATAATCACTGGCACCGTATTGATCTCCCGGATCATTTTCAATAATTCAAAACCATCCAGGTCGGGCAACATGATGTCGAGCAGGATGAGGTCGGGCATAAAGGTGCGCAATTTATCCAATCCCTCTCTGCCCGTCAAAGCTTCATCTACTTGGAAACCATCCTGCTCCAGGTTCAATCGAACAAAGCGTGCCATTCTTTCTTCGTCTTCGATGACAAGGATCTTTGTATTCATTGAAACTGTTGAACTCATGATTCAGCCTCCTGCAGATATGCTTTTCCTGATTATAAATTTTCCATTCCATTTTTTCAATGAAACTGTACTTGCGTGTTATCATATTGTATTATGGCTGGATAATCAATAAAAACATTATATAAAATTCTCATTACAGTGACAAAATGAATCTCACAAATCTTTTTGAGCTGCAAACGATCGATACCCAGTTGGACGCTTTTCGGACAGAAATGGCTGCCATTGATTCAAAAATTGGTCAAAACGGGGCAGTACAGAGTGCCAACCAGGTCGTTGCTTCCATCCATAACGAGATCGAGACTCATCAAATGAAATTGAACCTCACCATGGATGAAATCGAGCGGCAAAGAATAAAACTTGCCCAAAGCGATTCCACCCTTTACAGCGGGAAAATTCGAAATCCAAAAGAATTACAGGATCTTCAGCAAGAAATTTCTTACCTGAAAAAGTCCATTGCCGACCTGGAAGACAACCAGCTTAATCAGATGATTGAAATGGAAGAACTTCAAAATAAAATGGAACAGGCCAAGCAATCTTTGAACGGGATCGCCTCACAATTTGAAACCGATCAATCCCAGTTGAGCGCACGAAAAGAGAGCCTGCAAGCAAATTCGGAACGGCTGCTTCGCAAACGTGAAGTTGTTCTGGTATCTATTGAATCTGATCTGCTTACCCGTTATGATGGACTGAGAAAAAGAAAAAATGGATTGGCGGTCGCCGCACTGGACAATGATTCCTGTTCTGCCTGTGGGACGCAGTTGACTCCCAGTGAGCGGCAAGAAGTACATCAACCCTCAAAACTTTTCTTTTGCCCCACCTGCGGCCGCATTCTTTACCACAAGTAATTCAGAGCGCTGTAAGGATCTCTTTCAAGTCCTCCTCATCTTTCCCTACGATCTTCACTTGTTTTAACCGCGATGCAACTCCGGAAATCAGGATCACATCATTTTTGGCAACTTGAAATACATCCTGCAAAAAACGGCACAATTCCTGATTGGCTTTTCCTTTTTCGGGAGCGCCTTTTATCTTCATTTTTATGACCCCATTTTCCATCAAGCCAACTATTGCGGTCTTGGCAGCGTTCGGAGTCACTTTGATCGTAAGATGAAGTTCTTTCATGTTTTCACATTCAATACAGCGGCAAAGCGCCCTGTATTTCCATTTTCAGCACGGTGCGAATACCATGTTTGCACATCGCAGGCGGTGCAAATTCCCGCGATTTCAATCGATCGCAATGGGAAACGTTCCAGCAGCAGGGCATTTGCCTGCCACATATCAAAATAGGTTTTGCCTGATCTCCGCTGGAGCACCCTCTCGGTCTCTTCAGGGAAGCTTTCTTTAACGGTCTGTTCGGTGGAATCCCCAATTTCGTAATGATCCACACCGATGGAAGGGCCAATGCCTGCCACAATATCCCGCGCCTGACATCCGTAATGCTCCTGCATTTTTTCCACCGTGCGGCATACAATGTGTTTCACAGTTCCTTGCCAGCCTGCATGAGCAATGGCACATACATTTTTCTTCATATCATAAAAGAGAACCGGCACACAGTCTGCGAATACCATCATCAACGCGATCTGCGGATTGGAAGTGATCACCGCATCTCCCTTTTCATGTGGCACTTCCACCGGACGGGGACTCTCGGAACAATGAACAATATCGCTGTGGATCTGCCAGGTATCAAAGACATCGGAATATTGCTTTCCGAAAATACCCAGAATACGGTTGCGATTTTCAATGACATTTTCTCTTGAATCACCCACGGAAGTTGCCACATTGAGAGATGCCCAGGGTTGAGGACTGACCCCACCCCTTCTTGAAAAGAACCCATGGTTAATACCCAGTTCGTCAAATGAAGATAGGGTGAAATACTTCAGACCAGCTTCTTCATAAAAAGGCATCATTTCTCCTTGCAGTTATGATTATCTCTGGTGATTCTCAATGATACTTCCAATTTCGGAAAAACAAACCACCCACAGGTAAATCCAAAGAAAAATCCGGTAGCCGTTCGCAGCCAGGGGGTGCTTTCCCATACCGTAATGATCCTCCATCCCAAAATGGAGCCGTTCCCCCATTGCAGAACGCCGTCAACCAGCATGGGAAGGATCCCCAGAATTATCCAATATAAAACAGGAATGGGTTGCCACTTTCGCTTAAAAAGCTCAAAACCTGCTCCGGCCAGGATAAAACCAAGGTAAATGGCAATATCGCGCTGACAAAGCGCTACCTTATACCCGATCTGTTCATTTCCCGTAAAACGGCTGGCGGTTTGAGGATCAAGAAATGTTCTGTTCATGATCCCTTCATAGGTTTGCAATCCATGGATATTTGCTATACGCAACGGATAGAAAGGTTGCTCCCCGAAGAGGAACCAGGAACGGTAGGCCAACTGATGGCAGGAAATACGATAGACCGCGTAAAGGATGTCAGCCAAACCCGTCGCATCCTGATGTGCACAAAGTGGTGCCAGAAAGGCACCACCGACTATTACCAACAGAAATATACAAAAAACATGGATGTAGTTCTTATAAAACCAGCACCAAAAATTGGTCATTGTCAAAAGTCAATACAGTGGTTCTTTCACATGTACCATCGTTCCACTGTAATCCGAAGAGGTGACGTCACCCGGATAAAGGCTTACCGCCGGTGTGGTCCAGCGGAAAATCCATTTGGCGTCATCCGGGCTGGCATTCACACAACCGTGCGACCGGGCAGACCCAAAATCGTTGTGCCAGAATGTGGAATGGATGGATACACCCGTCCCAACAAACAGCGATGTCCATGGGATCGCCATGGTGTCCCATCCCGCGCCGGTCCCGCCACCGCTCATGTGCAGGGAAACGGTTTTTCTCCAAATCCAATGATCACCAACAGGGGTCGCCCATTCGTCGGCGGGTAATCCATTTTCATCATATTTTTGTCCAGTCGAAACGCGGCAAAAATAGACTTCGGAATTGCCCTCATAACAAGAGAGTGTTTGCTGGTTCACATTGACAATGATGTTCTTATCGGTGATCTCTGGATGGATGGGTGCAATTTCTTCCTCGGTAATGGGTCGAAAAGCAGCCGCCTCAGCCCAAAAGATATCACCATAGCCGTACCCATGCCCGTAATCTTCATTGACCCGATAATAAACCACCCCATCCGCGTCAACGCTCATTTGATCAATCCAGACCACCTGGCTGTAGTACATACGCCACATATCCGAAGTGACATCATTCAACCAAGGAGCTCGCGCAGGCGGATTCTCGAGGGTCATTTTTACATACGGGACAGTGACCTCAGCCCACATACCCTGCGAACCATTTGCGGAGGGAATTTGCGAAAGCGGTTGATTGGGAATATTACGAACTTTCTGCACGCTGGGCAAATATACATATCCTTCGGGCGTTTCAACCCAGCGGTTACTATTGGGCCTTCCAGCAGGAGCCGCCCCCACCACCTCTCGCAACCATGCCAGGCATTCATCCGCGCCCAAATTGCGCACTACCGTAGCATCAGGGGAAGGCTTCATGCGTAGCGGTAAGGAATTAGGAGAATATACGGTATTCCTCGCCAGATATTCGGCATCCGGGAAATCCTCCAAATAAGCAAACTCTTTTACCATACGGGCCGGTTTATTGTTTGCCAACAATACGATTCCACCTAAACCAAGCAGCGATCTTTTTAGAAAATCACGCCGTGAGTAATGTTTCTGTGTGTTCATTGTTTCAAGCTTACCAATCTACTTTTAAAAAGTCAAATTCAATCTTTCATTTTATGGAAGAATATATCTTTTTCTAACGAATTCAATAACTGGTCGATCTCATTCCCCCATAATGTATCATGCGCATGGAACGTCACGACCTTGCGAACACCTGCCAGTATTTTTCCAGTTCCGGCTCCCAGTTTCCGTTCCGGATGCTGCGTTTTTCGTATTTCCATGCCATGCGCCGCTGTGTACAATTCGATCGACAAAATTCGCAGGACATTTTTCGCAATCAAGTAGGTATGCCTGGCAGCGGTCAGGGAGTTGGAATTATGATCTTCTTGGTTTGCTGATGTGGGCAGTGAATGGACCGCATCCGAATTGGCCAGATGCTGATTCTCCATTACCAATGACGCAGCCGAATACTGGGGGATCATGAGCCCGGATTCCAAACCGGCTTTTTCTGCATCGGCAATCAGCATGGTCGGCAGCCCGTTATTGAGATGGGAATCCAGCAGTCGAAAAGTTCTGCGCTCCGATATGGCGCCCAATTCAGCCAGTGCGATTCCCAAAAAGTCCATCACCAGCGCGGTCGGCTCCCCATGAAAATTGCCACCGGATATGACATCTCCGTTAGGGAATAGCAGTGGGTTGTCAGTGGCAGCATTGATCTCACGGGTAATGATATTCCAGGCATGTGCCAAACTGTCGCGGATCGCGCCATGCACTTGCGGGGCACAGCCAATGGCGTATCCATCCTGCACGTGGTTGGAGCTGTTGATGAAGGTGCTGCCTTGGATCGCATCCCAAACATTCTTTGCGGAATCCATCTGCCCGATCATCCCTCGGGCAACTTGTAGCCGCGCATCGAACGCTTCTTTTCGTGCAAGCAATGTTTCCATCGACAATGCCAGACATTGATCGGCAATTTCGCACAGTTCTTGCCCGAACCAACAGTTGATGGCCGCCAGCGCCGCTGAAAAGGTTGCGCCATTGATGAGTGCCAATCCCTCTTTGGGTTCCAAACGCACACGTTGAATTCCTGCTCTGTACATGGCTTCTTTTCCACTGAACAACTGCTTCTGAACCCAGGCATGCCCCGACTCCTCATCCAGGTCTTTTTCATCACGGGTAACAACCAGTGCCATCTGCGCCAATTGGCACAGATCACCGGAAGACCCCATGGAGCCCTGGGATCGCACTTGGGGGGTTACCCCGCAGTTCAACATATCGATCAGAGTCTGAATGAGCACCAGCCGCACGCCGGAAAAACCTTTAGCCAATGAGTTTGCACGGATCAGCATAGCAGCGCGAACCGTTGCGGCATCAAAATCATCCCCTGTTCCAACAGCATGGCTTAATATCAGGTTTCGGTTTAATTCTGCCAGATGCTCGTTGGATATTTTTTGAGTGTGAAAGATGCCATATCCAGTATTGATACCGTAATAAGGAAAATCTTTTTTTAAGTTTTCGTTGAGCAAATGGTTGGAGTACTGGATCACATTCTTGGTCTTTTCCTCAAGCTCCACCTGCTCATTTCCGAAAGCCACATGGATAATCTGTTCAATCGCTAGATCATTGCCTGTGATTTTTACCATATTTGGATCCCTTCAAATCAGATCTTTTTATTTCTTTCCATATCTCGTTTCAAATCTCGTTCCGCGATATCACGCCTTTTATCATACAGCTTTTTCCCGCGTGCCACAGCAATGTCCAGTTTTGCCTTCCCGTTGGATAAGTAGATCTCTACCGGCACAATCGTAAGTCCTTTTTGCCGGACAGCATTCCACAGTTGATTGATCTCTTTCCTTTTTAGAAGCAATTTCCGTTTCCTTTTCGGGTCATGGTTCATACGGCTGGCAGGGTCATACGGTGAAATATGGGAGTTCACCAACCATACCTCGCGACCGTCTGTTTGCACATAGGCCTCCCCGATGCTGGCCTGTCGGGCACGAACGGATTTTATTTCGGTACCCAACAGTACAATGCCGGCTTCATAATGGTCCAGCAGGTTGTATTCAAACCTGGCTTTTCGATTGGTCGCAATGATCTTTTTTTCCATATTGATGATTCTAATTTATTTTCTGTGAATACTTATCCCAATCTTTTGATTATTCTACCTTTCCATGACCATAAAACCTAAACTGCTCCCTCACGTATATTAATAAGATTAAGTGAGGTCCCATGACAAAACAAAAGATCACACTGGCACTTGGCGGCGGGGGTTTGAAGGGATATGCGCATTTGGGCGTGATAGCCGCACTGGAAGAAAATGGATATGAGATCGCAGCAATTGCCGGAACAAGCGCGGGCGGTCTGTTTGGTTCTTTTTTCGCCTATGGATATTCTTTCCAAGAAATTCTTTCCTTTATTGATGAGCTAGATAACTCCAGACTATTCCAACGCCTGCATAGCGATCCACCTTCGTTGATTGGGCTGAAAGGTGTATATGAAATTTTGAATGATAAATTCAAAGGCCATTCCATCTCTTCCATGAAAATACCGTTTGCAACCACTGCGGTGGACGTCAACACCAACCGCGAGGTCTATCTGAATTGTGGAAAAATAAGCGATGCTATCCGGGCAACCATCGCTATCCCAGGCGTATTTCCTTATCTAAAAATGGGTTCGCTAACGCTCGTGGATGGGGGTGTTCATGATCCCGTTCCGGTGAACCTGGCTCGCTGCATTGCCGGAAAATATCCGGTTGTGGCAGTGTGCTTGACCCCACCCAAAGAGAGCGTCAAAAATCTATTGCGCGTTCAACTACCCTCCTTTTCTCCCATCCCCTCTTCGGTGATCGAATATTTTTCCAACCTGAAATACGGAAAAGCATTGGAAGTCTTTCTGAATTCCATGGATGTCATGCAGATTGCCATGGCAGATATGCAGCTTCAACTGACCCAACCTGAGGTAAGTTTGCGGCCTGATACCAGCAAATACTATTTTCTTGATGATGTAGATCCTGAAGAGCTCATTTCCAATGGAAAAAGAATCGTCCTTGAATCTCTTGATTCGATTGAGCGAGGAATTTGCTCATTTCAGCCCCCAAAAATCATCCCGAATGCAGTTTTTCTATCCGACCTGAACATTGACTTGGATTAACGTTCCGTGATCAGGGATATGATCGCGATCAAAACACCTAAGCCGCCAATGATCAGAATGATCAGGCCAAGAGGAATATGCTGTGAAAAACCGGAGGAAACTTCGTCGACATAGGTGGGAATGGTCTGCGGAGGTGCAGGTGTATAGGTTGGCAAATTGGTAGCGGCTGGGGTAACAACGAATTGAGCAGCCAGCGTTGGATCGATGGTGGTAGTTGTCGCTGGAGTTGGAGTCGGGGGCGGTTCCACGATCGGCAGGTCACCGGCAGACAAGGTCACCAGAGGGGAATAAACCCAACCTGAGCCACCTTCCACACCCGGGTATTGAACCAATATCCAATCACCACCCGCTGATTTTCCAAGCGCCGGAACGGATTCACCCGGCAGCAAAACACCGATTTCATCATAAAAGACACCCGGGCCTGTGCGCACATTTACCGGATCTTCCTGATCTAGGTCAACGTATGCCATCACACCCTGTGGTGTGCCTGTGACGGTAGGAATGGCAATGGTTGGTTGCTGGAAACGATTTTGAGCATTTACCGTATTATTATTGAAACAGATCAATAGGATCGTTATTACAACAGAAAGGATTAAAGCGATTCTTTTTATCATGATGCACTCGTTTTTCGTGTTTTGATTATAATGCAAACCATGGAACACAAACTATTTCACGGTCAATTTACTCCTGAAGAACTGGCAGAATATTTGCAGATCCATTTCAACCGTGGAAATCTCATGGTTCAAAAAATCCAGTATGAAGACGGCCTGGGTATACAAATCAAGACCAGGGATTTCCATACTTCCGGTGGTGATACTGCACTAGGTGTTCTTTTTAAGCAAGTGGAAGATGGAGTTTCCGTACAGGTTGGCCAGCAAAATTGGGCAGGGATTGCTGCCAGCATCGGCTATTCGGCACTGGCGACTTTTCTTAACCCTGTTAATCTCTTAGGTCGTTTGGATGATATCGCCCAGGATGTTGAATATTTACAGCTTACCGATGAGGTCTGGAAAGTTTTGGAATCGGGTGCCAGGGCCTTAGGCAGTGGGTTCGAATTATCGGCCAAACTGCGCCGGATCAGTTGTGAATACTGTGGAGCAGCCAACCCGGTGGGAAATGCAACCTGCACCGCCTGTGGTGCTCCCATGGGAGCCCAACAGCCTATCACCTGCCGCCACTGCGGTTTCATCATTCCAGAAAAAACTACCATCTGTCCAAATTGCAAGAATAAACTTTGATTACCAAAAAATTCTCTCCTTTTTTCTTCCAGTGAACCTGTTTTTGGAAATAGAACATGGTTCGCTTGCATAGAGCAAAAAAAGGTGTATAGTGAATATCGTTTGGAAACAAATCCATGCAAAATACCGATTACTTTTCGCGAATTGATTTCATCTAGTTTTTCCCTATGTCTTTTGGATCTATTCTATTACTTACTTCATGATTTTGTTTTTCTGTAATCAAAGGAGAAATGGATGTCAAAACGTACGTTAAAAAGACAACTCAATTTATTTCAAGTGATCATGTTAGGGACTGCGGGAACTCTTGGGTCTGGCATCTTTGTGCTAACCGGCTTAGCTGCAGAAGTCGCCGGTCCAGCCACATTCATAGCGATTCTGGTTGGCGGCTTTCTGAGCTTCTCCATTGCGCTCAATTATTGTGAATTGGCTACGGTTTATCCTGAAACCGGTGGTGCAATGACCTACGTAAGAGAGGCATGGGGGAAAGGGTTGCTTTCTTTTGTGGTCGGTTCCATGGATTGCATCTCCAGCACTTTCTATTGTGCATTATCCGCAGTCGGGTTTGCATATTCCCTCAGTGTTTTCTTTCCCAATATTCCGATCATCCCGGTTGCGGTATGTGTCATTATCATCTTTGTAATCTTGAATATTTTGGGCGTTTCGAACGTTGGCAATGTGCAAATCGTCATGGGTATCTCGCTCTTATTTGCATTTGCAGTTTTTATCATTGCCGGGTTTGTATCCCCCACCGGTTTTCAGCCCGCCATTCTGCTTCCAGAAGGAAAAGTCTTTCTTTCCGATGACCTGGGGGTCAACTTGAAAATGATCATGCGTACCATTGCATTGATCTACGCCGCCTATGTTGGTTTTGAAGTGATCGCAGACGATGCCGAGGAAGTAAGGAACCCGACAAAGATCATCCCGATCGCGATCATTGCCAGCATCTTGATCATTACACTGGTCTATTCATTAACCGTGGTCGTTACCTTGGGAACCGTACCGTGGCAATCGGTGGCCGGTTCAAAGACCGCCCTTACCGATGCAATCAAAGTATTTTTGCCGGGCTGGGGCGTCACATTGATCGGAATTGCAGGCATGGTCGGCGCTTTGACCTCGATCAATTCATCCATGCTGAGTGCCACGCGTGAATCTTTTACCCTCAGTCGTGATGGTGCATGGCCAAAAGGGTTGTCACGGTTGAACAGCATTCGTGTTCCGTATGCGGCAATTTTGTTTGTGGGAATTGTGTCCATTCTGATCACCATCATCGGAGCGGTCGATTTTCTGAGCTATATTACCTCGGCCGGATATCTGTTCGTGCTTTTCTGTTCCAATATGGCCATGATCCAGCTCCACCGCAAATACCCGAACATCAACCGGCCATTCAAAGCACCCTTCTTCCCTCTCACCCCCATTTTGGCATCATTGACGTGTGTGATCGTCATTTTCTTTTCGGACCTGGATGCATTGACTTTTTTGGCTGGGATTCTCGCATTGTTGTCGGTATATTACTACGGTCGAATCGGCTTGCAGCTCTGGGCGGAAGCCCATAAACGCAACCTCTCCCCGGGTCGCTGGCGTATCCTACTGCCCATTGCTACCTCCAACGGATCGGACGGTTTATTAAAGGTCGGTTCTCTGCTTGCAGAAGCGGAAAAAGATTTAAACATGTGCTTGCTGACCGTTCTGCCGGCCACCGCCCAAACCGACCAGCAATTTTCAGGCGACTTCATGGATAGGATCAAAGACCAGCGGCATGCTGTCTTGGAAAAGTTCATTCACTATGCGGTTGACCGCAATGTGCCCATGTACACGAAGATGGTTTCGGATAAGACCTATGCCGATGGCATCATTAACGAAATCAAGAACGATCCCAACGTAAAGCTCTTGTTGATGAAATGGCCCGGGAAACGATCCGATAATGCCCAATATCATGCGGTAGTCGAACAGTTGCTGGAAAGCGCGGGGGTAAGCATCGGAGTCCTTTATGATCGTGGGATCAAACAATTCCAGAACATCATGGTGCCAGTGGGAGGTGGTTTTCACAGCCGGCTGGCAATTCATCTGGCAAACGATATCGCTGTGCAGGAAGGCGCGCATGTTGATTATTTTCGCATAGTACCAGCAAACTGCGATGAAGAAACAGAGCAAGACCAATTTTCATATTTGCAGGAAATCGTCATGACCGAATTGGGAGAGAATCCGGCCAACGCTGCTTTGCGCCTGATTACGGCAGATTCCATTTATGATGCGGTGACCTATGAGAGTGAAGCGGCCGATTACGACCTGACCATCATTGGTTCGGCAGACCTGATTGAGAATGATTCGCTTTTTGGCCAGATCAGCGAAAAAGTGGCGGAAAACTCAAAAAATTCCGTCCTCGTCATTCATCGGCACGACAATCCTGCTGCATCCTGGTTGCGTTTACAGTTGAAACATTATCAGAAAAATTAACATCTCAATTATGAAAAAGAATGGGTCGACCGTGATCGACCCATTCTTTTTTATCAGGACATCCTTGAATTATAATGAAAGCATTCCCGTAACTTTATCGCTGTTTTTGAAGGAGGAATTCATTGAAAAAGGAAATTTCGATCACGGATATTGATGGCATCCAGATCGGTCAGGTCAGTGACACGGCTGCCTTGACCGGCTGCACGGTCATTTTATGCAAAGACGGAGCGGTTGGCGGCGTTGACCAGCGAGGTGGCGCGCCAGGCACCCGCGAAACAGATCTTCTGCATCCCATGCACCTGGTGGAAAAAGTGCAGGCAATCTTACTGGCGGGAGGATCCGCCTTCGGTTTGGATGCTGCTTCAGGAGTTATGCGTTATCTGGAAGAACAAAAATGCGGGGTCGAAACAGGATATGCCAGGGTACCCATCGTCCCTTCTGCCATTCTGTATGATCTTGGAATGGGCTCATCCACTATCCGCCCCAACGCAGAAATGGGATATCAAGCCTGTTGTAATGCTTCCCGCACTGCACCTCAAAACGGTAATTTTGGCGCCGGGACAGGGGCAAGCGTGGGAAAATTTTTAGGCATGGGTCAAGCGATGAAATCCGGCATCGGCTCAGCCGCCATGGAGATCAGTTCCGGGATCGTGGTTGGCGCAATCATTGCGGTAAATGCATTCGGCGATGTCTATGATCCTGCCAGCAACACCATCCTGGCCGGAACCCGCTCGCTGAAAAAAGGGCCTATTAAGATCGGCGAAGCCGGTTATTTTGCGGATACGCAGGAGAGCATGCGTTCCATGGTTGGAAAAACGGTTTTGTCCATCGCCGCCAAACAAAACACAGTGATCGGAGCGGTGATCACCAACGCGGACCTGAATAAAGAAGAAACAAATAAAATCGCACAAATGGGTCAAGATGGATTGGCCAGGGTGATCCGCCCTGCCCATACCATGCTGGATGGAGATACCCTTTTCGCACTTGCCACCGGGAGAAAGAAATGCGATGTCAACACTGTAGGCGCTTTTGCAGCCGAAATGGTCGCCCAAGCAATCCTGAATGCAGTTAAATCTGCGGACCCGGCGGGGAATTTACCATCCTATCTTTCAATCCATTCATAAAAAAGAGGTGGAGCATTTCCTCCACCTCTACGAATTTTCAAGAATTATCTTAAGATCATCCGGTTCGAGCCGCACAGGATTTCCTTTCATACTGCTTGAATTCAACGATTTCTCGATAATGGCAGGAAAATCCTTTGCCAGAATGCCGAGGTCTTTTAACCGTGGAATGGCCAACATCTCGTTCAACCCGATGAACCATCCCACCGCATTTTCGATCCGTGCTTCCTCCATTCCAGTCACCCACCTGGCGATATCCAGAAATCGCCGGTGCATTTCCTGATCATTCATTTCCTGCACTTTCTTTGCATTCATGCGAAATACTTGGGGCAGGAGGCAGGCACAAATGGTTCCATGTGCCACGTCGAACATTCCACCGATAGGACCGGCAAACCCATGCACCGCTCCCAATTTGGCATTGGCCAGTGATAATCCACCCAGCAAACTTACCCATGCCATCGCCTCTCGCGCATCACGATTGCGCGGGTCATGGAAGACAATGGGCAAGTTCCTGGCAGCCAGTGGTATGCCTTCCCTGCAGAACAAATCCACCATTTTGTTCGCCCCCTGTGAGCAATAGGGTTCCAGCACCTGAATCAATGCATCCATTCCGGTTGCTGCAGTTACCGAGGAAGGTAGACTCACGGTCAGTTCCGGATCGATCAACGCAATCCTGGGAATCATCAGGATATCGCGCATGCTGACCTTCACATTCTGAGAAAGCACTTTAATGACCGCATTCTTTGTGACCTCAGTACCGGTACCAGCTGTTGAAGGTACAGCCACATACGGACAAGCCGTTTTTTGCAGTGCTTGACCTCTTCCAACCACTTCCAGATAATCGTTCAGGCATCCACCATTGGTAATCAATGCGGAAATAGCTTTCCCGGTATCCAGCACGCTTCCTCCGCCAACTCCCAAAATGGCGTCGATCGGCGTGTGCTGAATTTCCTGCAATATTTCCTGCAACCGGATATCGGTAGGTTCTCCGCATACTGTAATCTTTTGCACAGAAAAACTGGCCTGAGCAAGCTGGTTTTCAATATCCCAGATCTGTGCGACACTTTTGGAACAGATCAAAAGAAGGTTCTTTCCAAATGGTTCCAAGACCTCCGGAAGTTGATCACGGGCTCCCCACCCGAAAATGATTCGGGAAGGTGCAGTAAATGAAAAATGGCCGCTATCCATCATTTTCGTTTCTGCCAAAACTCAATTGGCGGGTAGATTTCATGATACTTCTCGCTGGTGCGCGGTTCTGCCATCATTTCAGTTACGGTCTCCTTCCATTTCAGATAATGAGCTGTCTCCTTATGCGCAGCCGCTGCGGCATCATCCTGATAAACTTCCAACAGGACAAATCGCGCAGGATCACTATTATCCTGGATCACATCAAAAATACTGATTCCCGGCTCCAAACAGCTATGTGAAGCATTTTCAAGCGTTGCTTTCTCAAATGCGCCGACATATTCTTCTTTCACATGTACGTGTACAATTACAATCAACATGACGATCCTCCACAGTTCTTTGCACAGTACAGTCATTATAAAACAGAGTTTTCAGCCATGAGCGAATACCCTTTGCATATTCTCCATATAGATCCCGATATCCTGGCCGTCAATAAACCATCTGGTTTGTTGACCATTCGGGATGGATACAACCCCTTGCAACCTTGCCTGAAAGAAATGCTTGAACGGGACCATGGAAAAGTCTGGGTGGTACACCGTTTGGATAAAGATACCAGTGGGACCATCTTGTTTGCCCGCAGTGCGCAGACCCATCGAGAGCTCAATCAGCAATTTGAAAAACACACCGTTCAAAAGACATATTTTGCCCTGGTGCATGGTTCTCCATGCTGGCAGGAACGCTTCGTTCAGTACCCGTTGCGCAAAGATGGCGACCGCAGCCACCGCACAGTGGTTGATTTTCGCAACGGAAAGCCGGCCATCACCCACATCTCAGTTCTGCAGAAATCCGCCGAACACGCATGGCTGGGCATACAGATCCGAACAGGCATCACCCACCAGATCAGGGCCCATCTTTCTGCGATCGGTTTGCCGATTGTTGGTGATCCTTTGTACGCTTTTTATGTTCAAAAAACGAAAGATGCGCCTCAACTCACCGCGCAAACCCTGCATTTGCATGCTTTTTCGCTTGATTTCGACCACCCCACCTCTACTGAGCGGACTCACATCGAGTCATTACTGCCATCATATTTTCAACAGTCCTTAAAATCCCTATAATGGATATTGGTTGTTGACTTTTGTCTGTCAATTGTGTATAGTAGAAAATTGCGCAGCACGCAAATTTGTAAGATTTTTCTATAAAACGAAAGTATTATTGATTTTTGTTTTGAAAATAGGTATGCTCATAAAGAGTATTTATTTTTGCGTGCCATAATTTTGTTATATATATGGGAAAAGGTCGTATTTAATTTATGGCAAATAGCAAAATGAACGATATCGAAGAAGATGATGATGTCATCGGTTACTCACCCATCGCAAGACTTATTGAACTCGGTCGGCAAAAATCGTATGTAACCTATGATGATATTTTGCATTTCTTCCCCGAAGCAGAGCAGGATCTGGGTCAACTGGAAGAAGCCTTTGCGACTTTGATGAGCGCAGGTATTCCATACCTGGAGGATGATGAAAGTCTTCCCGAACCTACCGAAGATGAGATCCTGAAAGATGAAGAACCCGAAAATTTCGATGAAGAAGACATCGAGCTGGATACCGAGATCGATGATCTGCGTCATATCGACACGGATGACACGATCGGTCTCTATCTAAAAGAGGTCAGCCGAGTTCCCCTGCTCACCGCCGATGAAGAAGTGGATCTGGCCCAGCGCATTGAGCGCGGCAGAATGGCCCGCGAAGAGTTGGCCAAAGGGAATGTCACCAACGGACGCCGAGCGGAGCTGCGCGAATTGATCGAAGATGGCTGGGCAGCCCGCGAACACCTGGTGACTGCCAACTCCCGCCTGGTAATCAGTGTTGCCAAAAAGTATATGGGGCGTGGAGTTCCTTTCCTTGACCTGATCCAGGAAGGAAATATCGGCCTCATCCGCGCCACCAAGAAATTCGATTACCGCCGCGGACATAAGTTCAGCACGTATGCCACTTGGTGGATTCGCCAGGCGGTGACCCGTGCCATCGCCGATCAGGGGCGTACCATCCGCGTTCCAGTTCACATGGGCGATCAGATCAACAAATTACTGCGCGTCCAGCACCAGTTAACCCAGAAGTTGGGACGCGATCCGAGCATCGATGAATTGGCGGATGCATTGGATGTGACTCCGAAGAAAGTTGAAAATATGATCAAAGTGTCCCGCCGCCCGCTTTCTTTGGAAACCCCTACCGATAACGAAGACGATTCGGTGCTGGGTGATTTTATCGAAGACGATGAGATTCCGGCTCCCGATGAAACGGCTACATATAATTTATTAAAAGAACATCTTAGTGTAATATTAAATACACTTCCACCACGCGAGGTGCGAATTCTGCAATTACGCTATGGATTACTGGATGGGCAGGCATATACCCTGGAAGAAGTGGGAAGAAAGATGGGCGTCACGCGCGAACGTGTGCGCCAGATAGAAGCCCAGGCGCTCAGTCGGTTGCGCCACCCCACCATCCGACGCAAATTGCGCGATTACCTGGGAGAATAGAACTTGGATTAGGTGCTTATGTCAAGGATTCCTTTACGAAAATACATTCAAGAAATTGAAATTCTGATCGAGAACGGAAACCTTGACGAAGCCCATCAACACTGCATCTACATTCTGCAAACATTCCCAAAGAACATCGCCGTTTATCGTTTGTTGGGAAAGATCCTCATGGAAAAGGGAAGTTATGAGGATTCTGCTTTTGTTTTCAACAAAGTGCTGGAAGTGTTCCCGGATGACTTCATTGCGCATGTGGGCTTGAGCTTTCTAGCCGAAGTGCATGAACAGCTTGATGATGCGGTCATGCACATGGAACGTGCCTTTGAACTGCAGCCCACCAATGCCGTGCTCAAAGAGGAATTGAAACGCTTGCATCTCAAAAAGGATGGAATTGAACCTCAGACGATCCGCTTGACCCGCGGCGCGCTGGTGAATATGTATCTGCGCAGCTCCCTCTATCCGCAGGCGATCGCCGAGTTAAAGATCGGGTTGCAAACCAACCCCAGCCGTGTTGATTTCAAAGAACATCTGGCAGATGCATTGCTGAAACAGGGTGAAAAAATCGAAGCGGTCCAAACAGCCATTGAGGTCCTCGGAACCGCACCTTTCAATTTCAACGCCAATCGAATTGCGCTGGAAACCCTGCCCAACACTTCCGATGCGCTCGATACCCAGGCCTTTCACCACCATTTGATCGATGTGGATCCCTATTATGTTTACGTTGGTGATCGGATCCAGAATGTTGCCGATGTGCCGGATGTTGCGGTAAGTATTGATCGCTATGACGGAAAGAAACCCAAGATCGATCTTGAAGCCATCCATATTCAGGAAGAAATTGAAAAGCACTGGAATAAGACCAGCTTCTGGAAAGAAGGGGAATCGCAAGGTTCGGAGATCGATTGGGACAGCATCATAGAAAACAAACTTGTTGAAAAGAAAGAAAAAACCAGGAAGATCCCGCTAGAATCTGCACAGGAAGCAAATCAAGAGCAGGTCGAAGAGAAAAAAGAAGAACATCTTGAAGAACAGGGTGATGAGTTGCATGAGCCGGAATTGATTCTGGAAGAAAATGAGCCAACTCACGATGGTATTCCGGGATGGATCTTTGACGACCCAGAAGAACCGACCTATGATGGTCCCGAAGGAGATGAATCATCCACAGTTGAACAAACAATCACTTCCGAATTGGATGTGGACCAATCAGAAAGTGGCATGGTCGATCAGGACGTGCCCACCATTTCGGAACCAGAATCGGAAGTGATCTCCAAACACTGGGTGAAAATGGAGAACGAACATGGTACTCAATCCTCCTTGGAAGATACCCAAAAGATCGCACTGCAGGAAGAAGTGGAGATCTTCAACGCCGGTGTTCATGCCATTACCGAAAAAGACGTTCCGACCGCCATACACCACTTCACGGTACTGCTGGAGAAATCGGCTTTCGCGAAAGATATCATCGCGGCATTAGAAAATTCTGCGGCCCTCCTGGAAAACGAACCTGATGCCTGGTACGTGCTGGGAAAAGCCTATCAAAAGAACGATCAAAAAGAAAAAGCGCTGGAGGCGTTTCGAAAAGCGGAAGAAACATCCTTTTCATAAAGAAAGATGAGCCATGGAAGAAAACTACGAAAAAACCCTCGTTTTGATCAAACCGGATGGTGTACAGCGGAAACTGGTCGGCACCATTATCGCTCGCTTTGAAGCCCGCGGGCTCCAATTGCTTGCCATGAAAATGGTACAGGTCAGCCAGGAATTGGCGGAAACACATTACAAGGAACATCTCGGCAAGAGTTTTTATGCAGGGTTGGTTCAATATATCACCGCTGCCCCGGTGGTCGCCATGGTTTGGACCGGCGAGCACGCCATTGAAGCCGTGCGCCAAACCGTCGGAAAAACCAATCCCCTGGAGGCAGCGCCCGGCACCATCCGCCATGATCTTGCTCTGCTCACCAG
>JAAZOD010000008.1 GCA_012797975.1 Pelolinea sp. | reverse complement strand
TCGCGAGACCCCTGTGCAATGTTTATTTAGGCAGGAACCTCTGCTTGATGCTAGAATTAGATTCGTCCCACCTCTGATCTTGGACAATATCTCCGTTGATCTCGGCCCCTGGAGTGGATACCATCTGCTGGCTCAGCACCGAAAAATCATCCCTTTTCAAGAAAAGATCAGGAAAAGCGAACTAGATCTCGATCCAGGAATCGTCCCCGATATTCATCTGTTCAGCGCGTCCTTCAATCGAAGCGTTACGGCCGATCAACGAATTTTCGAGGATCATTTCTTTAATGACCGCCCCTTCTTCTACAATGGAATTGCGGATGATGGAATTGGCGATCTCACAGGATGAAGAAATCGAAGCATACGGTCCAATGACGCTGGAGGTGATGACCGCATCGGGGTGGATAAAAACAGGCGGTACGATGGTAATGCCTTTGCGATCGAGCGCCTTTTTGGTATTGGCACTGCCGTGATCGAGCAAATATTTGTTGGTTTCCAGCAAGGCGTCGGGTTTACCTGCGTCCAGCCAGATATCCACAATATTCGTTCGAAAAGTGGCTCCTTGTTCGATCATGATATTGATGGCATCAACGAGGAAATATTCGCCCTTCAGACTGATCTTGCGTTTGAACTGTTCTTCGATGGCCCTGATCAGATCCTGGCCTTCTTTGAAATAATAAAAACCGACCACCGCCAGATTATTTTTCATATCAGTGGGTTTTTCGATCAAGCGGGTGACCTGCCCGGCACTGTTCACTTCTGCCACACCGAAACGGCGCGGGTCAGGAATGGGTTTCACCCAGGCAACGCCATCCAATTTTTCATCAGATAAAAAAGATAGATCGGTTTCGATCAGCGTGTCGGAAAATGCCATCAGCAGGGGACCATGTAAATATTCACGGGCCAGATACAGCGCATCAGACTGTCCGCGCATTTGCTCCTGCACCACAAAATGCACTTTCTTTTCCGGGTGTTTTTCATGGATATAGGGCTCGATCTGCTCGCGCTGGTTGGGTCCGATGATCAGGATATATTCTACATTTTTTCGGTTCGGCACACTGCTGAACTGGTCAAGGACGTAATCAAGCACAGTTTTTTCGGCAACATGGATGAGCGGCTTGGGTTTGCTCCAGGTATGCGGGCGCATTCTGGTGCCCAGTCCGGCCATGGGAATGGCGATCTTAAATGATTCGTTCAAAGGACCTCCAAAAGTGACTGGCTTCATTGTACTTTGAAAATCATTTCCGTCAAAAGGTAATCCAATTATACGAGCAGAATAGATGAACGAACGTGCGGGAAATCACATGCAGAAAATATAAAAAACCAGCGCTTGCACTGGTTTTTTATGGAAAAATGATGCAAATAAAATTTTTTACAGTTATGTAAAAATGTCGGTTAATCAAGCGACAAATTGGAAGTTGTTGCGCATCTCGTTATCTCATAACCGTACCGATAAGTTGAAAATACTAAACTATTTTTCCTGAATCAGTTCAATAGGCACACCTTGTTCTTCAATAAATGCAACTATTATCCCTTGCGATGGGCTGTTGGGTTCAATGATCACTTGTCTTCCTTTTATCGCTTCATAAATATCATCAACCTCAAATGCCACATGAGGTATGGTTTTAACTATCTCTGGTAATGAACAGTCATCTTCATATCGCATCCACTCGATTCCAAATTCACTGTCTTCATATCCAAAATGAAATAACCTGTATTCGGGCAAGTATGTCTCACCTTTGATTGGCTGCCTGGTAGGGATGCCGATATGATGATATCTGTATTTCATCTTTTCCATTTTACCCTCCCGTTTCATGCCTGAAAATTCCTGTTTATCCGCATAATGTAGTAATTTTATATCTATGATGCCATACTTTTTCACGCCATAAAAGACATACCTTCCGCCAAGGGGAAGGTATGTCTTTTATGGTGCCGAAGGTGGGAATCGAACCCACAATCCCGAAGGAACACGATTTTGAGTCGTGCGCGTCTGCCAATTCCGCCACTCCGGCAGGAATAGAGAAAGTATATCCAAATTCGAAAGTCCGGTCAAGGTGAAGGCGGGTTTGCCTGTTTCAGGTTAGAATTGGGAGAAGAAGGATAAGAAAATCATCGAGAGGAATTTTCTATGAAATTAGGAATCATTGGCCTGCCGCAGTCAGGAAAAACCACCATCTTCAATGCTCTCACACGCGCATCTCACCCGACCGACCTCTCAACCGGAAAAATGGAAATTCACACCGGTGTGGTGGATGTGCCTGATATCCGTGTGGACAAACTGGTGGAATTCTTCTCCGCACGCAAGATTGTGCGCGCCAAGGTCACTTATGTGGATATCGCCGGATTGGGCAGCGGCACCAAAGGAGAGCTTTCGGGTTCGCTTCTCAACCAGCTTTCGCAAATGGACGGTTTCATTCAGGTGGTGCGCTGCTTTGAAGATGAAAATGTCCCGCATGTGTTGAGCAGCATCGATCCCTCCCGTGACGTTGCCAATATGGATGCGGAACTGTTGCTCAATGACCAGATCAAGATCGAAGCGAAACTTACCCGCCTGCACGAAGAGGGGCATAAAGGGGGTCGTGACAAAGGCGAGGTCGAGCGCGAAACCAAACTGTTTGAGCGATTGAATGAGACCTTGCAGCAAGAAAAGCCGCTGCGCATTCTCACACTGGATGAGGAAGAAGAACGCCTGATCCAGGGTTTTGGTTTCCTGACCCGCAAACCCATGCTGGTCGTTCTGAACCTGTCCGAGGGGCAAGCCGTTCCCCACCTATCCGGTACGGCAGCATCGTATAAACTGATCCCGCTGCAGGGCAAAATCGAGATGGAGATCGCACAGCTTCCGGAAGGGGAAGCGCAATTGTTCCTGCAAGAATACGGCATTGAAGAACCGGGATTGAACCGCATGATCCGCGAATCATACGAACTGCTAGGCCTGCTATCTTTTTTCACGGCTGGTGAAAAGGAAGTCCATGCCTGGACCGTTCATAAAGGTGCAACAGCCCCCGAAGCGGCCGGAACCATTCACAGCGATATGCAACAAGGGTTCATCCGGGCGGAGATCATGGCGTATGCTGATCTAATGGAGGCCGGCAGCATCGCAGAACTTCGCAACCGTGGAAAGCTGCGCGTGGAAGGCAAGAACTACATCGTTCAAGATGGCGATATCATTGAGATCCGCTTCAATATCTAGACCTGCTGAGCGGATCATCATCTCACGGGTGATTGTGATCGATTCAGTAATCAACAAGCATGATTTTTTGAATTAAATACACGCCTATTTTCTTAATCGCGCATCAAGTTCGTGAAAATCGACCCTGGAAGTCAAATCCAGACTGACCGGGGTGACCGAAACCAATTTCTTTTTGATCGCCACGATCACATCGCTATCATCCGGTAAATTGTCGTTCACGATAATATGCGAACTGATATGCCCTTCGCAGCTTCCCTCTTGTTTAATGTAGGGGTTGTAATAGCGCCCCGGAGCCAGGCGGGTGATCTGCCAGGGTGTGGATTGCGAGGCGCTCTGCGGGATTACTAAATTCAGAAGATGCACATCAGGCGGTAATTTTGTGGCCAGCATGCGCCGTGCAAAGAAATGGGTGAAGAAAGCAGCCACAGAAAAATCGATGTCTTTGAAGGAATCCCATTCCCCTTCCATGACTTGATAAGAAGATGCGAGAGCCGGGATCCCCAAGGAAGCCGCTTCCATGGCAGCCCCCACAGTTCCGGAATAGGAGATGTCGGTGCTCACGTTCTCGCCGTAATTAATGCCTGAAACAACCAGGTCGGGTTTTTTGGGCATGACTTCCAGTATGCCATGCAGTACGGTCAGGGAGGGCGTGCCGCCTACAGCGTGAACATCCCATTCCTGATTGTTGATGACCATCTTGCGAACTTCGACCTTTTCATCTTCGTGCCTGCCGAACCCGCGCCCCATGGCAGAACAGTGTTCGCGCGGTGCGACCACGGTCACAAAGCCAAGCGACGAAAGGGCAGCCGCTGCCGCCCAAAGCCCAGGCGAATCGATACCATCGTCATTGGTGAGAAGGATCTGTTTTTTTGTGAGATTCATGGTATTCCTGCAGTATTTAAAGTGATTGGAGCGGTTACGCCGCTCCAATGTGGTGCCCCCGGCAGAATTCGAATCTGCAACCTTTTGCTCCGCAAGCAAACGCTCTGTCCAATTGCGCTACGAGGGCATTGAAAACGTAGTGCGCATACTATACCTCAGCCAACCTGAATCGTCAAGGCGACACCCGCTCAGGGGCGGAAGGGGCTGTTATTCCTCGTCCTTTTGCATTTCTTCGAGAAAGACGCTGGTTTTATAGGTATTTTCTTCTATGGAAATGAACACATAGATCATTTCACCGAACCCATATAGCATTAATCCGCACAGAATTCCGCAAATCAGTATGAGGACGCCGGAACCCAGCCCTACTGTGAGGCCGGTGGACGCATCCAAGCCGAAGTAGCTCCAAAAACTGCCATTGCTCAATCCCAAAACAATCAGGATGATCCCTCCCACCAGGGCGATGGCTGCGAGAAGGATGCCCAGGATTTTAAAAATGGTCGCCAGCGTTCGTAAAAATTTAAATCTCTTTTTCATGATTCCTCCAGTTGAAGAAATTCTTATTCAATTATAGCTGGAAACTGTGGATCAAGCGCTTAAAAGCCAAACGCTGTGCAGGGGTCAGCACATAGTATACAGTTTATAGACAGGAAATATGAGATCTACAGGGATAAGTGTCTAGAATTGGGAGGGAAAGAGTACTGCCAATTGGAGACATATCGAGATGCAAAATACCACCCCTTTAGATTATC
>JAAZOD010000007.1 GCA_012797975.1 Pelolinea sp. | reverse complement strand
GGGTTGGATCGTTTCCCATAATTCCCTTTTGCTGCGTTGACTCATCATTGGCTCCTCCCGGCATCTTTTCTGTGCCGGATGGTAACATTCTTATTGAGTCAACGTTATCTCTCATGGTTACTTTTTATTTGAGGCAATTCGCTGTCGATGATCTTGACCATTGCAGGTTTCGTGGAATCTTTCTGCTTGTGCAATTCCTGGGAACGTTCTTCCACAACTTCTTTGGGGCACAGTGAAATGAACAGTTGCATGGCACCCATGATCACCGCTGCATCGTCAATGGGACCGATCATCAGATCAAAAGGCACCACCAAATAAACCACCGCCGCCAGCGGGATCAGCTTCAAATAAATGGCCACCCGTTTATCCAACACCAGCATTACCGTCAATCGAAATTTGAAGATAAGCTCCTTCAAGAAATTTACATCACGCATGGTATTCATCCTTTTTCTTGAAATAATCTTTTCCGTTTCCAACGAATATACGGGGCGGCCAACTTTCTCGCCCACGACTTCCAAACAATCGACGCGAACCGCGATCCCCCGTCGCGATAATGCACGCGCAGCATTTCAGGCCAGCAGCGATCATCGGCGGCCATGGTTTTGGCATCCCGGTGCAATCGAAAATTTGCCCAAACGCGGGGATGGTACAGAATGGGGCCAAGCTGCGCCAATCGCACCCACAGATCATAGTCCATAGCGAAATAAAAAGTCGGATCCAATGGCGCAACTGCTTTCCAGCCCGCTGCGGTGAAAAAAGATGCCTGCTGCGGGATGTGCACATATCCACTGCGCAAACGCTTGAGATCCGTTTGGGCTGCCGGGAACTCCCCGATCACCCGATCGTTTTCATCCAGGTAATGAGCATCACCATATATCATGACCGCCTGTGGATTGTGCTGCATGAATTCCACCGCTTCACGGATGGCACCGGGTTCATAGGTATCATCGGAATTCAACCAGGCATAGATCTGACCGCCGGCATGTGAAAACCCTTTATTGATGGCATCGGTTTGGCCGCAGTCCGTTTCTGAAACCCACCAGGCAAGGCGAGAAGCGTAGCGTTTGATCACTTCCACACTGCCATCGATGGAACCGCCATCCACAATCAAGTATTCCAGATTGGGATAATCCTGCTCCAGCACAGAACGGATGGTCTTCTCCAAATACTGCACCTGGTTGAAGGAAGGCGTGACAATGGAAACCAGCGGAAGATTACTCATGGAATCCCTCCACAGCAATGATTTCATCCACCCCATAATAGGTAGCGGCACACACATTCACCCAATAATTGGGATCGTCGGTCAGCTCTGCCACTGTCCCGATGGAATCGAATGCCTGCACAGTCAGAAACTTTTCTCCCGCCTTTGCCTGGACATGGATCGAAGTATTTCGTTCATCCCATGCCTGCGCCACCACCTGCCACTGTGGAAGCTGCTGCCATTCCGTCCACGCTCCTTTGAGCGGATACACGCTCAGCAACAGCAGGATAATGATGGACATCCAGCAGGTATCCACGATGCGATCCATCCAAGCATGGCTGAGAACACCTACGCTGAAACCGGAAATAATAAGGGTAAAGACCGTCACGAACCGTCCCAACATCCAGGCACGCTCTTCGGGGTATGCCAGCATTCCGTACGCAGTGGGAGCCGCCACACAGACCAGCAAAAGATATCCGACCAAAAGACTGCCCGCGAAAATCTTTCGCCAATCAGAATTCCTCAATGACAACTGCGCACGTCCGCTGAGATGATAGCCGAGGATTAAAGCGGTCGTAAAAAGGATCAAAACAGGAACCGGCAGCCCGAACAAGGTATGATAGGAAAAACTGGCTGCGTATTTTAGAGACAAGAAAATGACCTGCCAGGGATTGCTGGCCTGTTCCAGGGTTGCCAGACGCATGCTGTTGCCGGGAGATATGATCATAACTGCCATTGCCAGCAGCGAACCCAGCAATGCAGGAAGAACTCCTTGTAATAAAGGCTTTCGGCCTTTTTTCGTCATAAAAAGAAGACCGCCCAGCATCAAGACACTCCAAATGCCGGTTTCCAGTGCGGCAAATGTTTCGGAAAGCCCTGCCGAAAAGAAAGCCGCCACAGCCAAACCGATCGATCTCAACCAGGTATTCCCTTTCAGCAAACCCGAAAAAAGAAGAATGGCGCTCAGCCCAAGCCATGGGATGGGGGCATAATAACTGACCATTCCGGAGCGCCAGAAGATGCTTTGAAAAAGATTCGGTGCCAACCACAGCATAAAGTATGTCATCAACTGGCTGAGGAACAATGGAATATACCAGGGTTGGGGAAACTTGATGAGCTGGAGCAGCAGTTGAAAGACCCGCATATAGATCAGAACGGTGATCATGATCATCAATTCCGGCAGGAAATGGATGGCAGCTTCTCCGAACAATTCGTTCAAGCCCACCAGAAAGAATGCAGCAAAACGGTTGGAGACATTTTGGTAGAAAAAGCGCATTCCATCGAAAAGACCATGTTCATGAAAAATGGTGCCAAAGCAATAATCATCTGCCCAATAGCGCGAGAAAAGACCACGGCTTATGTACATTGACAGAGCGATCGCTAAAAACAGATTTGCCAGGATCAAAACGGTTCGAAAAAGCCGTTCTGTCTTGCGCTGGTCAAGCGGGCATCGAAAACGAGGTCTCATGCAATTAGTCCTTTGCGAACACTGATTTTATCATTTCTTCAAAATCGATCTTCAAGAATCACTCTATTTCAATTGATAGGTTCCGCGCAGCGCTTTCCAGCGGATCAAGAGCAATTCCCAGAACATGTTCGCGGAATCTTTCAGCAAGTGCACGCGGCTATCGCCGCGAAAGCCGGTCATGCGTACCGGGACACGCTGAATGCGGTACCCTAAATGCTGGGCAATGAACAGCACTTCCACGTCCATTCCAAAATCGTTAATGGTGGTACGTGAAAAGATCGCTTCGGCTGCCGGAGCTCGAAAACCCTTCAATCCGCACTGGGTATCGCTGATGCCTTTCACAGCAAAAAGACGCACCAGCCAGCTAAAAACCTGGCCCGCTACAAAACGGATGAACGGCACCCCAATCAGCGTAGATCCGGGCAGGTCCCTGGCACCTACGGTGATATCACAGTCCGTTTCCAGAGCATGGACCATACTGCTCAAGACATCCAACTCGAAAGGCATATCCGCATCCATGAAAAAACGTATCTCTCCGTTCGCTGTTTGCATCCCTCGACGCACAGAAAAACCTTTCCCTGTATTTTTCGCATTGCGCAGATATACAAAGTTTTTCAATTTTTGCGAAAATTGCTCACAAATTTCCTGAGTACGGTCGCCGGAACCATCATCCACAACGATGATCTCCCAGGTTTTAAATTCTTTTGCCAGAAAAGCAACCAGCGTTTGAACGGTCAGTTCAATCCAATTTTGTTCATTGTAAGCAGGGATGACAACGGATATCTGCGGATTGGATTTCTTGGGGGTTGGATCGCTCGCCATTGCTACCTCATGGATTGTCAGGGATCAGATCAAAGATCAGAACCCCATCCTGTGCTGAAAGGATCGGGTAATTCTTGCGCAGCCATTCTTCAAGCTGCGGTTGGCGCGCCAATTCATCAAAATCAGTCACCAAAAAATAGTCATACCCGGCGGTATAGTCCTTGAAATAATCTTCCAGGGTCAAGTCTTGGCCAGCCTCCTGACGCAACTGAATATCATCCAGAGTAGGCCAGTTGCGCGGCGTGATCCAGCCCCAGTACGCCAGACGGTAGCCATAATCCTGGCTGAGAGCCACCACTTTATCACCAGGGGAAAAAAGGGCTGCCACCTGCTCCCAATACTGGTTTTCCATATGATAATCAACTTTCTTTAATTCCGAGCGTGCATCCATGACATATACACCAAACAGAAAAACACAACCTACCGCCCTTAATATACGTAATCCGGCGGATTTGCTCTCAAAAAGGGAGAAAATACCCTTAAATAATCCGGAAATCCCGAAGGCGATGAACAATAAAAGCGGAAGGTGATAATAATCGTGAGTGGAAATATGATAGGGCAGGGAAAATCCAAGCAGGAGGTACCCGAGCCATGCACCGAATAAAATATTTCGCACGGTTTTATTTTCAATCAACAATGTGCCAGCAAAACCCAATACCAGCCATTCCACCCCTACCACGCGGCGTAAATTCGAAAGCCAGCGCAGGTAAAACGAAAGCTCCACCCACATGGAGGGGAAGAAACGCAAACTGAATTGGCCGGCATAACTTTTATCGACCCACAATCCATACGCCAGATATGCCGCATAGGGCAGCACGGTCAGCAGGAAAGTCACCCAAATCTTCTTTTCCTTAAAGATGTCCTTCCAGTTCCCCTCCGAAAACAGCCAGCCCATCCACATGCCTGCAACAAAAAAAGCTGCCACGGTCTTCACAAAGATCGCCATGCCGCCCAGCAGCCCTGCCCAGACCGCCCACTTCCAGGATCGTTCACAATCCCAGAAAAACAATGCCATCATGAAGAGAGCAAGCAGGAGCACCAGCAGTGTTTCAGGTTGAAAAGAACGGCTGGCTATGATGCCATACGGAAGAAACAGGAAGAATGCACTTCCGAAAAGTGCCGCTTTCCAACCGGCCTCACGCCTGGTGGATATCAGCAAGGGGATCGCCGCCATCAGCCAGAAAACGATCACGATCAGGCGCGGAATGCGCAGATCAACAGAACCGGCCGCGCGATAGGCATAGGCAGTCAGCCATTCGAGGATGGGGGGTTCGATCAGTCCTTCCAGTTTCCACTGCCGGATGGCCTGCATGGCCTGGCTGCTGGTATCCCCACTCAATTGATAATACATCCCGCGCGCCATCAGCGCCGAATGCAACTGTCGGGTGGGATGGAAATCCAAAGGTGCATCCGAAAGATCATATATGCGGATCAACAATCCACATGCAATCAATAGAATGCATGAAAAGAGAAATGTCCAATTTCTTGTTGAATGTTCGGCCGGCATGAAATTATTTCTTTCCGCTTATTTTTGCTTTTATTGTATTCATTTTTCGGCGGCGTTCCACAACGTTCTTTACACGCACTATCCCAACAGAAGCTGCCAGCGCATACAGCATGCGGTGAAATTCCCGAAAACCCGTGGCAGGATGAAGCAGGATGCTGCGCCCATATGTCTTGAAGGCAGCCCATCCTTTTCTGCCATCCAGCAGATAACGCCCGTCGATCAGGCATGCCCCGGCTAACACTTTCTTTTCAATTGCCGGCAGGATGGTACTGGTTTTTTCATATCGGCGCATCCATTCCACCATTCGATAGGCCTCTTGCCCAAACTGTTCGGCTGCAGCCACATTCTTTGCACCGGCATGAAAACGCGCGGCTGCCAAAAACTGGGGGATATGCCGCATGGTAGTAATGCCTGCCATGCGAATCCAGAGCTGATGGTCGAGCAGATAGTGATAGGACAAGTCCAGGAGACCCGATTTTTCCAGCACCTCCCTGCGAAAGAACACCGCTGGCTGACCGATGATGCGGAATTCCATCAAATCTTCCAGGTGATAATCGGCATATCGTAAGGTATTGATCGTTTCACCGCATTCATCCACCGCCAGCACATCACCAAAAACCAGGCCCACTTCAGGGTGCGATTGGAAAAAATCCACAACGATCTCCAAGGTTCCCTGAAGATACAGATCATCCGAATTGAGCCAACCGATGATCTCCCCCTGCGCCCTCTTCAAACCTTTATTGATGGCATCCGCTTGACCACAATCCGCTTCCGAGACCCACCAGGCAATTTGTTTTAAATATTTTTTAATGATCTCCTGGCTGCCATCCGTAGAACCACCATCCACAATCAAGTATTCCAGATTGGAATAGGTCTGGTTCAGCACCGAGGTAATGGTGGCCTCCAAGAACGGTGCTTGATTGAAAGAAGGGGTTACGATCGACACCACGGGTTGCATACATTCCCTCTAAAACAGATCGGCATAATGCACTTTCTGGAAAACGGTCAATTTTCCTCCAACCGTTGCATCCAGAATACGTCGTCCATCGTCTTCAAAAACCTGTTTTGCCTTGCGGTAAGCCATTTCAGAAGTTTCCAAGTCTGGCAACTGCCAGCGAAAGCCTTTGCCAAAATAAGTCGGATTGAAATGGTTGGGATCATCACCCTCCGACACCACGGTGGTGTTCGGTTTTCCCTGGGTGACAAAATTGTGATCCACCCCAATCAGGATCACTTCGGAAAAACCAAAATAATAGGCAAGCTGCAAACACACATAAGTAACCGTCGCACCTTCCCATAAGCGTCCGGTGACATCTTTCGCAAACTTTGGTCCGGTATAGGTGGTATGCAAGAAGTGCAGATCATCAGCCGGTTTCAACCATTTGCGCGATCGCCAGGAGAAGAAACGCGGAATTTTTAAATTCTGCATATCTTCCACTGTTTGTTCGATGACCAGATCATTCACACAGACCAGAAACGAGGTGGGAAAACCAAGCTCAGGGAACAGGAGATAAATGCGGTTCATGCCAAAGGTATACTCATTGGCCAATTTGGAAAGATCGGTATTTTTCAAGCTGGGACCGTTGCCAATGACAAAGCAACGCTTACCCTGGTAACGATTGTGGTATTTTTGCAGCTTCCGCCGCGAATCGCTACGCCAGGGATGCGTATACGCTGAAAAATCTTCAGGAACGCGCTGCATCCAATCGCAGGTAGCACGCCCGGCGTTCAACAACGCTGCTGGAATATGTTCTTTGATCCTCTCACGCATGGCTTACTCCGTGCTCAACCGAGCGGTTGCGCCGCCATCCACCACCAGTGCCTGACCGGTCATGAAAGAGGATTCCTCACTGGCTAAGAAGAAGATGGTACTGGCAATTTCCTCTGGTTTTCCGATCCGTCCATTCACCGTTTTGCGCGCCAGATTCTCCAAACGCTCTTCCAAACTGCTGCCGCCATGTTGCCCGCGATCCATCCCAGAGCGCAACATAGGGGTATCCACCGCACCCGGCAAGACCGCATTGACTCGGATTCCATCTCCGGCAAATTCGATCGCCATCGCTCTGGTGAGAGCCAGTAATCCGCCTTTGCTGGCGGCATAGGCTGCCACATTGATTGAAGTTGCCACCGCATGAACTGACGATAGATTCACGATCGCCCCTCCCCCGGCCTTTACCAGCAAGGGATGGGCGAATTTGGCACCCAGGAATGCGGAACGTAAATTGGAGGCGATCACCATATCCCACTCTTCAACAGAGGTATCCAGAATAGGTTTGGATACCTGCATTCCTGCATTATTCACCACCGCGTTGAGGTGCGGTGAAAAATCGCTGGTCTTTTTGTAGATCAAAGAAATATCTTCCGGTCTGGAAATATCCGCCAGGATAAAATAGCCGTTCCCAGGAAAATCGCCTGAAAATTCTCTGCGATCCACTCCGATCACTTTCCATCCAGATTGGGCAAATTTGGCAACCGTCGCACTGCCGATACCCCCGGATGCTCCGGTGATCAAGACAACTTTTTCTTTTCCCATAATGCTCCTCTGTTAGAATTGCGCAAATTTTCGCTGGATCTCATCCAGATCTGCATGCTCAATTTTCAAACCGATCAGCAAGTTGCGGATGGTGTTCCAATGCACTCTTTCCCATGCGGCTGGGCTGGAATTGGAGTTATGCGCTGCCAGCATGACATTTTCCATTTTTCGCAAGGGAGAATCCTGCGGCAGAGGTTCCACTTCAAAAACGTCCAGCGCCGCACCCGCCAGATGGCCATCTTCGAGAGCGGCGATCAAGGCCTGCTCATCCACCAGCGGTCCGCGCGCCGTATTGATCAATATTGCTTCCGGCTTCACGAATTCCAGCGAATGAGAATTAATGATGTGAAAACTGGTAGGGTTGAGATCGCAGTTTAGACTGATGAAATCTGCCTGTGCCAGCAATTCTTCCAGCGTCACCATTGAAACTTGATTTTCCAAGATGAAATCCGGAGCAATGGGTTGGACATCGTTCCCCAAGATACGCATGCCAAATCCTCTCGCTCGTCGAATGACCGCCTTCCCGATGTTCCCCACTCCGATCACACCCAGTGTGCATTCGCTTAGGGAGCACCCAGAGATTTTCTTCCACACCCCCGCTTTCACCGCGCGATCCATCCAGGGCTGTTTGCGTGCGAACGCCAGCATGTACGCCAGCACGGAATCGGAAACAGGCAGCGTAAAGGCATTCAGTGTATTCCCAACCATCACACCCGCACTTTCTGCAAAAACTTTATCGATGGAATCGATGCCGGTCCCCCATTTGGAGATCACCTTCAGACGAGGCAAACACTGCTTGATCACAGATTCAGAATAGCGATCATCACCACAGATCGTACCATCGAACTTTCCGGCATATTCCAGGATCTGCTGTTCTTCCATCCTTTCATGCACCTCCGGAACGATCAAATCGATCGCATAATGCTGGAACACCGGTTTGAAGCGTTCTATAAATGGCAGCATATAGGGAGCAGAAAGTAATACAGTAGGCATTCTTCTTTCCTTCCGGTTTTCTTCCGAATTATAACAATTCGTTGCGCATGCGATATTTCATCAACAGATCGGCAATCAAAAAGTCCTGTTCTTCATCGATATCCTGCGCTTCGAGGGCAGAGATCTCAAATAAATAAGGCCGGTCGCCAATGCGGGTTCTTTTTCTCAGCAATCCCTCACGGGTGAACAGATACAGGCACGAATTTTCCTCATAGACCGGTGGCAGGTCCTGGGTTTGCAACAAAATGGCGGGGTTGTGGTTGATGGGCCGTGCCAATTCATCCCACAAACGGGTTTGCAATCGGGTCACCGAGAAAAGGGAATCGTAGGCAGGGTACACATCCGAGAAATCCTGAATGGCTTGGGTGATCGTTTCGGTCAGAAGCAGAGGATTGGTGCTGTGGGTCTGCAGATACAGATCAGCCGGAATTTGCTCGGTATCGTAAAAGAGGATCTCGTTCATCGGAACATCATCAGCGCGCAAATGCTGCGGGCGATCCAGAACGGTTATTTGCGGATAATGCTCTTTGATCCCTTCTTGAATGGTAGGGCTGTCAGTATCCACCACGATCGCATGAATGAGCTTGCATTTTGCCAGGGACGACAGAATATGCATGTACAGAGGTTTGCCAGCCAGATCGCGAAAATTCTTTTGAGGAACACGTTGGGAATGATGGCGCATGGGAACCAGGGCCACAACCTTTTCAAATTTCATTGATCACTCTCCTTCGTTTTCTCGCCGGCAGAGACACCTTCATAAGAAATGGGTTGAACTTCCCGCCTGCCATTTCTATTATCCACCTTTATGTCCGTTCGTGGGTAGTAAAACGAGCGTTTCAATTGCCAGGTCAATAGGCCGGTTTGCCGATATCCCTGATAAGTGCCCCAAAACTGGCAAAGACGGAATTGGAAGATGGGAAAAAATTCTTTCGTTATTCTTTTCTGCAAACGTGCTTCATGCCAATCATGCAAGGTATTTTCGCGCAGTGCTTTCAGGAATTCAAAAAAGGGAAAGGTCGCCTGCGGATTGATGCGTTTAAAGGCCATCCCTTCCCGGCGATAGCGGTTATACACCCCTTTCCAAGTCTCTTGATGCACGTGCACAATCTCTGCTTCAGCACTATAGGCAATTTTATGGTTCTTTTCCTTTGCCCAGGTTGCCCACGCCAGATCTTCCAAGCCGGTCAGCTTTTCATCATACGGATGAATTTTCCACAGACCTTTTCGAATGGCCGCGTTGGCATTGTTGCAGAAAGGTGTCACCTGATCAAAATCGGATTCATCCGGATACCAGTGCCGAAAAACTTGCAGTTCGGAGAATTTGGAGGTATCACAGCCGGATTGCTTGCCATACACCAAGGCCACTTTTTCATCCCGGAAAGGAAGCAGCAATTGTTCCAGCCAATCCGGATAAACCGGATAGACATGTGCGCTGGCGAGGACCACCAGCTCCGCATCTGCTTGTTCGATTCCGAGATTCAATGATTTTCCAAACGTGAATTGGCCCGGCTGAATGTGAACAATCTTGGCCCCGAACGACTCCGCAATGGAAACAGTGTGATCTGTTGAACCGGAGTCAACCAGGATAATCTGCACAGGTTTCAATGACTGTGATGCTATACCCTGCAGAAGTTTTCCAATATGTTTTTCTTCATTAAATGCACGGATGACGATCGTACAAACCGGTTTCATGATTCGTGTAAGAACTGCTCCTTCTTTTGAATACCATGCAAGATCGTACTAATTGTAGAGGAATTTTGTGCTTTCAGCGCATCGATCTTAAAATTGCGCACTCCCACATATCCCTTCCAAAGTTTTTCTTCTTTCAAGTAGCTGTCAAAAGGCAACGATGCCATGAAAAGCTGGCTATACAGAACTCTCCGGGAATTCGTCAGGAATTCCTTAGGAACTTCAATAAGGTCATCGGATAGAAACTCTTCAAGTTTGACACGAAAATCCAGCTTGGTTTGCGGGAAAAACACGGTCGGAACCTGGGTATATCTTGCTTTCCCCGCACACAATACCGGTTTCCCCAAGATCGATGCTTCCAACCCAATGGTGGAGTTGTAAACCATGATGAATTTGGCCGCCTTGATGAGGTCATACGAGCTGATGTATTCACGCGCATTGATAAAACGCACATTGGGGATATCCAGAACATGCTGGTTCATCACCCAATCCGCCACGCTTTCTGCACTTTCTTTGCCCGGGCGCAATTCATCGGGATGTGCCCGGATCACGAACAGTGTTTCGGGATGGGCATGCACGGATTGCAGAACGGTCTCCAGCCACGCAAACATGTGCGGAAACACCACATTGGCATGGGCCTGGCTGGTATCAAAGATCACATTGGTAAAAATGGGGACAACATTCTTGTAGGCCTGCATTTCCCGCTCAAAAGCCGGATCCAAAGCGCGCATCTCCGGCCAAAATTCAACACCGGCCGTGCTGAATTTTCCTGATATGCGATTCGCGAGATAATCATCCAGGCGCTTTTCCTGCTTTCGGGAGAGCTGAAAGGAATCCGGGATTTCAATGGGATAAGCGGTTGCTTCACCGCTGGTAAAAAATGCGGAGAGAGGCAGCATGCCCACTTCATGGGTATATACCGGGATATCACGCCGTTTTGCCAGGAAACGTACCACTGCTTCGGGATAAAACATACCATTGAACACGATCACGGCCTGCGGTTTAGCTTGATCGAGCAAATGCTCGAATTCCCGCATGATATTTTCAGCCGAGAGAATGTAGTGCCGTGCCAGCTGGCGTGTGTCCTCATCATCTTCCAGATGATGCCTCCGCAAGATCCAGCGCAGGGAAGGCAGGATCAGACCGCCAAATGGCACCCCGTTGTAATTGAATTTCTCCAACTGCGCCAAAGATAATCCATTCAGTTTCTCCTTCAATGCTTTGTTCATTTCAAACTCGAAAGCCCTGACGCTGCAGTTCCTATACACGTTCATGGATGTCTTGATGCAGGCAGAACAGGGAGGAGCAGCGATGGGGTCCGTTCGATCTGTTCCCAACACACAGCGGCTCATGCCGCGCGCGCACACAAAATGGATCACCGGGTAACCGGCCATACGCAATGCCCAGCCGGTAATCAGCGAAAAACCCGCGTTCAAACTGATCCCTTCCAGCCGAGTGGAAGCATTGAAGATCAAGATGGGGGGTTGTTTGGGGTATTCGGGATCGTTCGCCGGTATTTGTTTGGAAATACGCCGTATCCGCATTTGGTTCATCCAATGCAGGCATTCGCGTTGAACTTTTCCTGAAACTCGTTGAATTGGATCTTTCACAGGACTATTGTATTATGAATCGGAAATGCTGCCCACCGAATTCAGAGAACTACTGTACTCTGCGCAATTTTTTCAACGAAGACAATTCGCTCTCATATACTTTTTTCACACCATCGCCCAAGGCCTGTTCGGTCACGCGAATGTATTTCACAAGTTTGCGAAAACCAACCGGTTCCACCGAGGCAGCCTGGTCGTTCCCCCACATGGCACGATCCAGCGTAAAATGCCGTTCCACCAGGCAGGCACCCATGGCAACCGCCACCACAGAAGTGACCAGTCCAACCTCATGACCTGAATAGCCGATGGGGCATGAAAATTTCTCGCGCAGGGTCTCAACCATGCGCAAATTCAATTCGGCCGGGTCGCACGGATATGCACTGGTGGCATGCGTGATAAGCAGGTTATCCAATCCCACCACTTTCACCGCATGGTCGATCTGCTCACTGGTCGACATACCGGTGGAAAGAATGAGCGGACGCCCCGTTCCTTTCACCTTCAACAACAGTTCGTCATCGGTCAAAGATGCAGAAGGCAGTTTATAACAAACCGGGGAGAATTTTTCCATGAAATCCACCGATTGGGGGTCCCACACGGAGACAAACCAATCAATGCCTACTTCTTTGCAAAGAGCATCGATCGCTTGGTATTCTTCTTCTCCGAACTCAACCTTCTTACGATATTCAAGGTAGGTAATATACCCCCAGGGCGTCTCGCGCATTTGATTTTGCTGTTCTTTGGGAACGCAAATCTCCGGGGTGCGTTTCTGGAATTTCACTGCATCCACATCGGCATCTTTGGCTGCCAGAATCAAATCTTTGGCGATCTTCAGGTCACCGTTGTGGTTGATACCAATCTCCGCCACCACATAGGTGGGATGCCCATCCCCAACCAGTTTATTGCCTATCTTAATTTCTCGACTCATGAAAGACTCCTCAAATCCTATTCTTATGAACTCAAAAAACTACCAATTAAATTCATATCGCATTGCTCGGTGCATTTAATTCCAGGGGTCAAATCGAAATGGTCCATGCGGAACTTTTTATACTTTTCACCATTCCAGATATCATGCAATGATTCCGTATGAGCATTGCCCAATACGATCTCATTATTAAAATCTTCCACACATTCACAAGCCTCTCCATTCGACTTGATGGTCATGGATGACCAGGGGAACTGGCAAAATTCTATCCAATGGATAGAATTGGTGCCGGCTTTGTTATCTTCATACCATTGCTGATCCTGGCTTTTCAAATAGATATACACATCCAATCCCTTGAATTTTTCTTTCAACCGTTCAAACTCTTCTTGTTGGCCGGGTTTGTTCAGGTTCAACATGGTGATCACAATGGTAGTGGGAAGGTTTCGCTGCGCTTTTACATTCAACAGTTCCAAAATATCTTCATAGCTATCCGTGAAGTTGGAGAGATAACCGCGGATCTGCTTATGGCGGGTATCATCCACACTTTCAATGGAATATTTGATGTAATTGAGGCCGTTTTCAAAAGTTTCAATGGTGCGGCTCATATTAATGTTCGCCGGATTGCAACTAAAGTAACTGGGAATGCCTTTTTCTGCCATCCATTTCACATACTGCGGGATCTGTTTATCCAACAGTGGATCGCCATAGCCATGCAGCACGATCACTTTGGGGATAACATACAGAAAAAAATGGTTCTCGCTCATGTCATCCGGTTTAATCTGATATTTTTCGGTGACAAAGGTTTCCCATTCTTTCCACTCCGCAAGCGACCATGGGCGTTGTTGATCAATGATCTTTTTGAAAAGTTCCGGCTCCATTGTTTCGATGGGGCGGGTCATGATGGTTGTGCGCGGGCACATTTCGCAGCGCATGTTGCACAGGTTGGTGGTCTCGATATTATACAGAACAGGTTCCGGACTGCGGAATTCTTCCAGCTTTTGAAGCAGGTATTCGCGTTCAAATTTTTCGCCCTTCATCACCCGGTATTTCAGATCATAGACTTTTTGATAAAAATGGATATCAATCATGCAATTCTCTCCATGGTATGATTCAATCTTCTCGCAGGAAAAATATTATAACCTGACGCACCTTTTTCTTGTTGATAGAAAAATTTCATTTCAGTCAGGCCACTTTTTCAGCAACATGTCACAAAATTCACGCACCGCACCCATTCCACCCGGCTTCCGCAATACCAGATCAACTTTTCTTTTAACAAGTTCGTGGGCATCTGCAGGAGCCACTCCAAAACCAACTCTGTCAAAGCATTCCAGATCGTTCACATCATTGCCAATATAAACCACTTCATTTCTCTTGACCTTCTTTTCAAATAGAAGGACTTCGATCAGTGGAGCTTTTTCGTCAATTCCCTGATGGCAGGGAATGCACAATTTTTCGCAACGCTGGGCGACCACCGGGTTCTTTTCCTTGGAAATAACCGCGAAATCGATGCCCAATTTTTTTCTCACCAACGATATGCCCATGCCGTCACCGCGGTTGGCCGCTACCATTTCGTGCCCCTTTTCATCCACCCATACGCGGTCATCCGTCATGACACCATCAAAATCCATGAGCACCAAGGATATCTTCTCCGGGAAAACCCGCTTCCCTTGAGAGGGGTAAATCATATCCAATCCACCCTCCTGTACAAGCTGTTCGCCATTGCGCCAATCCAACATGGTATCGATATCCACAGTAAAGATCGGGTCAATGACGAGCGGGTAGATGACGTCCCCGCTCATGGAACTTTTTTTCAAAATTGTTGCCGGCCGAATGGCATCGATATGCCCGGTCTGCCAATAAACCATGGGAAGTTCCTGGCGGGGAGCATTGTATGCTTCGCGCACCCCTTCCACCGTAAGAATGGGTTTCAACGCACCATTAGGTTGAATGTGCCACATTTTGTACGGATTTTGTCCGGCCAACACCACGCCGCGCACGCAATCGGCATCGGGGTGAGCGAGCAGGATGGAAACAGCATCATCGATACAATTCTTGGGACGCACTGGCGAGGTCGGGCGTAGTTGAATGACCACGTCGGGTTGATATCCTTCCTGTTCTTGCAGCCAGCGTAAAGCATGTTCGAACACCGGCCAATCAGCGGTTTGATCCTGTGCAAATTCCGCCGGTCGCATAAAGGGTACTTCCGCACCAAACTCTTTGGAAATGCTGGCAATCTCCGCATCATCGGTGGAAACAATGACACGGGTCACCGAGTGCGCTTGCAGGGCAGCAGCGATGCTGTAAGCGATCAACGGATACCCTGCAAATTCTTTGATATTTTTGCGTGGGATACTTTTCGAATTACCGCGGGCGGGGATGATCGCTAAAACTTCAGGTCGCTTCTTTTCCATTTTTAAAAATCCTTTTCTTCATCTACCAGGCAGTCCATCCGCCATCTACCACCAGATTGGCCCCTGTCATGTAACTGGAAGCATCGGACGCCAGAAAGAGCAGTGCCCCTTCCAATTCTGAAACATTGGCCATGCGGTTCAAAATGGTGTGGCTGGAATATTCACGAACAAATTCCTCTGCATGGTCATTATAAATCCCGCCGGGAGAAAGTGCATTGACGCGGATATTCTGACCTGCATAATAGGAAGCCACATAACGCATCAACCCGAGAATGCCCGCCTTCGATACACTGTAATAGGGCGGTTTGAACAACCCATGTTGATAGATGCGCTGGTCAGGTGCCACGACCCCATAGATGGATGAAACCAGGACCATGACACCTTTCTTTTGCTCTGCCATCACCCGCGCAGCTTCGCGAACACAAAGAAAAGCTCCTGTTAGATTAATATCCATAGCTTGCTGCCAGAGTTCCAATGGAAAATTCTCAAATCCGGCAGTGTGCCTTTGCTGATTCTCCCGATCGAATTTTGGATCCAGGGCAGCACAGTGTACCAACACATCCAGGTGCCCAAAGCGGCTCACGATCTGATCGACCATATTGCGTACCGAATTTTGATCGGCAATGTCCACCGTAAAATCCTGTACTTGAAAACCCTGGGTTTGCAAATTCCGGACGAGGGCAGATATTTTCTGTTCCTGAATATCGGCGGCGGCCACTTTGGCGCCAGTTTCTGCCAGCGTTTTGCAGAAGTCAGAGCCGACCAAGCCAGCCGCCCCCGTTACCAGCACAACTTTTTCATGGAGGTCAAAAACCTGTTCCACTTTGCTCATGCCTTACTTCCTGAGAATTCCGGCAGGGCAACAACACTCTGTTTGTGCTCACTGCTTTGATAAGCCGACATGATAATCTCCTGAACACGTACCCCATCGGAGAAGAGGCACTGCGGTTCTTCCTGGTTCTTTAAAACTGCCAGAAAATGGCGCATTTCTGCCAGAAATAGATCATTTCTTTCAAAATCTTGCGAAGGCCTGAAAGCGATCCAGCGTTTTTCAGCATCGGAGAAATAACGGGCTTCATTACTGGCCTCGTCCCATACGATTGCCCCATTGCTGCCGGAGATTTCCAGTGTATGAATTTTCGGGCGGGTGTAATAATCCAGATGAATATGAGAGAGCGCCCCGCTGGCATGCCGCATGGTAATTTCCGCAGCGTCTTCCACTTCCAGTTCAAGATCACTGATCTTGCCCACAAAAGCAGAGACTTCACACACTTCTCCCAGCAGCCAGCGCAGATAATCGATGGGATGGCACAACGTCAGAACTACCCCCCCTCCCAGTTCTTTGCGTGCACTATAAGACAGTCGGTAATCCTCCCAAGGGTGCCAATCGGGCAGATATTCTCCCCAATAGACATTGGATGAAATCACCCTGCCGATCACGCCATCCCGAATCCAGCGCGCAATCTGTTGAAATGCCGGATGAAAGCGGAATTGAAAACCAACCAGCGCGGGTTTTCCTGTAGCCTGCAGACTCCTGTTCAATTCATGTAACCCTTCCATGCTGGTGCTAAGCGGTTTCTCCAGGAACAATGCACAGCCAGCTTTGGCACAGGGAATAGCAACCCCTACATGTAACGCGGTCGGATTGGAGATAATGACCGCATCTGGTTTCTGTTCAATAGCTTCCTGTAGATCGGTCACAGCAGGGTAAGCGTCCAGGTCCGCATCGGAGAGGGTCGCTTGATGAGTACGGTACAGCAGGATATCCTCTTCGCCCAATTCCACCAGGTTGCGAAGATGCCTGCGCCCGATCGAACCCAACCCTGCGATTAGAAATTTCATTCCTTATTCCAGTATATTGTATTCAATTCACAATCAAATCTTCTTCATGCATTGATGATCTTAAATAAACGATTATATAAGAAATAAGCAGCCCGTTTCACAATGGGGAGCCGCATGAAACGCTTTTTCATCGACTTGGGCTGACTTTCCACCTCGCTGGGTTCCACGGAGAAGCCATATTGGTTGATCATTTCCGCCATCTCCGGATTGATAACATTTCCAAGCAGCCGGATAGTAGCAGGATGTGTGCATAATCGCAAGTAACCCATTAGGTCGATCTGCAGGTCCAATTCGCGCATTTTCCCCATCAATTGACTCTGCCAAACACCGGGGAGCGCCTGCAAGATCACATCTTTGCGTGCCACAAATTGATAATGTCCGGCGGATGCTAGCGTGGAAACTCCCTTATAGGTCAAAGCCAGATCTTCCAGACCCTCGGTCTCTTTTTGATACTGTTCCCAGGTGCGGCCGGTATTGTCAATATAATGAAGCTGCAGATCTTTCGAGATCAGATCACCCCGGCGTGTTTCCACGCCCTCTTCTTCTGCAAATTTCATGACAGAACCAACACCTTCTTTCATGTGCAGACGGATATACAATCCTGTCACCATGCCAACTTTCGGATAGGTTTCCAGTACCTCCAAGTGCCGTTCCAACCAGCCGGGCAGGAAAAATACATCATCATCACTGTACGCAATAATTTCGCCGGGGGCTGCCCGAAAAGCGATCTGCAGCGCTCCCATTTTCCCAATATTGCGACCGGAAAGAATTAAATAATCGATCTTCCCTTTGTCACGCATTTCTTTCAAGTAACTGACCACTTTCTCACTGCTGTTATTATCAAAAACGATCAGATCATGCGGCACAGTGGTATTTTGAATATAGCTTTCCAGACTGGCACGCAGTACCTCGAAGCGTTTTTCGAAATATCCGATATCGTTGGGGATGTAGGTCAACATCACCAGGGATATTTTAGCCGGTTTATAATCCGTGCTTTGTCCTCGAGAGGGATTCATTCCTATTCTTGGCATGGCTTCTCTCCTAATTATTGCCGAATCAAAGATAATAAAAAGCCAGCGGTTCTGCGTCCCGCATCGGCATTGGTATACGTACATTCATCCTGAATGAACTCGCGTTGCTTTTCCCGATCGATCTCCGGATTTCTCAGATAGGTATTGACATGCTCCTTCAACTCCTGTTTGTTGAAAGCCACCCTGCCCGCTCCAGAATCGATGAAACGTTTATGGGTTGGCCAATTTCCAATCTTGGAAAGCGGCAGATAGAAACGGTTCTTCTCCCCCCATCCGCCGGGGACATCGAAACATACACTGACGATGGGAGTTTTATGGATAGACGCTTCAACCACCATGGTGGAATACACGGTCAAGAAAACATCCGAGTATGCCATCATGGATGATTTTTCAGGCATGTCCTCACCGGAATAATAACCGAGATCGCCACCCAAAGGAACCGGTTCCACAATGTGAACATGATTGCTGCGCCGGGCAAGCCCGGTAATATGTTCCTTCTCAGCCTTGAACAGAGGGTCATCCAAAAAATGGTTGGGGTGCAGGCGGATCAGTAATTGGCAGGGTTCCACCAGTTCATTGGCTTCCATCAATTCCACGATTGCTTCAATATTTTGATAATTGGGAGAAAAGGTGGTGAAACTGCAAGCATACCCCAGCAATTTTCGAGTGGGATCCAAATGATGAATTCGGTAATATTCTTCCTTCTTCATCAACCATTTTTGCTGAAAATAACCATCATACGAGGGAATCCCCCCGATGTTCACCCGCTCAGGTTCCCAATCGGAGCCCTTCACCAATTCCTCTTTTTGTATTTCCGACCAGCAGGTGATCCAATCCACCTTTCCGCCATTCAAACTGTAGCTGGAAGGGTTATCCCACCCAACGATCACAGATGCCGTCGGAATCCCGCGCAAGGCCGCTTCGCGCATGAGGATGCGGTCCAGGCGCCAGGCAGGGGTGCTGGCCACCACCAGATCGGGTTGGTATTTGTCGAAAAGATCGGCATAAATACCGTGCCCTTCCGGCACCAGTTTCATTTGCCTATGCACCAGCCACTTGCGCGCCAGCCGCGAATTGCGCAAGATACCCACGATGATGCGCGTAAAGCCGACTAAAAATTCGCGCGTGCCAGTTGCTTCTTCTTCTACTTGGTGAATATGGGAATCAAGGGCTTCGGTGTTGATCTTCTTGGATGCCCCGACCCTGCGGAAAAAATTAAACCACCACTGTGTGGAAGGTTTGTAATCATTCAAATAATCCTTGACCTCTTTCAAACGCAACCCTTCAATGGTCAATCCGGGCTGGCCAAAACGTGCCTGGATCTTTTCCACCAGTTCATCATCGGTCAGCAAAATGACTTCCACATCTTCATAGATCAGTGCCGGCACAACCTGGGTTTGCAGGAAGTAGACAATTGCCAATCCGTGATCTGCACTGATAAAAATTCTGTATTTCTTCTTCTCATTAAAGGAAAGATTGCTATTTGCCATAATAAAGGGTAAAGATCCGGTCGTGGATTGATAATAAAAATTTTTTGATGAATGGGATGTTTTTTACTTTAAATACTTCTTGGGACGATGAGTCCTTCGCTTTTCTCGAATTTTCCGGGATCTGATTGCTCATGTTCTGGATAAGGGGTTTGGTCGTCATGAGCCGCAAATACCCGGCGGCATTCAGGCGGTCATCCAATTGTTTGACCTGCCCCAACGGTTTTTGCATATCGAAGGGCGTTATGGATTGAAGCGTTTTTTTCCAACCCACAAATTGAAAATGATTGGCACCGACAAATGCCTGCACCCCTTGATAAGTCAAGCGGATATCTTTCTTATTCTTGTATTCCTTTTCCAATTTTTCATCGGAATATCCCAGGGTTGAGGAAAACTCATAATAATCGGCATAACTGATGAAATCACCCTCTTCGATTTTTACCTCGGGTGTTTCTTTTGCCCAGCGGATAGTATTGGTTGACAATTCAGAGATAGTACGCAACGGACGCGCGGTAACCATGCCCACTTCTGGAAAAGTCTCCAATATCTTCACGCTCTCTTTTAGCCAATCCGCGTAAAAAAAAGCGTCATTATCACTATACGCAATAATGTCGCCTGGAGCAGAGTTGAAGATAAAATCCCATGCCCCCCCTTTCCCAACATTCTTTTCGGAGAAAATCAGATATTGGATCCGGCCGCTGGCCTGCAGGTCAAGTAGATACTGCTTCACTTCCTGACAGCTTCCATTATCGAAGAGCATGAGGTCATAAGGCCTCTGTGTATTTTCCAGAATGCTTTCCAGACAGCGTTGCAAAACAGCAAAGGATTGCGCAAAATAACCCTGCTGATTGGGTATGTAATTTAAGACCGCAACAGTGATCCGGCTTGGTTTGATGACCGTTTTGATATTCTTCGCAGGGTTTTGACCAACGCGCATGCTAATTCTCCAAAAGCGGGTTTAATGCTACCATAGATTGATTGTACCAACCCATGGGGAAAAAGAAAAATCATCGTATAATCGCAAAATGACCAAGAAAAAAACCATCACCTTCATCATTCTGATAGGCCTTTTACTTTCCATCTCTTTCACTGCCTGCAGCCGCTCCGAAGCCGTTCAAACCACCACCGATGAAGTGCCACTAGAATCTTCCACACAAACAGAACCTCGAAAATTGACCATTTGCCTTGGTTATGAACCAAGTTCACTTTATCTGTATAAAGCCAGCACACAGGTCGAATGGGACATCCTCCAGGCAATTTATGATGGTCCATTCGATACGGTAGATGGAAAAACAATTCCGGTCATCCTGCAAAGTATGCCATCCATTGAAAACAAAGGTATTCAGATCAATCAGTTGACCGTTCAGGGGGGAGAAACGATCCTGGACGCATTCGGAAAGCCGACCGTTCTATCAACCGGTACGCGTTATCTCCCCAGCGGCTGCACATCCGTTGAGTGTGCGCAGGTGTGGAATGGTTCCGAACCGATCACCCTTGATCAGGTACAGATCACCTATCAGTTGAAAAGCGGTTTGTTATGGTCTGATGGAACTCCGTTGACGGCGGAGGATTCCGACTTTTCCTTCAATCTGGCAGATGATCCCGCCACCCCCAACGATAAAACCATCCCCAACCAGATCGCAAGCTACAGGTCCTTGGATTCCGACACCGTACAAGCGCAATTGCTGCCCGGTCTGGTGCCTGCCGATGTTAAAGATTATTTCTTCTCACCTTTGCCAATCCATGCCTGGGAAGGAACCTCGGCAGCCGAGCTGCTGGAAGCCGATTTTTCCAATCAAACGCCCCTGGGGTGGGGTGCATACACCATCAAAGCATGGAAAGATGGCTCCGTTCTACTGGAAAAAAACCCGTATTATTTCCGTTCATCCGAAGGATTACCGTATTTCGATGAACTGGAATTTCGGTTCGTTTCCAATCTGGGGGATACCAATGTGGCCTCTCTGGATTTTGATTATGCGCCCTATGAAATCCTGGAATACAATTGGAGCCCGGATGGCGAAACGGTTTACACCGACCAATGCGATCTGGCTGATAGCACGGTCGATTTTTCGGACCAGTATGACGTTTTTGACTACCTTACCGATTACTACATCACTCCTGCCATCCAGGTCAATGCCCTGCCCAATCCCATCCTGGATGGGCTGTGGTTGAATCCCGAACGTCCGTTTGTCACTTCGCTTCGGTCCGTCCTCTCCTCTTGTATCGACCGCACATACGTCAACAGCAAAACCTATTACAAGCTGGCTTTTCCCACCGATTCCATCTTTTCCATCGCTCAATCGTTGGAAGAATATGGGTACTCCCTCGAAGATGCTGCACAAAAATTGGAAGCCATGGGTTGGCTGGATGATGATGAAAAATATGAAACACCACGTGTGGCACACAATGTGACGGGGGTTGAGGATGGCACACAGCTAACCCTCACCATGGTAATCCCAAACGAGCCGGTATACGATCGAGAATCAGCCGCCATTCAGGCATCCCTACAAGAGTGTGGGATTCAGATGGATATTAAGACCGTGAACACCTGGGATTATGAGAGCCAGAACGGACCTGCATCCACGCATGATTTTGATTTAATGCTCTTTTCCCATGTCATCCAGGCAGGTTTCCCCTGCACTTCTTGGAATGAAAAATGGACCTCCGCCATCCTGCCGGGATCGGAAAATCTGGAACAGCAGGTGACCCAATTGTGTTCCACGAGCCGTTTGACACAAAGCATGGGCTTGGATGATAAAACTGCCGATGCTGTTGAAAGCACTTTGCCCTTGATCCCGCTATTCTTTCAGGCCGATGTCAGCATTGCCCGCGCTGACATGTGCGGTTTCATCCCCACAGTCGGTTCCTCCAGCGATCTGTGGAATCTGGAAAAGTTCAACTATGGGGAAAGCTGCCTGCAGTAAAACGTTGCTGATTCCTTACTATGTAAAAATCAAGAGGATTGGAGAAGATCTCCAATCCTCTTAATCCTGCTCTTTTTCGGCCTTCTTTTTTAAAGAAATTCGCAACCAGGCATAACACTTCCTAGGATGGAAAAGATAATAAAACATTTTTCCCAACCATTCACTCTTCAGGGTTGTGGTAGGGAAAATCTCCACTTCACGCCAAAAACGCTTCCAGGTCAACGGGATATGTTTCACTTGTCCATCCTGAATGGACCTCTGGGCATCATGCAGTGTGAAAATGGTATATGCTCCGCCCGCCAGCTGCACATTCACTTTGGTCTCCGGTTGGCGGTAATGCGGCTTTCCATCTTTGAAATGGCTGTAATCATGGTCCTGATGGGCAATGGTGATGGCATGGCTGCCATCGATCACCTTCCATCCTTCCAAACGCGCCTTATAGATCATCCAGTTATCCCAACCGGCTCTGCCGATCGCAAAATCAGGTATGTTTGTATAACAATCACGCGGGAAGAGGAAATAATCGCTGCCCATGGGAGGATGCAACCGGCCAATAGATTGAATTTGCTGACGGATCACAGAGAATATTGAAGCGTCCTGCGGAAGCAGCTCGGTAATGGCCACATCCCAGCGCTGTCCTACCAGCAGGAACCGGTCCCTTTGCTTTGCTGTCATTTTAAGGGTTTCCAGCATTTCTGGCAGCACCAGAATATCGGTGTTGATGATACATAGATAGGGACTGTGACTGTTTGCGCGAGCGATCTCCAGCATGGAGCTGATCAAGGGCGTTCCCTGTGCATTGCAACGCACTTCAGGGAAATGCCGCACCTGCAACTCGCTGGCAGCCTTCCCAACGCCTTCATCGTTCCCGATCAGGAATATTTCCACCTGATCCCCAAGATTTTTCCAGGATTGGATGGCATTCCGTTGAATGATCTTGATATGCGGATTGATAAATGGTTTGGGTGCTGTGAAGAAAGTTACCAGCGCATCAGTCATGAGTTTCCCTTTTCCCGGTTGTACGTTCATCCACATCGAAAAAGGATTTATGCGCAATGCCCGCATTGATCGTCGAAAGCTGCGGATTCTCCTCTACAACCTTCAGCACATCCAGCCAGGTGAAATCTTCCTTATCGGACAACCGGGCGACAACCTCCTGTACAAAACGCAGATCAGGCTGGGTATCCACCGTCCAGCGATATTTGCCCAGGTTCTTCTTATGGTCAACGACCAGTATTTTGAAACGCCCGGGAGTGTCGTACAGGTACGGCAGCACGTGTTCCCGTTCGTGGCTTTCTTTGGCTTCCTTCCATGCCCGTTCCAGCGCAGCGAATGACACCACTTCAACATCCAGCCCAATGGGATAGGTGCGTTCGTAAGGTGGTGGCAGCCGGTTGGCGGCAAAATCCACTTTTTCGTCGATGAAACGTGTTACAACCAGATCGATCAGCCGGGGATCGAGCAACGGACAATCGGCGGTCAGGCGCACAACAATATCCGCTTCGGCTTGGCAGGCAGCTTGATAGTAGCGGTCAAGCACATCGAACACACTGCCGCGGTAGCAAGGGACTTTCCATTGGGCGCACATCTGCTCCAGAATATCATCCTCCGCAGCGATGGTTGTGGCAACCGCCACTTCCGAAAGGGTTCTGGCTTTGCGTGCCCGCCCAATCACCCACTCCAACATGGATTTGCCATGAATGTCGCGCAGTACTTTACCGGGTAAGCGGCTGGAGCCCATGCGCGCTTGAATGATAGCGACCACTCGTTGTTCATTCATCGCTGTCCTTCTTTCATTGCCTGAACATATCCATCCAGAAGAATGGAAAAGTTTTTCTCCCAATTCGCATTGCGCTCAGCTTTTTCGCGCGCATTGACTGCGGCAGCAGTTCGCAGATCAGGATGCGCAGCTATATGCAAAATCTTTCGCGCCAGGTCAGTGTCATCGCCATCCCTGAAAACCCAACCTTCCACTCCATCCGTAACCCATTCAAGATTGGAAGGTATATCAGAGACCAGTGCAGGTGTCCCGCACGCCAGCGCTTCCATCAGGGCTACGGAAGAGCCATCGATATGGGATGCGCTCAAATAGATATGTGCGCTGTGATAGACCTCAGCCAATGTGGTATTATCGATCTGGCCACGCAGTTCGACGTTTTTCTCCAATTGATGCGCCCTGATGAATGAGGTGATCCATTCCGCTTGCGAGCCGCCACTTAAAAGGATCAAATGCAACTGCGGATTTTCCTGGATTGCCTGTGCGAAACCTTTCAATGCCACATCCATTCCATAACGCGGCTCCCAGGAGCGTGTGCTCAATAAGATCAGCTCTTTTCCCATTTTCTTCTTCTCCGAAGGAGAAAAAGTGTTCAGGTCAACCCCCCAGGGAAATACCGTGATCCTGTCTTCCGGGAAACCCCATGCCATGGCCTTCTTTTTTACAGTATGACAATCGCAAAAGAAATGATCGGTCCTTTTCAATACATAACCGGTCGCCCATTTCCATAGATTATTTCGTTCGGCATCCTGCAGCATATCAAAACCCCACGACATGCTCACCAGTGGGTGAAACCCTGCCATGGCAGGGATGATGCTCACCGGTTGGATAGGACCGGCGTGTACCAGATCAGGTTTTACCTCATCGAGCACTCGGTTGAATTTTCTTACCAGGTCTGGATACTGCCACCAATGCACTTTTCCTTTCCCGTTTCGCCAGAGCACCGGATGGACAGCATCGGGAAGGTCACGCAGTTCCAAATTTCGGCCGCGATCTTCAAGCCGCAGCCAGTAGATGGAATGCCCGCTCTTTGAAAGTGCGCTCAAGAAGCGGTAATCATGAGGCGAATAATCTTGGGAACAATACAAAATACGCAAGATTCACCTTTATTTTCCCAAATCCGTCCAGCGGATCTCTTGTCCGGCAAGAATATCTTCAATGGCACGCAGGCCGATCACATTTTGCAATTGATCCGGAAGGATGGCACCCGGAGTGGCAGGCCGCAGCACATCGAGCATGGCGCGCGTTATGGCCTCACCTTTCGAAATAGCACGAGCAGCGCGCAGACAGCGGCGTTGAATGACCACGGTTTCGATCTCGTTGCCTGCCACAAATTTATCGGTCGAACCCAGCGCTTGCTCCAACTGTCGGGTATTCTCCACCATTTCCGCCCAGGTCTTTGGATTCATGGCAAACAGATGGTCGGGACCTTCGCGGTTATTGTCGTCAGTGAAATGTTTTTCGATCACACGCGCACCCAGCGCAACCGCCCCCAAGACCGTGGCATGCCCCGGTGTATGGTCGGAGAGCCCCAAGACCACATCAGGGAATAACAATCCATAGGTTTTCAAGACGTTCAAATTGATATATTTAAAATTCTCCAAACTGGCAGTGTAATTGGTATTGCACTGCATGAGTACAAGGTCTTTATTAATCTTGAGAACGGCATGGACGGCCTTTTGTACTTCGCCCAAAGTGGCAGCGCCGGTCGCCAAGATCATCGGTTTCCCCTTGGCTGCCATATATTCCAGCGCTTCGATCCAATCGATCTCGCCAGATCCAACCTTATAGGCAGGAACGTATCTTTCAAGCATATCGGTTGCCTCGAAATCATATGGGGAAGAAAAATAGTCGATACCTTGTTTATCGCATTCCTCTTTCAAAACAGGAGTCCAATCAAAGGGAAGCGAGGCATCTTTATATACTTCAAAAACGGATTTTTTCCATTTGGCCTGATGCGATTGTTGCCCGCCCAGAGTCTTAAAACCACGATCGGATACGATCTTGTGTGCTTGAAAATTTTGGAATTTTGCTGCGTCCGCCCCCGCTTCTTTTGCTAAACGGATGAGCAATTTGGCACGTTCGAGGTCACCATCATGATTGGCAGCTACATCTGCAATAAAGTAAGTGGGGTATTCCATCCCAATCTCATGATTCCCGATTTTGAATGTCATTTTGTTCTCCTTTACATCCAAGACTTTTACTGCAAACCATAGATACGCTGGGCAAAGCCATCTTGAAAATCCTGATAAAAATGATCTAATCCTTGCCGTTGCCCGGGCAAATTCACGCGCAGTGCGGCTTGAACCCTGCCGGGGTCAAGCACCAGATTTTGAGAACGCGGTGCGGTGAGAAAGTTCGCATCGGCAACTTTAATGGGGGTGATCAGGTTGGCATCCAAACCGAAACGCTGCGCAATACCTGTTCCAAAGGCATATTTGCTTTGCGATTCAGGGCTGGTAACATGATACAAACCGGAAAACTGTTTTTCAACCATTTTCAACAGAATTTCGACCAGATCAATCACATACAGGGGGCTGAAAAGCACGTCGGTAAAACCGAACATTGATTTGCCTTCTCTTAAATTATTTAAGAAAACCTCAGCCAGACTGCGCTTGCCAGAGATGCTGAAACCGTAAAAATTTACCCGTGCCACCAATGCGGAAGAATTGACCTGAAGAACGTTTTTTTCTCCCTGCAGTTTGGTTTGAGCATAGATGCTGAGTGGATTCGTTTTATCCTCTTCGCGATACTTCCCTTCCTTGCAGCCATCAAAAACCGCATCGGTGGAAATATGCACCAATTGCACACTGCGGCAGTCACATTCTTCCGCCAACCAACCGGGCAACTCTGCATTCAGGCGCTGCGCCCTGATTGGGTCTTTTTCACAGGCATCCAAATCGGCCAGCGCGGCGCAGTTAAAAAGCACATCCGGTTTGAATTGATCGATAACCGCGCGGGCAGTCTTTTCCTCCCCCAAATCTACCACATGGATCGGAAAAGGCGATTCCTTTATTAAATGCGAATGGACCAGTCCGATCATGGTGTGATCAGACAAGCAATGCAATCCGAGGTTCAATCCCAACAGACCGCTTGCACCACTGATCAGAATGCGCATCTCTTCACCCCACCTTATTTTTCTGAGGACGACTCGAATGGCGCAATAAAATCCTGGATTTCTCGAATATCCAACCAATCCGTATTGGTATTGCTCGCGTAGCGGAAATCATCGTTGATCTTCTTACCTTTGTTCTCCCATTCATGGCCAAACCATAACGCGGCAGCGGGCTGTACAACATACATATCATCCAGCTCCACCACCGTGCGGGCTTCATCTTCCGAGATTAAAACTTCGTGCAGTTTTTCACCCGGGCGAATCCCAATAATCTCGATCTGCGCTTCCGGCGCTACTGCTTTTGCCAGGTCAATCACCTTCATGCTGGGTATCTTAGGGACGAATACCTCCCCTCCGTGCATCTGCTCCAGGCAGCGAATGACAAAGCGTACGCCCTGTTCCAGGGAGATCCAGAAACGGGTCATGCGTTCATCGGTGATGGTGATCTTGCCTGATTTACGCTGGCGTAGAAAAACCGGCACCACGCTACCGCGCGAACCGACCACATTTCCATAACGGACGCAGGCAAAACGTGTTTCCCGACCGCCGGCATATGCATTGCTTTGTACGAACAATTTTTCAGCCGCCAGTTTCGTGGCACCGTAGAGGTTGATCGGGTTCACAGCTTTATCGGTGCTGAGGGCAATGACGCGACTCACGTTGGCATCCAGTGCCGCATCGATCACATTGCTGCTGCCGAGAATATTGGTCTTGACCGCTTCCATGGGATTATATTCGCAGGCTGGCACTTGCTTGAGAGCCGCAGCATGCACCACATAATCAACACCCTGAAAAGCACGGCGCAGCCGCTCCAGATCACGAATATCTCCGATAAAGTAACGCAGATTTTCATGCTGATACCCCATCTGGCGCATTTCATGTTGTTTCTGCTCATCACGGCTGTAAACGATCAGTTTGCCGGGGTGAAATTCCTTCAACATGATCTCGATGAATTTCTTTCCGAATGAACCGGTCCCTCCGGTTACCAGAATGACTTTATCTTTCCAATCCATAATTCGTTAACCTCATCCTTCTTCTTTATTCATAATGATCAATGGATACTGTCCTTGTTCCCCAAAATAGCGTGGAAATACCTCTTCCAATCCATACAGGATCCTGAGTAGCAGTTTTCCACCCCAACCCGGCCTGATGACCGCGCGCAAGAAACGCACGCTGACCGATCTCCAAACCCGAATTTGCATCACGTATCCGGGCAGAATTTCTCTTTTGAATACCTTGGCATCGAATTTTTTCACGAACGTTCCGGCAGGTTTTGCAGGCACATGCTTCAACGCATTGGATGCTTGCGCTTCTTTTTCATCCGGTTGATTCATTTTCCGAGACAACTTCTCACCCAGCCGGATGAGCCAATCCATCCTATTCATGAATGGTGAATAATTCCAGCCGTTCACCACTACCGCGTGGGCGTTGGGTTTGAGAATGCGAAAAACTTCGCGATAAGCGCTTTTCGTTCCATCCAGCGGTAGATGATGGAAGGTATGCAATGACACTGCATCATCCATCACATCCGCCGCAAAAGGCATGTGGGCAACATCAGCCACCACGAACAACCCATGATCGCCAATGCGCTTGCGCGCATCCAGCAGCGCAACGAGCGAGAGGTCCAAACAAACCCGATAGGTGTACCCTTCCGAATAGGTAACATATTCGGGATATTGGATTGGACCAGAACCGGCATCCAGGAGGTAGCTGCCTTTATGCGACAGGAAACGGTTGACACGCAAATGACATTTGTGAATGTACTCGCGTGAAACGGGACGCAGATCTTCATAACGGGCATTTTGGTAGACTCCATCTTCGGTCATCTGCCAGCCAATACTGTCATAAAAGGCTTTTACTTCTTGAATGTTGAATTCCTTTTCTTTCATGCGGAATAACGTTCCTTTCCATCACGAATGGCTGCCCAATCCAGCGGTTCACCAGCCAGATAACGGAAGGTCATTTCATATTCCTTGCGTCCTTCACCGGAGAGTACTTTCGACAAGGGGTTCACATCATAGTCTTCCCACATGCGCACCAGATGCCAAGGTATGGGACGCGGAAAATCAAAGAAAAAGCGATAGGCATACATCCAGGCCAGCTCGATTTCCTTATCGGAAAGTCGGTATCCATCAGGGTCCTGCAAGACGGAACCAATAATCTTGTAATATTTCACCCATGATTGGGGATCGATGGTGAAACCTTTCTCGGCATAATGGGTGTCTCCGACCACAATGACCGGTACTCCGCTCATTGCCATTTCCAACCCTACCGTGGTAGTGTAAACCAGACCCAGATCCGCCGCAGCGATGAGATCATACGTGTTGGTGGAATCCTCCGGTTTAATCAAATGGATATGTTCCGGAAGATCAGGAACGACATGCTCGATCACATCTACCATAGATTGCCCATGCGTCAGCATTTCACCGGGATGGACACGGATAACGAGCTGAGCATTCGGTTTTCCGACAAAATACTGTAATGTGCGGACGATCCATTCTTCCATGGTATGGGTGAACACTTCGCGGCCAAGCGTTAAACTGTCGCCCAAAACATTGGTGGCCAACAGAACTACCGGGCGTTCGTCATCCAACCCCAATTCCTTGCGTGCTTCTGCCACACCTTTGGCAGGCGCTCGCTGCCAAAGACGGGAAAAATTCTTCCAGATGGAAGCTTTGCGCCGGGCTTCAAACAACTCGTGAATCTTATGCAGTTCAGATTTCTCGAGTGGCTTCTCGTGGTATGCTTCCCACAATGCATCCGTGTTTTGTTCCATCACTTTGTCATTTTGGGCAATCCAAACACGCTGGCGCTGGTCGCCAAATTCATAGGTTGTCACCGGAATTTTAAGGTATTTTGCCACTTCGTAGACTACGGCAAATTCCTGAATGGTGCCATTTGGAATCACTACCACATCCGGCTTATTGGCTGTCATCCATGCCAATGCACTGCGGGCGATATCCTCATTGCGTTCCAGGCGCATACGATAAACCGGTTCGTCCGTATCCACTGTTTCGACTTGCAGGGTATATTGCGAATCATATCTGGATATTTGTTCCGCCATCTGTTCCAAATCGGCTGGAAGGGTTTTATACCCGGCGTACACATTGAGAAATGAGAAAGTCTTTACATACGGATTGAGTTTTTTCAAAATGCTCTGTGCATAGAGGTTCTGACGGCGCAGATCAAAGCGATTGACCGGATTCTGCCAATCATGATATGGCAAATACCCCAGCGAGACGTCATACCCCAAACCTGCCAATGCAGAACTAATCAGGGCAGCATGGCTGATCCAATAATGGAGAGTTGCAAATACAAAAACCTTCTTATCTGGTTTTTCCTGAACCAGATTTTCGCCAAGATATTGGATGATTTCCGGAATATGTTTATCAAGATCGGCCAGAGAAAATCTGCTCTGGATCCCTTTGCTGCGATTGCGGATCAACCAGTACAGTTCTGCTGTTAATGGAACCTCGCCCAGAACATTCTTAATGAATTCGCGTGATTTTCTCTGAGTGCCATCATTTTTTGCCATGTTGCATATCACCACTTTCGTATGATTCGATTTTCCATTTCAATGCCGGGCGTACAGTGCCCAAACGGGTTTCCACCCACTGCATTCCCGGCGCTCCCGCCGGATCAACATTAAAGAGCAGCGCCTGATCATCTTGAAAATAACGCTTGATCAAATAGGTGCTGGCGTTCATTCCGATCACATAGCGGCCTTCGTTCAACAGGTTAGCGGGAATTTCGCAGCGACTGAAATACCTGCCGGCTGGCCTGACGGTGTTGGCCTCATACTGCTCGACGTCATCGGTATCAAAGGATGTGAAAATATATTCACCGCGCGTTGTCAGCAGATAGATGCCCACGCGCAATCCTTTTAACGGTTTCTGCAGTTCGTATTCAATCTCGATCGTAAATGGTTCGATGGAGCGTACCGTATCTGCCACCACACCCTGTTTGTCAAGCACGCGGATCGCGACCGGCTTGAACGGTTTGGCGGCTTCGGCAATTTCATCTTCTCTCCAGATTTTCTGCCCTTCCTGGGTAAGACCCTGCGACAGGTAGAAATCCACCGCCTCCTGGGTCGGACCGCGCATCAACAGTTGGCCGTGATCAATGACCAGTGTTTCGTTGGTAAGCCGCAACACTGCAGACATATTATGGCTGACGAAAAGCACAGTTCTGCCCTGTTGGGCAACATCGCTCATCTTCCCCAAACACTTCTTCTGAAATTCCGCGTCACCCACGGCCAGCACTTCATCCACAACCAGTATTTCGGGTTCCAGATGGGCGGCCACGGCAAAAGCCAGGCGCAGATACATGCCGCTCGAATAACGTTTCACCGGTGTATCAATGAACTTCTCCACTTCCGCGAAATCAACAATTTCATCGAACTTGCCCTGTATTTCCTCGCGCCGCATTCCCAAAATGGCACCGTTCAAGAAAATATTTTCTCGGCCGGTCAATTCCGGATGGAAACCGGTTCCCACTTCAAGCAGTGAACCAACCCTGCCGCGAATTTCAACCACCCCCTCGGTCGGTTCTGTCACACGCGAAAGGATCTTCAGCAACGTACTTTTTCCGGCACCATTGCGTCCAATGACACCCAACGCCTGGCCTTCGTTCACTTCGAAAGACACATTTCGGAGAGCCCAAATATAACTATCGGCAATTTTTTCACGTCGGCTGAACCCTTCGGATATCTTGTCGCGTAAGGTTTGGTACTTCACTACCGGCAGCCCGATATTGTATTTCTTTCCAAGATTGTCAACTCGTATCGCTGTTTTGCTCATGCTATCTTCTCTCTTGCAAATTAAACCAGGTCGGCAAATTTTCGTTCCATGCGTCGGAAATAGAATAGACCACTGATCGTGATCAGCACTGCAATGCACGACGAAATCAGCAATGTGATACCTGGTCCTTCACCGGTACCCAGCAATGACCAGCGGAATCCTTCTACCACCCCGGTCATCGGATTCAATGCATAGATAAAGCGCCATTTTTCAGGGACAATCGAGGAAGAATAGGCAATGGGGGTAATATACATCCAAAATTGGCTCAGGAATGGAAGCATATGGCCCACATCACGGTACATGACATTGAGAGCGGAAAGCCATAAGCTAACTCCGATGGCTGTGACCAATGCCAGCAAAATCAGCAAGGGCAGCAGCCACAAATTGGCGGTGGGGTGAATGCCGTAGAACACCATCATCAAAAGCAACACGGTAAAGGCGATCAAAAAATCGACCAATCCGGCCAACGTCGAAGACAAGGGCAGGATCAGCCGCGGGAAATATACTTTGGAAATGATGTTCGCACTCGAAACCAAAGAACGGCTGGCATCTTGTAATGCTTTGGAAAAAAGTGTCCACGGCAACAGAGCAGTGTAAGAGAAAATCGGATACGGCACTCCATCGGAGGGTACCTTCGCCAATCCACCAAAGAAAACACTGAAAACCACCATGGTCAGAACCGGCTGCAGGATCGCCCAGCTTGCACCCAAGAGAGTTTGCTTGTAACGCACTTTCAGATCGCGCCAGGTGAAGAAATAGATCAGCTCCCGATAATTCCACAGGTCCTTGAGATTCAATGCAGCCCACCCCGTGGACGGTTTGATAACAATAGTGCGCGGTTCATTCATAGAAGACATAACCAGCTACTTGATCCTTTCTTTATTTTCCTGATACCAGGCAACGGTATGTTTCAACCCTTCTTCAAATGATACCTGGGCCTTGAAGCCGAAACTCTTCAAGGCACGGTCAGTATCGAGGCAACGCCGCGGCTGCCCGTTCGGTTTGGAAGTGTCCCAGCGGAATGAACCCTGGTATCCGGTCAAATCCGCAATGAGATGGACAAGGTCCTTGATGCTGATCTCAAAGCCCGAACCAAGATTGACCGGCTCCGAATCATTATATTTTTCGGTCGCCAGCAAAATACCTTCTGCTGCATCTTCCACATAGAGGAATTCGCGGGTTGGCGACCCATCGCCCCACACTTCGATCTCATTTTGACCTTCATCGACAGCCTGCACGCATTTTCGGATGAGAGCCGGAATGACATGCGAGGAAGCCGGATTGAAATTATCGCCGGGGCCGTAGAGATTCACCGGCAGCAGGAAAATACTGTTGTAGCCATACTGTTGGCGATAGGCTTGCGACTGCACCAGCAGCATCTTTTTTGCAAGCCCGTAAGGAGCGTTGGTTTCTTCGGGGTATCCGTTCCACAGATCTGCCTCTTTGAAAGGTACGGGGGTGAATTTGGGATATGCGCAGATGGTTCCGATGGCAACAAATTTCTCAATGGAACGCTTCCAGGATTCATGCATCAGTTGCACCCCCATCATCAGGTTATTGTAGAAGAACTCACCCGGATGTTCACGATTGGCACCGATCCCACCCACTTGAGCGGCCAGATGAATGATCACATCCGGTTTGGCATCGTCCAGCATTTTTTGAATCGAGGTGAGCTGGGTCAGGTCATAATCTTCAATATTGGGAATAAAAACTTCCTGTGCACCGCGTTCCTTCAACTTTCGTACCACAACCTTCCCCAGAAATCCTGCGCCCCCGGTTACACAGAATCTTCTTTTCGCAAAAAAATCACCATTCTCATTGGCCATTCTCAGAATCCTCCATGATAATAAAAATTTTCAACCCTTCGATGTGAAAAATTGGGAATTTTTTTTCTTCTGAAATTTGCATTCCTTGCTCCAGGCAGGTCAATCTGCAGATCTCCGCCACATCGCCACTGCCATCCAGAAACACCCGAGTATGCCCCTGTATTTTTACTTTCTGAATTGCATCCAGAGAACGCTGCCGAACCAGGCGGTACATATCGAAGGAGGTCTGGATATAGTCGACCAGCAGATTTGCGCGATATGCTATCCCTTGCGGCGTAATGATATAGCGCAGTTTCCGGCGTTCAATCCGCCGAACTTTCACATATCCTTTTTCAATTAATCGCTTTAGATGCCAGTTTACCGTACCGACTGCCACACCCAGTATAGAGGCAATGGTTGCCTGGGTGGTTTCAGGATCATTCTCGATGTGTTCAAGGATATCCAGGTCGCGGCTTTCATGATTTTGTAAGGTATTCATCATTCAATATTCAATTGCTGAATTATAAAGCAGGGGAAACTATCCGTCAAGAAAAAAATAAAAACGGGCACCATCGCAGAAATCAAAATGATATACTTTCAGTGAAAAAAAGAATTCATTTATCCGGAAAATTTGCATGCACACATCTGAAAAGTTCATCCAATATCAAACCATGCGGAAAAATCACTGGGATGGCATTGCCTGCCAGCTAGATCATTGGAACGGTTGGGGTGGCTATTATCGTGGACGATTACAGAAAGTGTACCAGTTTCATATTCCGGCAGGTATGAACGTGCTGGAGATCGGCTGCGCGCGGGGCGACTTATTAGCAGCGCTCGAACCCTCCAGAGGTGTGGGCATCGACCTCTCTTTTGAAATGATCGAGCGTGCAAAACAGCGCCATCCGGCCTTGGTTTTCGTCCAAGGTGATATCCACGAGATCGAGTTGGATGAGAAATTCGATTACATTATTCTTTCCGATCTTATCAATGACCTGTGGGATGTGGAAGCGGTGTTTCACAAGATCCGAACATGGTCAAAGCCTTCCACCAGGATCATCCTTAATTATTACAGCCGCCTGTGGGAATGGCCGCTGGCACTGGCACAAAAGCTACACCTTGCCCAACGCACTTTACCGCAAAACTGGCTTTCGGTGGAGGATGTCAAGAACCTGCTTTATTTGGGCAAATTTGAGGTCATCCGCGAATGGGAGGAAGTGCTGGCTCCCCTTCCCCTCCCTCTTCTCTCCGCTTTTTGCAACCGCTTTTTGGTGCGCTTGTGGCCTTTCCGATCTCTGGCAATGACAGCTTTTACACTGGCCAGACCAATCCCTGAAACGGCCCCCGTCACTTCTGCTGCATCGGTTTCCGTGGTGGTACCTGCCCGCAACGAGGAAGGCAATATCGGCCAGATCTTTGAACGGGTGCCTCAAATGGGCAGCGGAACAGAATTGATTTTTGTGGAAGGACATTCCAAGGATAATACCTATCAGACCATTCAGCAGGAAATGCAGAAACACCCGGAGGTCAAAGCCAAACTGCTCCGTCAGGAAGGAAAAGGCAAAGGTGATGCAGTGCGTCTCGGGTTTGCCAATTCCAGCGGAGATATTCTGATGATCCTGGATGCCGACTTGACCGTCCCGCCTGAAGACCTCCCCCGCTTCTATCAAGCCATTCATACCGGCAGAGGTGATTTCATCAACGGTGTGCGCTTGGTTTACCCGATGGAAAAACAAGCCATGCGCTTTTTCAACTATATCGGTAACAAATGCTTCAGTCTGCTCTTCTCTTTTCTGCTCAGCCAGCCGGTGAAGGATACCTTATGCGGTACCAAGGTACTATGGAAAAAAGATTACGAAAAGATCGCGGCCAATCGCTCTTACTTTGGGGATTTCGATCCTTTTGGCGATTTCGACCTGCTATTCGGAGCAGCTAAAATGGATCTGAAGATCGTCGACCTGCCCATTCGATACGCAGAACGCACCTATGGCACCACCAATATTCAACGCTGGAAACATGGCTGGCTTTTATTGAAAATGGTGGTTTTTGCCGCCCGGCGCATCAAATTCATCTAGTTCGGTTATTCCTTCTTTTCGAGAACAATCAAGGAAAACATCGCCCAATTATTCTGGCTGAAACACCCCTCGATGCACCGAAGCAAAGAATTGCATTTTGCCGGCGCCAGAGAGCGCATTGAAACACCCCCGCTAAAAAGATATCGGAAGGGCATGAAGGGTTGCAGCAGAATCAGCGGTAGAGCGGGAAATCTTTTTTCATACATCGCCCGGTCCCGTTGAAAAACGATCCAGGGCAGAGCTTGATTGGAACTGGAAAGAGGACCGCTGGAAGGGAATTGCCATGTCTGCATTTCCGCATCCATTGGCTCGGAATGAAAATGGTCCATCACCCAACGAGACCAACGGCTCACCCAGGGTTCAACCATGATGACCCGCCCTCCTGGCTGCAATGTTCTTAACGCTTCTTGCAAAAACCGCTCCACATCCGGAATATGATGGAATACATCCGTCATCACGATCGCCCGTAAACGATCATCCGGAAATGGCAGTCGTCTTCCATCCAGAACAGCATCCACGAACGGGCAAAAAAAGACCTCGGAAGAAATAACCTGATCCTGAACTTCATGAAAGAAACCTGCCCCCGATCCAATTTCCAATATTTTCCCATTGATTTTGGGCAATTGGGCTTTCTGCATGCTGTACCATTCCTGGTAAATGGCATGCAGCAAGCGTTTCTGCCGGATAATGGTCCTGCGTTGTTCCGTGACCCGCGGATCATCCACATCCAGGCCAGTGCTGCCTGGGTACATCAACAATCGACTCAAGAAACTGGCTTTTTTGTTCTTCGTCATTTTTTGCGCACGCTAAGTTTTTTCACCATTAACGGCATCCACGGATATCCAGCAGCACTCGAAAATCACCAGTCCATTCCGATTCCTCGTTCATGATCGTGATACAAGATGAAGTGAGCAAGTTCTGTTCTTTTGGAGTAAGGGTCTTCCAATATTCCCGGTCATAATACAGATAGTCATAACCAGCCTGTGCCATAACCTGCGGGTCAGGATCATAGATGAGATTTTCCCATTCCTGGGTCGGTTCATAGAAATCAACCGAAGAATTTCCGCTGCGGGCAAAGAGGGTGATGGAACGCGGAATATTGGGATCCAACACCGTGGCATCCTTTTCCAATTTATTCCAATATTTGTCCATCATGCGCACATCCATTTCGGTGATGAACAATCCCAGTTCAGGTTCCTGAATGCCCGAGAGTTCGGTCCCCAGCACAACCATCCCTCCAAACAACGCCAGGAATGCCAGCAACCCCACCTTTATCTTCATCACCTGGCTGCGGTCTCTCAGCCAGTAGAACAGGACCGGGACTGCGAACAACAAACTTACCTCCAAAAAATCGTTCTGCACGCGATTTACCGCAGTGTTAATGCCTTTCGAGGTAATCTGCACAAAACAAAAGGCAAGTCCGAGAATGGCGGTTCCGATATATGCTGCATCGATATATCTCCTATTTTTCCACGACTTCCAACCCCATATCAGCACCAGCGGGAATGCCAGTGCGATGGGCCCACATTCCAAGATCAGAACCAGCAAGTGAATCGGATTTGTGATCTGCAGTTCGCCCAGGTGTGGGTCAACGAAACTGGGAGGAAACACAAAATCGACCTGAAAATTGTGATACGAAGAATAGGTGGGATTGAATACATTATTTGCAATCGCGGTAAAGAAACCACCCTGCAAGAAGACGATCACCCATACACATACCAGCATGACCAGGCGAAGCCGTGCCTCTTTTTTCCCCGCCTCGTTTTTCTTCCTCAACTGAAAGAGATGAATCAGGATGAGCAGACCGCTGAGAAACGCAAACGTCATCTCATCCATCAATCCCAAAGCAGCCAAGAAGACGCCGACCAATGCAATGGTCTTTGGCTCTTTGGCTTTATCGTAGAGCAACAAAACCAGGATCAAGATCAAAAAACTGATATTATCCCAACCCACACCCAGAGCAGAAGGTTTGATCAGCCCGTTGGTAAAAGCAAACGGAATGGAAATGGGCGCCATGCCCTGGGCGGCCCAGGGGCTAATCAGGGCGGTATGCAGATCTGTTCCGCTGTTTAGGCCACTGCCAACTCGTTGAATGACACTGTCAATTTTGTTGATCAAAGATGGCGGGAAGAGCAGCAAAAGCCAGCGGGTACCCCCTGCCAGCAAATGGAAAACCCCTCCGGCAAAGCCAGCAAAAAGATTCTTCGTGATCCTCTGCACCCAAATGATCACCAACACCGTGCTCAAGCTCAATGTGAAAGATTGCAGAAACGCCAGGGCCGTCCAAGGATACAGATCACCAACGCGCATGAACTGTGCAGCGATCAAATAACGCAGGTAATGTTCATCCAAAACAACACTGACATCATAAGGAAAATGTGGTGGAATATCGCCAGAAGCGATCATGGAGACCAGTGGGAAGGTTTTAAATTCATCCCAGATCGACATGCCGCGGGCGACCATGTAAAAAACATAGAACAGTACAAAGAACATTACCCACTGCCAGGTAACGATCGGAAACATTTCCTTAAAAGGAATTTTCTTTTTCGCAAGCGGCAGGCATGCCAGTATTCCGCATCCAAAAGTGATGCATGCTGCCAGCCAGAAAGCCAGCAGCGGGTCAAGGAACCTGCCCAGAATGTTTGCGATCCAACTTTCGGTGATGATGCCGGCGGCCAAGCCAATGATGAGAAATTCGCTCTTCTCTACTTTGAAAATGCTTCTCACCAATAGAATTCCGCCACCTCCCCACAAAAAGCACCAGACTAAAAAACCTATGGAACCACTGGAAATATTTTGAATGAAACCGCTCACCCTTGTGCTCCTTATGATGATTCCACTGGAGATTGGAATCGAAGTTCGTGCAATATTCTACTGTATCATCCATGCGGTTGTTTTGAACAACCCATATGTACAGCATTGCGATATTTAATCATACTTCAGCATCAAGAAAAACAATTTTGAAATTACTCCTCCTTGCATTGCAGAGTCTTCGCTAGAAATAAATCTTGCAAACGGCTGTGATCTTTATTTTTGTCAGATAGGTATTTGCATACTAGCGAAAGCATTCCGTTCATATTATGATTATCCTGCCTTTTCAGATGAGATCCCCTCAGGGAAAAAACAATAGGAGAGAAAAATGTCACGAATGTTTGTTCCTGGACCCGTAGATGTTGCGCCGGAAGTATTTGCCGCAATGTCAAAGCCCGTTCTTCCTCACCGCAGCAAGGAATATGAAGCCATCTATCAACGGGCTGCAAAAAAATGTGAAGACCTGTTTTATACGAAATATCGCGTCTTTATTGGCACCCACTCTGGCAGTGGCATGCAGGAGACCGGTATTCGAAACCTTGTTCAAAAAGATGTACTGTGCTGTGTAAACGGCGCCTTTTCCGATCGCTGGTATGAGGTAGCTACCAGCAATGGCAAACAAGCAGATAAGCTGGAAGCGGAATGGGGAAAAGCCATCGAACCGGAACAATTGCGTGAGGCGTTGAAGAAAAAACATTATGAAGCGGTTACCATCGTTCACAATGAAACTTCCACCGGTTGTGAAAGCCCGGTCAAAGAGCTGTGCGCGGTGGTAAAAGAAGTCAGTCCCGACACACTGATCATGGTGGATGCGGTTTCTTCTTTAGCCGGCACCAAGATTGAGATGGATGCCTGGGGAATCGATTTTTTGCTGACATCTTCGCAGAAATGTATTGCACTGCCGCCAGGTCTTTCTTTGGCAGGCACCAACGACCGCGCTCTGGAAAAAGCCAAGACGGTGGAAAATCGCGGATGGTATTTTGACCTGCTGATCATGGAAGAATACCGCATCAAGAATTCCACCGCCATGACTTCGGCAGTGACTTTGGTCTATGGGTTGGATTTCCAGCTCGATCGTATTTTCGCTGAGGGATTGGATAAACGCTTTGCACGCCATGCAGCCATGTCAAAACGGGTTTACGACTGGTCGCTGGAAAGAGGAATGGAGCCATTTGCCGACCCGAAACGGCTTTCGAAGACAGTGGCGACCATCAAGAACACTCGTGAATTGGATATCTCTAAATTGAATGCCTTCCTGCTCGAACGCAATATGCGCATTGCGAATGGATACGGCAGCTTGAAGAACAAAACCTTCCGCATCGCCACCATGGGCGAAACGCAGATGGAAGACGTTGAAAAATTGCTGTCCAGCATTGATGATTTTATGAAATAGCACCTATGCCATGAATGTGAAAAAGCCCGCTTTATGGCGGGCTTTTTAGCAATATCACCTTTACGAAAGGAATTGGAAAGACATTTTATAAGTATCGGCCCAAGAATTGAAGGAGCATGGCATAATATTCCCGCAAGGTTTCCTTCCCTTTAAATCCATGACCTTCCTGTTCAAAGATCTTCAAGGTACAGGGAATTCCACGCTCCACCAGGGAATCATACAGGATCTGTGATTGTGCTGGCTGCACCACCGGGTCTTCACTTCCATGGAAGAGCAACAGTGGATCCCGGATCTCATCCAGATGAAACAGCGGCGAGCGTTGCTGAAAAATTTCCTTTTTTTCCTCAAGATCACCAATCAGGTATTGGTGATAAAAACGCTCAAACTTATGGGTCTGACTGGCATCCAGAATGAGATCTGCGATCCCGAAACTGCAGATCGCACAGCGGAATACACCAGGGTATCTTCGCAGTGTGTTGAAGATTGTAGTGGCCCCGGAACTGTTTCCCATCAGTGCGACGCGGGTTGGATCGGCAATTCCACTGTTGATCAAATGCTTGACACCTGAATAGATATCATCCACTTCCAGTTCCCCCCATTTGCCTTTCAGCGCATCCTGGTAGCCAAAACCGTACCCGCTGCTGCCACGATAGTTCACCTGTAAAAAAGCGTATCCGCGCGATGTGAAGAACCCCGCCTCGGTTGACTCGGAGAAACTGCGCTGCATGGTTGGTCCGCCATGCACATCCACCAGCAGAGGTAGATTCTTGTCCGTTCCATTTTGAGGAAGATAAAGGATTCCATATACACTCTTCCCATCTTCCCCTTTCCATTCAATATGCTCAGGGTTTTTGAAATAATGGACTATGTCCCTTTCTTCGTGATCGATTGACACAGGCAACAGTTTTCCATCCTGCCATCGAATAATCTGCTTCTGTTCAATCGGAGAGGAAGCCAGGAATGCCAGCATCCCGGATTGTGGTGAAACGGCAAGCTGGGATAGCCAAGTATAGGATTCCGTGTTCATTTGTTCCGATCTTCCACTGCGTACATTCACCTTCCATAGTGATGCTTTGGCATGCTCATACCGGAAATAGTAGATATTCCGTGCGTCCTTTCCCCAGGCATAAGAGTGCAACCCTTGTACCCAATCAGGCGTGGAGAGCATGAAATCCTGCCCATGCACCAACACCCGTTTCTCCTTTTTCTTCAGATCATACAGGACCAGGTCTTCCCAATCTCCATTTTGCAGCAGATAGCTCAACCACCTTCCATTAGGAGAGAATTTTGGTTGGTGGGCCGCCTGGCCGATCCTACCATCGATCCAGGTTTCATCCAATAACCGCACCTGCATTCCCCCCACCTCGCCGATCTTGACCCGACTGCCCTGCCAGGGCATACAGGGATGGTCCCATTCCACCCAAGCGATCCATTCGCCCCGCGGATGCCAGGTTGGCTGCAGATAAAAGTCGGCACCTTTCACTATCTGCCTTGGCCAATCCCAACCATGCACCGGAGCAATGCCGATCAGATCCATCTCTCCATCACTGAACACATAAAGCACCCATTTACCATCAGGTGAAAGAGAAGGAGCTGCGACCTTGCCCCAAGCGGGGACGATCGTTTTTGTTTCTCCATTTCTCAAATTTACAGCAGCAAGGTGATCGCGATTGATACAGAAAATTGCTTTTTCGTGGCCTGCACAAAACTCCCCACCCCCATAAAATAAACCACTCTTAATGGGGTCATCAAGACGGAAAGCAATTTTATTTCCTTCTCCATCCAGCAAGTATGCTTTTCCAATCCCATCCTCGTTTTCGATCCACAGTAAAGAATCATCACCACCAAACTGGAGGTCATGGATAGGATGTTTTTCCAATAAATGTTCCACGCTCATCTCTTGACCATTCATGTTCCTGAATCCTTTTGCCATTATTAACGAAAGTGCTCACGCAGTCGGTGAGCACAGATTTTGATTTCCGTTAGAGGTCTTTGGGACGCCAGAGTTTTTTCAGCTTCCCTTCCACTTCGCTATTTATTTCTGGCCATTCTTCTATCGGAAGAGAAATATAGGCAATAGAGGAGGTTGGCAGGGTTTCCACCTTGCCGGTTAATGTTTGAAGCAAAGCCTCCAACCCCGGGTTATGACCGATGACCATGACGCTTTTCGCTTTTTTGGGGGATTCTTTTAGGGCAGCGATCAAGTCGGGAACTTCTGCCATATATAATTTATCGTTGTATTCGATCTTTCCCTCGTACGAGGAAGCTTTTTTGAAAAGAACAGCGGTTTGTTTGGCTCTCTCAGCAGAAGAACACAGGATAAGGTCTGGCAAATGTTTTTTATGCTTTAACATTTTTGCCATCGCTTTCACATCCTTCTCACCTTTTTTCTTTACAGGTCTGTCATGATCGGGAACGTTGGCATCTTTCCAACTTGATTTCGCATGGCGCATGAGAAATACTTTTTTCATAACTGACCTCCATAATGATAGAATATGAAATCGGAACTAGTATAACATAATTGATTTTTCCTATGGATGAACAAACTCTTCCCATCCGCTTCATAGGGGAGCAAATTGAAGTAACCTATCAGCAGGAGCAAATCCGCATAAAAAATCCAGGATGTCCTGATGTATTTACCTGGCGCTCAAAAGAATATACGATCACCAGGGTCATCAACCAGTGGACAGATTTTTCCCGAAGGGGAAATATGCAAAGGAACATGAGTGAAGCACACCATGCACATGCTGAACGAAAAGGTTCCTGGGGTGTTGGAAAGATCTTCTTTCGGGTGGAGGTAGATACCCATCAGGTCTTTGATATCTATTTCGATCGGGCTCCTCAGAGTGTCTCGGACAGAGAAGGAAACTGGTTCTTGCTTCAGGAATGTCTTTCCAATTCGGAAGAAACAAAAATATAAATATTCTTCATTTGTACATTGATAATTTATAGAATAATGATAAGATTATATCAATTAAATTGATTGCAACATGAATCAGGTGAAAAATGAATAAAATTATTGACAAATGTCCAATCTGTAACAATGAATTGATCGTAACCTCCCTGCATTGCAATAACTGCAGAACCAACTTTCAAGGTATGTTCGAGCTTTCCCATACCCCGTTGAGCAATCTTTCCCCCGAACAGCTCCAATTCATCCTAACCTTCATCCGCTGTGAAGGAAAGTTTAACCGTATGGAAGAAGAGTTAGACCTTTCTTACCCCACCTTGCGCAATCGTTTTAATGAAATCTTGCACATCATGGGATTCGAAACAGAAATCGAAGAAGAAAAGCCTTCCAATAAAGACAGAAAAGAAATCCTCACCAAGTTGAATGAGGGTAAAATTTCAATCGATGAAGCTCAGGAATTATTGCGTGGTAACTGAGAAAACAGATTAGAATTAGACAGGAGCAAAACGCCATGGAAGAAGATCGCATGATGATTTTAAAAATGCTTCAGGAGGGCAAAATTAACGCTGACCAAGCAGCGAAACTGCTGGAAGCGTTGGAAGCGGGGAAACCGGAAAAATCATCCAAGGCAGAAAAAGCAGAAAATGAGGAGAAAGCAGGTAAATGGTTTCGCGTACGCGTAACCGATGCAGTAACGGGAATCCAAAAGACCAATATTCGCATCCCCATCGGCTTGGTCAATGCCGGTTTCCGCATTGGAGCCCAATATTCACCCGAGTTTGCCCATATGGATTCGAACGATTTGATGAATTTAATAAAATCAGGAAAGACAGGGCTCATCATCGATGTCATTGATGATGAGGATGATGAACACGTAGAAATCTTCATCGAATAGAAACCTCATCAATAGGGGACTTTCATGCAGGATCGTTTCAATAAAAATTGGAAAACGAAGTTCTTCTCGATCTGGACCGGGCAGGCATTCAGCCTGTTGGGTTCTCAGGTCGTCCAATTCACACTGATTTGGTATCTAACTAAAGAAACCGGATCAGCAGCAGTGCTGGCGACTTCAACATTTGTCAGTTTGCTGCCCAATGTTTTTTTTGCCCCCTTTATCGGCGCACTGGTCGACCGCTGGGATCGAAAACGGATCATGATCTTCAGCGATCTGATGATCGCCCTGATCACCTTTGTTTTGATCATTCTGTTCAAAACCGACCAGATCAAGATCGGATATATCTACATTGCATTATTCCTGCGTGAGCTGGGAGGCGTTTTCCATTGGCCATCCATGCGTTCTTCCACTTCATTGCTCGTTCCGAATGATCAGATGGCAAGAGTGGAAGGGATGAATCAATCCATGCGGGGGCTTATCAATGTGGTCGGCCCACCCCTGGCAGCCCTTTTATTGGATGCATCTCCGATCCACAATATCCTTTTGATTGACATCGTCACCGCAGTCATAGCGGTAGCACCATTACTTTTCGTGAGCATTCCCAAACCGGTGACCGATGCAGGCCAAAAAATTACCTCCGCCAGAGAGCTATGGAATGATGTCAAGGTTGGATTCAACTATTTGTGGAATTGGAAAGGCATGTTTTTGCTGACCATCACAGCGACGCTGCTGAATTTCCTGATCAATCCTGGCTTTACATTATCTCCCCTGCTGGTTACACAACACTTTTCCGGCGGAGCCATTCAACTCAGTTTGGTCGAGTCAGTTTTTGGTATTGGGGTAATTTTGGGCGGGATCATCCTAAGCACCTGGGGAGGGTTCAAGAAACGGATATTGACTTCCCTCTCTGGCATTATTGGCATGGGAGTGGGAATGCTGCTTATTGCCATCGCTCCCACCGATCAATTTAAAGTGGCGCTGGCAGGCATGTTTATCACCGGCATGATGAATCCTATCGCGAATGGAGCACTCACTGCCATCATGCAATCCAACGTCAAACCTGAAATGCAGGGCAGAGTATTTACAACCTTGAACAGCATGGCAAGCGCCATGTCACCTATTTCGATGGTCATTGCAGCGCCGGTGGCCGGGATCGTCGGCATTCAGGGCTGGTTCTATATCGGGGGATTAGGCTGCATTGTCATTAGCTTGTTTGGTCTGACAAACTCAGCCATGATGAATATAGAAAAAGAAGGCCAACACAGAACTCAAACAGAAAAAACTGAAGGAAAAGAATAATAGATCATCTCGATAGTCTATGATGCTCAGCGCTGATGATATCCAAGATCGCTTCTACGGTTTGCTCTAGTTGATTATCGGCATTAACCACCGCATAATCAAAAACATTCAGGCTCGCCAGTTCTTCCTTTACTTTTTCAACGCGAATGTCCATATCCAGGTCAGTGCCCTGTTCTTTTGCCCTCGCGAGAAGCCGCCTTTGCCATTCCTCTTCATCCGTGGGCAACAAGAAGATTAAAATTGCAAAAGGATAGAGACTTTTGATCTTTTTCGCCCCCTGCACATCCAAGCGCATCAGCACATCCTTTCCACTTGCCAGCGCTCCCTCAATCTGTGCTTTCGGCACACCCTTATAATCTCCATACACATGTGCCCATTCCACCAGTTCATCGCCTTTTATCATCGCTTCAAAATGTTCTTTGCTGACGAAAAAATAATCCACGCCTTCCACTTCTTCAGGGCGCGGAGCGCGTGTGTTGGCTGTAATGACAAAATGAAATTTCCCCGGTCGATTTTTCAACTCTTTTACAACGGAATCTTTTCCCACCCCAGAGGGGCCGGAGATAACAAACAATAACGCCCCTTTATTGAGAACATCAAAATTCACGTTATCTATATGATTCATGAATCATTTCCGATGAAAATCTAAAGAGATTATAATTGAAAAAATCTCCAAAACGCAGTTTGAAAATGCCAGTCTATCAATTCGTCTGCTCTGATTGTCATAAACTCTTTGAAAAGACCTTTTCATTTCAAGAATATGGGGCCGCAATCGTTGGCTGTCCGTTCTGCAACTCCAATCGTGTTCGTCGTTCCATAAAAAACATACGGGTAAACCTGCCTGACCAAGTTTCCAATGCAATTCCGGATGATCCCGCCGCATTTTCTGCTTATGAAAACGATCCGCAAGCGATGGGTAGAATGATGAGAAAAATGAGCGAACAGAGTGGAGAAGAATTTGAACCGGAATTCCATGAAGTAGTGGATCGTTTGGAAAAGGGACAGTCCTTTGAACAAATTGAAAAAGAACTGCCCGATATCGACCTCCCTGCCGATACACCAGATTGATCAATATTCATCCTTATTCTTTTCGCCAATCCCTCAACAACGGCACGTACCATTTCTAATAAATTATTTACGCAATCCTGCTTGACAAAAGAACCCGTGGAACTTATGTTTATCAGAATCCGTAAATAAGAAATGCGAAGATTTCTGTTCGCTTGTTTTTGGAAAGGGAAAAATATGTCTGCAGAAAAAAAGAAAAAGATCAATAAAAAATTATTCTATTATGGAGGGGCTGCGCTTGTCTTGGCCCTGATCTTCCTCTTTTCGCAATTACGAAAAAACACTTCAAATAACAATTCCTTGCTCACCGCAACCGTTGAGAAAGGAGAATTGGTCGCCACGGTAGGAGGGACCGGGAAAGTTGAAGCCAACAAATCCGCCACGCTTGGCTGGAAAACCAGTGGAAACGTCAGCAAAGTGTACGTCGAAAATGGCGGATCGATTACCTCCGGTGACATCCTGGCAGAACTATCGCAAACTTCTTTACCTCAAAATGTCATCCTGGCTCAAGCAGACTTGGTAGAAGCCAAACGCAATCTTGAAACGGTTATGGAATCGGATACACAACGATCGCAAACCTACCTCGACCTACTGGATGCTGAAGAGAATCTGCAGGATGCCCAGGATGATATCGATCATTGGAATTATAAAAACGCCGATCAAAAGATCGTTGATCAAGCCAGAGCAGGTTTCATTGCAGCCGAAGAAAATTTGAAACAGGTAAAAGCAGAACTGCAATCCTTGGACAGCGACACGAATGATGCGGAGCTCCAAAAAGTACAGACCAAGGTGGATGAAGCCCAATTGGCCAGAGATAAAGCCCTGCGCAACCTCAGTTTCATCTTGGGAAAAACTTACAACACAGAAGTTGCTGAAGATTTTGCAAATTATGACTTGGCAAAAGCCAAACTTGAAGATGTGCAAAGAGAATGGGATCGGTTAAAAGACGGTCAAAATAAAGATGACATTCTGGCTGCACAGGCAAAGGTGACCGCAGCCGAATCTGTCGCTGGGATGGCAAATCTGAGCGCTCCTTTCGATGGCACGATCACATCGGTCATGACCAAGGAAGGGGATGAAGTGAATGCAGGCACCAGCGCTTTCCGCATCGATGATCTTTCAAAGTTTTACATTGAAGTGGATATCCCCGAAATAGATATCAACCGCATTCAAATTGGGCAGGAAGCAGAATTCACCTTCGATTCCCTGCTTGATAAAACCTATCACGGCACCGTAGTTGAGGTGGCGGGTGCAGGGACGGAAAGCCAGGGAGAAACGAACTTCACCATTAAATTGTTGGTGAGCGATGCGGATGAGAATATCATGCCCGGTATGACCGCTTCGGTGAGCATCACGGTCTTAAAATTGGAAGACACCTTGATCGTACCTACCCGTGCCATCCGATTGGAGGATGGCGAGGTGGTCGTTTATGTGCAGCGTAACGGTTCTATTGAAAGAATACCAGTAGAGATCGGTTCTTCCTCCGATAGTGATACCCAGGTCCTTTCCGGGGATATCGCTGAAGGTGACACCCTCGTCCTCAATCCACCCCAAGATCTCTTCACTTCCAATCAACAGCCTGCTTTCACGAGGTAAGTGTGGACAAAAATGTAATCAAGGTCAAAGAACTGACCAAAATTTACAAAATGGGTGAGTTGGAGGTTCAAGCGCTGCGCGGGGTCAGTTTCAAGATCCAAAAAGGTGAAGTGATCTCCATTATGGGACCTTCCGGTTCGGGAAAATCCACGCTGATGAACATCCTGGGTTGTTTGGATCGTCTGACCAGCGGGGAATATATATTGGACGGTGAAAATGTGTCGGATCTGGATGATGATCAATTAGCACAGATCCGCAACCAGAAAGTCGGATTTGTTTTCCAAAATTTCAACCTTCTTTCCCGTTCTACCGCACTACAAAATGTAGAACTGCCTTTGCGTTATGCCGGGGTCACAGAACATCGGGCTGAACTGGCGCAAAAGGCGCTGGAAAATGTTGGCTTGGGAGATCGGACACATCATAAACCTCCCGAGCTTTCCGGAGGTCAGCAACAACGGGTCGCCATTGCCAGAGCGCTCATTAATAACCCGGCGATCATTTTGGCCGATGAACCCACCGGCAACCTGGATTCAAAATCAGGCGCCGAGATCATGGAGCTGTTGCTTGGATTGAATAAAAAATTTGGAACAACATTGATCATCGTTACCCACGATCCAAAAATTGCAAAGCACACCGCCCGAACCATCCATATTTTTGATGGCTTGATCAAGGAGTCAAAAGCATGAACTTCTTGCAGATTATCAATGAAGCATGGAACAGTCTGAACTCCAACAGAATGCGCTCCATTCTTACTACCTTGGGCATCATCATTGGCGTAGCGGCCGTGATCGCCATGATCGCCATCGGAACGGGTGCACAGGATACCATCCTGAACCAGATCAGCGGAATTGGGACGAATCTACTCTTTGTCTTTGAAGGAAATGAAGAAAATGATTCCGTCACGGTCAGCCCGCTTACCATGCAGGATGCAAATGCGATTGGGGAAGCTTTTGCCGCGCCGCATGTTGAACTGGTTGCTCCGGTTATTCAAGGAAACGGTGTGGTGAAATATGGTGGCGAATCAAAATCCACCCAAATTCTCGGGGTCACTTCAGCGTTTCAGGACGTGAGGAACTATGAACTTACCGAAGGGGATTTCATCAATGATGAAAACATCAACGGACGTGCCTCCGTTGCGTTGATTGGTGTGGATGTGGCGGAACAGTTATTCGGGCAGAGTGAAAATCTGGTCGGTTTAACCATAACCATTGAAGGTCAACCATTCCGCATCATTGGAGTGCTGGCACCCAAAGGGGGAGGTCAATTTGGCAGCCAGGACGATATTGTTCTGGTTCCCATCACAACCGCCCGGAGCCGCCTTCTCAACCGTGATCAGGGAAAAGTGGATATCATCTATATCAAAGCTATCAGCGCAGATTCCGTTCCAGAAGCCACCAGTGAAGTTCAGGAGATCCTCAGGAAAAGGCATCGCACAACACTAGGTGAGGATGATTTCACCATTTATTCCCAACAAGACTTTCTATCACTGGCCAGCACCATCACGAATGTTTTCAGAATATTCTTGAGCGGTATTGCAGGAATATCGCTGCTGGTGGGCGGAATCGGGATTATGAACATTATGCTCGTTTCTGTGACGGAACGAACCAAAGAAATAGGATTGAGAAAAGCGATCGGCGCAAAGAAAAAAGATATCCTCATTCAGTTTCTCTCAGAATCCTCTCTCCTCAGTTTGTTCGGAGGCATTTTGGGGATCATCCTGGGTTGGATCATTTCGGCAGCAATTGGTTCCATTGCAAAATCGCAGGGGATTGCGTTTCAACCACAGGTTGACTTTAGCGCGATCCTGCTTGCCACCCTCTTCTCAACCGCAGTAGGTTTATTCTTCGGGATCTACCCTGCCAATAAAGCGGCCAATCTGGAACCGGTCGAAGCGCTCAGACATGAATGATCAAAGGGCAGCGAAAAAAAACGCTGCTCTTTTTTATCTACCGTGATGCCTGTATCAGCTAAATCGGGCAACTAGACACTATTGCCGGGGATTGGAATGCGTTACAATTTTCTCATCATATGTCAAATAAGGAGAGGAACATGTCAGCGTGGAAGATTTTGTTAACAGATGGCTTGTCTGATACAGGTAAAGCAATCTTGACATCAAAAAACATCGCGTTTGATGACAAGAAAGGGATTGAAGCAAAGGATTTGTTGGAATGCATTGCAGATTATGATGCCTTGATCGTGAGAGGACGCACAAAAGTAACCCCCGAGGTATTGGCAAAGGCCTCTAAATTGAAAGTGGTCGGTCGCTGCGGTGTTGGTGTCGATAATATCAACCTGGAAGCCGCAAAGGAAAAGGGTGTGATTGTTGTGAATGCCCCCATCGCAACCACCATCGCTGTGGCAGAACACGCTATGGCTTTAATGCTGGCAATGGTACGCGAAATCACCAAGGCCGACTCTGGTTTAAAAGCTGGCATTTGGTATAAAAATGAGATCAAAGGAAACGAATTATACGGAAAAACACTGGGCGTGATTGGTTTCGGACGCATCGGTTCCACGGTCGGAAGCTATGCCAAAGCTTTTGGGATGAAAGTCATTGCTTATGATCTGGTTGCAACCCCCGAACAAATCAAAGAACACGGCGGCGAACCGGTTAGTTTTGATGAGCTGCTGCAAAAAGCAGATTTCATCACCCTGCATGTACCTTTGACCGATACCACCCGGCACATGATCAATGCTGGAGCCATTGCCAAGATGAAGGATGGCGTTAGGATCATATCGGCTGCCCGCGGCGGCGTGATCGATGAAATCGCGCTGCTTCAGGCCTTGGAAAGCGGAAAAATAGCCAGCGCGGCATTGGATGTGTTTGAAAAAGAACCTCCACTCGATTCACCGCTGGTAAAACATCCCAAGTTGATCGCCACGCCCCACATTGGCGGAGAGACTCAGGAAGCGCAAAAAAGAGCCTCGGCAGATATTGTCAATGAAGTGCTGGCCGCCCTTGAAGGGGAACCGCTGCGTTGGAGAGTAGCTTAATATTCACTTCCTAGGAGAAATCATGAAAGAGAAATTAGAACAGTTAAAAGTATTGTTGCATGAAATCCATGACTTGAGCGCGGCAAATGCCGTTTTGGAGTGGGACCAGCAGGTGAACATGCCGCGCGGCGCTGCCGAAGACCGCGGTGAGCAATCTGCCACTCTCAGCCGCATTGTTCACGACAAATCCACCTCAGATGAATTGGGGAAATTGCTTAATGAACTTACCGAAACCGCCCAAAATATGGATCCCGATTCCGATGATGCCCGACTGATCAAGGTAGCAAGAAGAAAGTACGATAAGAATGCCAAAGTTTCAGGGGATTGGGTGGCTGCGTATGCCAAAGAAACAGCAGTTGCTCAAAGCACCTGGGAACAGGCCAGAGCAAAAGATGATTTCGAACTTTTCCGTCCTTATTTAGAGAGATTGGTTGAACTCAGGCGCCAGTACGCGGATTTTTTCAAACCCTATACTCATATTTATGATCCTCTGCTGGATGATTTCGAGCCCGGCATGAAGACCGCCGACGTGCAGGAAATTTTCACCGCGTTGAAAAAAGAACAGGTCGAGCTGATCCAACAAATCAGCCAGCGGCCTCAGGTTGATAATAGCTTCTTATTCCTGAACTACGATGGAGAAGGGCAAATTGCGTTTGGTAAAAAGGTCATCACGGATTTTGGCTATGACTGGAACCGGGGACGCCAGGATATTTCTGTCCATCCTTTCACCACGAGTTTCGAATTGAATGACGTGCGCATCACCACCAAGATCGTTCCAAATTTTTTGAACCCCTGCATTTTTGGGACTTTTCATGAATGCGGACATGCTCTCTATGAACAGGGAATTGCGAAAAAATACAATCGCACCCCCATTGCAGACGGAGCATCGATGGCAATCCATGAATCACAATCGCGCATGTGGGAAAATCTGGTTGGGCGTTCGGCTGCCTTCTGGAAAAGATATTATAAAGACCTGCAGCAAATCTTCCCCAGCCAGTTGGGTAATGTGAATGGGGAAACATTCTACAAGGGGATTAACAAGGTGGAACCGTCGCTTATCCGCATTGAAGCGGATGAAGCCACCTATAACCTGCACATTATGCTGCGCCTTGAGATGGAAATTGGTTTAATGGAAGGGACCATAAAGGCCAAAGATGCGGCAGAAGTTTGGAAAGAAAAATTCAAGGCCTATTTGGGAATTGTTCCACCGAACAATAAGGAAGGCGTGCTCCAGGATGTGCATTGGTCATCTGGCTTGTTTGGTTATTTCCCAACCTATGCCCTGGGAAATTTGGTTTCATCTCAATTATGGGAAAGAATGACCATGGATAATCCAAATGTGGAAAGCCAGATTGAAAAAGGTGATTTCACGAAATTGCTTGGCTGGTACCGAGAACATATTCACCAGTATGGCGCTAAATATGAACCGCAAGAACTGGTGCAAAAAGTGACCGGCGAGAAAATCAACGCAGCTCCTTTCATGCGTTATCTTAAAAGCAAATTCGGAGCGATCTACGGTCTATAAAAGAACCTTCAGATGAAAAAAGTCTGTCCCTCGGGGCAGACTTTTTCTATTCTTTGCACAAATTCTCTTTTTGTTCAGATTAACACAGAAATAGATATGATCACCATAAAAAGGATCCCCGCCCATATTCCAGAAATGAAATTCAGGGACCTTTCTATGTAGCAACCTGGAAATCAAATAAAAGCTACGCACCACCCTGCGTATAAAAAGCAGGATCAGTGGGCGTTTCACCGCTGGGATCCCATACATAAACCCAATCACCGACATTTGCCCAGTTATATAACCAGTGAGAATCTCCTACGGACAAGTTAACGCATCCATGAGATTGGGTATATCCGAACAACGCCCGCCAATAAGCACCGTGCAATGCACGACTCTGATCGAAATACATGGTCCAAGGCACATTTTCCAGATAGTAGTAATCTGTCTTGCCAGATTCAAAAGCTCCGGTCATGGTTTCAAGCTCTTTCTTTTCATAAATCTGGAAGGTGCCCGGTTGTGTGAAATAGGGATCTGCACCGGTAGCGATCAGCGTGGCAAAAACGAGCTGGTTATTATCATATACAGCCAGTGTCTGTTGATAAAGATTCACTGCGATCCAGCGGCCATTGTTGATCTTTGCATCAGGAGCCGATTGCATGATGTCCACCACACCGATATAGCGCTGTTCCACCCATTTCCCCAGCCCGATCATGTACCAGGTGGTTTTATCTTTTTCCACCTTGTCGTACACCTGCACGAGCTGTTCACGGTTCAGGGTCTCATGGACGGTTTCGGCCTGATAGCCGGGTTCTTTCCGAGGATTGTTCGTATCCAAAATCCAGCCAAAGGAATTGGCAGGGGTCTTGGTAAACTGCAGGCCTTGAAAAGAGGAGTAGGTGGTAGGCGAAGCCCGCACCCATTCCCCATTTTCCACCGCCACAAAGTGTTTCCCACCCACATCCGACTGATAGGTATAGGAAATGTACAACAGTTTTCCGGCAGGCAAATAGCGGATGGCATTGATCCCCGCAGCGGCAGAATCAAGATTGGGATAAAAGGCAGCCTGAACGCCTTCCTGCAAATTAAGTTTGGCATATTTTTGATCCAGATTCACCAAGCTGGCATCCGGTTTCACCGCTGCGAGCGGTTTGAGAGGGATGGTCAATCCTTTTTTCGCCAATTCTGTCAAAATCACAGAAGATCCAAGTGGCAAACAGTCTTCCGGTTCATTGAGGTAAACACCAGGCAAGCACAGGGCCAAATCTTCGTCCACAGCACTGCTGGCGGTGGACGCTGCAGTTGGTGTTTGTACAGGTTGCTGGCTGGTAGCCGCAGGTGTAGTGGTAGGCGTAGTTTCTGACTGTGCTGAAACTGAATTGACATTTGAAAATAATATCAATATCAAAATTGACAGAGCGGAAATTTTTATAATTCTCTTCATCTTGTTCTATTCCAATATTTCCCCATTTTACTTCATTCTGCGCGTCGTTCGCTGTCACTTTAAAAAGCAGTGAACTATCATCTATGCTATAATGCGCTCTAGATTTTCGCAAGAAATGGATGGTCAATGAGATTTCTGATTACCGGCGCAGCAGGTTTTTTGGGTGCTCCACTAGCGAACAGTCTGGTAAGCGATGGCCACAGCGTGGTCGGTTTGGACGATCTATCGACCGGAGATCCTGACCGCCTTTCTTCCGATGTGCATCTGGTACGGGGGGATATTAACGATCGGCCGAAATTATGGACCCTGCTGCAAGGTGTGGATTGTGTTTACCACCTGGCTGCCCGGGTGATCGTTCCTGAATCGGTGCTTTACCCGCGCGAATACAACCTGGTCAATGTGGGTGGTACTGTAACCCTGATGGAAGCCATGCGTGATGTTGGTGTGAAGCGCGTGGTTTTTATTTCCTCTGGATCCATTTATGGAAATCAAAGAAACCAACCCATGAAAGAAACGCTGCGCCCACAACCGCGTTCACCCTATGCGGTTTCCAAATTGGCTGCAGAATATTACATCCGAACCATCGGAGAACTATGGAAAATTGAAACGGTTATTTTGCGTGTCTTCAACGCCTATGGGCCTGAGCAACGCCTGCCACCCGCCCACGCTCCGGTAATTCCCTACTGCATCAAACAGGCGTTCGACAACGGCACCATTGTCATCCATGGAGAAGGAAATCAAACCCGCGATTATGTATTTGTGGATGACGTGGTCAACGCTGCAATCTGTGCTTCCTCCGCATCAGACATCAATCGGTTGATCATCAACGTGGGTAGCGGAAAAGAGACATCGGTCAACGAAATTGCAAAGCTGGTGACCGAACTGAGCGGAACGAAACCGGAGATTGTCCACAACCCGCACCACGATTCAGGACCCTCACGTATGTGCGCGGATATTTCCCTCGCAGAACGAAAACTAGATTACAAGCCCAGCGTCAGCTTACGGGAGGGTTTGCTGAAGACCATTCAGCAAGATAAACGCTTTCAACATAACCCTTAGCTGCATCAAGCACATCTTTTTCCCATTAAAAGTGAATCGGAAAAGCATTTAATCCCTCCCTTTAGGGACAGTCATTGACAAATCCTGAAATCAAGTGCTGCAAAAGCAGATACAATTATTTGTACTCAATCAAATATCAGGGAAAGCATCAGGATGAAAAAACTGATTCAGGTTCTTGAAAGATCAGATCTACCCCAAAAGATTTTCCTATTCATTTTTTGTATTCTCTCCCTGTGCTCTTTGCAGGAAGGATTGAGAAGCGGGGTTTCCCGATCAGGGGGAAACTGGCAATTGCTCGGTTATCTAAATGGCCTGCTCGCTTGTTCAGGACTTGTCCTGCTCCTGCTCAATCTCTTCGGTAAAGATGGAAAGATCAGGGAATTCTTTAAAAAACTCATCAAACCATTTCACCTTTCGAGGGGAATGACCTGGGTCATTTGCACAGGGATGGCAGCAATCATAGTATTTTGCATCTTTATCCGCTTCGACAGCTATTTCAGCGGCACTTTCCTTCGCATGTTCGTCATCTATCTCTCCGCCTGCCTGACGGCGGGAATGCTCAAAGGGGCATATCCACAAAAGTCATTCAATATCCTCTTCCTCTTCTGTTTGCTCGCATTGGGATGTGCATACCAATGTGGTAATCACCTGGGGGAAATCTCCAGCAACCCGTTCACTTTGGAATGGTCGGAAGGGAGCCGCTATTATTACGCCTCGCTGCTGTTTGCAAAAAAGTTATATGGGCGACAGTTGCCGCTCTCCTTTTTGCATCCCAGCCGTTATGTGATCCTTTCTTTGCCTTTCTTGCTTTCCAAAGCGGGAATCTTCATTCATCGCTTCTGGCAGGTCTTTTTGTGGATTGCCACAACCTTGATTTGTATGATCGGGATCGTGAAAAGATTAAAGATCAAAGATTTTTGGTGGAATAGCATCCTGATCTTTTCCGGTTTTCTCTTCCTGCAGCAGGGGCCGGTTTACTACCATCTTTTAATCGCTGCAATCCTTGTCCTGTTTGGTTTTCACCGAGAAAAATTCTGGCAATCCCTGCTGATTGTAGCTCTGGCTTCGGCTTGGGCAGGTATCAGCCGCATCAACTGGTATCCATTGCCGGGTGTGCTGGCTGCCCTGTTGTACTTCCTGGAAACCCCAAACTTTGAAGAAAAAAATCTTTGGAAATATATCCGGCAGCCCCTGCTTTGGATTGGGATTGGGGTTATTTGCAGTTTTTTGGCAAACTTGGCCTACATCCCCCTTTCCGGCAACAGCAATATGGCAAATTTCACTACCAGTTTTACTTCCGATCTGTTATGGAACCGCCTGCTGCCAGGGCCAACTTTCCCCAAAGGGATCTTAACCGGCATTTTATGGTTGAATGCACCTTTGCTGCTGCTTCTGACTTTTCGGCTTCCTGCTATACGAAAAGAATTCGGGGTGCTGCCGAGGATATTTCTGCTGCTTGCTTTATCGGTTTTCTTTGTGGGTGGCCTATTTGTCAGTGTGAAAATCGGCGGCGGCAGCAATCTGCATAATATGGATGCATTCATGCTGATTCTGCTGGTCAGCATCGACTATCTCTGCTTTTCCAATTTTTATCCCAGCGGAGAACTTCATTTCAAGCATGCTTTTTCGATTATCCTGGTTTTAGCATTGTTTCTCCAACCCTTCTTTTGGTCACTAAGCGCCTGGAATCCGCGCCGCTATTTTTCGGCCGAGTCGCTGCAGCACGATCTGGCAGAAATCAATGGAACCATCGATCTTATCAACAGCAAGGACCCGCAAAGCAAGATTTTATTTATCAGCCAGCGCCAGTTGTTAACCTTCCGATACGTGACCAATACGCCCTTGATACCAGAATATGAGACACTGGAGTTAATGGAAATGGCGATTTCCGATCAAAGAACCTATCTGGAACAATTCTATGCAGATCTGGCTGCCCATGAATACGATATGGTTATCGTGACCAAGCAATATCTTGTATTCAAAGGGGAGAAGGATGCTTTTTCTGAAGAAAACAACGCCTGGGTGAGAAACATTTCCATCCCGCTGATGAAATACTATACACCGATCACCTGGTTGCGATATACTGACACCGAAATCTACGTCCCCAGACCGGCGAATGAACTGCAAAGGATAATCACACAATGAAGACGGATGAAAGTATGAATCCAGCAGAAGTGGAAGATCAAACCAGAAATAAATCTTCTTATTGGCGCTGGATATTGACAGCGGCAGCAATTGGTCTTTTCATTTATCAATTTTCCCACCAGGATTTTCACGAGACATTCCATATCATCAAGAGTATGTCTTGGTTAACGCTGCTGGAGGTATTTCTGCTGATGATCGGTTCCCGTGTTTCCACCGCCGCACGCTGGAATGCACTTTTAAAAATCAACGAACCAAAACCAAGATTTAAGGACACACTAAAAACCACTTTCGCCGGTTTATTTTCTTCCAATGTGCTTCCGACCAGTGTGGGGGGAGATTTTGTGCGCCTTTTCATGGGAATTCAAGCCCAACTGGACCCAGCTTACGTGGCGTCTTCGCTTATCATGGACCGTATCGTTGGATTCACCGGCATGTTCTTTTTTATGCCATTCGGATTGCACATGCTGTTCAATCTTGATAAAACATCCCCCGCCTCGATGATCCCTTTCTCATTGATTTTCATGGTCTCCATTTCTGACGTGTGGCAAAAAACATGGAATTGGATCAGGAAGTTCATCCAGAAGGTATGGAACAGCATCCGATTATGGATGAGCCATCCTGTCTATTTGCTAGAAGCTCTTGGTTTCACCTTTCTGCACATGATCTTTTATTTCAGCACCATCTGGCTGTTGCTGCAATCGATGCAAGTGAATCTTTCCATTTTCAAAATAGGCGCCATTTATAGTCTCAGCTACGTAATCTCTCTTTTCCCGCTATCCATTGGTGGTCTGGGTATCCAGGAACTGGCAATTTCCAACCTGTTCTCAACCCTGGGAAATATGCCCATGGAGACAGCCAATGCCCTAGCTTTATTGCTCCGCCTTGCTTATATTGCCAGCAGCATTCCCGGTGTATTCTTCTTGCCGGACATTGGAAAAAAGAAAAAACAGCCGATTGAAAAGGAGAGCTAAGTTTGTATGTACTGGTTCCGTGAAGGCAGCTATTGGGGAATTCTAATCTGGGGTGCTTGTGCACTCATGAGCAGCACAGGAGGGATATGGCTCATTTCGACCCTCTTTGATGTACAGGACCATGAAATTCCTGTTTTGGGTTTCGGAAGCGGCCTGGTCTTGTATCTGTGGTTCACCAATCTGCTGGGGCATTTTCTTTCCCCTGCTCTGGCATTTCTGCTGCCGGCTCCGTTAATCTGCCTGTTGGGTTTCGCCGCCAGACGCATATACCCTAAAAAGAAACTTCGTGTTACGTTGAAAACAATCCTTATTCAGGCATCCGTTTTTTTAATCCTTGCCGGTTTTTTCACCCTGACCGGGCGGGGCTTGGCCATTTTTGATGAGCGGAAAAATCTATCCCTGATCTCGCTCATGGCAAATGGGGACATTCCTCCGCATAATCCGTTGAATCCCCTGACACTGTATCAATATCACTATGGCTCGCAACTTTTGGGTGCCAGTCTGGTAAAACTGGGTGGATTCTTCCCCTGGAGCGCTTTCGATATCAGCAAAGGCATCTACTGGGCTCTGACCATTTTGCTGGTTTACATTCTCATTCGTCGCTTTACTACCAAGAATTGGGTGGCAGTGCTGCTCACTGCTATTTATCCTTTTCTGAGTGGAACTCGCTTTTTATCAATGGCGTTTCCCACAAGTTTTCTTTCAGGGCTGGATAGCAAGATCACCCTGCTCGGCTCAAGCCAGGACATTGGGTTACCATTTTCCCAAGCCATTCATGCAAATTGGGTAATCGGGGGAGGTCCACCCACCGCCTATCCTTATGGTTTCATCAACGGCATTTTAAAACCGCTCATCATGTCACATTCCGGCACGGAGACCCTGGCACTGGCGATCGTGCTACTGATCTGGCTGCTGGTTTCTGTTCCAATGAAACCTGCGGCCAAATGGCTGGTGGCAATCCTCTTTGCCCACCTGGCCCTGACCTGGGAAACAACCTACGGAATACTGGCTGTTATCATCGCCTGTGCTTTCCTGATTCAACTTTCCCATCGAAAACACGAAAAAAATGCAACCCTGCAAACCCTCATTGCAGCAGGGATGCTCTCCATACCGATTGTGCTTCTGCAGGGGGGAACCATTCATGAAATGTTAAAAAGCGTCATGGCTGGTTTTCTCTCATCGACACCAAGCATCAATGCTGAAATCACCGAAGGTGGAATGTTTTCTATTAATTGGCCGCCGGTTATCTTCTCAGGGCATCTGGGAGGATTGTCGATTTTTGATCCGGCACAACTGATGGTTGGGTTATGCGAGATTGGACCATCGATCTTCTTTATCCCTTTCATCTGGAAATGGATCCGCGAAACAAAGGAACAATCGAAAAAAATAACCTTATCCATATTCTTTTTCAGCGCTCTGCTCGGCCTGTGCATCCCTGTTTTTTTAACTTACCAATCCTCCGCCAGAGACATCACCCGTTTTTCCGGTTATGGATTATCAATATTGCTTTTGTTGTTCTTGCTCTTCATCCTTGAAAAGTGGAAAACACAAAAGGTGCTGCTGCGCTGTCTTGAAGCCCTCAGCATGGCTGTCATGGCGGTGGGAGGGTTGGTGGTTGGCGTTGTACAGCTTTCTGCCCTCAACCACCCGGTTCTGGCAGAGGGGATTGACGGCTGGGATGCACGCATCAGCAGCAGTGTATGGGGAGAACTGCCGGGCGATGGCTGGATCTACGACCCCGCCAGTCAAAACTGGCGTGCGCTCATTCTGAGCGGCCATGCTTCACCCATTGAGTCTGCTGCTTTCAGCGAGGAAGACTGGGTAAACCTGCGCGCTGAACCGCACATTTCCCAATTCCTTGAAAAGGGTTTTGAATACATCTACATTGACGAGGATTGGTGGAATTCGCTGGATCAAACCGGGCAGGAAGAACTCAGCCAGCCCTGTATCCAGGAGGTGGCATCGGTGGAAAATACAGAGAATGGGATTCTGCGCCGCCTGATCCGCATCAGCCATTGTCAATGAACCAGGATTCTCATACTAGGAAAAATGAAGAACAAAACTCTTTCCCGTGATTTTTTCCGACAACCGGTTGTTGATGTTGCCCGCTCATTGATCGGGAAACAGCTCATTCATCAGATCGGGGAAAATTGGGTCGGTGGAATCATCTCGGAAACCGAGGCATACGATGGTGAGCAAGACCAGGCCTGTCACGCCCGCCGCGGAAAAACGAAGCGCAATGCTGTCATGTACGGTCCGGCAGGGTATGCTTATATCTATTTCACCTACGGTATGCATTGGTTGTTGAACTGCGTAACCGGTGCAGAGGGGTATCCTGCTGCGGTATTGATCCGCTCCCTCCACCCCACTCATGGGCTGGAGATCATCACTAAAAATCGAGAAGGGATCAAACCCGCTTTGTGGTGCAACGGTCCGGCAAAACTGACCCGCGCGCTTGCCATTGACGGCAGCCTGAACGGCTGTGACCTGTGTCAAAAATCAGGGACTTTGCTAATTTCAGAAGGGATTACAATTCCAGATAAATTCATTCAAGCAACGCCCCGCATTGGTATTGCCTATGCCGGCGAACCTTGGATCAGCAAGCCTTGGCGTTTCACAGCGCAAGTATCCTCCTCGAAAATCGATGAGTGAATCAACCAGACTCATGGTATAAAAATACTATGCAAGAAAAAAATGAAGCAACAAAAGTTCCCGTTTTTGATTTTGATCCGACCAAAGTGATCATTTATGGCGGGGGTGGATTAAGCAAAATGATCATCGAAGCTGTGCGTGTGCTGGGATGCTACCAGATTGAAGGGATCATCGATGACGGCATGAAAAAAGGCACCGATGTGATCGGTTCCCCGGTTCTGGGAGGAGCGGAAGCACTTCCGGAACTGGCTGCACGGGGGATCCGCATGGCGGTGAATTCCGTGGGGGGAATCGGAGATTTTCAGGTACGCCTGAACGTATTTCACATCCTAGCAAAAGCGGGTTTCCTTTGCCCTGCCATTGTTCACCCCACGGCACATGTCGATCCATCTGCCCGGCTGGCTGCCGGAGTGCTGGTGCTTGCACAAAGCTATGTCAGCGGGAATGCGCGGGTTGGCATGGGCACACTCATCAATAATTCCGTGGTTATCTCACACGATAATGTGATCGGAGCATGCGTCAACCTTTCCCCGGGCACAATGCTGGCTGGAGACGTGGTCATTGATGATTTTGCTCAACTGGGAATGAATGTCAACGTCAATATTGGCGTGCATATTGGCAGCTTTGCACGCATTGCCAACGGCGCTACCATCAAAGGCAATGTACCCCAGGGAGGAAGGGTCTATGCCGGAATGGTATGGCCACCCCGTGACCTGCCCAAAACAAGGACCGCTTAGGAGAAAAAACCATGTTTCGTCGAAATACCCCCAACGCTCGAGCGGAAATCACACCGATTGAACGGGTTACATCCGTGCTGGGAACCGGCATCATCTGGAAGGGTTCCATTAAAGGCAAGGGTGGAGTGCGTATTGAGGGAACCTTTGAAGGCGAAATCAATCTGAACGGTTTGCTGGTGGTTGGTGAAACAGGTCGTATTACTTGTGAGAATGTACAAGCCAACACCGTCATTGTGGCAGGTGCCATCAAAGGTAACATCACCGCAGAAAAATTGGAGATCCGCAGCACCGGCCATGTGTGGGGAGATGTCAAGATCGTTGCTTTTTCCACCGAAGAAGGGGCCTTCCTGCGCGGGAATATCACCATGGAAGAACAGGTCACTCTGGAATTTGAAGAACTGCCGGTGGAAACCGCAAAGACGGATCAAGAACCCGAATCAGAGAAAGAATAGTTTTCTTTTTAGTAGAGAATGAGAGTCTCGCAATTATTTAATCAAACGCTGCGCAGGTCTGCAGAATCGAACGAGGTAGCCGGGTATCAATTCCTTGTCCAGGCCGGTTATTTGCGCCCTCTCGCCAGCGGCATCTTTGGATACCTGCCCCTGGCACAACGCACACTCGCCAACCTTTCCGGCATCATCCGGGAAGAAATGAATGCCATAGGCGGCCAGGAAATATCCCTGCCGGTCATCCATCCGGCTGAGATTTGGCAAGAAACCGGACGCTGGTATTCTATCAAGGAAGAAATGGGCAGGTTCAAAGACCGCAACGGTCGTGATATGGTGCTGGCCATGACCCATGAAGAGGCGGTTGCAGCAGTCACACGGGATGTCATCCAATCGTACCGTCAGCTCCCGGCACTGATCTATCAGATGCAGATCAAGTGGCGTGATGATCCAAGGCCCCGTGCCGGCCTGATCAGAGCGCGCGAGTTTACCATGCTTGACAGTTACAGTTTGGACCGCAACGCGGAAGGGTTGGATAAACAATATCAAGCACATTTTCATGCCTATACACGCATCTTCGAACGTTGCAAGTTGCCGGTCATGGCAATCAAATCAGACACCGGAATGATGGGTGGTACCTTTGCCCATGAATTTATGTACCTCACTCCAATCGGCGAAGACACCATTATCCTCTGCCCATCCTGCCAGTATGCTGCCAACCGCCAGATTGCAGCATTTCAAAAAAAGCCAAGCAGTACAGAGCCATTAAAGGAAATTGAAAAGGTCACCACACCGGATAAGAAGACCATCGCTGAATTGGTGGATTATTTACATATCTCAGCAGAGCAGACCGCCAAAGCAGTATTCATGATGGCAGAGATCGAAGGCGTCTGGCAGTTAGTGCTGGCACTTTTGCGAGGGGATCTGGAATTGAACGAAACCAAGCTCAGCCATATCCTGCATGCTGCTCAACTGCGTCCGGCGCTCGATGAAGAGATCAGACCCAGCGGTGCCGTTCCCGGATATGCCTCCCCGATCGGCTTGAAGAACATTTTGATCGTAGTGGATGATGAGATACCCAATCTGCACAATTTCGTGGCGGGCGCCAATGAAACTGGCTATCACCTGCTGAATGTAAATTTTGGGCGGGATTTTCGGGCAGATATCGTTGCTGATATCGCCTGCGCCGACCAGGGATTGCCCTGCCCCGAATGTGGCAAACCTCTTTCAAGCCAGCGCGGCGTGGAAGTAGGAAATATCTTTAAATTAGGCACTTTCTATTCGGAACGCATGGGATGTAACTATCTGGACGAGGATGGCATATCCAAGCCGATCGTGATGGGTTCCTACGGCATTGGCTTGGGCAGACTGATGAGCTGCATTGCCGAAGAACACCATGATGATAAAGGGCTCATCTGGCCCAGCCATCTGGCACCCTTCCTGGTATATCTTATCCATATCGAAGACAAAAGCGGCGAAACCCGCAAAACAGCCGAAGCATTATATTCCCAATTGCTTGAAGCAGGTTTCCAGGTTCTTTACGATGACCGTATGGTAAGCCCGGGTGTGAAGTTCAATGACGCTGATCTGTTGGGCATACCGCTACGGTTGACCGTCAGCTCCCGCTCTTTATCAAACGGCGGAATTGAAATAAAATCCAGAAAAGAGGAGCATTCGCAACAAGTGATCAGATTGGAACACATCGCTGAATTTTTAATCCAATCCCGGTCCAATCTTTAAAGTCATATTGGAAAAGTGCATAAAGGTAAACAATGAAAAAAGAAAATCAGAATTCTGTTCCCATGTCATCCCCTGAAATCAACGACGATGACCGCAAAGCAGTGCTGGAAGTCTTGAATACCACCTATTTGAGCATGGGCCCGAAGATCGACCAGTTCGAACAAGCCATCTGTAAAAGAACTGGCAGCCGCCACGCTCTGGGGGTCAGTTCCGGCACAACCGGTCTCCATCTTTGCATCCGCTCGGCTGGCATTGAACAGGGTGACCTTGTCATCACCACACCTTTTTCCTTCATTTCTTCCACCAATGTGATCCTGTTTGAAAAAGCCATTCCGGTTTTTGTGGATGTTGATCCCATCAACGGCAATATGGATCCGGTTCAGTTGCAGCAAGCCATCCAAGATCTAAAACAGGGTGGAAAAGCTGCCAAGCGCTGGCTGCCCCGCAAAGGTTGTGAAAATTACAAAAAGCTCAAGGCTGTACTGGCAGTGGATGTGTTCGGCCAACCTGCTGATTACGATGTAATCAAGACACTCTGTGAGGAAAATGAATTGACCCTGATCGAAGATGCCTGCGAAGCCCTGGGAGCTGAATATAAAGGGAAGCCGGCTGGAACCTTCGGAAAATACGGAGTTTTTGCCTTCTATCCCAATAAACAGATCACCACCGGGGAAGGTGGGATCATTGTCACCAACGATGATGAAGCGGCCGCCTTTATGCTGGCTTTGCGAAACCAGGGACGTGCTCCCGGCGATGCATGGCTACAGCATACCTTCTTGGGTTATAACTACCGATTGGATGAGATGAGTGCAGCATTGGGGCTTTCACAAATACAACGCCTTGATCACATGCTTGAAAATCGCATGCAGGTAGCAGCCTGGTATCAGAAATACCTGCAGGAATTTCCTCAAATTGAAACCCCCCAGGTCCTGCCAACGACCACCCGCATGAGCTGGTTTGTCTATGTGATCAGAGTGAAAAAACCAGTGGATCGTGATACATTTGCGAAACGGATGGTCGCAAACGATATCCCTGTCCGTCCCTATTTCTTGCCGATCCATTTACAACCTTTCTTGGTAGACCAATTCGGATTTCAAACAGGGGATTTCCCGGTAACCGAAGACCTGGGAAATCGCGGACTGGCACTTCCTTTTTCCAGCGTAATGACAGAAGAAGAAGTGCTGCATGTTTGCGAAGGGATTCGAAAATCGCTGTAATATGGATGGTGAACAGATCTTCCAACTGCCTGTAAAGAAGACAATAGGGAACTTGTTCATTTTTTGTTTTTTATTGGCTGGCTTGAGCGGCGGAAGTTTCCTGATCGCCATTTCCATGCAGAATGCCGGCTATCGCATCCTCGGTTATATCCTAGGCATTCTCTTTGCCCTGCTGATCTGCATGATGCTTTTTCAGATTATCCAGGTATCTCGCAGCCAGTACCGCATCGAGCGGGAAGGGTTAACCATTTGCTGGGGTTTTCAAAGAATGGTCATACCCATCCAGGAGATCGAGTGGATCAGGCCTTATGACCAGATGGGTTACACCATCCCGCTGCCCTCATTGGAACGGATCGGTATTCTCACCGGGCGCCTTTTCTATCAGGATCTGGGGGAGATTCTCTTCTTTGCCACCCGCCAACAAAAAGCGATCTTGATTGGAACTTCACAGGAGGTGCTGTTTTTATCTCCGCTTGATGCGGATGCTTTTCAAGAAGGAATTCAAGAGGCGGTCTATCTGGGTTCCATCGCACCGCTGGAAAGAAAATCCATTCAGATGGAATCGCCAGTCCGCGCCATGCGTGCCAATCCCGCTTTATATATCCCTCTGATCATTGGCATCATGCTCAGTTTATTGCTCTTTGTCCTGTTCGGTTTTTTGGTCAACAGGCAAGCTGCAATTCAAGTTGGTCTGGTTCTCTTTGAATCTCCAGCAGGAATTATCATCATTCCCATTCTTGCCACGATCTTTAATGTTTTGAATACAATTTTCGCCCCTCGGATTATGAAAAATGAAAAACTGCGCGTTTATGCATATCTGTTGGCATATACCGGTCCATTTATTTCTTTCATGCTCATTTTGAGCATGTTGCTGGGAATGATCGAATAATTTGATCTTATTCTTTAACTGGAAAGGAAGGGGAAAATGCAAACTATCTATGATTGGTTATTAGAAGGGGACGCCTGGGTACAGTACCGCACACGCATCGACCTGCTTGGAGAGGATGCTGGACTGGCAGTTGTAAGACAGGCACGCCAGTCCATGCTGGAACATCCAAAGATCAAAGCACTCGTTGCAGAGTTATCGGATTGGCCTGGAGCTGCCATCACCAACCATAAAAATGCCAATCTTTTCATCCATAAATTGTCGTTCTTGGCAGAAATCGGATTGACCAAAAACGATCCGGGAATCGAAACGATCACAGACCGTATCTTCGAACATTCTTCACAAAACGGACCTTTCCAAGTGCTAGTGAATATGCCGAAGGCATTTGGGGGAACAGGACAAGACTGCATGGCGTGGACGTTGTGCGACACCCCGCTCATTCTTTATGCATTATTGAAGTTCGGCTATGGCGAAGACCAACGTGTTCAAGCAGCAGCCGCTTTCCTAAGCGGATTGGGACGAGAAAATGGCTGGCCATGCACCGCTTCTCCAGAAATAGGAAAATTCCACGGTCCCGGGCAGAAAAGTGACCCCTGTCCGTATGCCAACCTGATCATGCTGAAAGCACTCGCCCAAGAAAAGAGTCTGCACGATAGCACAGTATGCAGAGGTGGGATTGAAACACAGCTTTCACTTTGGAAAGAGCGCACAGTCATGCATCCCTACATTTTTTACATGGGAACAGATTTCTGCAAGTTGAAAGCACCTTTTGTTTGGTACGATCTGCTGCATGTGCTGGATGTTCTTTCTCAATTTGCCTGGATAAAAGACGATCCGCGCCTGCAAGAAATGTTGGATGTTCTGCGCACAAAAGAGGGCACCGATCAGCGTTTCACCCCCGAGTCAGTTTGGATGGCATGGAAAGATTGGGACTTTGGCCAAAAGCGGGAATCCTCACGCTGGTTGACTTTTGCATGTTTGCGCATTTTACATCGCCTGGAAGGTTCATAACTGCTTGAAAACCCGCTCCAATTGAACCGATACCATTCCATAAAACTCAGTATTAACGTACCTATCCATCTGCGAGCTTTTCCCCTACAATCTTTCAGGATTCATGCTTTCTAATTACAATAGACATATTCAAGAATGAGATAGGGAAAGATCATGACAAATGATGAGAAATTAAAAAAACTATCGGAAATGCGTAAAGAAGCATTCTTAGGGGGTGGGGAAGAGAAGATCGCCAAGCAACACCAAAAGGGAAAAATGACCGCACGGGAACGCCTGGCTGAATTACTGGATGCAGGCAGTTTTCATGAGATCGGGCAGTTCATCACCCCTCGCGCTGATTTCGGTGAGGTGGATGTTGAAAAGGACCTGGGAGATGGGGTTGTCACTGGTTACGGACAGATCAACGGGCGTATGGTATTTGTCTATGCGCAGGACTTTACCATCAAAGGTGGAGCCTTGGGCGAAATGCAGAGCAAGAAGATTTGCCGAATCATGGACCTGGCATACGAAAACGGCGCTCCGATCATCGGCTTGATCGACTCAGGCGGCGCGCGCATTCAGGAGGGCGTTTACAGCTTGGGAGGTTATGGCGAGATCTTCCGCAGGAATTCCCAGTATTCAGGGATCATCCCACAGATCAGCATCATTTTAGGCCCCTGTGCCGGGGGAGCTGCCTATTCTCCTGCCCTGACCGATCTGATCATCATGGTCGAAAAGCAATCCTATATGTTCCTTACCGGTCCCAACGTGATCAAAACGGTCACTGGCGAGGAAGTCGATTTTGAAAATCTGGGTGGTGCGAACATACATCTCTCTACCAGCGGAACAGCCAGTTTGACCGCCAAATCCGAAAGTGACGCACTGCGGCTCTGCCGTACGGTGCTCAGCTACCTGCCCGCCAACAATGCTGAAAATCCTCCCTTTATTGCCCCATCGGATGATGCCTTGCGCGCTGATTTGGAACTGAACAACATGGTGCCGGTTGATTCGACCGTACCTTATTCTATGCATGATGTGATTAATCGCATCGTGGACCGCAGCTCTTTTATTGAACTGCAGGCAACTTTTGCACCGAATGCAGTCGTCGGATTCGCCAGGATGGATGGAGGTTCGGTTGGGATCATCGCACAGGAACCCAGCATCATGGCAGGAGTGATCGATATTGATGCATCCGATAAGATCTGCCGTTTCGTCCGCATGTGCGATTGTTTCAACTTGCCTATCATTACCTTTGTTGACTCACCTGGTTTCTTGCCGGGGGTCAACCAAGAACATCACGGAATCATCCGTCACGGCGCAAAAGTGCTGTTTGCTTATTCCGAATCAACCGTTGCCAAGGTGAGTGTTGTAACCCGCAAGGCTTACGGCGGCGCTTATATCGTCATGAGCAGTAAATACCTGGGCACCGATTTCACTTTTGCCTGGCCCAGTGCAGAGATCGCGGTCATGGGTCCCGAAGGAGCCGCTAATATCCTCTATGCCAATCAGATCAAGAATGCGGAAGACCCAACGAAAGAGCGGAATGCCTTGACTGAGGTCTACAAGGAAAAATTCCTCAATCCTTATGCAGCGGCACAGGCGGGTCACATCGATGATGTAATCGAACCAAGCCAAACCCGACCCATCATTATTTCCGCATTGAAAACACTGCATCAGAAACAGATACAGCATCCCATGCGGAAGCATGGGAATTCCCCGGTATAGAGTAAGCATGGGAAATTCAGATTTATCCACTGCATTATGGATCACGCTCTTGGGAATGGTGCTGGTTTTTATTGGCATTTTACTGTTGTGGGGAATGATGGAACTGTTGGTACGTATTACACGAAAACGGGAAAAGGCAGAAGAACCCAGCCATGAACCGGCTTCCACCCTTGATGATCGATCGATGAAACAAAAGGCGGCCGCGGCTGCAGTGGTCACTGCCATCAGTTTGCAAAATTCCACCGCAGTTTCTGCTCCCATCTCTCAGCAGGAAGTTCTCAGCCCCTGGCAAAGCCTGCATCGTAATTATCAGCAATTTTCATATAACAAACGCGGCAAGTGAGGATCGGAATGAAAATCCACGTCAAAATCCAAAATACTACTTATGAAGTTGTCATTGGCGATATCCATGCCAGGCCTATTCAAGCCAGTGTGGATGGGGAAACCATTGAAGTATGGCCGGAAGAAACCATCTTACCTTCTCCTTCTCAATCCTTACCAATTGACACTGCTTCAACCATGAAAGAGATCAAGATCGAAGCCCCGGTAACCAACACCGGGAACGTTGGCAGCGAAGTTGCCGCTCCCATTCCCGGGGTAATCATCGAGGTCTTGGTCAAAGCTGGTGATGCGGTGCAGTATGGGCAGGAACTGTGTGTGCTCGAAGCGATGAAGATGAAAAATTCCATTCGCGCAAACTGTGAAGGTGTGATCAGCGAAGTCTTGGTTGCAAACGGAGACCAGGTAAAGCATGGGCAAATCCTGATCCGATATAAAAAGTGATGACATTGAGGAAAGTATGGACTTACAAAAGATCCTGAGCATATTCACGTTCGACATTGGGAACTTCACCTGGAAAAATGCTATCATGATCCTGGTCGGGCTGATTCTCATTTATCTTGCCATCAAGAAAGAATATGAACCGGTCCTGCTCCTACCCATTGGGTTTGGGTGCATCTTGGCAAATCTCGGAATGGCAGCCACCGCAGATGGCACCGGATTTCTATCCGTGCTGTATCGGGCCGGCATCCAGACCGAATTATTTCCACTGCTCATCTTTGTGGGTGTAGGAGGGATGATCGATTTCAGCCCGCTGCTAGCACAACCCAAAATGGCATTGCTTGGCGCAGCCGGTCAATTTGGAATTTTTGGCACCTTGGTTTTGGCGGTATTGCTAGGATTCAATATAAAAGAAGCTGCTGCCATTGGATCCATCGGCGCCATTGACGGGCCAACAGCCATCTTTGTGTCCGGAAAACTCGCGCCCGAGTTGCTGGCGCCCATTGCAGTGGCAGCATATTCCTATATGAGTTTGGTGCCTATCATCCAGCGTCCGGTTATGAAACTCTTGACCACGCGCAAAGAACGGCGCATCCGTATGGAATACGCACCGCGAGCCGTATCCAAGCAAGCTTTGATCATCTTCCCGATCGTGGTAACGATCGTGGTCAGTTTGATCGCACCAGAAGCAGCACCGCTTATTGCAGCCTTAATGTTGGGTAACCTGCTTAAAGAATCTGGTGTAGTTGACCGCCTGAACAAATCAGCCCAAAATGAGATCATTAACGTTTCCACCCTGTTCCTGGGTTTAACCATTGGCGGCACCATGCAGGCAGGCAGTTTCCTGCAGGTGGCAACCTTGAAAGTGTTGGGATTGGGATTGATCGCATTTATTCTGGATACCATCATGGGGTTGCTCTTTGGAAAACTCATGGCGTTCTTTTCCAAAGGCAAGATCAATCCTCTCATCGGTGCTTGTGGAATCAGCGCCTTCCCCATGGCCGGACGACTTTCCGCCAAGATGGCGCAAGATGAAGATTTTGACAATTTCATCCTAATGCATGCCATGGGTGCCAACACCGCCGGTCAACTGGCAAGCGTGATCGCAGGCGGATTGTTGCTTACACTGGTTAATTTATTGGCAAAATAAAAGTACCAGCACAGAAAAAAAATGACACCGGAATCTTTAGAGATGTGAAAACAAAAAATTCCCTCTTGGGGGGAATTTTTTTATTGCATCACAGGCATCCTCTATTTTTTCTTGGGTTTTTCCGGAAGGTCCAAATAATACCCCACACCGCGCTTGGTTTTAATGTACTCCGGATTACGGGGGTCTTTTTCGATGGCCTTTCTCAACCAACTGACATGCACATCCAGAGATCGCATATCTCCCACATAATCCGTTTCCCACAACGTTTTAAACAATTCTTCCCGTTTGATGAGCTTACCTGGTTTCTGCATCAATGTTTTCATGAGAACAAACAACCGCGGGGTCAGGCGCTCATTTTTCCCATTGCAAGTAACCCACCTCTGCGAAAGATCTAATGTGATCGGTCCCGCTTCAAGGACGGCATTGCCATCACGCTGTACAAATGGTTTGATTCGATTCAAAAGCTTCTGCAATGTGAAAGGAAAAACCAGAATTTCATTTGCATCTTTGAATTTGTTGTCCAGTCCTTCATCCACAATCAGAATGATGGGGGTGTCAGGAATCTCTTTGCGTACTGCAGAACAAATGCGTTTCCCTGCAGTACGTAATGAGGAGGCATCAACAATCACGAGTTGCGGTTTTTCATGTTTTACGAAATCCACCGCATCATTCCCATTGGGTACAGAATGAACATCGAAATCTTTCTTGATCAGCCCCCCTGAAAAAGAAGATCGATCCGAACGTTTCCCTTCGACGATCAAAATAAGTGGTTTTGATAATTTCATAACGTGTATTGTCGCCTAGCTTATCTGTTCATTTTAGTCTCTAGAATTGGCACTCCAACTCTTTTGTATGGCGGCGATGAAGAAGGACATATAAAAAATTATACAACAATCGTTGAAAGAAATACATTATTTCGTGAAATCTATACCTTCTGACCTCGAACATGCTAAAATTACAAGTAGAGTTTTTAGGAGCGAGGATGGCTGATTTGATCGAAGCAACAGTTGACAGCATACGCATGAGTCTGACAAGCCAGCAGCGTATCATCATACTTAAGGATCTCCATGGCGAACGGTATTTGCCAATCTGGATCGGACCGTATGAATCAGAATCCATCACCATTGCATTGCAGGAAATCGAAATTTCCCGCCCCCAAACGCATGACTTGATTAAGAACGCCATTAACGAATTAGATGGGTCTATCAGTCGCATCATCATCAGTGAATTAAAAGATGATATTTTTTACGGGGTTGTTGAAATCATCCAAAAGGAGAAAAAAATTCGGCTGGATACCCGCCCTTCGGATGCGCTAGCGATTGCAGTCAGAGCACACGTTCCCATCTTCATCTCCGAAGAGATCATGAAATCGGCTGGCATCACGCCGGTTGAGGAAGAATACGTGTCATCCTTTCACGAGAACGCAGAAACATCTACCGCTGAATCAGCGGTTTCTTCTGAAAAAAATCAGGAATCCATCGATCGTCTATCCGTCTTTGAAGAGTATTTGAAAAACCTTGAAGAAAATCAGGATAAAGGTAAAGAGGATGATGACGAAGACGATGAAGATGATGAGAATCCGGGAAATATGAGCGTGATCTAGTATGGATGATTTTAACGATCTGCAGACCAATGAAGAACAAGCCATCCAGTCTCAACCGCACAATAAGCATGCAGAAGAGGCCGTTCTGGGAGCTGTGCTCATCAATCCAGAATCATTTTTCGATGTCGCACAGATCCTGGAAGCGGATAATTTCTATGTGATCCGCAATCGCTGGTTGTGGGAAGTGTTTGTTTATCTGCACGAGAACCAAATCCCGATTGATCTTCTGACAGTCAGTGAAGAACTCGAAAAACGCAACCAGCTCAGCGAGATCGGTGGTCAGGCCTATCTGGTATCGCTGATCAACCAAACTCCCAGCTCACTGAATGCGGAAGCGTATGCACATATTGTCGAAGAAACATCGATCCGGCGCCGTTTGCTCGGGGCTGCCAATGAAATGGCGAAACTGGCTTATGACCAGGAAAAAGGCATCAACAACGTTCTGGATGAAGCGGAGCGGGAAGTTTTCAATCTCAGTGAAAGGCGCATCCGCCGCGACTTGCAGCCGATCCAAACAGTGCTGAGCCAGTATTATGACCGTGTTACAGAGCTCTCGGAGCGCAGCGACGAACTGCTGGGCGTGCCCACTGGTCTGGTGGACCTGGATAAAGTGCTGGGCGGTATGCAAAGATCGGACCTACTCATCATTGCCGGCCGCCCCGCCACCGGTAAAACCGGATTCCTGCTGACCGTGGCGAAAAATGCGGCGCAAAAACATCAAAAACATGTGGCATTTTTCTCGCTGGAAATGTCGAACGAACAGCTTGTTCAGCGTTTGATCGCACAGGAAACGCGCATTAACGCCCAAAAGCTCAGACTGGGTGAACTGGAGCAGGACGAATGGCCACTTTTCACTCATGCCATCGAGGTGCTGGGGGATACCAAGATTTTTCTGGATGATACTCCCGCGCTTACCCCCATTCAAATGCGCACGAAATGTCGCAGATTGCACCTGGAATATCATCTTGACCTTATCATTGTTGATTACTTGCAACTCATGAGCGGCGAGACACGCAATGACAACCGTGTACAAGAAGTTTCTTACATTTCGCGCAACTTGAAAACACTGGCTCGCGAATTGAACGTTCCAGTGCTGGCAGCCGCACAGCTATCGCGCGCAGTGGAGCAGCGGCAGGATAAAAAACCGATCCTATCTGACCTGCGCGAATCCGGAAGTTTGGAACAGGATGCAGACATCGTGATGTTCATTCATCGCCCAGATGTCACCGATAAGGATGTCAGCAAACAAAACTCAGCAGAGATCATCGTGGCCAAACACCGCAACGGCCCCACCCATTCCGGCATTCAAACAGTTTTCCTGAACGAAATCGCACGTTTTGAAAACGCCGCACAGGTTGAAAAAGAACCCAGAAGAAAACCGGTTCCCAAAGAATGAGCAAACACCGATTGGATCTCTCGAACTTGAAACTTTCGGCTGCTTTTCTTTTCGACACCGTCGGAGAGATCGAAAACACCCTGCAGTTAAAGGTGCTGCTGTTTTCCATCTGGCTGGCCCAGGAAAGCGGCGATGAAGCCAATCCGCTTACCTTGCAGGATTTTTATACCTACCCGGAATTAATGAAACAACTTGGCAGCGATGCGCAAACAATCCGCAAAAATTTGGTAGATGCCTTGAACAAGAATCTGGAAGCGGGTTATCTGACCGGAAACAACTTTGAGGAAATCCAAAAGGGGAACCCTTTTTACCTCAATACCGCACGCGGGAAGCAGGCCTCTCAACTGCCGCGTTCCAATGTGGATCTTCCATCAAGAAATGATGCACGTTCTGAGATTTTCATTTTGTACGAAGAGAATATCGGACCGCTCACACCATTGATCGCAAATGCGTTAAAGGATGCCGAACAAGAATATTCCAAGGAATGGCTGGAGGAAGCCATCCGCATTGCGGTAGCCAACAATGTGCGAAAATGGCGCTACGTCCAAGCCATTCTGACCAATTGGAAGGAAGAAGGTCGTAATGGAAGAGATCAAAGACACGCTGAAGAGGATTACAAACAATATACCAAAGGGAAATATGGGAAATTTATCAAAAGCTGATAAAAAATCCGTCCTGCCCGGTGACCCCAACTGCCCCATCTGCCATGGCATCGGATTCATCCGTCACGACCTGCCCATCCATGATCCGAATTTTGGAAAGATGGAGATCTGTTCCTGCCGGCGCGAGCAGGTGGAAGCATTGAAAAAAGATCATTTATACAACATCAGCAATGTAGAATCTTTCCGCGCCATGACCTTCGAGACTTTCAACATCCATGGCAGAACCAACGAGAAAGATGCCAACAAAAGTCTGGAAGTGGCTTTTCAAACAGCAAAGAACTTTGCCGCACGACCGAACGGATGGCTATTTCTCACCGGGAAATTTGGCTGCGGGAAAACCCACCTGGCAGCCGCCATTGCCAACGAGGTCATCCAAAATGGCACGCACACGCTCTTTCTCACCGTACCGGATCTGCTGGATTGGCTGCGTTATGCTTTCAGCGGAGAGGATGCTTCTTTTGAGGAACGTTTTTCCGAGATCCGCGACGTTCCTTTCCTGGTGCTGGACGATCTGGGAACACAAAACTCAACCCCCTGGGCCGAGGAAAAGTTGTTCCAGATCATCAACCACCGTTACGTCAACCGCCTGCACACTGTGATCACCTCCAATCTGGATATCGCAGAAATCGACGAGCGCATCAGCTCGCGCATCAATGACCGCGATCTGGTGATGAAGATCGGCATCATTGCCCCCGATTACCGCGATCCGTTTTCGGAGCATCAAGATTCGCCCATCTCCACGCTGGCATATCTCAGCGATCACCGCACCTTCAATAATTTCTCTGCCCGAAAAAAAGAAAAATTACCCGTTCATGAACAAAAAAGTCTGGACCAGGCATTTTTAGCAGCTCAACACTTTGCAGAGAATCCCAATGGCTGGTTAGTCTTTTTAGGAGCATACGGTACAGGGAAAACGCATTTGGCGGCTTCCATTGCCAATTACCGCCAGGCAGCCGGCGATGATCCGATCTTCACCGTGGTACCGGATCTGCTGGATCATCTGCGTGCCACTTTCAACCCCAACTCTCCGGTTTCTTATGATTCTGTGTTCAACCAGGTTAGGAATGCCAAGTTGCTCATTCTGGATGATCTTGGCACCCAAAATACCACCCCCTGGGCAAAAGAAAAATTGTTCCAGATCTTAAATTTCCGCTACGAAACCAAAGCCCCTACGGTCATCACATCCTCTATAAAACTGGAGGATATGGATCCGCGCATTCGCAGCCGTATGCTGGATTCAAGGGTATGTGAAATCTATTCGCTCGAAGTCCGTCCTTTCGAGAGTCTTTAATAATATTTGTCCAACGAGAAGGGAATAAAACCGCATGCAAGCCATCAACAATGAACTGTACACACGTCTGTTGCTCATCCGGCACGGGCAGACCCAGCACAATACCCAGGGATTCATCTCAGGGCGCAGTGATATTCCCATCAATGAAACCGGGCACCAACAAGCCAGCATCATGGCAAAAAGGGTCAAGATGGAATATGCGGTCGATGTTTTATATGCCAGCCCGCTGCAGCGCACGATGCAAACCGCCCACTACCTTTCTCAAGAGCTGGGACTGCCAGTCATTCCCCATCCGGACCTGATCGAATACGGTTTTGGCGAACTTTCTGACATAAGCGAAAGCATCTTGGAAAAGAGCAACCCTGCCCTCTTTAAACAGGTGCGGGATTGGAAAGAAGCGGATTTCTCGGTCCACCATCAACGACCGAGTGTTGCAGGCATGGAACCAATTGAGGAATTCAAGAACAGGATCCAAGCGTTCACGGATATGATCCTGAAGAACCATCGGGGAAAGACCGTTGCTGCCGTATCGCACGGGGGATTCATTAAAAGCTTCCTTTACTACCATGCCGGCGGTGATTTCTCTCAATACGTTCCCTTTTGGGTAGATAACGTATCACTTTCCATCGTTGATTTTTACCGTGGAAATCCTGTTATCCGCCTGTTCAACGACAACAGCCACATCCATGAAGACCTGGAATTAGGCAGCCCGCGTTTATTGTAAAGTCTGGCTAACTATTTCAATTCGGCCCAGTTGGTGCCGTAACGTGCGTCCGTGTTGAGCGGAATATCCAGTTTGTAGGCATTTTCCATAGTTTCTTTGACCACAGCGATGGTTAGCTGTGTTTCTTTCTCTGGACATTCCAATACCAGCTCATCATGCACCTGGATCAGCATTTTGGCATGCAGGTTGGCTTTTTGCAGTGCCGGCCCCAGATGGATCATGGCGATCTTCAAGATATCCGCAGCCGTTCCTTGGATGGGGGCATTGATCGCTTCACGCTCTTCGCGCGCTTTAACCTGCGCGTTGATGGGATTCTTCAGATTGGGGAAATAACGGCGTCTGCCCAACATTGTCTCCACGTAACCGATAGTGGCTGCCTGCCGGCGGATGCCATCCAGATACGTTTTCACGTTGGGGAAGCGCTCAAAATAGGTCTTCACGAAATTTTCTGCTTCGGCCAGGGTGAGGTCGGTGGTGCGGCTCAACCCAAAAGCGCTCATGCCATAGATCAGTCCAAAATTGATGGCTTTGGCATGACGACGTTGATCTTTGGTAACTTCTTCAATAGGAACATTATAGATAGCGGCTGCTGTGGTAGCATGAATATCCATGCCCTTGCGAAATGCCTCCAACATGGACTGATCCTGCGACATGTGTGCCACCACGCGCAGCTCGATCTGTGAATAATCCACAGATACCAGTACCTGCCCTGCATCGGCGATGAAACCTTTGCGCACCTGATGCCCCAGCTCAGTGCGGGTGGGAATATTCTGCAAATTGGGTTCCGAGGAAGCCAATCTGCCGGTCACCGATCCGGTCTGGCTGAAAGAGGTATGGATCTTATGGGTGAGAGGGTTCACCTGCTTGGGCAGCGTATCCAAGTATGTGGAAACCAATTTTGCCAGCTCACGATACTCCAGCACCAGATCCACCACCGCATGCTGCCCGCGCATTTCTTCCAAGACAGAAGCGGAGGTGGAATAATGCCCTGATTTGGTCTTATTCCCCGGGTCGGGATTCTTCAATCCCAGATCCTGAAAAAGCGCTTTAGAAAGCTGCTGAGTGGAGTTGATGTTAATCGGATACCCCAGGGTCTGATAGATTTCTTTCTCGATCTCGTGCATGCGAGTGGTCAGTTCCTGCGAGTACTCTTTGAAGAAGTACGTATCGATCGATATGCCGGTGCGCTCCATATCGATCAGGACCGGCACCAACGGCATCTCGATCTTCTCGAAAACATCCAGCAGATGGTTTTTCTCCAGCCGTTCTTTGAGCAGTTGCATTAACTTCAATGGAACTTCTGCATCGGCGGCGGCATATGGTGCAACCTTCTTCGCCGGAATATCCGCCATAGAAAGCTGGTTCTTCCCGCTCCCGATCAGCTCCTCAATATGGGTCATGGTGACGCCCAGTTCGATCTCTGCCAGCGTCTTCAATCCCAGGCGGTGCGATGAGGGTTCCAGCAGCCAGGCAGCGATCATGGTATCAAAAGTGAGCGGTTTGATTGAAAACCCATGATTCATCAGCACAATGCAATCATATTTCAAATGGTGCCCGATCTTCTTCAGCGAATCTTTTATAAAAAACGGATCCAAAGCAGCGCGCACCTGCTCAAGAAGAAGCTGTTTCTCACCGGTTTTGTGTCCCACCGGAATGTAATATCCGGTTCCAGCTTGGGTTGCCAGTGAGATGCCCACCAGGTCGGCCAGCATCGGATCGGTGGAGGTAGTTTCGGTATCCAGAGATAGATATTCTGCCTGCCCCAGTGAGCGCACCAGATCGTTCATCGTCTCGGCGGTGTCCACCAGTTTTGCATTCAAATCATATTGTGATTCGATGGTGATATTCACCGGTTGAGAAGGTATGCTGAAAAGGTCCAGTTGGGAGCTGCCATTTCCAATGGGTTCCTGCACATGGAAGATCTTTTTCACCCGATCAATACTGGAACGGAATTCCAGTTCCTTTAGCAACGCAATGACCTTTTCAATATCCACTTCTCTGGTGCGTGCCTGTTCAAAATCGACCTTAACCGGCAGATCCGTTTTGATCTTGGCCAGCTCGTAACTGAGGTAGGCGGATTCTTTTCCCTCTTCCAGCAGTGTGTGGGTTTTGCCGGTAATTTTCTCCAAGCTGGCGTAGATATCATCCAGATGGGGAAAATCTTCCAGTAAACGGCTGGCGGTTTTTTGCCCCACCCCCTTCACGCCAGGGATGTTATCAGACGTATCACCCACCAGCGCCTTATAATCGACGACCTGTTCTGGATAAACGTCCAGAGCTTTTTTCACATCTTCGCGCAGATAATCCTGCGCTTCCGACATTTTCGAACCAGTCAGATTGACGATGATGCGGTCGTTTACCAGTTGCAGTAGATCGCGGTCACCGGTGATGATCTTGACACCAAAACCCTCTTTAACTGCCAGTTGCGCAACCGAACCCAACACATCATCGGCTTCATATCCTGGCATTTCAAGCCGGGGGATATTGAAGGTATCTACCAGCGTGCGGATGCGTTCGATCTGCGGGATCAGTTCATCCGGCATTTTTTCACGGGTTGCTTTATATTCCTTATAGAGATCATGCCGAAAAGTTTTGCCGGTATCAAAAGCGACCGCCAGATATTCCGGATCATCCTGTTCAATGATACGCAGGAGTATGTTCGTGAACCCATAAGTTCCGGCCGTTGGTTCCCCGCTGTGGGTCTGAAAACGAGAACCGGTATTCATCAGAGCGAAGAATGCCCGATAAGCCAGCGCATGGCCATCCAGCAAATAGATCGTCTTCGGCATATTATCCTCTTTTCTGAAAGTTAATGAAGTTTATCATGCCCGAAATTCGTTTTCAACAACTGCCGGAAAGACCAATTTCGTTGAATTATGGGATAATATGGGCATTGTTTTCATGGAGGAGCTGGCTTTGAAATTTCAAAAAATTTGTGTCTTGGGATTGGGATATATCGGGTTGCCCACTGCCTGTACTTTTGCCACACACGGCATTCCTGTTTGCGGTGTGGATATCAACCAAGAGATCGTACATGGATTACAGAACGGGCATCTGCACATCTACGAACCCGGGCTGCGCACGCTGGTAAAATCTGCCATGGATTCTGGAAATCTTTCCGTTCATGATCAACCGGAACCGGCGGATGCCTTCATCATCTCTGTTCCAACCCCCATTACAAAAGAAAAGAATGCCGACCTCGAAGCGGTGAAATCCGCTGCCCATTCTATCATTCCGCATTTGCAAAAAGGGAATCTGGTCGTCCTCGAATCCACTTCCCCACCCCGTACCACACTGGATGTCGTTGCTCCCATTCTGGAAAAGAGCGGTTTAAAAGCCGGGGCTGATTTCATGCTGGCATATTCACCGGAAAGAGTGCTGCCTGGAAAAATTCTGGAAGAGATCATCCAAAATACCCGGGTGATTGGCGGAATCGATGAACGCTCAGCGGCTGCCGGAAAAGAACTTTACAGCACATTTGTCACGGGAGATATTCTGCTCACCAATGCCACTACCGCTGAAATGGTCAAACTGATGGAGAATACCTACCGCGATATCAATATCGCCATTGCTAACGAATTTGCTCTGCTGGCAGACCGCTTTGGGGTGGATGTATGGGAAGCCATCGCCATCGCCAACCGCCATCCACGTGTGAACATCCTAAAACCCGGCCCGGGAGTTGGAGGTCACTGCATCAGTGTGGATCCCTGGTTCCTGGTAGAAGCCGCACCGGATATTTCTCCTTTGGTCCATACCGCCCGTGAGGTCAATGACCATCAACCGTATTATGTGGTTGAAATATTGAAAAAAAAGCTGGGTTCGCTTGCGGATCGCAAGATTACCGTTCTGGGCCTTTCGTACAAGGCAAATATTGATGATCTGCGCGAATCGCCCGCCATTGAGATCACCAATCTGCTCATCCAGGAACAAGCAGCGCTTACGGTCTATGAACCTTACAAACCGGACGGTTTTCATGGTAATGCCAGAGCGGCGACTTCCCTGCAAGAAGCCCTGCAAGATTGCGAGGCCCTGTTGCTGCTGGTTGCACACCAGCAATTCATAGCACTGGACCCTCACGAGATCTCCCAGCTCACCAAAGCCCGTATCGCGGTGGATATGTGCGGTGGCTGGCAGCGCAAGGAATGGGAAAACGCCGGTTTTCACTTCTATAAACTGGGTCAGCCATAAACCGCTATAATCACACTATGGAAAATAAAAAGATCAAAGTCCTATCCATCTTTGGAACTCGACCGGAAGCGGTGAAAATGGCTCCTGTGGTACAGGAACTGGAGAACAAACCAGGCATTGAATCCATCGTGTGTGTCACCGCCCAGCACCGTGAGATGCTCGACCAAGTCCTGACCCTGTTCCATATTACTCCCCAGATCGACTTGAATTTAATGCGCCCCAACCAGACCCTGGCCGAACTCACTGCCAATATTTTCCACAACCTTGATCCGGTTCTTGAAAAAGTCAACCCGGATTGGATCTTGGTTCAGGGTGATACCACCACGGTCATGGCAGCCGCGTTGAACGCTTTCTACCGCCGCATTCACATCGGACACGTGGAAGCCGGACTGCGCACCCATGACAAATGGGCTCCTTTTCCTGAAGAAATCAACCGCAAGATCGCCGGTGTAGTGGCTGACCTGCATTTTGCTCCAACTTCCTTCAGCAAACAGAATCTGCTCAATGAAGGAGTGCCGGAACGGTGCATTAAAGTCACTGGCAATACGGTCATTGATGCGCTGCGCCAAATCATCAATGAACCCATTCCCGGCGACATTCAGGAACTGCTAGAAGAAAAAGGTATCCTCAGCAAAAAGAAACAGCTTATTGTGATCACTGCCCATCGCCGGGAAAACTTCGGGGAGCCCATTCGAAACATTTGCCATGCCATCAAGGCCATTGCGGAAAAAAATGCCGATACGCTTGAACTGGTTTATCCGGTTCATCTCAATCCAAATATTCAAGAGCCGGTGCATGAAATTCTGGATGGCATTCCCAATGTCACCCTGTTCAAACCGATCGAATATCTTCCGCTGCTCCACCTTATAAAACATGCCAAGCTGGTGCTCACCGACTCGGGCGGGATTCAAGAAGAAGCAACCGGACTGGGGATACCAACGCTTGTTTTGCGCGAAGTGACCGAACGGCCGGAAGGGGTGGAAGCAGGTGTTTTAAAGCTGGTAGGAACAGAGCGTGACACCATCATCCATGAAACCCTTTTGCTATTAACCGATCAAAAACGGTACGATGCTATGGCGCACGCCGCCAATCCATTTGGAGACGGGCATGCCGCTGAACGAATCGTGGATGAGATCTTGCATTACTCTCTGGATTGAAGCATGAAAACCGGCAGCATTTGTTTATTTCCCCAACTAGAACATACTGGCGGCCCATCCTCCTTTCAAAGGAAATTGACCGCCTGTCTCCAGCAGCAAGGCATTGATGTACATTTCGATCCTTTGCGTTCGGACGTGACAGCCATTTTGGTGGTTGGTGGAAGCAGTCACCTTGCTCAACTCAGACAAGCAAAGAAGAGGGGCATCCGCATTGTGCAGCGGCTGGATGGAATGAACTGGCTGCATAAAAAAACCGGTACGGGCATCAGACATTATCTGCGCGCGGAATGGAACAATCATGTCTTGTCTACCATTCGGAACACGATTGCCGACAGCATTGCTTATCAGAGTGAATTCACCCGCGCATGGTGGAATCAGGTTTATGGCAAAACATCCGTGGAAGATACGGTCATTCACAACGGAACGGACCTGGAGCTTTTCAATCCTTCCGGCAAGGGCACCCCTCCTGCAGACAGCATCCGCATCATGGTGATCGAAGGCAGCTTCTACGGAGGGCATGAGCGCGACTTGCTGAACGCGCTCGGTTTTGCCAAAGGGTTAGCAGAATTAAGCGGCAAGCAGGTAGAACTGGTGGTCGCCAGCCGGGCTCCCCAGCGCATGTTGGAAGCCCTCCCTACCTATGCGAACGTCAATCTGCAATGGTTGGGGATTGTTCCGCTGACCAGCATTCCGGAATTGAACCGCAGCGCCCATATTTTCTTTCCGGCTGAGATCAACGCCGCCTGCCCCAATACGGTCATCGAAGCCATGGCATGCGGTCTGCCGGTGGTCAGTTTTTCCACCGGTTCTTTGCCAGAGCTGGTGCAGAGAGGTGCGGGCAGGGTCGTCCCATACCGAACGGACTACTGGAACCTGGAAGCGCCGGATTTCGATCCTATTTGCCAGGCAGGGCTGGAAGTGTATGAAAACCAAAGACAATTCCGCTCTGCAGCCAGATTGTGGGCAAAGGACAACTTTGACATGCACAGCATGGCACAGCGTTATCTGGATATTCTGACTTGCTGATTTATTTACAATTAAAGGGAAGTACACGCGATTTTCCCAGGTCGATCTCCCAGGGGTAGATGATATATGCGTCGGTGATAGCCGCATAATAATCGGGTTTCTCTGTTCCAAAAAGGTTGCGGTGGGGGTTGAAATGCAGCACGCAGGTATAGGGGATGCCGTATGCTCCTTTTACGCGATTCTTGACCACACTGATCGTTCTTCCCGATCCCCAGACGTCATCCATGATAAGGACTCTTTTCTCACACAGCAGAGAGGCATCGGGAAATTGGATAAATTGAGGAAGTGCTAAGAATTTATGCTGCAGGTCCTGTCTTTCGCCATTGCGCGTTTCCGCAGGAAAGTCGACCGAGGCGGTCAATATCTCTTCAATATCCAGGGCTTCTGCCACCAACCCGCCGGGAATGATGCCACCGCGCGTTACCAGCAGCATTACATCAAAAATGACATCAAATTGGGGAACCAGATGATCGATCAGTAGGTCTATATCATTCCATGTCAGTACTTCTTGGCGCATATCCACGATTCCAGAAGAGAGATAATTCATTATATCAATAATCAGCCCGGCAGAAAATCAAAGCATTTGGTATAGTTATGTTCACATATTTCATAGAACAGGACCTGAACCGTTGTTTGATCTAAGCGAAAAAAACCTGGCGCGCATTCAAGAAAACAATATCCCAGAGCTAACAAATACACCCATTGAGACCTTCCCGTTTTATCAAGGTTTGAATCTTGCCAATATTCCCACCAGCATCTGCCATTGGTTTGGCATACCGGCCATTGCAAATCGCCCGCTGGACCTGCCCGAACCACCCATCGCGCCAAAGGATGTCCGGAACATCATTTTGCTGGTAATTGACGGGCTTCCTTTTGACCGAATGCATAGCTGGCTCGAAAAAGGGCTACAGAAAAGCCATCGACATGCTTGCTGGAAAAAGATTCAGGAGGAAGGGTTGTTCACTCCGCTTACCAGTGTAGTTCCCAGCACAACCGCTAACGCACTGACCAGCTTATGGACTGGCAAGGTGCCAGCCGAGCATGGAGTAATCGGATATGAATTGTTCCTGAAAGAGTTTGGCATCACGGTAAACATGATCCTGCAAACCCAGGTCTATCCATATTTGAACAATGACACGCCTGTTCTTTCACACAATCTCAGCCACTTTTTGCCTGTTCCAACGCTCGGCAGCCATTTTCGCGACCAGGGCATCCAACCCTTTGCATTTCAACATGAAGCCATCTGTAATTCCGGTTTGTCACAAATGTTGTTCCCTGACGTAACAAAGGTCCCTTTCACTTCACCCCAAGACATGTGGCAGAAAGTGAGCGACCTGCTGGCAGAGCAAGTGTCAGTACGGAAATATCTGTACCTGTACTGGAGCGATATCGATACTTTATCACACCATGATGGTCCTGACAGCCGCAGGACCCGTCATGCCTGGCAGTGGTTCGGTCATTTGATGGAACGTTTTCTTGCTGACCAGGCCCGATCGGGAAGGAATGATACTCTCCTATTGATTACCTCCGACCACGGACAAATCCCAACCTTCATCCAACCAAGATACGAAGTGCGTTTTGACCAGAAGTTCATGAGCATGCTGAAAATGCCGCCCAGCGGTGAAAGCCGCTGCCCCTACCTCTTTATAAAACATGGAAAGACACAGGTATTCCATGAGTATCTTGAAAGCCGCTGGCCGGGAGAATTTACATTGTTCCCCCCTGCAGACCTGGTGACCGCAGGATTGTTTGGCAGCAAGAAGATGAGTCCGCTGATCCAAAACCGGTTGGGGAACTTCGTTGCCCTTCCGAAAGGAAACGCCTTCTGGTGGTGGGCAAACAAAGAAAATCGCTTACTGGGCAGACATGGTGGATTTTCACAGCAGGAAATGGTCACACCTTTTTTGCTTCTGCTGATATAAAAAGATCCCGTTCGTTTCCGAGCGGGACCTTTGTTTTACTTCTCTTCGAGGATTTTCGGTTCTCTCTTCTTTTCTACATGGGTCAGGGCAATGAACAGCGTACCGGTTCCGTACAAGCTGGCAGCCAGGCCAACCACCCATCCAAAGTAAGGGATGGCACACAGGATTACGTAGAACAGGAGTCCGACCAGAAGATCAATCCAGCGATTTTGCATTTTCGTCTTGAGAACATCCTGCATCAACCATTCACCAAAGACGTAGGCAGCCACGACCTTGCTGAGCGAGAAAACAACCAGCAGGAACAGAGCAAAAGCTAAGGCGATCGCTAACCCGATTACACCATACCAGGCAAAGAGCAACCCACCCATTGAAACCACACCTACCAGAATACCTAACAAGATGAAAGTTCCCGGGACTAAAACGATGCTCAACATGCCAATTAAGATCACTAGAAAACCCCATCCGAAAGCTTTTCCGGGGAATGCCTTACCGGCATCTTTGACCTTCACAATCTGCTTTTTTGCCAACCAGAATGCCAACGCTCCCAGAGCGTAATAACTGAGCATTTGGCTGAACGCGCCAGCCACACGGAAATGGGAAAAGTCGTCGGTAGACCATGCACTGCGGGAAAAAGCATGGCCTTTTGATGATTCAGCGGTCGCCGGTTTGAAAGTCACGGTTCCCTGAACATAATCCTGCACCTCAGTATCGATGTTTTCGGTGGCTGTGTAGGTCAGATCATTTCCGACCGAAGCACCTTCATAGAACCGTATTCCGGCCGGCAATGCTGCAGGATAATAGCTTGGCATCTGCGAGCTGATGGAGGCATTCATATCACTGCTCCCGGTGCCTAATTCAATGGAGGCATTTCTTCCAATGGCACCGCGCAACTCCAAAGCGTTCGTACCGGCGCTGAGATCACGGGCCACTGTGCCATTGGCGATGATCTGATTGGCGCCGCCAAAGACATCCATGCCAACTGTGGAGCCTTCTTCCAGTTTGCTCTGATAACCGGCAAAATAAAGATTTCTACCCACACTGGCATGGCTGTTCAGCAACACTGATTCAGCAGCACTGGCAACGGAACCGGATACTTTTCCATCCAGTTCAACATCCGCACCGAAGGCAAACAGGTTCCCCTCCACTGTTGCCGATTCTCCAACGGTCACCGTTTCAGCGAAAAGGAAAGCATCCCCGCTTACCGAGCCATTAATGGTAATATGCTGGCAGGCCGCCACCAAATTGCCGTTGATTGTTCCATTCATCTCGCATTGATCCGCAGATAGGAACACATCGTCGTCGATAACTTCCGCTGCCTCCACAGTGCCATCATGGCTGAAATCTGCAGCATGGACTGCACTAACAGGGAGCAATGCGATCAAGCTGACAACGAGGATAATGCCGATCCATTTTTTCTTTGAAAGATTCCTGAACATTTTTTCTCCTTATTGAAATACTCAATCCATATACGAAGAATAAAAAAAATGGTTTTCCTTTCGGAAAACCATTTTTCATTTTTTTACACTTCTCATCTTCCACAAAGCGCTGCTAAAAATGATCGCCAGCAAGATAACAGCCGCAACGATAATGCCCGAGGTATTCGCCGGCGTGCTAAAAAATTCCGACGGGATGGCTGGATTGGCAGTGACAGTAGGGGTAAGCGTTGCCATGAGGGGTACGCTTTCTTCTTCCATGAAGATTTTGTCGGAAATGCTCTGATTCCACACCAAAATAACCAGTATTAAAAGCAACGTAACTGCAATGAGAATATTGGGCAAATTAAACCAGCTACGATTGTTCTGTTCAGGTTCTTCTTTCATTTTGTTTGCAATGCCTCAATTTGATTTTGTGTACTTTCCATCATTTCATCAAGAGAATAATTCTGAGTCAATACCATCAACGTTGCATCCCTCAACACTGGTCCCACTTTGAGGATCAGATCAGTTGAGGGCAAACCATGTGCTGCAGTAAGCAGATTGTTCAGTTGGTTAATCGTGTCCGTGTTTTCATACAATGCCAGACTGGCTGGCAAAACAGGTAGATAACCGGCCGCCTGGCTGTATTCTGCCAGAAATTGGGGATCGCTGAAATATGCAATAAATTCGGGCACGATCGCATCCACCTCCGCGTCGGAATTCACGATCGTCCAAAGCCAACCTTTTGCTGATACATAAGATTCCGAGCTCAAAGACGGTAATTGGAATATTTGTAACCCACCCAGATCACTTTGCATGGCTTTTGAATACCAATTTATTTCCCATTTTATCTCACCGTTCTGCAGCAGGGTCCATGCATCTTCGTTGGTATTCAACGTACTGAAACTTTCTTGAAAGAGTTTGCTGCGCACATTCTGGTCAAAAGCAGCCAATACGGTCATCAAATTATCCTGATTAAATGCGGCATGCCCTTGTTCATCTATTAATGAACCACCGGTTGATAAATATTGCGAAATGATGAATGTGGCCTGGGGTGAATTTGCGGCAAAGTACAAAGGAATTCTTTTCGTCCGGATTTCATCCCATGAAGTGAATCCCAGATCGGAAAAACTGTTATTGGCGATGCCAACCAAAGCATCGCCCACAAAGGGGAATCCGTACATGGTCCCACTCAATTCCGAGATTTCATGAGCATAGGAGAAATAGGTTGACGGATTATTGTCATGGAAAAAATCCTCCACGGGCAGGAGCAAAGCCTGATCGGCAGCATCTTTCATATCCGCAGAGGAGAGCAGCGCGATCTGCGGCAGCGCATTGGCAGCCGCAGTTTTGGTATTCCGTAAGCTGTCCAAAATACCACCCGATCCGCTGGAGGCCTTAACGCGCAGTACCACCACTGTGCCCGGGTACTGTCGTTCAAAACCTTCCACGCGCTGCTTAAAAAGCTCGGCTGCTTCGGATTCATTGAAGATGGAAAATTCTTCCGGAACCCATACGACCAGTTCACTCTTTTCAACTGTGAAATCTTCCGTTTCCGCAGCCGTAAACGTAGGTTGCACGGCGAGCAACTGTCCGTCTTCAACGGACCCTTCGGGTACAGGGGTCACCGTCGTATCCATCTGATCGGAGTTGGGGGTACTGGGACCGGTTTTATTGGGGAAAAGATTTTTAATAATGGTCTCGCCGCCACATCCAGCAATGAAAAGAAAAATTAAAAGAACTGCGGCGGTAAAAATCCTGACCCAAAAGTGATCGAAACTAAATTTTTTTCTGTCCATGCATCAATTTCCTATTGTAACAGCATTATTCTGTGTCTTTAGGAAATTTCACTCTTCTTTTTTTCCAAAGGAGTGCATTATATCGCAAAAAAAGTCTTAAATTGTTCAATTTTATTACTTTCTTGTTTTAATCTGGTTTATTTCATGTTTTGTCAATATTACGATAGGCTTGGATTGCTATTTTTAAAGCACAATAACCAAAGATCAGACTTATAAAACAAGGAAAGATAAATCGCAATACTCCGGAAAACACTGTATAAAGAATGAGTGGAATAGTTACAATAAGAGACGTCAACAGATATCCACCCGCACTGATTTCTGGAACTGATCCATCTAGCAATTGATTACTTCGTGCTCGTCGAATGACATCAAACGCTGCAGTTCCAATGACCCCAGCAATCGTTCCTGGGAAGGACAAAGCAAGACTAATTTCTATGTTCTTCATCAGTAATGTGCTTACTAAAAAACCTATTGCACTAATTATTAATGTCAAAAAGAATGTTGGGCTTAATTCAAGTAATAAAAATTGGGTCGATGAAATGGGAAGTTGCCGTATTATTTGCCAGCAGGATAAATTATTGCGAAGTCGTTTTACAGACATGGTCCCTAATCGGATACTCCAAAACGCCATTGCAAAAATACGATTCCCAATATCTGGAATCAATGAAAGTCCAGCAACAATACTAAATATAGTAAGCCAATCTATTAATGATGACATTTTCCAATTTCGTTTTAATTGAATTGAGTCTTTCCACACTAGTATCCATCCTCCAACAATAAATTTCGGGGGGATAGAAGGTTTATGGCTCACACCCAATTTTTGTTGAGTTTTCAATTCATCAAAATAGGAAGGAACATCAAAACGGGATACTTGATTGAGAATTTCCTCCTCTTTCGTTTCTTGCGCAGCACGCGCTAAACTAATTGAATTCGAAATCCAAAATAAAATTCCTAATGATAGGAATGCAAAAAACCAATTAATACATAAAGGGAGAGTTAAACTTCCTTCTTCAAATCCAGCTTGAATTGGCCAAGCAAGGTTTAGGTCCATGTAAATGAATGGGGTAAGGAATTGATTGCGCACAATAGTTAAAAATAAAATCCAGGATAAAGTAGCAGCTATCATCACCAGCCATTTCAACCAGTGAAATTCCTTTTCCTTTTGGAGTCGAAGAATTCCTAAAACCCAGTGGAAAGAAAATAATGCTAATTGTATTGGCAAGATAATTATCCAAGCGCGAAGTCCATAGTTAGCATAAATAAAAATAGAATCCGCATTTAATGAACCTGCCATCGTTATCTCTGTCACTGAGAAACCAACCACAACCGTCATTAGCCAAAAAGGAATTGCACTTTTCAACCACGGCAAAAGAAACCATCGCATTACTACTTGCCGATGATTGACGGGCATTTGGCAGACTAGATGTGCATCTTGTTCTGAAAACGAAATCGGACTTCGTTTCATTGCCCGCCATATTGCAAATAGGTTCCATAATCCTAAAATAAAAATTTCAAGTAAGGTGGCAGCACGAGCAGGGTCATTTACATTTATAAAACTCAATATAGCTGCTCCACCCTGTGCTAAAAATGTTAGCATTACTAATAACCATATGCTGAAAAAAAGAAAAAGATAGATTAGATAAACACGATTACTAAATGAATGATCGTCTTTATCATAATGGAGAATGGACAACCAATAATCAACTTCTCGCTCCTCTGAACGCGTACGTAACCAATGGACTGCATTCATTTCACCCCACTTCTATCAGTCCATGGTGGATTTTTAAATGATAATCTCCTAATTGGGTCATTAATATTTCATTATGAGTAGATAATAAGATTGTCACTCCTTGTTCACGCAGTTGTTGCAATTCATTAATCAATAATTCGACCCCACTAGTATCCAGCGCTGAAGTTGGTTCATCAAGAAGAAGCACGCTAAATGGTCGGATAAGGGCAAGCGCCAAACCCAATCTTAAACGCATTCCACGGGAATAATTATGGGGAAAGAGGTTTCTTGCTTCCCATAAATCAAGTTTTTCTAGCAATTTTTTTGCCCGCTGATCAAAATCTTTCATTACACCATTGGCCATTGCAACAAATTGCAGGTGTTCCCAGGCAGTTAACTCTAGATAAAAATGGGGAACATCAGGGACAAAAACCAATCGACGATGAAATTCCACTTCATCCTTATACAGGTCAAAGTCACCAACCATAATAGTTCCACTGGTTGGGCGTATCAAGCCGGATAAGCAAGAAAGAAACGTGGTTTTTCCTGAGCCGTTAGGCCCAGACAGCGTTGTAATTTTTCCCGGTTCTAGTTGAAGTGAAGTTGGAGCTAATGCTATCAATGATTCATAGCGCTTACTTAACTCTGAAACAGTTAGTTTTGTAATCAATTACAACTCCCTCCTATGTTTTCTTCATTGATATTCATTCTTCACAAAGTCTTTCGAATTATTATAAAACTTTCAATAAATGCAGTAGTTTTTTAATTATTATTCCGTTGAATATCATCGCGTACCTGGCGTACTGCCATATAAAGATGCTCCGCCTTCAATTCCTTGATCGTCAGGCAGGGGGCATCCAATCTTTTCGCCAACGTATAGGCCAGACCCTGATCATAGGTTTCGGATTCCATATTGATGACCACGCTGTGAATATCCTCATGTGCCAGCTTTTCCGCCATTTGGTACGCTTCTTCGAGCGGTGCGTATGCCCCCATGGCCACATTTCCTGCGCCATCCGTCATTACGATCAAAATCGGTTTCACATCGGGGTGGATCATCAATTCCCGTTTGATCACTTCATGGGCCATCGCCAACCCTGCAGAAAGTGGTGTTTTCCCACCCACCGGAATACTTTTCAGAGCACGTTGTGCAAGCTGGATGGAGTTGGTTGGAGGCAGGATCAGAGTGGCACGATCCTTCTGGAATACGATCAACCCCACTTTATCGCGCCTCTGGTACGCATCCGTCAGCAGCGAAACAATGGCTCCCTTGGTGGCACTCATCCTTTCTGCCACCGCCATTGACCAAGACGCATCGACCAGGAACAGAATCAGGTTAGCCGCGCGGCGCACGCGAACCTTTTTCATAAAATCATCGGCATGAACATGAAATGCCAAGCCGTCAGGTTCGTCAGCCCGTTTCGTTTGAAATGGCGCTGCAGCCCGAATGGTAGCATCAAAAGCAATATCGCTCAGGTCACCATTGGCCGGACGTGCCTGTACATAACGACCGCGCCGGCGTGAGGTTTGGGTGCGGGAACGTCTGCCTCCGTAACGGCGTACCAGTTTATCCAGAGGGGTATCCAGACGCCGGGGCGTGAACGATTCACCAATGCGAATTCGCTGGCCCCCTTCCCACCAGTTCGCATTGACCTGCTCAAAGACCTTTTGGGGAGGAACCGGCATATCGCTATCTTCAGCGGTAGGTTCCGTGATCTCCTCCCCGTTCAGAGTTTTTTTTTGGGGGGTTCCTGTTTCTCTGACGGATGATCGGGGTCTTCTTCCTGACCGTGTTCTTTAAAACCGACCAGCTTTTCGATCTTGTCATGCAGTTCATCCGCATCCATTTCACTCATTTGCATTGGCCCACCTCTCATGCGGTGCAGCAATGCCAATTCAGCGACCAGACCAATATCGAAGTCGTTGATGCGGGTGCGCCCTTCAAAAGCCGCCTGTGCCCTGGCAGCTTTCAGGATCACCAGATCAGCACGATGGCCTTCCACATTCATGGATGCGGTCATATTGGCGATCGCCAACAGGTCACGGGTGGAATAAGTCACCGAATCGACGATCTGGCGAGCATCCTCGATTTTCTTCGAGAGTTCCCCTTCCTTTTCCATCCAATCCTGGCGGAATTTCTCCGCATCCTGTTCGAAAGCCAGGTTGCGCTGCATGATCTCCACCCGCTCGCGGGAGGAATTGATGCCGTGAATCTCTACCGACAATCCAAAGCGATCCAACAGTTGAGGGCGCAGTTCCCCTTCTTCAGGGTTCATGGTGCCCACCAGGATAAAGCGAGCCGGATGGCTGAAAGAGATGCCTTCGCGTTCCACGATGTTCATCCCCATGGCAGCCGAATCGAGCAGAATATCGACCACATGATCATCCAGCAAATTTACTTCGTCAATATAGAGTAAACCGCGGTTTGCCGATGCCAACACACCGGGTTCAAAGTGCCGTTCACCTTTACGAATGGCTTTTTCGATATCCAGTGTTCCCACCACACGGTCTTCCGTGGCAGATACAGGTAAATCAATGAAAGGGGTGCGAATCACTTTGATGGGTAATTTCTCACCGTTATCTGCCCGCTCGCGGCACTCAGTGCACCATGTTTCGGGTTTATCAGGATCGCATGCAAAACGGCAATCACCGACCACGCGTACTTGGGGCAATAAGGCAGCCAGTGCACGTGCAGCGGTGGATTTGGCTGTTCCGCGCTCTCCGCGGATCAGCACACCGCCAATGCGCGTATCTACCGCATTCAGGATCAATGCACGTTTCATTCGTTCCTGACCAACAATTGCCGTAAAGGGATAAATAACTCTCATGAAATTACCTCGCGCAGTAAGTTTACCATTGAACGAGCATTGGGCAGCAATTTTAATATATGACATTCATCAGAGAATAACTCAATTGAAAAAATCTCTCACCAGTTTCTGCTTTTCCGTCATATTGACATTCGCATGGAAAAAGTCTATACTATGGTGCAGTGGTATGACCAACATACCACACCATCGAGGTACTTATGGATACAATCTCACGTCCATCTTTGTCTGAAATCGTGGCGGGAAAAATAGCCGGGATGATCCTGGATGAAGTTTACCGCAGCGGATACCAATTGCCCGCAGAACGCGACTTGGTGAAACAGTTCGGCATCAGTCGCAGCACCCTGCGTGAAGCGCTCAAACTGTTGGAAGATTCGGCACTGATCGAGGTGCGCCACGGAGTTGGCTCTTTCGTGGCAGAACTGACCGAAGCGAGTTTGCTAAAAGCACACGAAATTGCCGATAAAGCTGCCGGGCAAAACTATAACACCGAAGCTGAATCGCTGCCGCTCGATGAAATCCCCGAAGGTCCAAAACGGCTGCCTGTAAACCCGGAAAAACCCCTTATCATCCCCAACCTGCAAAAAGACCGCCTGGGCACTTTTTCCTTCATTTCCTGGTGGGAACGCGAGAAAGTTGAAAATGCCAAAGTGATGATCATCGGCGCCGGCGCATTGGGAAATGAAGTGATCAAGAATATGGTATTAATGGGCGTGGGGTATCTTTACATTGTCGATTTTGATACCATCGAAATGGCGAATCTTTCCCGTTCGGTACTCTTTCGCGAAAGTGACAAGGGGCGGAAAAAAGCGGAAGTGGCGGCTGCGCGTGCCAAGGAGATCAATCCCAACATCCATGTCCAATATCTGCATGGGGATGTCACTACTGATATCGGATTGGGCGTGTTCCGACGCATGGACGTTATCATCGGCTGCCTCGATAATCGCGAGGCACGCTTGGCAGTAAACCGTTTTGCTTACTGGATGAACAAGCCCTGGGTGGATGGCGCCATTCAAGAATTCTTCGGGCTGGCGCGTGTTTTTGTGCCAGGAGAAGGTGCCTGTTTTGAATGCACCCTTACCGAACAAGCCCGGCGCGATCTCTCCATTCGCTATTCCTGCCCATTGCTCGCTCGAGAAAATGTGTTGTTAGGAAAGGTGCCGACTACCCCTACCATCGCTTCAATTATTGGCGCCATCCAATCGCAGGAAGCGCTCAAATTGATCCACAACAAACCGGTTGAAGCCGGAAAGGTCATTCATTTCAACGGCATGACCAACGAAATGCATAAAACCAGCTATACCCCTGCCGAAGATTGTGAAAGTCATTGGACGTACGGAAAGGTTACCGAACTACCATTGCGGGCAGATACCACCACTCTGGAAGACATGCTCAAGATCATCCATCGTGATCTGGGCCCGCAGGCCGTGCTGGAATTGGATCAGGAATTGATCCTTTCCCTGTACTGCCGCAACTGTCAGACCAGGGAAGATATTCTGCAACCCATTTCACAGGTCGGCTTCAACCATGCTCATTGCCCTACCTGCGGCATGCTCAGAGAGACAGAAATGACCCATGTCATCACCGGTGAAGAACCTTATATTAACCGCACCCTTGCCAGCATTGGTGTGCCAAAACTGCATATCTTGCGCGCATACAATGCAGATCAATATGCTTTCTACGAATTGAGCGGCGACCTGGAAAATGCACTGCATTTCAGCCATTTCCAAAAACCGATCATTAAATTGGGCGATATCCCCGTGGTCAAGATCACAGGAAAAGAAGAAGAGAAAGCGGGGATAAAGATCCATTCACACAAGATTCGATTAGGATCCGACGACCTGGAAAAATGAGAAAAATCAATTTCTTGCAAGCTTCGTTGATCTTCTTGCTGGTCCTCAGTATTGGTTTTGGATCGGGATATCTCATTTTGTATTATCTTGCCCCACACACTCAGGCCAGCCAACTGGTAACACGAATCATGATCCTGTTTGTAATGGGGATCAGCATCGGGTTGGTCTGCCGTCTGACAATCCCCTCCCGAATGTGGTTCTTGAAGCTTTGTTTTGGTATTTTGGGAGCTCTGCTCAGCATCTTGGGTTTGGACTGGTTCTTCCCCTCCGCTTTTGCCTTGCTGCATGAGCAGAATTTCAACATCGCTTGGTGGTCGATTGGGGAATATACCCAGATCGGCTGCCTGCTGCTGACCGTGAGCTTCATTGCCTTGATCGGCAGGAGAAAAACGGTCACCAACCGTCGCGAAATCCCCCAACCTGAATTGAAAAGAAGCACAAGCAAACAAGGCACAATCCCTTCCAAAAAACGATCGCCGATCGCCAAAAAGAATGGCAGCGCTACAGTCATCCTCAAATCGGTTGCAAAAAAGTCCCCCAAAAAAAGAAGCACAGCAAAAAAGGCGGCCAACAAACCGGTCATCAAGAATGCCGCCCATGCCATTAAAGTCAAAACTGCCGCCAGAACTGCACCCAAGAGGAAGAAGATCACAGCCGCGAAACTGCGCAATGGGAACAACAATGTGAAATTGACCGGGAGCGAAGATCATCACTGCCCATATTGTTTAGAAGAAGTACGCAAGAATGACCCGCGCGGCGTATGGATCTGTCCCGATTGCGGAACATGGCATCACCGTGACTGCTGGGAAATCACCGGTTCCTGCCAGATCGCACATAAACATGAACTTTAGAGAATCCTTCAGGAGGAGTGTATGGCAGATATTTCAGTAACATTGGTGCTTCCGAATGGCGGAGCAAGAAAAGCGGAGATGCCAGATGACGTGAAGGTCAGCGATTTGCTGACAGAACTGACATCCCTTCTGGGCCTGCCCACCGTAGGTCCCGATGGCCGCCCATTGGGCTACCGCATCGACAGCAAAGCATTGGGAAGAGAATTGCGGGAATCTGAAACGCTGGGACAGGCACAGATACCCAATGATGACCGCTTGATGATCACAACCGATATCACGGCCGGTGCTGTTTCGGTTTCTTCCAGCCCCCGTATGCGCCGTCTGAAAAAAGATTATGAATTGATCCAGGAGATCAACGCACGCAGCGACCTGATCGATGTGAAAGCAGAAAGAAGCCAGGGAAATCTTCCCCCAGAAAAATATACCATCACGTTTCACTGCAAAGGAATTATTGGAATCGATAAAAAAGGAAATCCAAAATTTGGGGATAAACATGAAGTGGAAATCTATCTGCACAACCAATATCCGCAACGCTGGCCAGGCATGAAATGGTTGACCCCTATCTGGCATCCCAACATCAATCATGCCAATGGAAGCGTCTGCATCGATGCTGCCTGGTGGTCCGCCAGCCGCTCGCTCGATCGACTGGTCATCATGCTGGGAGAGATGGTGCAGTACAAAAATTTCCACGATGATCCCAAAAAACCGCCATTCCCGTGGGATATGGAAGCGGCGGCCTGGTGTCAGAAATACCGGAAAGCGCATCCGGAGGCCTTTCCAGTAGATAAGCGGGAATTGCTGCGCCCAGAACGTATCAAGATCGAAAAGAAAGCGCAGCCCGCCAAAGTCAAACCAAGAATCAAGTTGAAATAAAAAAGGAGCTAAAAATGTCAGATAAAAATGTAACCCTCGTTCTACCTTCTGGTGGTTCGCGCAATGCAGAAGTGCCGGATGATGTCGAGATCAAAGATTTGCTGCCTGAACTGGCAACCACGCTCGAACTGCCCACCGTAGGTCCTGATGGGAGGCCGGTCAGCTACCGCCTTGACAGCAAAGCGCTGGGGCGTGAACTGAAAGAAGATGAAACTCTCACCTCAGCCGGCATACCGGATAATGACCGCCTAATGATCACCGCAGATATTACCGCAGGGTGAGCAGGATCATTCTGTACGAACAAGATCGGAAGATTGCATTGGAAAGCAAATTCCGCCTCAACCTGAAACAGGAAGATGAGATGGCTATCCGCAGTTCCCGCATCCCTATCCGGCATTCTCTGGAATGGATACCCAGGCAAAAACCGGAGGTGCTCCTGGATCCGCTGGTTCAAGTGTTCATCACACAGAACGCCTACATTCGCATTTGCGCGCATGCCGGAAGCGATCTGGAAAATGAGGTGGGCGGCTGGATGGCTGGAAAGTACTGTCAGGATGCAACAACCAAAGAACAATTCATCGTGATCGATACCATCCTTGCCGCTCCCTATACCGAACAGGGCGCCGCACATCTTACTTTCACCAGCAACACCCAGATAGCCCTGTTCGATTTTCTGGAACGTTATCATCCCGATAAAGTGCTGGTGGGGTGGTATCACACCCACCCCAGAATGGGAGTTTTCTTCTCTTCCTGGGATGAATGGCTGCACAATAATTTCTTTTCCAAACCTTGGCAGGTCGCGCTGGTCGTGGAACCTTTCACATCGACAGGTGGCTTTTTCATCCGCCAAAAGAACGGCGTGATGGATACGCGAGCTTACTTCGGATTCCACGAATTGATCAATCGAGAAAAGAAAAGCAAAGTATTCTGGAAAAACTTGGAACCAAAACGGAATTTGAACACTCTTGAAACGGAGGTATTGGTTATATGAAAAGAAATATGCGTTTTTATACGCTTGGAATGACGGGAGCCATCGGCGGATTGCTGGGCTGGCAGGCAAGTAATCTGCTGGGTCTTTCCTTTACATCCAACTTTTATATCAGCGAAATGATCATCGGCGCCTTGATTGGTGCCTTGATCGGCCTTTTCATCGGCATTGGGGAAGGATTGCTGGCTCAATCGGGGGGAGTGGGTTTGAAAAAAGGGGCAGTAGCCATGCTGCTGGGCGCTATCGGCGGGTGCATTGCACTACCCCTGGCTGAAAGCGCTTTCTTAGCGGTCGGGGGTGACGTATGGAGTCGTCCGTTTGGCTGGGCGCTTTTTGGACTGCTCATCGGATTTGCCACATCCATCACCGGTGGCTCCCAACTCTGGAAAGGCGGGTTGGGCGGCTTGATCGGGGGCCTGGTGGGTGGCGCCCTGCTGGAAGTTGCACGGGCGATCTTATCGGACCCCGCTTTGGGAAAAGCTGCCGGATTGATGTTGTTGGGGTTCTCCACCGGCATTTTCACCGCACTGATCAGCTTTGCCCTCTCCAGAACATGGCTGGAGGTTACCAGCGGCAAGATCCTTGGGATGGAATTCATCCTGGATAAGTTCCTCAAATCCAACGGTCCTTCTGCCACCATCGGCAGCAGCCCCTTAAAAGCGGAAATCGCCATTCCCGATCCGGGCATCGATCCACAGCATGCCATCCTCGAAGGGCACGACACCTATTTCACCCTGAAAGACCTGAGCATCAGCGGCACTTTTGTGGACGGAAAAAAGGTGGATGTCGCAAAATTGAAGAACAATCAACACATTCGGATGGGAAAAACGGAGATGATCTATCATGAAAAGAGGTAAATCTATGGGTAAACAAAAATACTGTGTCCTCTTCGCCATTCTCCTGATCGTTGGATTGGTGAGCGGCGCCTGTACCCAACAGGAAATGCAAAGTCCGGCTGCCTCTGAAGCAATCTCATTGCAGATCACGCAGGTGGATACTAGCCAATTCCCACTGGTGCATGTCTATGTTTCCGCGAAGGATCAAGCTGGTAATCCCGTACCGGTGCCGGTTTCGGATATCGAGCTGCTGGAAAACGGAAGCCCCATCAGCGCTCAGGCAATTCAAGGCATGGATGAGGTGGCATCGTTCACCAGTTTGCTGGTAATGGACAATTCCGGCAGTATGAACTTTTCTGATAAATTAGATACAGCTAAGCAGGCGGCTTCTTCCTACGTTGAACAGATGCGCGCTGCCGACCAGGCCGGCATTATCACCTTCAATACCAAAGTGCAAACCGTGCAGGAAACCACATCGGATAAAGATGCCTTGCTTTCAGGTATCCAATCCATTCAGGCACGCGATGATACCGCCATGTGGGATGCCCTGCTGAAAGCAGTGGAGACCTTGAACCCGATCAGCGGGCGTAAAGCTATCATTGTATTGACCGATGGCATGGATAACCAGAGCTCGACGACCCCTGACCAAATTTTGTCGGCCATTGGCGAGAGCGGGCTTTCCATCTCCACCATTGGCTTTGGAACAAAACCGGAAGAAGGTGCCACTCCGGATGAATACGAAGGTATCGACGAACAAACTTTGACCAACCTGGCACAGCAAGCTGGCGGAATCTACGGGTATGTGGAAGACCCGCAAGCGCTGGTGAATCTGTATTCCACCATCCGCGAATCATTGCAAAGCGAAGTAGTGATCAGCTACATTACCCCTCAGACCCTGCGCGATGGCGTCAAGCGCGCCCTGTCGGTGCGTCTGTCAGGCGCATGGGAAAAACATGTCAGCGGATCCACCTCTTCCTACAATCCGGGGGGCTTGATCCCGGAGGTTCCCAATCCCAATAATTGGGGCTTGTTCTTCATCCTTCTGGGAGCATTGCTGGTTCTGCTGGTTGTTCCATTAATGACCAACGGCATTACAGCAAAAAAGAAGAAGAAAAAGATCCATATCAAATTATTGGATTAAAAAAGGGACTCCCGAATGGGAGTTTCTTTTTTAATCCAATCAATCGACCAGCCCGCTGCGGATGGCAATGACTGCCGCCTGAGTGCGATCGGTCACTTCCAATTTTTCAAGAATGGAACTGACATAATTGCGGACCGTCCCTTCAGAGAGATAAAGGTTCTCGGCAATTTCCGCATTGGATTTGCCATGCGAAATCAGCATCAACACTTCTTTCTCGCGATCTGTTAAATTCGATCCGATGGTGGTGGGTGATTTCTGCGGCATCTTGGAGATTTGTTCAAAGATCTTTCCCGCTACCTTCGAATCCACCGGGGTGCGTCCTTCATTGACCTCTTCAATGGCCTGCAACAGGCGTTCGCGAGGAGCATCTTTGAGCATATATCCATCTGCGCCATACCGGATGGCATCCAAAACCCATTGATCCGCATCATAGGTGGTCAATACAAGAATATGCACGTTAGGGAACTTTTCCTTGATCTGTTTGGTGGCCTGGATACCGTTCAAAACCGGCATCTTCAGATCCATCAGGATCACATCCACCGCATGCTTCTCCAAGAAATCGATCGCTTCCAGACCGTTGTAACACATCCCCTGCACCTCCACCAAAGTGGATGTGCTCAGGATGGCATTCAAGCCTTCGCAAACCAATTCCTGATCATCGCAAATCAATACTTTTATCATTGTCCAACTCCAATCTGATCCTGATCCGGGTTCCCTGATTCGGTGCGCTCTCCAGTGTCAGAACACCACCCAGCAGTTCGATCCTTTCGCGTATACCCTGCAGCCCATAATGCTTCACATCGTCGGTCTTATCAGGTTCAAATCCCTGTCCATCATCCGAATAGGACAAGGTTAAAATCCTCTCCGCCTGATCGATTTGAAGATCGACATTCTTTGCTTTGGCGTGCTGAACGGTATTCTCCACCGCCTCCTGCACCGTCCGGTAAATGGCATGGCTGATCTTATCAGGCAACAAGTTCAACGCTTCCGAAAGGTTCTCCGTAAAGTGGAAATCTCCGCGTGCTGCTCCACTTTGCAGCAAGTTGCGCAGCGATTGGCACAAGCCAAAATTTTCCAGTTCCGAAGTGCGCAGATCATTCAAAGCACGCCTGGTTTCATTTAATCCATTACGCGTGGTCACCAAACTGCGCTCAAGTCCTTTTTTCGCCTCATTCTGATTGGTATCAAAGAGAACTTTGACTGCCTCCAGTTGAACAGCCACACTGCTCAAGGTGTGTGCCAGGGTGTCATGCAGTTCTCGCGCCAGGCGATTCCTTTCGCGGGTCTGGGCTAATTGTTCAGTATAGATGGCATATTTCCGCAACCGTACATTTGCTTTTTCTAATTTCTCTTGCTGCAGATTTTGTACTTCACTCATGCTGTTCACAAAAAGGCCCATGATGCCAAAGATCACGCCGCGAAAAACAATACTGGCAATCAGAATGCCAAGACTCATTGGATCCGTCTGGATGGAAAGGAAAGAAACACCAATTTCCACCGCCGTAATAAAACCGCAGAACAGTAGCAGGGTCGCCCGAGAAAATAACCAAGCAATGAACAGGACCGGCAGAATGAGAAAAAAGATTTGATCAAAGTTGAAATTGAAGACCCCCGGCGTAAAAAAAGCCCTGTTCACCGAGAAATCGGGGGTCAAGAAACGTGTGACAATGGTTGTAACCGAAAGGATAACGATCAGGGTTAAGAACCTGGTCTTTGAAAAATCTTGTTTAAATTTCCGCAAGCTTAATAGGATAAAAATGGTCAAGAAAATAAGCGCGGGGACAAACCTGATCCAATTGAATTGGCTGAACGATGCACCAGACAGGAAGAAAGTTCGAATGACCTGGCTAAAAAGATAAACACAGAACTGGAAAAGCACGTAAAAACGTAATATTTTTATTTCCCGCTCATTGATTTCGGCGTTATTCATGCTTTCATATTAACACAATCCTATTTCTTTCGGCTTGTGATTCCTTTAACAGTCAAGCATTACCGCAATCACTCTCTTGGTATTGCAAAATAACGAAACGACATGATACCTTCCACTCCGAAGAGCGCTTTGACTTCGTATATATTTGCCATACAAACGGAGGTTCTTCAATGAAAATAAAAACATTTTTCCAAAATATCTATCAAAAAGTCGCAGACTATCTCAAGAAGAATAAAAAGAAATCCATCATCTGGGGTAGTGTTGCATTGATCGTTATTGTGCTGCTGAGTGTTTTCCTTTCCTCGCGAGATAATGCAAAAGAAAGCGCCGAAACTCAGGCAGAGATCGTGATTTTGTCAACAGGCACATTCTCGCAGACCATCGATGTGGTAGGGACCGTTCGTGCTGTTCCCTCGGCAACCCTGACGTGGCAAACCAGCGGTACTGTCAGTCCACTGGAGCTCAGTGTAGGCGATTCCGTGAAACAGGGAGATATTTTGCTCACACTGGATGCCAGTTCTCTTCCCTCTTCTGTTTTGCAAGCACAATCAAGTCTTTTGGATGCGCAATATGAATTGGATAAACTAAAAGCTGCCGACTCCGCGCTGCAGGAAGCTGCGCTTGCCTTGGATGATGCAGAATATGACTATGCCGCCAAAAAACAGATGCGCGATTACTGGAATTTCAACAACACTTCGGACGAACGGATCGACGCTGCCCGAGCATCCTATCAACAATCCGAAGAAGATCTATGGAATGCACAGCATGCTTATGAAGCACTGAGCAATCTGGCAGATGATAACACTGATAAGATCGCAGCCAAGGAAGCTCTGGACGCCGCCCAACTGGCGCGCGATAAAGCATATCGCAACATCAATTATTTGCTCGGTCGAACGTATGATCATACGGTCGAAACAGACTTTATCGAATTTGACCAAGCTAAAGCAGCACTGGAAGAAGCGCGTGTCACATACGAAAAATATAAAGACAATTCCGAAGAGATTGCGGCTGCTGAAGCAAATGTACAGGCCCTTCAAAACACCGTGAACTCGCAATATATCATCGCTCCTTTTGACGGTGTAATAACGGATATCCTGGTAGATGAAGGGGATATCGTTTCCAGCGGCACTCAGGCCGTTCAATTGGATAACATGAGCAATCTGGTGATTGACATCTCCGTTTCGGAAATCGACATCAATGAAATTGAGATTGGTCAGCCAGTGAGCATCACCTTCGATGCCATTCCGAATCAAACTTATGAGGGAGAAGTTTCCAAAGTGTCTTTAGCAGGTGATGAAAGCTCAGGCATTGTGGAATTTACCGTGACTATTTCCATTACCAATATTGATGAAAATATCAAACCCGGTTTCACTGCAGTGGCTACCGTAATGATCAAAGAAGTGGAAAACGCCGTGCTGGTTCCCAATCTGGCAATCCAGACCGTGAATGGTACCAGTGTTGTCATGGTGGTTGGTTCCGATAATACGGTAACAACTGTTCCCGTGGAAGTGGAAGCCAGTTCCGATTCCTACTCCATCGTTAAAGACGGAGCATTGAAAGCCGGTGATCAGGTAATGGTTTTCGCAAATTCCAGTACCAGTGACGCTGCTTTTGGTATGTTCGGATTGGGCGGGATGATGGGTGGATCAAGAGGCGGCGAAACCCAACCCAGTGGCAGTGAACCCCCACAGGATATGCCTCAGCAGCAGCAATAGAGGTTCATTATGGAAAAAAATGTTGTTGAAGCCCGTGATCTGGTAAAAACTTACCAGTTGGGCGAAATTCAAGTGGACGCTCTGCGCGGGTTATCCCTGAAGGTGAAAAGGGGTGAGGTAATGGCGATCATGGGCCCCTCTGGATCAGGAAAATCGACCCTGATGAATATTCTGGGCTGCCTGGATCGCCCCACCTCGGGACAGTACCTGCTGGATAATGAAGATGTATCAAAGTTATCGGATGACCAGCTCGCAGATATCCGCAATCGCAGAATTGGATTTGTTTTCCAAAACTACAATCTTTTGCAGCGTACAAGCGCCCTGGAGAATGTAGAGTTGCCGCTTCGCTATCGAAGGGATAACGGCAACAACCATAAGGAAATGGCGGCTGCCATGTTGGAGCGGGTTGGGTTGAAGGATCGCATGAACCATAAACCCTTTGAACTCTCCGGTGGGCAGCAGCAACGCGTGGCAATCGCCAGAGCGTTGATCACGAACCCGGCCATCATTCTGGCAGATGAACCCACCGGAAACCTAGATTCCAAAGCCGGGATTGAGATCATGCAACTGTTGCTTGATCTGAACAAAGAAGATGATGTTACGCTGATCATCGTTACACATGATCCAGGTGTGGCAAAAAGGACGAATAGGATCATCCATATCATTGACGGAAAGGTGGAGAAATGAACATACTGCAATTTTTCAAGGAAGCCTTCAGCAGTTTGCTTTCAAATAAAATGCGCACCTTTCTGACCATGTTGGGAATTCTCATTGGTGTTGCTGCGGTGATTTCCATGCTGGCCATCGGGAACGGTGCAACAGCATCGATCACCAGCTCCATTGAATCGATGGGTACGAACCTGATCTTCATTTCACAAAACAGCGATGTCAGCAACCCCGAGGCCCTGACGCTCTCGGATGCAATTGCCATCAGCGATGCAAATCCGCAATATATCGCGGCAGTGGCTCCATCGGTTCAGAATAATATGACCGCCACCTATTCCGGTAATTCTATCTCCGCACAGGTCTATGGGGTCACTCCCGAATACGAATATGTGCGCAATACGCCGACCAGCGAAGGATCCTTCATCACCCAAAGTCAGGTGGACGAACGGTCGACCGTCGCTGTGATCGGGGTGGACATTGCAGAAGAGCTGTTCAATACCACCCAAAACGTGGTCGGGAACAAGATCCGTCTGGGAAGTTATGTCTACACTGTGATCGGTTTACTGGAAGAACAGGGCGGGACATCCATTGGATCTTCCGATACCCAGATCTTCGTTCCCATCACCACCGCTCAAGCGCGCATCATTTCACGCACCAATACTCACAATGAAGTAAGCACAATCTCTATTTCCGCCACCAATTCTGATGATGTACAAAATGCCATTGATGAGGTGACCAAGATCATGCAGAGCCAACACGGCATTTTGGGCGATGAGGAAAATGATTTCACGGTCATGTCACAGGAATCCATCACCGAAGCAGCCAGTTCTATCACTGCCGTATTATCCATTTTTCTAGGTGGTATCGCTGCTATTTCCCTGCTGGTGGGTGGCATCGGCATCATGAATATCATGCTGGTGACTGTGGTCGAGCGAACCCGTGAGATCGGCCTGCGTAAAGCGGTTGGCGCTCGAAAAAGCGATATTTTATCGCAATTCCTGATTGAATCGCTGATGATCGGATTGCTGGGTGGGATTTTAGGTATATTACTGGGAGCAGGTATTTCAGCGTTGATCGGCAAGATCGCCGTTTTCAGCAGCACAGCACTCAATCCTCAGATCAGTCTTTCGTCTGTGGTACTTTCGACCCTGTTCTCAGTGGGAGTAGGTTTGATCTTTGGCATCTATCCGGCCAACCGCGCTGCCAACCTGGAACCCGTGGAAGCACTGCGTACTGAATAAACAAATCTTCGGATGGCACGGATGGTATAAAAAATCGGAACGCGAGCGACCTAACTCACAAACCATTGTGAAAACATCCTCCTTTCTTGGAAACGCGGTTGTTATGAACACAGCCGCGTTTCTTCTTTCAGGGGTTATTTTCTGTTTTCAATCATGGCAAAGGTAACGCCGGAAGGTTCATTGAACAGGCAAATCTTGGAACCAGTAGGAAGTTTTTGCACCCCTTCGACTAAAAAGCCGCCATGATCCACCACTTTATCGGCCATTGCTTCAATATCATTCACTAAAATATACAGGGTCAAAAATGGTAGTTTGGCACGTTTTAGCGTAAAGATCCCGCCATCCACTTCGGGTGCTTCTTTTCCCACCTCAACGACATAAAAACCAAGGCGTTCATCCATCCTCAGATCCCATTCAAAGACATCGCGGAAGAATTTCACAGACTTTTCCGCATCATGCGATGCCAGTTCCCAGAATACGATCGGATTTTTTTGCATATCGATCTCCCTTTATGTGATTTCATTATAGAAAAGAATTCTCCAGAATAATCGGTCATCTGTATAATTCTGGTATCATTGCCATAGACGAGAATTGATTGAATGAATAATCGACCTTTGACCCATTCCCATCCTGACTTTTCGTATGTCCCTCCTGAAGGTGTGAGGATCAATGTTATGGAGACCAGCTCCGGTATCAAAGGGTTGGGATCGATTGAACTCGGGCGCAACCGTTACGATCCATCACTCACGTTATATGAAACGCAACTTGAAATGAATGTGGTACGTATTAAGCATAAACCGTATGATCAGATTGAAAGGATTATCCTGCTGCCCAAACGAAAACCGTATGCATTGCGTCTGTATTTTTTGCATGATTCCTATACCTTTTCGATGACCATCCTTGATCGTGATCTGCTGCTAAAGGTCTACCATTTTATCCTCGGCAAAATGGAATCCTGCGTTTGAATACGTGATTGAGCACTAGAGAATCGCCGAAAATCTCTATCAATTTTCTTATGAGAATCTAATTCTCTCTCGGTATCGTATACAATCATTTTTACAGGAAATGAATGATTATGACCAAACAAAGTTTCTTTGATTCACCGAAGCACTCATCTTCAGAGCATCAATTTGTTTCTGCCATCATTCCCGTTTATAACGAGGAAAAGAGTCTGGATGACCTTTTAAGAGCAATCTGCTCCTTTAAAAATGTCCACGAGATCATCTGTGTTGATGACGGTTCACAGGATCGTTCCCTGGAAATCCTTGATCGATACAGCAAGCACGTTCAGATTATCCATTTTTCGACCAATCGCGGGAAAGGATCGGCTTTGGCTGCGGGCATTAAAGCCGCTCGGGGAGATATCGTGCTGTTCCTGGATGCCGATTTGCTGAATTTGAATTCTAGGCATATTCAGGCCTTGGTCGAGCCGCTCATCCACCAACGCAGCAAAGCCGTGGTTGGCTATTGCAGAACATCAGAGATCCACATCAAATTCGGTGAATTGATATCGGGCCAGCGTGCATATTTTCGAAGCGATTTGCTGCCCTACCTGGATGAAATGGAACCCATGCGCTATGGCATCGAAATGTTTTTGAATTCGCTCTTCCATCCCAAGGATGTAGAGTTCATCCCCTTGACCAACCTTCGCTCGATCTATAAATATGAAAAATACGGGTCAAAAGAAGTTGCAGAACAATATTACAAGGAAGGGAAAGATATCATTAAAACCCTTCCAAAGACCATTCTGACGGTAAGGTTTGCCTTGATCCTGCTGGATCGGTTGAAAGGATTTTTACCCCTGGCATAACATTTCCTCTCATTGCTGATTTTTCCAAATCTTTCCTTCGAAACAAGTCAAGATTGCAAAAACAGCCGCAATTTGCTATGCTGATTGAGAATCAGATCCTGCAATTCGATCGGGTTCAGGGAGGGACAGAATGGGAAAAAAAATCATCGATGACGATATTGTTCAGGTACATCGTTACGAAAATGGAAAAAGCACCACTGATTTAATTGCGACCTTGATGTGGGGGGATGAGATCAAGGTAACCGGCCAGGACGCCAAGAACTATATTCTGGATTGGGCACAGCAAAAATGGGAAAAACAGGCAGATGGAAAAACAAGACCGCACTGGGAATTTTTCCAGGCCGCCGTTCCCATTAAAACAAAACTGTGTGACACCAGCGCCATTCTCAAGGTACGCATTGTGGATGTGGGTGTGGGGGATTCCGCCATCATCGAGACGCCAGCGAAAAAGATGGTCATTGTGGATGGCGGTCAAACGGAGGCACTGCGCCAATATATGCAAAAGGCCTGGGCGTACATATTACGTGAGAATTCCGTCCCGTGCGAAGCGGTGGTGATCACCCATGGCGACCTGGATCACATCGTTGGTTTTCACGAACTGCTTTCTCAAAGACGGTTCGACGAGCAAAATCATCTCACCAGCGAACCCATGTTGAAGGTCGAACGCATTTACCACAACGGGTTGGTAAAACGCACCGGTCTGGACGATGATGATCCTGCTTTGTTTGGGGAATACACAACCAAAGATGGGAAGCAATATATTCGGGAGATCGTCGAAGACCCGCGCAATCTGCCGGATAATGTACTGCCAAAAACCATGCAGGATTGGAAAACGGATATCGATTTTCAAGCAGGCAAGAACCCCAATCTTGTGTGCCGGAACCTCCTTGCCGGCGACGCACAGGCATTCCAATTCACCCAAAACGAGGGGATTTCCATCGAAGTGTTAGGACCGCTGACAGAAAACATCGACGGGCAGGAACTGCTGCCCTGGCTGCATAAGAGCCCGAATTCAAACTCCCTTTCGGGCAGCCACACCATCAATGGAAATTCAGTCATCTTGAAGTTGACCTACGGTCAGGTGCGCTTTTTCTTTGGAGCAGATCTGAACCGTGAATCGGAACTGCGCTTGATGAATACGTACCCCAAAGCAAACGGGAAATTACAGGCAGAGGTATTGAAAGCACCCCATCACGGCTCGGATGATTATGTGGATGAATTCTTTGATTTCGTCCAGCCGGTGGTCAGCGTGATCAGCAGCGGCGATGATGACCCGTTTTACGAACACATCCATCCGCGCGCCTGCATGGTGGGAACCCTCGGCAGATATTCGCGAGCCGGTGTCACACGTCCCTTGATCTTTGTTACCGAAATGTCGGCTTTCTTTGAAAAGATCGGAATAGCATTTGTCACCAAGGCAAAAAAGGTAAAGGGTGTTCAGGTGCCGGATACCAAAACGGAATATCTGGAACCGCAGACCTATAAAAAGACCTGCCACGGCATCGTGCACCTCCGCACGGATGGCAAGCGCGTATTGGTGGCCGCGCACAGCGCCAAACCGGGACAGAAAGAAAAATATGTTTTCACGGTGGACACCAACCACCATGTTGATTTGAAATAATGAGGGGAGAGATTTCGATCAGGCAATTAAAAACAAAATGAGCGCGGAGAGGATCGAACTCTCAACCAATAGCTTAAAAGGCTACTGCTCTGCCATTGAGCTACGCGCCCGAAGAGTGTTATTTTAACATGCACTGGCGCATGCGTCAACGAATTCGTTGATTAAAGATTTTCATTCCTATTCAATGGGAGAAGTGTGCCGTTTATCGCTAACCTGATCACCTACATGATTCGTGCGTGGGCGTACTCGATTGATTTCGCCTGTTGTGCTCAACAGTCGGGCTAATTGATCGACTGCATCGTGGTCATATTCGCGTTTCCCGCAGATATCACACACCCATGCCGGAAAATCAGGCACGGTGATCATTTCGCCGTTCAGCCAGGTGAAATAAGTAATGCTAGTTTTATGCATCTGCCCAATATTGCATTCGCTGCATGGGATCATACTGTGCGGTTCACTGTATGTTCTCAATTCTTGGCCCTCATAGCCGTAATACTACCATTCATATCAAATTTATACAAGTTCTTCTCTTTAAATTAAAAACGGTTTCCAGTCTAAAAAACCGCTTTTATTCGTATTCAATCCATTTCATTCCGAGCATTCCACCGAAACCGAATCCACGATCCCCACGATGACCGAAATGACGCAGGCATCCGGGTTGCCCATCACCTGCCGTGCACCGCTCCCTTCACGCAATACCAAGACGGTATCGCCAATGCCGGCATGACTGTTATCCAGCGCCAGAAAATCCCCCCCTGCTTTGTCACCTTCGGTATACAACGGTTCCACCACCAGCAGCCGACGACCTTTATAGTGCTCATGGCTGATGGTTGTGACCACCGTTCCGACAACTTTTCCAACGATCATGGTATCCCTTTATGCTTTAGGTATAGGTATTCCAACCCCGTTTGAGTGTGAAATCAAACTCGCCATCCGGTTTGATCTCCAGCTCATCCACAATGCCCACCAATGCCAGATCGACCGGGACAAATTTGACCCCGGGCATGGCCAACGCGGCTTCTCTGGAACGCACCATCACGCACAAATCACCCACTCCCGCTTGGACCACGTCTACAGCCACCTGCAGCCCGCCAGCCGGCTCGAGATGCTTATCAAGCGGTTGGACGATTAGAAGCTTCAATCCTTCCAAGTCCTGGTACTTCAATGTACAAATTGCGGTGCCTTTGACTCTTCCGAAAAGCATGCTTAGCCAAGCCCCAAGTCTTTTGCAACACGGTCGATCACTGCATCCAACATCGCTTCATCCACCGCATTTCCCAAACGTGCCTTCACCGTTTCATGTACCTTGGCTTTGATCTCAGCCACACGGGCAGCATCTTCACACTTGCACGGGGCCGACGCAGAGGACTGTACAGCCGTTTTGGCCGACGCATTGATGTACGGGCGAACAGGTGCAGCCGGTGGATTTTCGGCAGGCTGTGCAATCTTCATTTCCAGCTTTCTGGCTTTTTCATACGCCAGATCGGTCATGACCACATCATCCGTGAGAGTGACGGTCATGATACCCTGCCGGAAAAGATCCTCAATATCCCGTTCGGTAAAAAAAGTCTTTGCCATGCAAACCCTCCCGGTTTTTATTCAGGTTGTCCTTCCAAATTTTCAAGCGCCTGGATGGCTGCGTTCTTTGCGTTGATGATCTCCGCTTCAGAACCCGAAAGCCACATGCGTCCGTATCTGCCAACGCTGGAAACATGGACGATCTTGATGGATGCACGTTTTTCGGCTTCATTGCAGGCATAGTTGATATAGGCTGCCGGAGCACATTCCAGCACCAGCATGGTTTCGCCGGGCACCAGCATACTGCCGCGTCGAAAACGGTTCAAGAGTTGCGCCTGGTAAGAATCTACCCGAGTGATCACCTGCACTGAAGCGATCTGCGGTTTCACACGGTCTTCGACCTTCAATGCCAGTCGATCCAGAACCACACTGCCTGCCTCGATGACGGCTGCCTGGTTCATGGAATGCACTTCGAACATACCAAATTCGCGTTCCACGATCTGTGCGCCTGGTTTGGCTTCCGTGGCTTTGACTGCAATATCCACAGTACGAAAAACTTCATTGCCCGGAGCCATTTCGATATACAGGGATGCCATTCCTTCGGTCGGCAGGTCACCCTGGGTGATCGTTCCGACAAAAGCGGCATATTGCGCTTGCATACGATCCAACAAGCAATAACATCTTAATTGAAATTTATCTGCCATTCAAACTCTCCATTTCTGCAGCTACCTGCGCATGGTGCATGGCGATGCCAATGGGCGTAACAAAAAGCGGTTTTTCAGGAGAATGGGTCGATATGCCTGTGTAATCCTGCACCACCTCCGCCATGCCCGGAAAACATGCTGCCCCCCCGACCAGGGAAATACCGGTAACTTTTCTTCCATCAAGTTGATGGTTAATGATGCTGCCGACTTTTTCCATAACCGGACGAACCACCGGAAAAAGCATGGATTGCATGGCCATATTCTTTTTCATTTCTTCGGCTTCCTCGAAACTGATATCGCGCGCGCCGGCGATCACCAGAGAAAAATGAGTGCCGCCAGTGGCTTCGTCAGCCGAAAAAATGACTTTGCCATCTTCTACCAACGCAATGCCCGTTGTCCCGCCGCCTACATCCACTATGGCTCCATTTTGGATACCCAGCAGATTATTAGCTGCGGTAGGTTCATCCACCAATCCCACACAATGCAATCCCGCCGCCTCGACCACATTGGCCGTGGCACGTACTTCGGCAAGCGGAACGCCTGGGGGAAAGGAACTGGCCGCTTCTGTTAAAGTCCTTCCAATGCGCGCCTCAACTCGCTGTTTCATTGCTGTCAGGCGGTCAACCGCACCAAAATAGTCAACCACCAGTCCATCTTTTACCACCTGGGCAAACTGGTACTCGCCAGCGACCGGCTGCAAATTCTTGTCCAGTACGACCAACACAAGGTAGGCCGTACCCAAGTCAGCGCCCACATAAAGAGGTCCATCTTCAACAGGCGCTGGCGAGGTATTCTGTATCTGACTTGGCAGAATGACTTGTTCTGCACGCGTCAGGTATTCTGTGAGATTAAACTCACCTACTTTGCCCAGCACGGTATTCTACTTTGATCCGCGGCTATTTCGCAGAAGTGGTGCGGCCGCTAATGCTGCCTTTTTCCTTTTGCGGCAGGATCATTTCGACATCGTTATGGGGTCGAGGAATGACATGCACGGAAACCAGTTCGCCAACACGCTTCGCAGCGGCAGCGCCAGCATCCGTGGCGGCTTTCACCGCACCGACATCTCCACGCACCATAACCGTCACATAACCACCACCGACATACTCGGAGCCGATGAGGGTTACGTTCGCAGCTTTGACCATTGCATCGGCGGCTTCAATTGAGCCGACCAGACCCTTGGTCTCCACCATGCCTAACGCGATTAATTCAGGATTTACTGCCATGCTTACTTCCTTTCTTTATCTTTATTTTTTCGCAAGCGCTTCCAGCATCACCTGTCTGACGATACTTTCCAGCTCTTGCTGGGTGGGTCCTGAAGATTTTCCGGATCCAACCATGGCCGCTTCGGGCGGAGGCGTGATCTCATATGCCAGCCGCTTGATATTGAACAGGTGATGGACGGTTACATTGTCACCTGTGACAGAACCGCCTTCCCCGCCTGCTCCTAAAGTGAGAGAGGGCATTACACCCGTGGTCATCCCAACTGCACCCAGAGTGCTCATGGTATTGACCAGAATACGGAAGACCGGCTTTTCAAGCCCGAATTGCATGATCACATCTTGATCGGTCGCATGCAATACCAGAGAGTGTCCTCTTCCGCCGAAAAGAATCAATTCAATACAACGCTCACAACCTTTTTCCCAGCCATCTTCTTCATACCAGCCCAACACGGTGGTCAGTTTTTCGCGTGATAGTGGTTCTTCCGGCCCCACCCTGTTCAACCGCACCACAATGATGCGTGTATCCGCCGGAATTTCAAAACCGCCCAACTGCGCCAAAAATTGCGGAGACTTGCCGACTGTGGCAACATTCATCGTACCATCCGGGTTGAAAAGAATGTTCCGCAGGATATCCGCAGTCTTTTCATCGGCAAAATATGCGCCATTGACCTGCATTAATTGAGCCAGTTGCGCAGCAATGGGTCTGTCAGCCACCACACTTTGCTCTGAAGCACAGATGAGGGAATAATCAAACGATTTGCTTGAGACGATATAGCGTGCCGCTTTTTCAAGGTCGGCGCTGCGGTCAACATAAGCAGGAACATTTCCCGGTCCCACCCCATAAGCCGGTTTCCCGACGGAATGAGCGGCTTTCACCATTCCCTCCCCACCAGTTGCCAGGATCACGCGCACCCGTTTATGGCGCATGAGTTCTTGCGTTCCACCCAAAGAGATAGTGCGCATGCAACTGATCAATCCGGCAGGTGCACCGGCATTTTCGGCTGCCTGCTGCAAGGTACGGGCAGCTTCGTTGCTGCTGTTCACAGCAGAGGGATGAGGAGCAAATACAATGGCATCTCTGGCTTTCACTGCCGAGATTGCTTTGGCAAACACCGTGGAAGTTGGGTTGGTACTGGGGGTTAAAGCAGCTACCACACCCATTGGCCAGGCAATTTCATACAACCGTTTTTCTGGGTCATGCCTGATAACGCCAACCGTTTTCACATCGCAAATGCTCTCCCAAAGAATGCGTGAGGCCAGTTCATTTTTTAATTTTTTATGAGCAGCCACCCCATAACCGGTTTCTTCACAAGCCATCCGTCCAAGTCGGTCGGATGCCTGATAACCGGCCTCAGCCATGGCAGCACACACCCGATCTACCTGTTCCTGGCTGGCTTTTCCCCAGATCAACTGAGCTTCATATGCCTGGGCTGCCAGGTCACGCGCTTCTTGAATGGAAAGCAAATCTTTGTCCATCATTTAGCCCATTCTCTTACCGCTATTTGCGGAAGACTACTTTTCCGTCAACTTCCAATGAATCAATGACAGCCATGATGACCGCATCGACCGGTCGATTCTTCGTGATCTCGGTTTGGCGGGCGCTGGAGCCATGAGCGGTCAATACCAGATCGCCCACGCCAGCATCCACACTATCGATGGCAACATAGGGTTTTCCTGTCGCCGCGCCGGTCTCATCCGTTTGCCGGCAAAGCAGCAGCTTTTGACCTGTGAGCGATGGATCCTTGATCGTTGAGACTGTAGTGCCAATAACCCGGGCAATCAGCATATTTATCTCCTATTCTTTCAATAATTCTTGGCAGGCGTTGCTGGCGAAGCGGCAGACTGTGCTGCAGAATCACCTTTGACGATCTTCACCCCTGCACTTGCCCCAATGCGGGTGGCTCCGGCGCTGACCATCTTTTCAAAATCTTCGCGCGTGCGCACACCGCCGGCCGCCTTTACACCCATCAGAGGACCTACCGTGCGGCGCATTAATGCCACATCCTCTACGGTCGCTCCGCCTTTGGAAAATCCGGTGGAGGTCTTGACATATTCTGCACCGGCTTCTTTGACCAACAGGCAGGCGATCTTCTTTTCTTCGTCGGTCAATAAAGCGGTTTCCAGGATCACCTTCACCAGCACATCATGGGAATGGGCCTCTTTAACAACACCGCAGATATCGCGTGCCACCAATTCATAGTTCTTATCTTTCATACCGCCGATATTGATGACCATATCCACCTCTTCAGCGCCATCTTCGATGGCCTGGTGGGTCTCAAAGACTTTCACCTCAGGGGTGGTCGTGCCAAGCGGGAAACCGATAACGGTACAAACTTTCACACCACTTCCGCGCAGCAAACTCTTGCAGAGCTTTACATGGGTTGGATTGATGCAGACCGAAGCAAAGTTATATTTGCGCGCTTCGAAACATAGTTGCGAGATCTCTTCGCGGGTGGCCTCAGGTTTCAGCAAGGTATGATCGATCTTCCCGGCCATTTCCAGATTCTCCGGAATATTGCCCAGAGTGGTGGTCAAACGTTCCGCACCGGCGCTGATGATCTCGCCGAATTCATCAAAGCAGGTTTTCACCTGCAAACCATCCACTACTTCCACTTTGCAGAATTGACCTTTCTCCACCACCCCTTTCTCTTCGCGCATGACGCTGAGAATTTCTTTGGTGATGATCTCTGCCAATGCTTGAACTTGTTCTTTACTCGCGTCCATACCTTATCCTTTTTTCAAAAACCGACTTTCGATCTCCATGATCTTATCCACCCGTTTTTCATGCCGTCCACCGCCAAACTCGGTGGTCAGAAATGTTTTCACGATCAGCTTGGCTTGGTTCAACCCGATCAACCCGGCACCCAGCGTGAGGTAATTGGCATTATTATGTTCGCGGCTGTTGGAAGCGGTCGCGAAATCATAGCACATAGCCGCCCGCACCCCTGGAACTTTATTGGCTGTCATACAGCTACCGATGCCTGCTCCATCGATCATGATCCCACGGCAAGCTTTTCCAGTGCTGACCAATTCAGCAACTTTAAAAGCAAAATCGGGATAATCAACAGAATCGGTATTTGCAGGCCCGCAGTCGATCACCCGACAATTTAATTCCTCGAGATATGGAATGAGCGCTTGTTTCATGCTGAAGCCCCCATGGTCAGAACCGATCGCTACAACCCATGTATACTTCTCTGGCTGGGGAGTGTTTTCGTCCTCACCAAATTTTTTCAGAACATTCTTTACGATGACTTGAATCTCAGAATCTGATATATAATCCATCTTGCATCCTGTGGTTGACAAATCGTCTTTTCTCATCTATCATCAATAGTGGTAAAGACCACATTACATCTTTATGACTTTAGTATAACAGGAACGGTAAAAATGTCAAGAGCGATCGACCCTTCGAATATCATTCCTAAGTATTATCAGCTCGCCAACATTCTGCGCGAACAGATCGAAAATGGAACCTGGAAGGCCAACGAGACCATTCAATCAGAACGTCAACTTGAACAGCAATACAACCTCAGCCGCCCCACCATCCGGCAGGCCATCGATCTGCTTATCGCCCAGGGCTACCTGTACCGCATCCATGGAAAAGGCACTTTCGTTTCCCCACCCAAATTGCAAAAAGGCATTCTTGAATTGACCAGCTTCAGCGAAGACATGCGCAACCGTGGCCTGGAACCCGGCCAGATTTTCCTTGAATTCGGCATGACAACCCCGCCTAAGAAGGTCAAGACCCGGCTTGAGATCAGCGATCAAAATCAGAAAGTGCTGCGCATCAAACGCATCCGCACCGGAAATGGGGAACCGATCGGTATTCAGGATTCTTATCTAGATCTTCCAGATGGCAAAGAAATTTCCAGGGACGAACTGGAAGAACGTGGTTCGATTTATGCTATCTTGCAGGAGAAATTCGGCATTTACCCCACCGAAGCCGACGAAACGCTGGAAGTGACGCTGGCATCGGAAGAAGAAGCACAGCATCTTTCCATTCCGACCGGCAGTCCGCTTTTGCTAAATGAAAGGATCCTGTATTCACAGGACCGCAAAGCCATTGAATTTGTCAGCATTCTCTATCGCGGTGACCGGTATAAATATTATATGCGTTTGACGAAAAAGATCTGATCCCTAAAAAGAAGACGTTCAGGGATAGATATCCACATGTTTCAAGATACGGATATGGGTGAGCGGCCAATACACCGCCAGCGCCTTGCCGATCAAATCATCTTTTGACAAAAAGCCCCATGTTCGTGAGTCCAGCGAATCCTGTCGGTTATCCCCCATGACGAAAAACATGCCCTCCGGAACAATCCACGTATTTTCATCCATGGTGACATTGTTGAGATAGGGCTCCTCGATCTTGGTTCCGTTGACATAGACCTCGCCGCCATCGATTCTCACCTCATCCCCCGGCAGACCGATGACCCGTTTAATATAATTTTCCTCGGGTTCATAGGGTGAATGAAATGTCACTATATCGCCGCGATCCACATTTCCCAAACGATATGCCAGCTTATTCACAAAGATCACTTCCCCCTGCACAACGGTCGGTTCCATGCTGACATTGAAAACCTCTTCGCGATCGATGACCGCATCCACTGCGAAGTAAAAAGCAAGAGCGATGAGAATGGTTTGCAGGATCTCAAGGAACGCATAAGAAATACGTTTCTTTCGGGATAGATTTTCGTGTCTTCCGGCATTCGGGATGTTTTGCATAAAGACGGCTCCAAGGAAATGGATTTTATTTTCTCTTTTTCAGCACAAAACGGATCGGTGTGCCGCTGAAAGGGTAGGTCTTTCGGACCTGGTTTTCCAGAAAACGCTGATAGGTGAAGTGCATCAATTCCGGCTCGTTGACATACAGCATAAAGGTCGGCGGATCGGCGCGCACCTGAGTGCCATAATAAATGCGCAGCAGTCTTCCTGTTTTTGATGAAGGTGAATGCATATCCTGCGCTTTCATCAAAATGCGGTTCAACACTCCGGTGCTGATATGCACCAGCCGCTCTTCCTGAACCTGCAAAGCCAGCGGCAAAACCCTGTTCACCCGCTGACCATTCAGTGCAGAAATAAAGATGACCGGCACATAGTCCATAAAATTCAACAGATAGCGAATCTTCTTGGTAAATTCTTCCATGGTATTGGTGTCTTTTTCCACCAGGTCCCACTTGTTCACCACCACCACGGTACTTTTCCATTTTTCCAGAATATATCCGGCGATATGGATATCCTGGGCGGAAATCTCCTGACTGGCATCGATGAGCAGCAGCGCCACATCGCAGCGTTCGATGGCACGCATGGAGCGGATGACGGAATATTTCTCCACCCCGCGGTCAATTTTCCCTTTTTTGCGAATTCCGGCCGTATCGATCAAAGTAACCGGCAAGTCGTTGAACACGATCTTCGTATCGATAGCATCGCGTGTGGTTCCGGCAATTGGGCTGACGATGGCACGTTTTTCGCCTGCCAGTTGATTCAGCAGACTCGATTTTCCCACATTAGGTTTGCCAACAATGGCAATTTTGATGGATTCATCTTCCTCCTCTACCTCTTCGGAGGAAAGGGAAGCCACCACCGCATCCAACAGATCGCCGGTTCCGGTCCCATGCAAAGCAGAGATCGGAATGGGTGTGCCGAGCCCCAACGCGAAGAATTCCATCGCGGATATGCGTAAGGTTTCATTTTCGGCTTTGTTAACCGCCAAGTGGAGGGGAGGATAGCGCATGCCTTCCCGGTCCTTTTGGTATTTGCGCAACAGATCAGCCACCTCTTGGTCAGCCGGAGTGATCCCTGCTGCAGCATCGGTCACAAAGATGACCGCATCGGCTTCTTCCACTGCTAACAAGGCCTGATCGCGAATCTGTTTGACATACTCGGCCGAGGAAACGCTGAGCGGATCTTTTCCACCCTCGCTGGGATCGATCCCTCCCGTATCAATGATCTGAAAATGCACACCGTTCCAGATGGACTCTGAAAAAAGCCGGTCGCGGGTGGTGCCTGCCGTGTCATCCACGATGGCTAGCGGTTCACCCGCCAGACGGTTAAAAAGGGTGCTTTTCCCCACATTGGGTCTTCCAACAATGGCTACGATTGGTGTGGTCATGATCAACTTCCTGGTGTGGCAGTGGGTGGAATGCTGATGATCACTTCCACGGTCTCCGGTTGGATGGATTCCACCAGAAGGCCGGGAATGTTCACTTCAACCCGGGGATTGAGCTGGTAGGTTCCGGGCTGCAAGTCGGTCAGATCCAGGATCACCCGCACATCGCTCGCGTTCAGATCATCCAAAGTGGGCAGCGGACCGGAGAGGATCACTTCCACGAATTCCGGGGATACGTCCACGGTAAATTCAGGATTCAACCCGACCAGTTCGATAGCAGAATTGTTCAATGTGATCGTTCCCTCGATCGGTGATACGGTAATGGATATTTTGATAGTCGATTCGCCCACAATGCTCACGCCAGCAGGCAAATTCAGAGGGAGCGACTCGGTGATATCGGCATTGGCTCCGTTGATATTCAAGGGCTGCGTTTCAACGTATCCGGGCAAACTGTTGACAATGGCCGGATCCGATGAATACAAGGTAACGGTTAGCGGCGAAACGGATTTATTGGTCAACTGGTATCCGCTAGCCGGTTGCCCGGTCACGACCGGTATGACAATGACATTCCGGTACCCGCCGCGCTGGGTGATGGGAAGACTTACGTGAATTTGAGCTGGATCAATGGAGACATGCTCCACCACCACACCGTTTTCATCATAAGCCCCTAGCGTGATATTCCGGTCAATATCCTGATTCGCCTGGCTCACATCCAGAATGGCTCTGATCTCGCTGATCTTGGAGATCAGGGAAGATGGTCCGCTTACCGTAGCATAGGTTTGACTGAGAACCGGCTCACCCGCTTCATAACCTACCGCTGGTCGGGAGGGCTGCACCAATTGGATGGGGAGATACTTTGAATAGAGGGGCTCGATAATAACCTGCATGCTGGTCGGCCCGATCGTTTCTACCTTGACCGGTTTGGCATCCACCTTAACATTAACCGTTTCATCGTACGTGCCTTCTTTCAAATCAGCCAGATCGATGCTAGCATGGATCAATTCCGGGCTATCGAGGAGCGTCTGCCATAGAGAAGAAGGGGCGCTCAAACTAACCGTTACTTCTTCCGGTATCTCGTTGGTGATCACCAAATCAGGGTTCAATCCAACCACTTCCACCGGGATCCCGAGCGGATAGGTCCTTTTTTCAACCGGATCGGTGGCATTCACCGCCATGATCCAAACAGTAATTGCAAGTGCAAGGGCGGTCAGGAAGGTCGGCAGGTTTTGAATAAATTTTTTAAACAACCGCTTCATTTTTTCTTCCTTTCCTTTTTTTCGATGCCCAGCCAGGTTCGTAAAAGATCTTCCAGATTTGTGGATTGTACCAACCGCTCCTCTTCCAAAAAGAAAGGTAGCACTGCCGTTTCCAAATTTTCCGGTTTCACCTCCCGGATGATCTTGCCAAGATGGGCAATGGAAATATCACCGGTTTCTTCAGAGACCACAACCGCTACCGCATCAGTCGATTCGGTGACGCCCAATGCCGCCCGATGGCGCAAACCCATCTGATGATCGGGAGTTTCATTGAGAATGCCAACCGAAGAGAGCGGAAGAACACAGGAAGCGGCGCTGACCAGATCATTCGTGATGATCACCGCTCCATCATGTAAAGGAGTGTTGGGATAAAAGACCTGCAAGATCAGTTCCGCCGAAACATCCGCATCCATGGTGATCCCTGTATCAATATATTCCCGCAAGCTGTCGGAAACTTGAAAGACTATCAGGGCACCGTGTTGCAGTGACGATAATCGCTTCACTGCAACCGCCACTGCGGTGACCGTGTTGCGGATCTCATCTTGTGGAAGACTCACTTTGTGCGAGAACAATTTACTGGGCCCTGCCCTTCCCACCCTTTCCAAGGCGCGGCGGATCTCCGGTGCAAAAATGACCGGGATAGAAAAAAGGAGGACAGGCAATGTGTATTGAACCAGATAGGAAAACGCGGGCAGATCAACCAGTGTGGTAAGCAGCAGGATGATGATCATGATGAAAACCATGCCGCGCAACAGCGTACGTGCTTGCGAATTGTGCAGCAGCCGCAAAATGGCATAGAAGATCAAGCTCACGATCAACAGATCAATGACCGTCAGCCAGTTAAAACGCTGAAAAAGAAAAACTATTTCCGAGAAAATTTCCTGCATCGTTTTAAGTTTACATCAATCCCCATCTTTAGGGGATCAACCTCCAAATACCACCGGGCAAAGGTTTGACCAAATGGGTTTCTATTGTACCTTCAATCAGAGGATCGAACAGCAGATAGGGGCAGGATCTTTGGTCAAAGGAATGGAACTCCCGATAGCCGCGCAAGATCAGTTCATTTTTCAGGTCCGCATGTTCCTTTTTCAAAGGTACCACCAGGCAATTTCCATTCCAAAATCGGGTAAGTTCCTCCAACTTCTCCAACCCGGAAAGGAACACATCCTCTTCACATGGGTTGGAAATTCCTTTTATGACAGTGTTGAAATGATCAAATCCCCAGAGAAAATAAGTTTTTCCTTGCCCCAGTGGGGAAAGGAAAACGCGGGATTTTAGAACCAACTGTTCCAGGTTTTTCCCCTTTTCATCGTGAAGGATCTGAAAAATGGGAACCTGTGCATCGGGATGCAGATCTTTGATTTGTGGAAGATCCAGAATGAACATCGGGTTTTTCTTTTGTAGAGCTTTCTGGGCTGAACGAAAAACCGATCCCGTCATCAGTGCACACCAGACGCGCTCCACCTGTTCCCAAGCATCGGTTATGTGCCGGCTATTCTCGATATAGTAATCGATCTTCATGTCCTTCGGAAAGGCCTGTTTCTCCAGACGGTCTGCAATCTGGCGGTGGGTCATTCCACGGGTCGTTTTCAAGCGCGCGATTTGTGAATTCACTCTGGAATTAACGAACCAGCGTGAATTCACCACTCTGATCAGATCGGATTCATACAGTTTGATAGCCTCCACCGCTACCAGAGGGCAGGCAGTGTTGTCCAGCATCGTGCGAAACACCTCGCCCACCAAAGGATGGATGGCATCTTCCAGAATTCTCAATTGCTGCGGATCGTTGAATACGATCTTTCCCAATCTTCCCCGGTCGATCCTGCCATCCTTTGTCAGAATTTGGTCCCCGAAAAGCTGCAGCGCTGCGCGATAGCCGGATTTATCTTCTGCCAGCAGGAAATGAGTAAGCTCATCCGCATCGACCGTCAGCACACCACGCAGTGCCAGCAGATGCCGGATCAGACTTTTCCCACTGCCGATGCTGCCCGAAATTCCAATGACGAAGGATTTGCTCATGATTTTTTCCTTTACCTCTTTCATTTTAATAGACACGCCATTTCTGTCAAACATTCTTCAGAGGCTGTTGAAAAACGGAGGAAATTTGGAAAAAAGTGGAGAGGATGAGGATTTTTCAACACTTTATCCTCTATCTGAATGGTATCCAGCAGATCACACCCTGACCGTTTTCATACTCTTTGCTCCTTTTCGAGCTATTTT
>JAAZOD010000006.1 GCA_012797975.1 Pelolinea sp. | reverse complement strand
TCCCCATTCCTTTTCTCCACCCGCCAATCATCCCTGGCGTACTTATGGTAAAAAACTCGATGGTAGTCCCGTGCTTATTGTAGACCATTAGGATCTCTCTACTTTGCTCACCTTTAGGATCTTTCTACTTAGCCTTGACAAAACGATTTCTGTTCTCTTTATGGTCATGACAAATAGATTCACTATCTATGAAGGTCAACCTTTTTTCTCAAGAAAAAATCGATTATAACCATGTATAGTGGAGAATAATGGTATGAGAAATGAAGTTGTATTGATTACGGGTGCGAATGGCGAAATTGGCCACGGGTTGATCAAGGCCCTTGCCAAACGGGATGATACCCGCGTGGTTGCCCTTGATCTGAAACCACTGGATGAAAGTTTGGTCCCATTTTGTGATCGTTTCATCCAGGGAGATATTCTCGATTCCATGCTGCTGGGCAGATTGATGGCAGAATATGACATCACAACCATCTATCACTTGGCTTCCATTCTCTCGACAAAAGCAGAATATAACCCTGAAACAGCCCACAAGATCAATGTAGAAGGCACCTTGAACTTGCTGCGCATGGGTGTGGAACTTTCCACGTGGCAAGGCATTTCAGTTAAATTCATCTACCCCAGTTCCATTGCGGTATATGGGTTGCCGGATCTGGCAACCAAACAAAAAGAGGGAAAAGTAAAGGAATGGATGTGGTGCAACCCCATCACCATGTACGGCTGCAATAAACTATATTGTGAGAACTTGGGGCAATACTATACTGCGCATTATCGGCAGCTTGCCAAAGATCGTGGAAAACATTCCATTGACTTCCGTTGCATCCGCTTTCCCGGCTTGATCTCCGCCGATACCATTCCTACCGGTGGAACCAGCGATTATGGGCCCGAAATGCTTCATTCTGCTGCAAAAGGGGAACATTATTCCTGCTTTGTACGCCCCGACACGCGCATTCCTTTTATGGCAATGCCCGATGCCATCAAATCGCTGCTTATGCTTGAAAGCGCTTCCTGCGATACGCTGACCCGCTCCGTTTACAATGTCACCAGTTATTCACCCACCGCACAGGAAATCTACAGGGTTGTAAAGAACGCCTATCCTTCCGCCGATATCACGTTTGAGGTGAATGAACCGCGTCAGGCCATCGTGGATAGCTGGCCTGAAGATTGCGATGACTCCGCCGCCCGCAACGATTGGGGATGGAAACCCGATTTTGACATACAGCGTTCTTTTGATGAATACCTTCTGCCTTCTGTGAAAGCGCTGTATCGATCAGTAAGTAAATAACACTACCAGGTCGTTGACATTGGTGCCACTGGGGCCGGTCTTGACCAAACCACCGACCGCATCAAAATAAGAATATGCATCGTTATTCTCTAAGTTCTTTCGCAAATCCAGCCCCATACCTGCACCGACCATGGCCGTTTTCCCATCTGCGATCGCACCAGCAGCATCGGTCGGACCATCCTCGCCATCCGTAGCGATGGACAAGATGCATCCTCCCTCAATTCCTGCAATTTCCTGTGCAGCCGAAAGCACCAGTTCCTGATTTCTCCCGCCTTTCCCGTTCCCATGGATGGTAACGGTCGTTTCCCCTCCAAAAATCCGGCAGCTTTTTCTATTTTTTCCTTGGACCTCATCTTTTAACTCTTTTCCCAACCTTGCACCCACCTCGCGTGCTTCCCCTTGAAGCGTGGTTGATACCACCTGGGCGCGAAAACCATAATTTTGGGCAGTTTCCTTAACTGCGTCGGCAGCGATGCTGCTATTGCCCACCAAAACGTTCAAAATATACCTTCCGTCCCTCTGTTCATCCGCTTTCTCTCTCCCCTTCTCGGGTTCCGATTCAAGCAACAGACGTATGGATGCCGGTATTTTTGACTGCAAATGATATTTTGCGATCACATTCCGCGCATCCTGCCTTGTTTGTCCGGAAAAAACGGTCGGCCCGGAGGCAATCACATCCAATGGATCACCCACCACATCCGAGAGGATCAGGGAAATCGCCGACGCAGGGGAAAAGGTATTAAGCAATTCTCCCCCCTTGATCAGATCTACCTGCTTGCGAATGGCGTTGATTTCCTGTACCGACGCTCCGCATCCCAAAAGCAATTTCGTCATTACCTGATATTCGGCCAGCGTGATTCCCGGTCGGGGCAGCACAGCCAAGGCAGACCCTCCACCAGAGATCAGCGAAATCAATATATCTTCACTGGTTAGTTTTCCTATTCTTCTGATTGCGCATCGAGCAGCACTGACACTTTTCTCTGTGGGCACAGGATGATCTCCTTCATAAGAAAGGATTTCAGGAAGAAGCTGCATTTCCAGTTCTTTGAGCGAGTGTTTGGTAATCACAGCCCCTGCGCAGATCCTTTCCGGGAGTGCTGATTTCAAGCCGATTGCCATGGTTTGAGCAGCTTTGCCCAATCCCAACACCATCAGTCTTCCATTCTTCTGGATAGGAACATGATGGCCCAGGATATTCATGGAATCATCGGATACTTTTACAGCATTTTGAACCGCACTGCAGGGTTCCACACGCCCAAAAGCGGATTGAAGAATGGAAACGATCGCTGGAGCGATCGGTATATTTTTCAAATAAGGTGAATTGATAGGAATGTTCTTAACCATGATGATATTCTAATCACAAACGTTACATTATCGCCACTGCAAGTTTTCCATTAAAATAGTAAAATACTATTTTGTGTTCGGGTTTTAATCCTGAAACCTATCAAAAACTATCAAGTTATGCAGGAGGTTTTAACGTGGATAATAAAGTGATGAATGGCTTGCTAACACCCAAGTCCGTTGCAATCATTGGTGCATCCGCAACGCCCGGAAAAATTGGGCATACCGTAGTGAAAAATCTTGTTGAAAGCAATTATGCAGGCAAAATCTATCCGGTGAATCCGAAATCCGATGATATTCTCGGCTTGAAATGCTACCATACGGTTTCTGAAATTCCCGCCCAGGTTGACGCAGCCATTATTACTGTGCCGGCCAAGATCGTTTTGGATTCTATCAAAGAATGTGGTGAAAAAGGTGTAAAGGGAGCCATCATCATCACCTCCGGTTTCAGCGAAGTTGGTGAAAAAGCGCTGGAAGAAGAATTAGTCAAGACCGCTCATTCCTATGGAATGCGCATTTTAGGTCCCAACATCGTGGGCGTTCTCTCAAATTCCGATAAATTCAACGGCTCCTTCGCTCCTTTCCTTCCCCTTAAAGGGAGCAGCTCGCTGGTCTCACAAAGCGGCGCCCTGTTGATCGGAATTGATGCTGCCACCTATTTACGAGGGGTTGGTTTCGACAAATTGATCTCCATCGGGAATATGTCGGATGTCGATTTCGCAGATACCATCGAATGGCTGGATATGGATGAAAAGACCAAGTGTATTTCCCTTTACATCGAAGGGTTCAAGCAGGGTCGCAAAGTGATCGAAGCCGCACAGAAAGCCAAGAAACCGATCATCGGACTGAAAGCTGGTGTCTCCGCTCACGGCGCAGCTGCGGCTGCTTCCCACACCGGTTCGCTGGCCGGGGCATCGAAGATCTATGATGCAGCTTTCAAACAGGCGGGGATCATTTGGGCAAATGATCTGAACAATCTGTTCGACCGCACCCTGGCACTATCCCTGCAACCACCCATGAAGGGCGATAATTTGCTTGTTTTGACCAATGGGGGTGGCGTTGGTGTATTGGCAACCGATGCTGCAGAAAAGTACGGTGTTCCGCTGAAATTCGCTCCGGAAGATGTTCAGGCCGAACTGAAAAAACATATGCCCGAATTTGGTTCAGCCAAGAATCCTGTCGATCTCACCGGCATGGCAGGTACCGAATGGTACAGTGAAACTGTAAAATATTCCATTCAGCACCCGTGGGTGGATGGCCTGGTGGTTCTGTACTGCGAAACTGCCATGACCAACCCTCTTGAAATTGCTCAAGGTATTCAAAAAGCGTTGCAAGAATCGGGCATCAAAGACAAACCCGTAACGGTCTCGTACGTTGGAGGAGAAAAATCGGAAGAAGCCATGCGCTGGCTGGTCGAGAACGGCATTCCGGCCTATGGCGCCCCAGACCTGGCCGTCAATGCGATTGCAGCTTTGCGTGAATTTGCCCGAAACAAGGAGAACAATCATACCGAAATTGCAGAAACAGGAAATTTCGATAAGAAAGCGGCATTGGCAGTGATCGAAAAGGCCCGCCAAGATGGACGCAGTGCGTTGACGGAAATGGAAGCCAAACAGGTCTTTGAAGCTTACCAGATGCCCGTGACCCATTCCAGGGTCGCCAAGTCGGAAGACGAAGCAGTAAAACTGGCCAAAGAGATCGGTTATCCGCTGGTGATGAAGATCGTCTCCCCCCAAATTCTGCATAAATCGGATGCTGGCGGTGTAAAAGTCAATATCAAAGACGAGGCGGCGGTCCGCAGTGCTTATCAGCAGATCTTGAAAAATGCAAAAGCGTACAAGGCAGATGCCGACATCCACGGTATCCTTGTTCAGGAAATGGCACCAATGGGAACCGAAGTTATTCTAGGTTCTGTCAACGATGCCACCTTTGGGCCTACCGTCATGTTTGGATTGGGTGGCATTTTTGTAGAAGTTTTGAAAGATGTCACCTTCCGTGTGGCACCCTTTTCCAAGAAACAGGCCCTTGAAATGATGGCCGAGATCAAGGGAGCACCCATTTTGCGTGGCGTTCGCGGAGAACAACCGCGCGATATGGACGCATTGGCAGATACGATCTGCAAATATGCGCACATGGTTCTTGATCTCGCCGATGAAATCAGTGAATCCGATGCAAATCCTGTACTTGTTTATGAACAAGGAAAAGGATTAAAAGTCGCAGATGCCCGCATGCTCTTGAAGAAAAAATAGTTCCATTGATGAAATAGAAAGCGGCTGGTTTACGAACCAGCCGCTTTTTTTTTCTTCTCCCATTTCTTCCATGCCCCCGTCCACGGGTCCTGTACCTGCATGCGCTGGTATGGTGGGAAATCCTGGCATATTTCTTTCAATGTCTTTCCATCCGTCGCAAGAGATTTCCAATCTTGGGCCATGATTTTTCTGCCGATCGAGCTCACCAATGGTTCCAGCCATTTCCATTCTGCACGAAATTGATCCGCTTTCACCCAATAACCACGTTTCTCCCATGGCTGTACGGTGCTGTGAACGGATTTTTGTATCTCCTGCAAGGTCAGATAGATGAACACCCATCGGTCTTTGAAACTCTCATCAACAGTTTTTGCATTTTCCAATGCAGACAATGCGGTAGAAATAAAACGCAAATAGGAACTACGTTGGTTTGAATAATTATTGCGATTGATCACAGGAGCCATGGTTTTCCTCAGAATTATTAACAAAATAAAAGAGAGATTATACTCTGCATTGACGCGTTTTCATCAATCGCATATAATTTCTTGGCTATTGGGGAAGTGCTGGAATTGGCAGACAGGCATGACTTAGGATCATGTGCCGCAAGGCGTGAGGGTTCAAGTCCCTCCTTCCCCACAGGCAAATATTATGAAAAGCAAGGAAATCATATCTTGAAATTCGAAAAGAAACTCCTCAAAGATCATCAGGTTCAATTAACTGTCAATTTTGACCAGGAAACATTCGAGCATTACAAAATTCAAGCTGCGCGCAGCATTTCTTCTCGGTCAAAAGTCTCCGGTTTTCGCCCCGGCAAGGCTCCTCTGGATGTTGTAAAGAGGATCTATGGCGAAGGATATCTCAATGATGAAGCATTGGAATTACTTGTCAATGAGAAATATCCTCTTCTGCTCAAAGAAGCCGAGATAGAACCCGCCGCAGCCGGAAAATTGGAAAAGGTGGAAAAATTGAATCCTCCCGAGCTGGTATTCGTTGTTCCTTTGGAACCGTCCATTGAATTGGGCAAATACCAGGAGATTCAAAAGAAATATGAGTTACCACAAGTGGAAGACAAGGAGATCGATGAGGTAATTCACAATTTGCAATTGAATTATGCAACCGCAGAAAAAGTGGAACGCGAAGCCCAAAAAGGTGACCTGGTCAATTTCAAACTCACTGCGATCGTGAAAAATCCCGAAAAGGACGAATCGAACGAGCTGTTGAAAGACTCTCCTTATCAAATGATCATTGGCGAAAAACAGCGCGAAGAGTTCCCGTATGAGGGTTTTGACAAAGAACTGCTTGGCTTGAAAGCAGGCGACAAAAAAGAGTTATCCCATAAATACACCAAAGACTCAACATTTGAAAAACTGCAGGGAAAAGAAGTGAATTTTTCCATCGAAACCCTGGATGTGAAAGAATTGAAATTGCCGGACGTGAACGATGATTTTGTGAAAAGCATCAGCGGGTTGAATACTGTGGAAATGTTGAAAACTTCCATCAAGAACCAGCTTGCCTATACAAAAAATACCGATTATGAGGAAAAATACTACAACGAATTGATCGATGAGATCATCAAGATATCCAAACTCTCCTATCCCCCCGTCCTTTTAGAGGATGAAAGCGAACAGGTGCTGCATGACTTTGAACATAATCTCACGCATCAGAACATGGACCTGGAAACTTTCTTGAAATTAAATAAGATGGAAAAAGATGATTTCATCGAAAAAGAGATCAAGCCAGTGGCTAAACAGCAGTTGGAACATTCTCTGGTGCTCGAGCAGATCACCAAGGCGGAAAAGATTGAATTGAAGCAGGAAGAGCTCGAACAAGTCTATCGCCAAACCATGTATGAGTATCAGACACGCGATGACTTCAACAAAATTAAAAGAGAACTCTCTCCCAAAAAACTGGCCAATTCCATTCTTATGCAAGCCGCTTCACGCCTGATGAATCGACAGGTACTGGATCGCATTAAACAATTGGCGAATGGTGAATCAAAAGAAAAGAAAGAAAACTCCAAGGAGGAGAAGAAAGAAGCAGCTGAAGGGAAAAACTCCCAGAAGCAAGACAAGCAAACAGAGCCTGAGGTAAAGGGGAAAGAAAAGAAAACAACCAAAGAACCCAAATCTCAGGAGAAAGAGATAAAAAAGAATGCAGAATCGTGATTTTTCCGATGTCATCCCGATGGTGATCGAATCATCCAGCCGGGGAGAACGCTCCTACGATATCTTTTCACTTCTTCTGCGGGAACGTATCGTATTCGTAGGTTCTGCGATCAATGATCAGATCGCAAACCTGACCGTGGCTCAATTGCTCTATCTGAACCGTGAAGATTCAGAAAAAGAGATCCACATGTATATTAATTCACCGGGGGGGCAGATTTACTCCGGTCTGGCAATCTATGACACCATGAAAATGATCCCCAACCCCATCAGCACCGTCGCAGTTGGCGTGACCGCTTCATTTGGTACCGTTTTGCTGGCTGCCGGGACAAAAGGGAAACGTTATGCACTACCGCATGCCACCATCCATATGCACCAACCACTGGGCGGAGCAGAAGGGCAGGCATCCGACATTGAGATCCAAGCAAAAGAAATCCTGCGCCTTCGAGCTCGTTTGAACGAAATCTTATCCGGATGCACCAGCCAATCGATTGAAGTGATCGAAAAGGATACAGAACGTGACCTTTATCTGAGCGCTGACCAGGCAGTGGAATATGGACTGGTGGATAAAGTCCTCACCCCGCCCCAATAGGATTTTTCTGCGCTGAATGAAGTACAATAATGCCGTACCTTTTACAGATGTACGGCATTTTTCTTTTGGAGATCAAGCATGAATTTTATCAATACTGGTATTAAAGCTGTCATCCTCGATATGGATGGGGTTTTATGGAAAAGCAACGAGCCGCTTTGTGATTTGAATGAGCTCTTTCAAAAATTCAGAGCCAATCATTTACAGTTTTTATTTGCTACCAACAATGCACTGCGCACAGTGGCACAGTATGTGGAAAAGTTCAAAAGCCTTGGCGTTCAGGTATCGAAAGAACAAATACTCACCTCCGCAATTGCCACGGGGTATCTGCTCGCAAAGGATTTTCCTCATGGCGGTCCCATCTATATCATGGGTTCTCCTGCATTGGAAGCCACGCTCAAAGAATATGGTTTTACCTTTACCGAAGATGATCCCATCGCCGTAGTAGGCGGTCTGGATCCGAATGTTTCGTATGATCGCTTGAAAAAGGCATCTCTCTTCATTCAATCAGGAGTCCCTTTTTATTTCACGAATACCGACCCAACCTACCCGACCCCTGAGGGTCTTTGTCCGGGAGCTGGGACATTTCTGGCAGCATTGGAAACTGCTTCGGGTGTGAAAGCCAAGATCGCCGGGAAACCCATGCCCTTTTTATTTGAAGCTTGTTTGCAAAGAACGGGTACCCTGCCGGAAGAAACGTTGACGGTTGGAGATCGCATTGAGACAGATATCATAGGTGGTTTCCGAGCCGGCTGCAAAACCGCATTGGTGCTTTCCGGGGTCTCTTCCTCCAGTGATCTGGAAGGTTTGACCCGGAAACCGGACTTCATCCTGGAAAATGTGATGCAACTATTTGATTGATCCAATGGAATGCCCATGAGAAACATTCTTGATCTGGAAAAAGAGGAACTGCATACTTATCTACGATCTCTGGGTCAACCGGATTACCGCGTCGGTCAATTATGGAGTGGTTTGTACGGTTCGTATTTCAACCGTTGGGACCAATTCACCACCCTACCATCCAATCTGCGCCATCATCTTGAAGAGGATTTTTCCATTCAACCTTTCTGCGAAGTCACTGCCATTCAAACTCCCGATGGCTTCACCAAAAAAATGCTTTTCCAGCTTCCCGACGGAAATCCGTTGGAATCAGTGTTGATGTATTCTGGTGAAAGGATCTCAATTTGCATCTCCAGCCAATCCGGCTGCTCGGTCGGATGCAAGTTCTGCGCGACCGGAAAACTTGGTTGGAAGCACGACCTTTCCAGCGGTGAGATTCTGGCTCAGGTTCTCTATTTCGTCCGGGAATTGAATGAAGATCAACAGAAGATCACCAATATTGTGATCATGGGAATGGGTGAACCATTTTTGAACTATGAACAGCTCAAGAAAGCCATTCTCACGATGAACGATCATGATGGGTTGAACATCGGATCACGGCGCATTACGGTTTCAACCATCGGAATCCCGGAGCAGATTCTCCGTTTTGGGCAAGATTTTTCCCAAGTCAATCTTGCCATCAGTCTTCACGCATCCAACAATCAACAACGCGATGAGCTGGTTCCGATAAATAAGAAATATCCTATCGAAAAGATTCTGGAAGCCGTGAGACAATACATTGCAGTAACAAACCGACGGGTCACATTTGAGTACATTTTGATAAAAGATCTCAACGATGGTCCCGAAGATGCCATCCGGCTTGGAAACCTTTTGCACGGGCTACTTTGCCATGTGAACCTGATTCCTTTGAATCCAACGGAGCATTTTCACCGATTTCCGCCTGCGCCAGAAGCGGTCAGGTCATTTCGGAATATTTTGATCGATCATCACGTGCCCGTTACGATCCGTTCGAGCAAAGGAACACAGATCCGCGCTGGCTGCGGACAGTTGGCTGGTAAGCTATCCTGATTTGCTATTTCCGCATATAATATTGGTTCATTTATCACCTATTGTTCAGGAGTTCATTGTGCAAGATTTAGCCGATCGAGCAAATGTTGGTTTATCAAAATTGGTCGCCCTCAAGGAGCATCTTTGACTGGGATTCAAAGAAAGCACAGCTTGCTAAACTGACGCAGGAATCTGAGTCACCCACATTCTGGGATAATTCCAACCACGCACGCGAAACGATGAAAACCATTTCCGATCTCAGTGACGAGCTTGGAGAATGGGAGAACCTCTACAAACAGACCCAAGCATTGCATGATCTGGCTGTATTGAATGATGAATCACTGTGCGGTGAACTGGAAGAAGAAATCCAGAAAATTGAGAAACGCATTAACACGCTGGAGTTTGATACTCTTCTTTCGGGTCCCTACGACAAAGGGAATGCCATCTTATCGCTCAATGCCGGAGCAGGTGGAACTGATGCGCAGGATTGGGCTGCCATGCTGGAACGCATGTACTTGCGCTGGGCAGAACGATCAGGATTTAAAACCGAGATCATTCATTTGACCGAGGGCGAAGAGGCCGGTATCAAGAGTATCACAATTGCCATAACAGGTAAATATGCCTACGGTTATCTACGCGCCGAAAAAGGTGTGCATCGCCTGGTGCGGCTTTCGCCATTTGATGCAGCCCACCGCCGGCATACCTCTTTTGTGCAGGTCGAGGTCCTTCCCGAAGTGACAGCAGAAGACCCGGAAATTACGATCAATCCCGATGATCTGGAAATCGATGTCTTTAAATCGGCCGGCGCTGGCGGGCAAAACGTGCAAAAGAATGCTACAGCTATACGCATCACCCATAAACCAACCGGTATTGTGGTCACCTGTCAAAATGAACGTTCGCAGCTTCAAAACAAAGAAAATGCGTTGAAAGTGTTGCGAGGCCGGCTATACCAAATAAAACTGGAAGAACAGGAAAAACAAATTTCTGCCCTTAAAGGTGAATTTCAAAAGATCGAATGGGGCAGCCAGATTCGTTCGTATGTCCTGCACCCCTATCAGATGGTCAAAGACCATCGCACGGATTATGAAGAAGGGAACACGCAGGCAGTTTTGGATGGAGAGATCGATGGCTTCATCCAATCGTATCTGAAATACTATAAACGATAAAGAAACTCCTGCACAATTGCAGGAGTTCTCGTTCTAATCCAATATTCGTGCAAGTTCAAACAGTTCCATATCAATGGGCTTGGTTTTCCCTACCACATCTTTCAGAGGAGTGGCTTTCAAGGCATTGCTTACCCAACCAACCAGGACGCCATACTCTCCCTTTGCAAGACAATCCACTGCACCGGCACCCAGCCGGCTTCCGAGAATGCGATCCTGTGCGCTGGGTGATCCACCACGTTGTACATGCCCAAGAATTGTCACCCGCAATGCAAAACCGATCTCTTCGTTATGTTCTTCAAAGAATTCGGCCAGTTTCGTGGCATTATACTTGGCACCTTCTGCTACAACCACAATGGCGTGCGATTTTCCTCTCTCGTATGCATTGGCAAGAATTTCCACAATCTCATGAGGGTCAACATCCACTTCGGGTAAAATGACCGTTTCAGCACCCCCCGCAATAGCCGCCATCAGCGCCAGATATCCACACTTGCGGCCCATCACTTCCAACAGGAAAGCGCGTTGATGTGAAGAACCTGTCACTTTCAATCGATCAATCGCCTCCAGGGCAATATTCAATGCAGTATCCACGCCAATCGTGATATCGGATCCAACCAAGTCATTATCAATAGTGGATGCCACACCGACCACCGGAAAGCCCATTTCTGAAAGTGCATAAGAACCGGTTTGTGATCCATTTCCACCGATTACAACCAACCCTTCAATACCATTCCCGTTCAAGGCACGCAGTGCTTTCATCCTTCCTGCTTCGGTTTTAAATTCCTCGCAGCGTGCACTTCCCAAGATCGTCCCACCTTTTTGGATGATACCGCCCACGTCACGCGGTCCCATGGGAATAAATTTTCCATCGATCAAGCCGGAATAACCCAGAGACACGCCAAATACTTCCATCCCTTTCTGAGTTCCGGTGCGTACAACGGCACGGATGGCAGCATTCATTCCAGGAGCATCTCCACCACTTGTTAACACTGCTATTCTTTTCATAGCCATACTCCAGATTTAAAAATCAATGAATTCTAACATAGTCATACCATTTTCTATATAGTTTTATGACCTTATTAACTGGTAAATCTATGGATGTTCTGTTTCAATTATTTCCTATACTATTGACAATACAAATAGATGAAAATGACAGAAAAAAACAATCGCATACAAACCCACCCGATCCTGAATGTGCAACGCGGAAAAAAGGTTAGTTTTTCCTGGAATGGTTGCTCCTGTGAGGGTTATGAAAATGAAACCATCGCTTCCGCATTGGTTGCGAATGGGATCCAGATCTTTCAATATCACCACAAGGATCACTCTCCACAAGGTCTCTTTTGTGCCAATGGGCAATGTTCTCAATGCCTGGTTTTGGTGAATGGTTTTCCTAAAAAGGCTTGCATGGAACGTATTGGTGCAGGAATGCAGGTGCAACCATTGCACGGCTTTTATTCACTGCCAGAATACGTAGCCGATAACAAAGCGCTCCCCATTCTTCATAAACGTACCCCTGTCCTGATCATCGGTGCCGGGCCGGCCGGGCTTTCGGCTGCCATTGAACTAGGGAAACAAGGAATTGAAACACTGCTGGTGGATGACAAGGAGCAGCCCGGCGGGAAGCTTTTGTTGCAAACTCATCGTTTTTTTGGTTCCAAGGAATTTGTTTACGCAGGCACGCGTGGAATTGAAATCGCCAAACAGCTCTCCTTTGAATTGGGCCGGCATTCATCGATCGAAACCTGGTTGAATTCCCCTGCAGTTGCAGTGTTCAGTGATCACAAGGTAGGAGTTTTCAAAGAAAATCAACAGTATGCCTTGATCGAACCGGAAATACTGATCGTCGCCGCCGGGGCCCGGGAGAGGTCGCTGCGCTTCCCGGGGAATACCTTGCCCGGAATTTTAGGCGCAGGAGCTTTTCAAACTTTGCTCAATCGCGATCTGGTAATCCCTGGTCAAACATTCTTTGTAGTTGGTGGTGGCAATGTTGGTCTGATTGCAGCCTATCATGCTTTGCAGGCCGGCATTCAGATCACCGGGTTGGCAGAGTTATTGCCGCAATGTGGCGGATATAAAGTCCATCTCGATAAGATCCGCCGTTTGGGTGTGCCAATTTACACTTCCCATACCATTCTGCAGGCACACGGTGTTGAAAAGGTCAATGCCGCAACCATTGCCAGGGTGGATGAACACTACCGGCCAATTTCCGGCAGCGAGAAAACTGTGGCATGCGACGGCATCCTGATCGCTGCAGGGTTGAACCCGGTAAATGAATTTTTCCTGCAGGCGCAACAATTTGGTTTTAAAGTGTTCGCTGCGGGTGATGCGGAAGAGATCGCCGAAGCTTCAGCCGCCATCGTATCAGGCAGACTTACTGCAAAAAGAGTCCTTTCCGAGATCCGAAATGTACCGCTCCCTGAACAAGAAATAAGTGATCTATATCATTTAAAGCAGGTCCTTTCTTCTAAACCGGGACGAATTAGCAAACAAAAACTTTCACCGGACCACAGCGGTGTAAAACCCGTAATTCACTGCACACAAGAAATACCCTGCAATCCCTGTTCCGGACTTTGTGTTCAGCATTTGATTCACATCCCTGTCGATGATATTCTCGCCATGCCCGATTTTATCGGTCCGGACGGGAAATGCACCGGTTGTTCGCAATGTGTGATCGGGTGCCCCGGTTTAGCCATCACGTTGGTGGACTATCGAAAAGATGAGCGTTTTCCCATGGTTACCCTCCCCTATGAACTGCCCGTGAACAAAGATGAGATCGTTGGGCGATCTCTCCCGGTAACGGAGCAAGAAGGGCATGTGATCGGCGTTGCAGAAGTCGTGCATGTCATTCAATCAGAAAAGATGGATCATACTTCTCTGATAAAGCTCATCGCGCCGGTTGAAATCGCAGAGCGCATTGCCGGTATCCAGTTGAAGAAGAACGAAATCCGCACTGATCGGAGAAAAGGGAATGAATCAGATCAGGAAACGATGATCTGCCGTTGCGAAAGAGTTTCCGAAAAAGAAATCCGCGCCTTGATACAGAGTGGCATGCATGACATGAACCAGATCAAAGCCATCACCCGTGCGGGCATGGGTGCCTGTGGCGGGAAAACGTGCGAATCCTTGATCCTACAGATCATGCGAGAAGAAGGTGTTGCTCAGGACGAGATCGTCCCTTTCTCAAAAAGACCATTATCGGTTGAAGTGCCATTGAAGATCTTTTTAGATCATGGTACGAACAAAGGTGAATAAGGTCATGATGAATCAAAACTCGTACGATGTGATCATCCTTGGAGCTGGCTCCGTCGGGGTTCCCACGGCATTTTTTCTTTCAAAATCAGGGGTGAAAACGCTGGTGATCGAGGAAAGATCCAGCATCGGGCAGGCATCCAATAAAGCCGCCATTGGCGGAATTCGCGCCACCCATTCTGATCCATCCAAGGCCTGGCTTTGCCAGCGCAGTCTTCAAATTTTTTCCACCTGGAAAGAACAGTATGGTGATGAAATCGAATGGAAAAAAGGCGGCTATGTATACGCAGTCTACCGAGAAGAGGATAAAACAACCCTGAACAATCTTCTGATCAGGCAAAAAGCATGGAAAATGAACATCGACTGGTTAAGCCCAAACGATCTGTTATCGGTCATACCTGATCTCAACGCAGAGGGTTTGCTTGGGGGAACTTATTCCCCGGATGATGGGCACGCCTCTCCTCTTCTTTCCTTGTTTGCATCCTACAAACATGCTCGGGAACAAGACTGTGAATTCCATTTCAATGAAACGGTGACCGGATTCACCAAACAAAATGGGAAAATCAGCGGAATTCAAACCAACAAAGATAATTATTCTGCGAGCATCATCGTCAATGCCGCCGGTGCCTGGTCGGGAGAATTGGGAAAACTAGCTGGCATGAACATTCCCATTATTCCTGAGTCACACGAAGCCGGCATCACAGAGCCGGTTCAAACCTTCATGCACCCCATGATCGTGGATATTCGGCCCATGGGCATCACGTCCAATTTCTATTTTTACCAGCATGCCACCGGGCAGGTGCTGTTCTGTTACTCTCCAGAACCGCCCATCCACGGGTTCGACAGGCAGGTCACTTCTGATTTTCTCCCCACCGCTGCCAAACGGCTGTTGGAATTGATCCCGAGACTTCAAAGTGTTCGCGTCCGCCGCACCTGGCGTGGGCTCTACCCGATGACCCCGGACGGCTCACCATTTTTGGGTTTTGTGCCTGAAATGCCCGGGATGATGCTCGCCACCGGAATGTGCGGCCAAGGATTCATGCTGGGTCCGGGAGTTGGTGAATTGATCACGGCTGCCATCACCGGCTCACTTGACGATGTCCAACAGGAAATTCTTCAAAACCTTTCACTTTCCAGGTCCATATCTCAGATAGAGATGCTAAAATAATCCAAACTCTTTTAGATTAAAGGATTCTCGATGGAACAAGATAGCGTTTATGTACCTGTTAAAAAACTGTATGATTTTATGCTTTCAGTTTTTACAAAAGCGGGAGTTCCCGAAGAAGAAGCCATTCTGTGTGCGGATGTGCTCATTCGCTCTGACCTGCGCGGCATCGAATCACACGGCATCGGCCGATTGCGCATGTACTATGATCGTTTGAAAAGTGGGCTGATTGAAAAACATGCCAACCTGACGATCGTACGCGAATCACCTACCACTGCCGTGATCGATGGAAATCACGGGCTGGGAATGGTGATCGCCACCAAATCGATGCAGCTTGCGATCAATAAAGCCAAGGAATTGGGCATGGGTGCGGTTGCAGTGCGCAACTCAACCCATTTCGGGATCGATGGCTTCTATCCCCTCATGGCACTTCGGCAAAATATGATCGGCATGAGCTTTACCAATGCCCGTCCGTGTGTTTCACCGACGCACGGGACCCAACCCACCCTGGGTACCAATCCCATCAGTTTTGGCGCCCCGACCGACGAAGAATGCCCCTTCCTCTATGATGGCGCAACTTCCATAACCCAACGCGGCAAAATTGAAGTGCTGGCACGGGCTGAGAAACCGGTTCCTGCCGGCTGGGTGATCGATCAAAATAATCAGCCGATGATCGATGCGGAGAAGATACTGCAGGAGATCGTTCTTGATAATGCCGCGCTTTTGCCATTAGGCGGTATGGATGAATATACCGGAAGTCACAAGGGCTATTGTTTATCCACCATCGTGGAAATCCTATCCTCCGCGCTGCAAAGCGGCGCTTTTTTGTTCCAACTTTCCGGATTAGATGAAAACAATGAACCCGCGCGCTTCCGTGTTGGCCATTTCTTCATGGCGATGAATATCGAGAGTTTCCTCCCTGTTGAAGAGTTCAAGAAAAATATTGGAGACCTGCTGCGCACGCTGCGTACTACACGCAAAGCCCCTGATGCACCGCGCATCTATACGGCTGGTGAAAAAGAATTTGAAATGGAAAAACTGGTTGCCATACAGGGTGTCCCGGTGAATGAAAATCTTAAGAAAGATATTCTCTACCTTCAAAAAGAACTGAAGCTTGCAGACACCATTTTTTAATATCATGAAAATTAAAGGGCTCATTTTTGACTTTGACGGTTTGATCCTGGATACCGAAAGTGCTGAAGTGCATATATGGGAAATGGTCTTTCAACAGTTTGGATTGACCTTTCCTCTCGACCGTTACATGCAGCATGTCGGGAGTGCCACCGATAATCTTTTTGTGCAAGATATTATGCATGATCTGGGAATGTCCACCGAACAAATCCGGTCGGCGATGGATAAATTCGAGCAGCACTTTCTGGTTGACGGTTCCTTCGATACACCGCGCGAAGGCGTTCGCGAATTCATTCTTTCGACCAGGGATACTCATTTGAAATTGGGCATCGCTTCGAATTCGTACCGGCCTTGGGTAATTGGACACCTGCAAAACTTGCATTTATCCCAATACTTTGACCCTATCTGCACCCGTGATGAGGTTTCCAACTCAAAGCCAGACCCGGAGATCTACAACCTGGTGCTTAAAAAATGGAATTTTACACCTCGACAGGTGGTCGCATTCGAAGATTCCCCTACTGGCGTGCAGGCAGCAAAAAATGCCGGAATCTATTGCGCAGCCATACCCAACCCAATTACTGCAAAAATGGACATATCACACGCCGATGTCATTTTTAACTCTTTCACAGAAGTTGACCTACACGAAATTATACGAAATTTGGAAAACTGATCCATGGAATTGATCGATTTTTATATTTGAAGATTATACTTATTCGTAATCAACGAGTGGTTTATAGTATGGATATCGATACTCTGATCTCGAAACTGCCAGAATCATACACGGTGGTAGACCGCGATCTGATCGTGCGCGCATACAAGTTTGCAGAAAAAGCGCACGAGGGACAAAAACGTCTTTCCGGTGAACCCTATATCACCCACTGTCTGGCAGTCGCAGAGATTCTGGTTGATTTACAGGTTCCCCCTGAAATGATCGCAGCGGCGTTATTGCACGATACCGTGGAAGATACGCCAGTCACGCTTGAAGACCTTGAAAACAAATTCAGCCCCGAGATCGCCAAACTGGTTGATGGCGTGACCAAACTCACCAATCTACCGCGTGTCTCCAGAGCCGACCAAATGGTTGGAGAGAAGGCCATTGCTTCGAGAAGTGCGGATACCGAAGATGAAGACGATGATAGCCCCGCATCGCAACTGGCGCGCAGTCGGCATCATGAGCTGGCGAATGAGACACTGAGAAAAATGTTGCTGGCGATGGGTGATGACATCCGGGTGGTTGTCATCAAACTGGCTGACCGGCTGCACAATATGCGCACCCTGAGCCACATGCCTGAAAAGAAACGCTACAGCATTGCTAAAGAAACCTTGGATATTTTTGCACCGCTTGCCAACCGCATAGGTATCTGGCAGCTCAAGTGGGAACTGGAAGACCTTTCGTTGCGGTATTTGAAACCGGATATTTATAAGGAAATCGCCCAAAAACTTTCCGATCGCCGAAAGGACCGCGAAGAAGAAATCGCGCTCATCATTAAGGACCTGGATTCCGTCATGAAGAAGGGGAAGATCGAGGCGGAGATCACCGGCAGACCCAAACATATCTACTCCATTTATCGAAAAATGACCGATAAGGGTATGCCATTTGAAATGGTACGCGACCTGCGCGGCGTGCGCCTGATCGTGCCAGATATTCCATCCTGTTATGCAGCACTTGGATTGATCCATACCCACTGGCGTCCCATTCCCAACGAATTCGATGATTACATTGCAGCTCCAAAAGATAATTTTTATCGTTCTCTGCATACCGCAGTGCTCTATTCAGATGGAAAAACCCTCGAAGTGCAGATCCGCACTCCGGAAATGAACGAGAATGCTGAATTCGGTATTGCCGCCCACTGGATCTATAAAGAGAAAAAACCCTTCACAGATACCTATCAACAGCGCATCAACTGGCTGCGCAAGCTGATGGACTGGAAGCAGGACGTGGACGATGCGCAAGAATTCGTGGATGGGATGAAAAGTGATGTTTTTGAAGACCGTGTTTATGTCTTTACTCCCCGCGGCGACATCATTGACCTTCCGCGCGGTTCTACGCCCATTGATTTTGCTTACCACGTCCATACCGAAATTGGGAACCGTTGCAGAGGTGCAAAAGTCAATGGAAAACTGGTTTCCCTTGACTACCACTTGCAAACAGGTGACCAGTTGGAAATCCTGACTGCTAAACATGGCGGTCCTTCCAGAGACTGGTTGAACATCAACCTGGGATTGGTAAAAACCCAGCGTGCCCGTTCCAAGATCAGACAGTGGTTCAAGAAACAGGATGAAGAACAAAACCTTAATCAAGGCCGCAATATCCTGGATAAGGAATTTCATCGACTCGGGCTGGAGAACGTGAATGTAGAAAATTTAGCGCATTCTCTGGATCTCAAAAACGAAGAAGAATTGTACATTTCTCTGGGCACCGGGGACCTCTCCATCCGCAAACTTGTCAGCAAACTGGATGATGTTGAAAAGGGTACCGAAGACCCGCTCTTCAAGATCCACGCCCCGGTCACAGAAAATGAAGCATCTGACACGGTCAGCGTGCTGGGATTGAAAGGCATCCTAACCCATTTTGCCCGCTGTTGCAGCCCAGCACCGGGAGACGCGATCGTCGGTTATATCACCCGCGGACGCGGTGTGACCATCCACCGGCAGGATTGCCCCAATATGCTTTCGGTCAAAGACCATGAACGGATCATTAAAGTGAATTGGGGAGAAGCCCACCGCACATTCCCCGTTGACATCCAAATTAAAGCCTATGATCGCCAGGGTCTGATGAATGATATTTCCACGATCATCAGCAATGAGAATATCAACTTGAGAGATATCAAGATCAACCTTTCCAATAATCTAGCGGTTATCAATCTTACGCTGGATATCACGGATATCAGCCAGCTCAGCCGCGTATTAACACGCATCGAATCGCTTCCCAATATCATGGAGGCGTTCCGGTTTCGACCTGGTTAATAAACGAACGGGATGAACATCACATCCCGTTCGTTCTTCGTTCTGAAAGCCGATTGTTAAATTCTTGCTTATTGATTGACCTGAATTTCTGTGATGGAATAAACCCAGCGATTGGCAGGTGTCGATGGGGTAACCAAGCGGATGGGCCCCTTATCAGGGGAGACTTCCACGATCCACTCACCACTGTCTTTTAAGGCGATTATGCCACCCGTCAATTCTTCTTTGGTAATCTCAATGGAATAGCCATCAGAAGCAATCGCGGTGATCGAGATGAAGTCAGCAGGTGCGCCGGCTTTGGTAAGGATTGCATCCAATGAAACACCCGACCACGAGGTGACCACATCCTCCCCGGTTGATTTTTCCATCAGAATATCATTCAGTTCGATCTGATCCATCGCTGCCAGATCTGCAAAGGATAAATCCAACGGGGTCGTTACATCCCCAGAAATCTTCAACGTCCAATCCACGTCTGGGGCTTTGGGACCACAACCAACCAAGAAAGCCATCAAGAATACAACGGTAAGAAGTGCAGTATTTTTCTTTGTCATATTTTCTCCTTTCAATTTTGGCTTTCGAACTACCTATTTTTGAAACAGGATGATATAGGTTGCCATATCCTCCAAAAGAAGATTCCCATGATTTCCCAATTCGGAATCTTCGTTAATTGCATGCATGCCATGATCCGGGAAGATAAAAATCAATGTGTTTTCAGGCAATTTCATAATAAGTTCCGCCACCATCGCATCCACTTCTGCAACCTTCGCTCTCCATTCCGGCGTATACGGCCCATAGGTATGCCCCACATCATCAACGCCATGAAAATGGATCATGAGCAGGTCCGGTATTCCCATGGCAATAAATTCCTGGGCATTAGCGGCAACGTTGTCATCGGTCGAACCATCCCCATTCCGATCTCCAGAAAGGATGATCTCCGCATCGGGATAATTGAAAGGGGTACTGCTTCCTTCAATGACCGTCACCTTTTTCCCTGCATCAACCAATGTTTCGATGATGCTGGGAACTGTGAGATTGCGAATGCCGCTCGCCCATACACCGTTTTGCTGAGAATCAAGCCCAGAAAGCAATGCAGCCGTCACCACACTTGTTTTTGACGGATAGACCGTATAGGATGGATAGAATTGGCCAATCGTCGAGAGATTGGGAATTAACCCCGCTTGCTTTGCATATTGGAATCCCTCATACCCAAACCCGTCCAGAAAAAACCATACCACATGGCCTGCCGAACTGTACGGGAGATCTGGCAACGGTTCATTTCCAAAAGGTATTCCCAGTGCCGCCGCCGATATAGGCGCAATGTCTGTAACGGAATAGGCAACAGGCATTTCAAGTTCACTACAGCTTATCAGGATCTTATCGGCAAGATATTCCTTCCCATTTATTTCTACTTCTCTTACATTACGCCAATAAGCCGCGTCAGCAACTTCACTCCATGGAAATGTTGTCGTGGTATCCCCTTGAACAATGTTGATCTCATCCACCGCTTTTACACCATATTTATAAAATAGATATTCCAGTGAAAGATCGTAATCTTTTTCTTCATCCACATTGACCTGTTTCTCAATTTCTTGGAAGGTCTGTTTTGTCACAACGTTCTCCTGCCCATCGATGGAAAAGACCAGATCCTGACTGGCTTGCGAGCACGCGCTTAATCCCAGTATGATTCCAATGAAAAGAACCACATTGAAAAAACGTTTCATGATCAATTCCCTTCCACACGTACAATATCGAACACCCAGTCGCTGCGCCCCTGATCCGGAATTACCAGAACCACGGAAGCATTTTGTTTGGTCAGCACTGCCTCGCGTACCGTATCAACTGGCAATACCACCTTCTCTCCATTCTGCAAGGTAAAAGCGATATCCTGATACCGATCCAAATCAAGCAGGTCATCCATGGCAACTCCTTCCACCCTGCCCGAAGTAAATGCTTCACGGGTCACTCCATCTTCCTCATTGCGGAACATCACCTTCGCTTCTTCAATTGAGATGGAAGTTGTCTTCCCCAACAATAATCTTCCGATGGATGTCGATTCATCCCCAATTTGCAGTGGTTTTTCCTTTCCCACGATAATGATCTTTGCGATCCCTTTTGCCCAAGTCGACTCGTGCAAGTCATCGGATGCAAAGCGGATCCCATCTTCATATGGCAAGAACATGGCATTAGTTGTGATGTCACTCTTGTTGATGGTGACAAATTCCCCATCGCGTGTGTAGAGGGTGATGCTTTCATAATCCGAGATCTCCCATTTGGTCATGAATTCATCCACGGTGATGAACGTATTCGGAAGAGCGGAATAGCTGTTGAAAAAGTGATTCCAAGGGATGAAGGTCACTTCTTTCACATCCCCCGTCAGTTCGATCATATTGTAAAAAGACAAGTTTGGTAGTTCCACGGAACCATGCTCATCATGGCAGGTGCTGCAGGTATGAAACTCTTCCTTTGTGTCATGACATTCCGCACAATCATGCATGGTTGTACCTTCTTCCCACAATGTATCAAAGGAATATTCGGTCAATACCCGAACAGGAAGCTGTTTCAGAGAAAGATAAAAAATAAGCGCAACCAAGGCCATCACTGCAACAATGATGGCGACAATCCTGATTATTTTTCTTGTTTTCGCTGACTTCATAGAATTCCTCTCCAATTCAGATAAGAAAATAAAAGAATTGCTAACCCTAATGAACCTAAAAGTATTCCATCTCGAAATGTAAAAGAAAGACGCTTTTGATAAGTCCGTATCGAATATCTTCCGAAACTTCTCCCCTCCATTGAAACCGCCAATTTGTTCACCCGATCCACCAAGGAATATAAAATTGCGCCAAGAAAAGCGCTCATGTGAAAAAATAACTCGCGTGGTTTGCGAACATCATATTGCGCTCCACGCAACCGCTGAGCAAAATTGATGCGCTCCCCTTCAATCGAGAAAATCGGAACCAGCCGCATAGCAGTGACGATCATGAACGCATAGCGATACGGCACCCCCAGCTGCATGAAAGCAAACGTAAAATCGGAAGGCGAGGTTGTCAAGATGAACAAATAACTGCCCAGAATAATGATCAGAAACCGCAGGGAGATCAGAATCGCGCGTTGCAGACCGATAGCGGTAATCGACAATCCGAACAGATTCGTTATTTCCTTTCCCTGTTTCGAAAAAAGGCATTGAATTACCGCAATGGCAAGAGCAGTGAGAAAGGTCGTGCGCATGCCAAAGTACCGAAAAGGATTTCTACAGATAGATAAAAATGCACCAAACAAGAGGCCGAAAAAGAACAGCATTAAATAGGGAGACTCTATAAAAAAAACCAGAACGCTGATGCTCAAAAGAAAGAAAAACTTTGTGAATGGGTGCAGGGTGTGCATCATTGTGTCAGCCGGGAAATAAGCGATCTTTCTCATAACCCCATCTCCGGCAGATAATCCCTGTACCCATTCACCTGCCACCAAATGACCGCCTGTTGCAAAGGAAGGTTAAATCGCATTTTGCCATCCTCTAAAAAGAGAATGCGATCAGCCATTCTTTTCAGTAATGCCGGGTCATGGATAGCCACAATAATGGATGTGCCATCGTTCCGCAGATAGATCAATTTTTCAATGATGTAATTCACCTGATAGGCATCCTGCCCAATGAAAATTTCATCCAAAAGCAGAATGGAGGGAGAAAAAACAAGGGTAGTAATAAGATTAAGCCGTTTCTTCTCCCCATAACTGAGCTGGTGAGGATTGTTCGCCAGTTTCTCGTTCAAGCCAAAAAGATCAAGCAAATCAGACGCTTTCTTTTCATGAATCGCATCGTCCAAATTAAAATTCTTCAATCCGTAATGAATTTCTTCTTGAACCGTATTCATGAAAAGTTGTTCATCCGCATTTTGGAACACCAATCCAACCTCAGGGGGGGTAATTTTTGGCTGCTCTTTTCCTTTGAAAACAAGCCATCCATGCCCTGCTTTTATCAAGCCAGGGATGGTCTTCAACAAGGTTGTTTTGCCGGAGCCATTGGCACCCATCAGTGCGATGATCTCCCCCTGATTGATAGTCAGGTCCTCAACTTCCAATCGGAAGCCGTCCCCGTTCTCATACGCCCAATCATGCAAAGAGAGAATTGGACCACTATTGTTTACCTCTGTTCTTTGAAGCATTGAGCCAAGTCCAAAATGTGCTGAAAAATAGGGCGATTTTTCGATTGTACCGTCATAAACGATCTTTCCAGATTCAAGATGGATACAACGTTGAAAAAGTTTTTTGAAAAAAGCCACCCTGTGTTCAATGATGATCACTGTAAGCTGCCGGGTTTCTTTTAATTTCAGCAACAACTGAAAGATGGCGCGGGTCGATTCCAAATCAAGATTGGATGTCGGTTCGTCCAGAATCAAAATAGAGGGCTGCAGTGCCAGAATGGAGGCAATGGCAATTTTCTGTTTTTCCCCCCCGGAAAGTTCAAAGAGCGGGCGCTGATGCAGCGCCTCCGTGCCGGTGATCTTTAATGAATCCGCAATCCGTTCTTTGATTTCACCTTCAGGGATGCAACGATTCTCCAATCCAAATGCAATTTCCTCAACAACATTCAACGTACAGAATTGATCGTCCGCATTTTGTTGCACCAGTCCTACTTCATCCGAAACGCAGTATAAAGGGATGTCTTCAACACATTGCTTTCCAAACCGCACATGACCTTGGTATTCACCTATTTTTTGATGATAAAGAATTCCGGCAATGGCATACGCTAGAGTGGTTTTTCCACTGCCCGAACAACCGCTCAATAAAAGCCATTCCCCGCTGGAAATGTGTAGATTAATATCATTCAGAACCAGCTTCTCGTTTTCTCGAAATCGATAGGATAGATGAGAAATTTCTATATCCATCTTCTTCACTTCAAATCAATCCGCTCCACATCCATCAGAAAAACTTCTCCTTGGATTGTTCCTACCAGATATTTCATTTGATATCCGTCGATGTTGACAAAGATCCGAATGGAATCGTCCGCTTGAACGCTGGCCAGATCACAATCGAAACTACCATCGGCGCTCAGAAATTGTATTGTCGTATAAGGTGCAGCGTTATCAATGCTGGCAAGGACTTTGTTAACAGCCACTCCCTGTAACTTTTTTGATCCTTCCTCCAGCGAAAAATGCACGCTGTCCATTTCAAATTGCCAGTCCTGGGCATGGAACTCCGCAACTGGATGATCTCCAGAATAGATCGGGATCGGAATACTTTGAATGACCGTCACCTCCGCGACCCCTCTGACCCAGGCCTTGCTGTTCTCCGCCCCCACTACGCTGTATATGGCATCCGATCCCTCTCCGCTAACTACCAGGATAAGATTGGGATTGGAATTCACTTCATCCATGGTGATGAAGTAGCTATACCCATCGGTGGCAGTGACCAGAACAAGATCAGCGCCTTCTCCCGGTTGCGCATTGACAATGATCTGCCGGAGGGGGTAACCAGTATAGGTTCCCGTTTTCCCTTGCAAGCTGGATTCCACGGTGATGGGGGTAATGGAGGTATCTGCTACGACAAAGCTCTGTTCCGCAGCTACATTCCCTGAAATGGTTACCGCTCCCTCCCCTTTGGAAGTTTGCACGTAAACAAAAGCGGCTACCGCGCAGATTAAAATGCCCAGCAATACAAAACCGGTTTTTGCCCACTTTGTTTTGCTTTTCTCAAGTTCCGGTGAAATGACCCCTGTTTTTGCCAAATTCTTTAAAATCACCTGGCTCAACAACCCGCCAAAGATAACACCGGAAAGCAACGCGATGCCCGCCACGGCCAGCATACTCCAAAACGCCAGACTATCTGCGGGCACAGAAGCGAAGATCTGGAACACAAAAACATTCGACATGGCCGCCAGCCCGCCGGCCAAGATATTTTTCACAGATCTACTGAGAACCGGGAGCAAAAACACCAGTTCCACGATCAGGCCTGCCACCACATCCACGATTAAAACCAGAACCCCATGGGTGTTTCCGCTCAATAATTCAACGATCCCCTTTATAATCCCCAGAAGCACCGCGGTGCCGGGTTTATTGACGATACCAACCGCCAGCAATATCCACAAGATATGGATCCCGGCCGCCCATTGGGTCGTTCCCGCAAAACCCAGCAAAGATTGAAAGAAATCGCCCAGCATATTAAGATAGGTGCTTGCTAATCCCCCGATTGCCGAAAAACCTGCGATGAAGAGTAAGTCTTTGGTGGTGAAATAATAACCCTTTTTCATGTTCCTCTCCATAAAAAAAACGCCCTGGAAAGGCGTTTACTGATCAGGATATCTTCAGAAAATTATCCCTGTCATCTCCTTTCCAGCATGGGAGGCATATGTGTTTCCACATACACCCTAACGGTCTCAAAACCATAACATTCATCGTCGTAGATTAAGAGACTCGAAGATGCACTCTTTCAGCATTGTATCATAAAATCCTTTTACACCAGATTTCACAGAGGAAAATCGAAAAAACAAGGATAGAAATGAATTCTTATCCAAAAACACTTTCTTGCCAGGTAAATCCAACCCAATCTGACTTCCGACTCATGATGGAAAGGAATCCCAACGCACAAAGAACAAAAAAGGGTAATTATGCCATCCAAACACAGGTTACAGCCCGTTCCAGTGAATCCACTTTTTTCGTTTGTGAAGAACCGCAAGGGAAACCTGCCATCTCCAGAAGCGTATACGAAAAAATTGCTGCCTATCAAGATCGCTATATAGCCACACAGGATATGGTCCTGGTTGAAGGGTATATTGGTCCAGATCCTGACTTCAGAGTGGGTTGCAGGATGATGGTGGAACGCACACATGCCAATATTGCAGCCATGCAGCAACAGCTATATTTCCCTCCTGATGATCATTTTCAAGCAAAATTCACCATTATCATCACACCCAACCTGTATGTTGAAGGATACCCCAACCGACGTTTGATCGCAGTGGATCTGGAACATTGGACTACCCGTGTCTTCGGGTCTGATTATTTCGGGGAATCCAAAAAGGGTGGTTTGCGCATGTGGAATCACTGGGTTTATCAGCAAGGCGGGCTGGCACTGCATGCTGGTTGTAAAGTGTATCCAGAAATTACAAGCCGTGACGAACTTGCTTTGATCATTGGGCTTTCCGGAACCGGTAAAACAACCACCACCTTCCGCCAGCAGTTGGGTAGTCTGCCAGTTCAGGATGATTTTTGCGCGCTTTTCCCCGGTGGAACAGTCTACGCCACAGAAAATGGCTGCTTTGCCAAAACCATCGGTTTGGATGCGGACGATGAGCCAATCATTTATAAAGCATTGACCCAGCAAGAATCATGGCTGGAAAACGTGATGGTGCATGAGGATGGCAGCATCGACTTTTTCGACGGCAGCCGTACCACCAATGGACGGGGAACCTTTCAACTGGATGCCATTCCCCACCGTGATCCATCCAATTTGCCCCCGGTGAAATATATTTTCCTGCTGAACCGCAATTTCAGCATCATCCCAGCCGTTGTGCGGCTGGATGCACAGCAGGCATCGCAGTATTTCATGCTGGGCGAAACCACCGGCACTTCTGCGGGCGGGAAAGCGGAAGCTGGAAAATCACTGCGCGTTCCCGGCACCAATCCTTTTTTCACCATGAACGATGCCCTGCAAGCCAATCGCTTTCATGAACTCATCCGCACCATTCCCGATCTGGAAGTATATTTGCTAAACACAGGACGTGTAGGTGGTGGGGAAACAGATGCCCATTCAAAGAAGGTAAAGATCAAACACAGCTCCACTATCATCGAAGCCATTCTCAATCACTCGATCCATTGGAAGGAAGACCCCTTTTTCCATTATCAGATCGCTGCGATTCTGCCAGGTTTCGATGATCCTGATCTTTTAAATCCGTATGAACTGTATAACAACCAGGGGCGCCAAGAAGAATACAAACAAATTGCAGAACAATTAAAAATCGAAAGAGATGCGTACTTGCAGAAATTTGCAGGGCTTCAAATTTAGGTTTATTCCTGGAAGAAAGAGGACTTTTACTCCTCTTTCTTCTCTTTAAACGCACCGATAACCGCTACAATAACACCGCTTCCCATGATCACATAACCGATGGGTTGACTGATTTCATTGAAAAACATGCTGACAACCACCAGGGCAATTCCCAACAATCCCAGGTTGGAAAATTCCTTCTGATCTCTTGCTTTCTTCTTAAAAACAAGGTAGAAAGCAAAAACCAGCAGCAAGACAAAAAAAGTGATTCCGATATACCCGATTTCCATATTCACTCCACATCTTCACAGGATGAATTTTCCATTATTTCCTAAGAGCATACTTATTATAATCACACATTTGGGAAAGGGTTTCGTTCCTATCTTTTCCTACTCAATTTTTTAATATTCAACGCTTTTATCAATTATTCTACCTGCTATAATGAAAGAAATCTTAATTTAAAAAAGGAGATGAAATGGGAAACCCAGTTCAAGATCTGTTGGATAAGCTGTCCAAAAAAACACCGGAAACAGATTCGAAAAAGACCACCGTTTCTGGCAAAACCAGCACCGGCACCAAAGCCAAAGCTGCGGGCCAAGCAAAAGCAGGCGCACAAACGGCCAGCCCTGATGTTTCAAAGAGAAAAGCTGAATTCCAGCAACAGCTCGCAGATCAAAAGAAGAACAGTCTTCTGGCAGCACAAAAAGAAGCCATCGCCAAGAAAACCAATCAAGATATCATCAATGCAGCTTATAAAGTGGCCGATGAGCTCAAACTGCCTGGCGGTCCTTGGCCATTGTTGAGAGCTGCTGGGTGGGGTCATCTCACAGATAACCGCGGTGGCCTTTACAAAGGTCCGGCCATTGATGAGATTGATGCGCTGACACCCGAACAAAAAACTGCATTAAAAAGAATCTTGGGACTTTAATACAAAATACAAAGAGAGGTATCGATGAAAGCACGAAGAACTATTCTATTAGTGTGTACAATTCTTTCCATTATCCTGCTGGCTGCTTGCGGTGGGAAAAAAGAGGAAGGGATCACGGTTGAAAATGTGACATTGGCCAAAAATCTCGACGAAAATTACCAACCGGTCGATCCTACCACCCAATTTGGCCCCACGGATATAATTTACGTTTCCGTAGAAGTGAAAGGGCGACCCGAGACCGGGATCATCACCGGAAAATTCTATTATGGCGACCAATACATCAGCGAAGCTTCCGTTGATCTTTCTTCTGTGAATGAAGGCGTGATCGTATCGATCGGCGAAAACACCTACATCGGTTTTAATCTCACCCCCTCCACCTCATGGCCTGTCGACAGCGGCTACAGCTTCAAGCTGTATATCGATAATGTGGAATTTGGAACCTACGCATACGAAGTGGTCCAATAAAACATACCAAGACATCACAATGCACAATAAAGAAAAGACCTTCTCCAAATGAGAAGGTCTTTTTTGCTGGGGGCAAAGGATTCGAACCTCTACAAACAGATCCAGAGTCTGCTGTCCTGCCATTAGACGAGCCCCCAATTGCTCGCGCGGATTATTTTACCACCAATCCCTGTATTTTTGAAATTTCAGGAAAAATTCTTTCCTATAAAATCCAGAGCGTCCTCCAATCGCCGAATGACTGCTTGTTTGCCCAGAATCTGCATGGATTCGAAGAGCGGTGGGCTTATGCGCTGTCCGCTGATCGCTTCGCGCAAGAAACCCAAGAACTGTTTCGGTTCTTTACCTTCTTCATCCATCAATTCGCGTACCAGCGGTTCCAAACTCGCTGCTTGCCATTGTTGTTGAGTTTCCAATGCTTCCAGAATTCGCTTACCGATGGACATGGTTTCCTGGCCGCTGCATCCTTCCAACAGCATCCGTTCCTTGGTATAGGTAACCGTATCGGTGAAGAAAAAGCGTGTCATTTCCACCGCATCATCCAATGTAATGATGCGCTCTTTCACGATGGGGGCAATTCTCTCCAGCAGAGCAATGTCAGGATAGATACCTGCAGTCTCATAATAAGGCAGCAATCGTTTTGCCAGTTCCGCATCGCTGAGTGCTTTAATGTGCAGTTTATTGAAATAATCAAATTTGGAGAAATTCGTGGCCGCCGGCGCGGGATTCAATTTTTCCAGTGAGAATTTTTCGATCAGGTCCTGCATGCTAAAGAACTCGGTATGGTCGTCATAGCTCCATCCCATCAAAGCCACCCAATTGACCACCGCCTCCGGTAGATATCCCAGTCCCTGCATGTCCTTTATGAAAATCGAATATCCTTCCCCGCTCAGTTCCACTGCTTCGCGTTTGCTCATCTTGCCCTTGCCGCTGGGTTTCAGCAGAACGGAGAGGTGTACCCACACCGGTTCATCCCAGCCAAACGCCTTATGGATCAAGCTATGGATCGGTGAGGTTGGCAGCCATTCAGAGCTGCGTACCACATGGGTGATCTTCATCAAATGGTCATCCACTGCGGCTGCCAAGTGATACAGAGCCCAGCCATCGGATTTAATCAGAATATAATCATCCAGTGTTTTGTTTTCAAAGGCAATATCTCCGCGCAGCAGGTCTTTCACCACGGTAGTGCCTTCCAAGGGTGTTTTGAACCGCAATACGTGCGATTCGCCAGCCGCAATACGCTTGCGGGCTTCTTCAATGGGAATGTTTCGACAGGTGCGATCGTAGTGCGGCGGCTCTTTTCTTCGCTGCTTTTCTTCACGCACCTTTGCCAGCCGTTCAGGTGTACAAAAGCAATAATATGCAAAACCCGATTCCACCAGTTTTTCACCATATTCCTGATAGATCTCTTTGCGCTCCGATTGGCGGTACGGTCCATAAGGACCGCCAACGTCAGGACCTTCATCCCACTCCATTCCCAACCAGCGCAAGTTGCCCATCAGTTCTTCTTCTGCGCCTTCCACCAGCCGTTTACGATCCGTATCCTCGATACGCAAAATGAATTGACCGCCCGTCTTGCGTGCAATGAGATAATCATAAAGCGCCGTGCGCGCACTCCCCAGATGTAAATGCCCAGTGGGAGATGGTGCAAAACGTACACGGACCGGCTTCAATTCTTCTGTCATAGCATTCCTCTATTGAATAGTCTTTTTTCTCAGCGCTACCGATTCTACCAAACCTATCCCCATTATAGTGGAAATCAATGAACTTCCTCCATAGCTAAGGAACGGGAACGGCAACCCTGATACGGGCACCAGGTTCAGATTCACACCTATGTTGACTGCGGTTTGGAAAAAAAGCATGGCGGCATATCCGAACGCCAGCAGAGAGCCATAATTATCGGAAGCAGTTTGGGCAATGCGCAAACAGCGCAAAATAATGAAAGCCATCAAGCCGATAACCGCCATCGTCCCCACAAAACCAAATTCTTCCCCCACCACCGAGAAAATGAAATCGGTGTGCCTTACTTTCATGAAACGCAACTGCACCTGAGTGCCCTGCGCGTATCCTTCTCCGAACCAGCCCCCGGAACCAATGGCAATTTTTGACTGCTGGATATTGTATTCCTCGCCATAACTTGCTTCAGGATTTGGAAAAATGAAGTTCAAAATACGAGCTTGCTGATAATCTTCCAAAAATGGGAACATTACAGCAATAAGCAACAGGGCGACCACCCCCAGTATCGCCAGGTACTTTGCAGGCAGTCCTGATACCCACAACATGGCAAACCAGATCACGAAAATCACAATGGAGGTTGAGAGGTTCGGCTGCAGCAGAATCCAAACGACCACTCCCAAAGTCAGTATGAAACTTCTCCCGATCCATCGAAAGTCGCGCTTTTCATCTTTGGTACGATCGAAATGTTCAGCCAGAACCATGATCATCAGGATTTTAACAATCTCCGAGGGCTGAATCAATATCAGACCAGTATCGATCCAGCGGGCTGAACCAAACCGCGCTTCCCCATATACGAAGATCCCAAACAACGCCACAAAGGCAAATGCATAGATGAATTTGGCAAGCGATGCCCATAAGTGGTAATCAATGGCTGCCATGATAATCACCAGTACGATACCACCTGCAACAAAAATCGCTTGTCGTCGAGGCGAATCAAGCAATTCTGCGTTCCCTGCAATCGCTGATTGGATCATGATTATGCCAAAAATGCACATAAAGACGACCGCCCCGAACAAATAAAAATCAAAATTTCGCCACAGGTTCCGTCGCATAAGGTCCTATTTCGGCAGCACCGGTATATCACAGATCAGGCGTTGCTCGCGCCCTTCATGTTTCATGGTAATTTGCACTTCCGCCGCGTCAATGGCTACATGCCTTGAAATTACTTCGATCAGCTCATCCTTCATTTCATCCAACACACGCGCATTGAGATTGGTGCGATCATGGATCAACACCAGTTTCAAGCGTTCCTTGGCAGTATCGGCGCTATCTTCTTTGCCCAATATCTTCAACCAATCAGCCATGGTTACCCTTCCTTGCCAAATACCTTCGATAATCTCGTCATGAAATCATCTTTTTGGCTCATATCCAAAAATGGAACTTCACTACCTGTGATGCGGGCAGCGATATTTCGAAATGCCTGCCCTGCACGAGATTTTTGATTTAGAACAACCGGTTGACCTTTGTTAGTGCTGATCAGCACATGCTCATCGTCCGGTACCACCCCCAGTAGTTTGATCGCCAGCAGTTCCAGCACATCACCTGCTTCCATCATGTCACCCCGTTTGATCATTTCAGGGTTAATGCGGTTCAGAATGAGCCGAGCAGGACCTTTCTCTGCCGCTTCGATCAAGCCAATGATGCGATCTGCATCGCGCACAGCCGAAACATCGGGGTTGGTGACCACAATCGCCTCATCTGCCGGCGCAATGGCATTTTTAAATCCACCTTCGATGCCTGCAGGTGAATCGATCAAAATGAAATCCATTTCTTCTCGAATGCTTTCACATAAATTGACCATTTCTGCAGGTGTTACCGAGTTTTTTTCTCTTGTCTGGGCAGCCGGGATCAAAAAAAGGTTTTCAAAACGCTTATCCCTGATCATTGCCTGGTTCACTCGGCAGTGCCCTTCAATGACATCGACCAGATCATAGACAATGCGATTTTCCAATCCCAAAACCACATCCAAATTGCGCAGCCCAATATCGCTATCGATACAGGTGACCTTCTTTCCCATTTCCGCCAATCCCACGCCAATATTGGCGGTTGCTGTTGTTTTTCCCACCCCCCCTTTACCGGATGTAATTGTAATGATGCGAGCTGCCATTCTTCTCCTTTGAAAGTGAAATTACTGTTTCCATTCTGTAAAGTTTAGTTCTTTTTCCTGGCAATTGATTTTAACAGGGTTCTTTATTTGCACTCCTTTTTTTGCTTCATTGTTGGCTATGCGCAATTGCAGTGGCTTTATTTCGAGTGCACAGATCACCGCCCGTTCATCACCGCTGGAACCTGCCACCACTTTTCCGCGAATACAGCCCCAAACAAGCACACTTCCTTCTGCGATGACCTCAGCTCCGGGGTTCACATCCCCCACCACCATCACACTTCCGGAATAATTCACTTTCGCACCCGATCGCAACGTATGGCTGTACATGATTGCATTTTCTCCACCATCCGGCAGGAGTTGCATTTTTTTGCCGCTGGTAATGCGGATATTTTCAGGGTCAGTCTCCAATCCAAAAGTGCGCGCATTATTCTTGGTTTGCACAGAACCGGAGAAAATGGCCACCAGACTGACAGCTTGTTCTGCCAATCCATCGCGCAAATCGGCAATTTGTGTGGCTTTCAACTTTCTTTCTCCAACATCCACTGCCAATTTTGCACTATTGAAAAATTCCTTTCTTTCCCGGATGTAGGTTAACAAATCCATTAACTCTTCTTCCCATTCCCCATCTTCCAGGAAGACCATTAATACATCGCGGATTCCCTTGATCTTGAATTCTCGCACCTTCACTTTCGGAGTTTCGATCACGCTATTGTTTTCCTTCATCAATTTCTTTCAATGCAAAATATGCTTCGAATACTTCACGCACAATCGGTGCTGCCACACTGGAACCTTCCGTGCCGTTATACACAAAAGCAATGATCACAATTTCTGGATCATCGCTGGGGCCATATCCAACATACCAGGCGTGGGCAGGCCAGGTACCTCGATCGCATAACCCTTTTCCCTGGGCAATATCATCGCAGTACTCGGCCGTACCGGTTTTTCCGGAGGTAGGAATTTCAAACCCTTGAAAAATGGTCATGGCCGTGCCTTCGGTCACCGTCATGCGCAATGCTTGCTGGGTCATATCGATCACCCAGGGTTCAATGGTCTTCTTTTCATCCGTCGGCAGATCGTTATCATCATAGACTGTGATCAAAGGATCTTTTGTCACATCCCACACCTTTGTGGGTGTAAACTCCTTCACCACATTTCCATCCGAATCGATGATCTCTCGAATGAGGGTTGGCTTCATATAGACGCCATCATTGGCAACAATGGCATAGGAAACCAGGATCTGCAACGGGGTTGCCAGCACATAACCCTGACCCATGCCGGCAATATAGGTGTCACCGGTTGACCAGGCTTCGCTAAGGTTGATACGCTTCCAGGTTGGATTTGGTACCAGCCCTTCCGCCTCGCCAGGCAGTTCAATTCCGGTCAACGCACCGTACCCCAATGCTTTGGCATATTCGCTCATCCTCCAGGGGCCAAGCCCTTCTTTTACTTCATCACCATATCCACCACTGATCTTGTAAAAATAAACATCGACCGATTGGGACAGGCCTTTAAAGAAGTTTGCCTGCCCGTGCCCACCCGCTTTCCAATCCACGAATTCACGCTGATAACCGGTATCATTCTGCGAATATTTCTCGGTGATGAAAATGGAATAGGGTGTGACAAGACTCTGATAGGGAGTGACCACGCCTTCGTTCAAAGCACCGATCGCTGTAACAATCTTGTACACTGACCCTGGGGGATGTTCCGCCGAAATGGCGTGATTAAAAAGTGGTCTGTTTGGATCCGCACTCAACTGCTGATAATAATAAGCGGGAATGTAACGCGCCATACGGTTATTCTCGTAGGTCGGGTAGGAAACCAGCGCCAAGATCTCACCAGTCTTTGGGTTCATAGCGATCACCACGCCATTGGTAAAACGCACATCATTGAACCAGCGGTTCCACCATTTAATATTGCCGACCAATGCCGCTTTGGCTGCCTGCTGCAATCTTGTGTCGATGGTAAGCTTGATATTCAATCCAGCTTCCGGTTCCACCGGTGGCTCCACGTCGCGGATCACTTTGCCAGCAACGTCTTCTTCCACAACCCGCAGGCCATTTTTTCCTGCCAGAGTATCCTGCATGGTCGCTTCGATACCTGCGTAGCCCACTTTGTCACGTCCGGCCACAAAACCAAGCTCTGTGTAATATTCCTCCATCGACTCAGGAATAGGGCCAAGGAATCCAATGATCTCCGAGGTCAGTTCGCCGGTTGGGTATTCCCTGATCGGCTCCACCTCGATTGTCACCCCTGGCCACTCTTCGGATTTCGATTCTACCAACATGGCAACTTCTTTATCTACATCACACTTAATTTCCATTGGGGTATACGGAGCATTGGTATCTGCAATTTCCACGATCTGTTCAATACCCAAATCAGTATTACAAGGAGAAAAAGTGGTAACCACTTCATCGGTCAATTCTCCACGGGATACAGGGATGCCGATAACCTCTGAAAGCTGACGGAAAATTTCCTGGGTGGCACCCTCATCGCCTGGCAGGTCAGCCGGTGTGATCATGACATTATAGGCAGCCGCATTCTTCGCAAGAACGATGCCGTTGCGATCGTAAATAATACCGCGTTCTGTTTGAACACTGATGTTGCTGATACGGTTTTCATCTGCCTGAGCTTTATATTCCTCTCCATCGATGATCTGCAGCGTAAATAAGCGAAACCCGTAAAAACCGAAGATGAGCAGGATCAAAATATATAACACTTTGATTCGCCAATTTTTTCCTGCACCAAAAAAATTTTTACTCTTATTCATTTTCTACTTCTTGATATACCAGCTTTTGGGCATCACGCACCAGAAGATACATAGGGAATGCAAAGATGATGTTCAGAAAGATGCTGGGAAGGGTGATTTCTTGCAAACTTGCAAGAAAAGGGATGGAAGATCCCTGGAACTGCATCATGAGAATATAGAGAAGATGCTGCAGAAAAGTTGCCACGACGGTTATGATCAGCATGGAAAAGACCGGCATTTCCCACAAACGGTTTACCAAATAGCGGGTCAGTACCGCTGCCACAACATAGCTGATCAAAACTGCCGGGACCGGCACTGATGAGATGAAGGTCATCAAACCACCCGCGAGCAGGGTTGGAATATAAAACCGCTTTGCCTGGGGATGCAAGCTCCACATAACCACAAACAACAGCGCAATATCTGCCATTCCGTTTTGCAAAGGGATACGACTGATCACCCCCAGTTGCAAGGAGGTAAAAATCAGTACCAGAATGGAAGAGAGCAGAATATCCATCAGCCGATCCTCAATCGCCTGTTAGGAGATCAATATCAATGGCATTGAAATTCGTGATCACCAGCACTGCGCGCAGGGTCGAGAAATCGATTGCAGATTGCACCAGAGCAGTCTGGAAAATATCGCTTTCTTTCTTTTGCACGGTTGCAACCTGCCCAACCACAACATCAGCAGGGTAATTTCCGCCCAAACCAGAGGTTAACAGAATTTCTCCCGGCTGCAGATCAACATCCGAAGGGATCATGGTCAACTCCAGATCACCGGTGATAGAACCGACCAACTGCGCCTCCTCATTGAGAGATTGCATGCGCACATTGATACTGGAGTCCGGATCGTTGATTAATTGAACACGGGCAGCACTGGCCGTTACCGCATCCACTTTTCCAACCAATCCTTGCTGAGTGACCACCGGCATCCCATAGCGAATGCCATCGTCAGAACCGTGGTCGATGATCAAATAATGCATAAAAGGATTAGGGTCCCTTCCGATTACTGAGGCAGCCACATAGGTATTTTCCGGTTTGGCGCGCGCAAAATCCAGCAGCGCATACAGGATGTCCGCTTCACTCAATTGTTCCTGCAGTTCAATGATCTGGCTTTGTAATTGAGCAACTTCGTTTTTCAATTCAGCATTTTCCGCCATCAAATCAGTTACTTCCCGTGGCAAGGTGAAAAAATCATACACCGCCATGAACTGATTGGAAATCCATCCCTGTGCTTTTACAAAAGGATCCATCATCACTCCCAACACAGGTCGCAAGAATCCGCTAAAAGCCAGCAGAACGATACCCAAAATGACCAATGCAGTAACAGCGGTTCGAAAGGTACGCGAATTTTTGAAACGCATTTTTCACCAGTTTTGTTTTACCAATGATATCAGGAGAATGGGTTACATACGTTGCTTGTTTCCATCAATGTCGATGAGGAAATGTTTGAAGCGATCCAGATCTTCAAGCACGATCCCTGCGCCACGTGCGACACAGGTCATGGGGTCTTCTGCCAACCAAACATGCATCTTCAGCTCTTCTGACAGCCGCTGTACCATTCCGTTCAGCAAAGATCCACCGCCGGCCAGGCAGATGCCCGTATCCAGCAGGTCGGAACCAATTTCCGGAGGAACTTCATCCAATGCATTCTTGATCGTATCAATGATCACTTGGACTGAATTGCTCAAGGCATCACGAATTTCAATGGAAGAAACCTCGATCGATTCCGGAAGTCCAGTGATCAGATTGCGACCTTTCACCTGCATGGTCTTTTCGGTTTCAAAGGGAAATGCAGAGCCGATTTCCCACTTAATCTGCTCAGCCATCCTTTCGCCAACGAACAGACTGTATTTATTGCGAATGTAATCAATGATGTCCTGGTCCATTTCATCACCGGCAACGCGCAGCGACCGTGAAACGACGATGCCACCCATGGAATTGATCGCAATTTCTGATGTGCCGCCTCCGATATCCACGATCATGCTGCCTGCAACATCAGCCAACGGCAATCCGGCACCGATGCTTGCTGCGATCGGTTCATCGATCAAATAAACTTCACGTGCACCGGCAGCCATAGTGGCATCAAAAACGGCCCGTTTTTCAACCTCCGTAGCACCGGTCGGGATTCCAATGACCACACGCGGGCGTGGCATGGGCACAATGGCTTGCTGATGGACACGCCCGATAAAATAAGCCAGCATGGCCTGGGTGATTTCAAATTCCGAAATAACACCATCCCGAATAGGACGGATGGTTGTAATATTAGCAGGGGTACGCCCCACCATTTCTTTTGCTTGAGTACCAATTGCTACAGGTCGTCGTGTTCGTTTTTCGATGGCTACCCAGGATGGTTCATGAACAATGATCCCCTTCCCTCGAACATAAATCAGTGTATTGGCCGTTCCCAAATCAATTCCCAGATCGAGAGAGAATAAGCCCAGTAGCCAGTTAAATGGATTTGCAACCAAACAAAACTCCTTTGGTAAAAGGTGTTAAATTCTCTACCAACAAATCGGGCAATATTATAACATGATACCACTATTTCCCAATCGTCCTCGAGATGGTTGCAATTTTTGCTACAAAGTAAAATCAACCGCCTTTCCCAGAGCATGGTTGAACGCCGATCGGGCAATTTCGGCATAGGAAGGATGTGCATGAATGATAGCGGCCACATCTTCGATGGGTGTCTTCAATGCGATCATATTCGCAAATTCCTGGATGATCTCAGAAACATTATGACCGATCGCTTGCACCGCTAGCAACCTTCCCTCCGACATCCAAAGCTTGATGAAACCTTCCGGATAATCTTCGATGGTTGCCCGCAAATTGACCGAGAAGGGGATCTTTACAATTTGCACACCCTTTTCTTCTGCAGGAATTGCACCCACCACAGCCACTTCCGGGATGGAGTAAATGACCGCAGGAATGACGGAATAATCCATTTTACGCAGGGCTTTTTTGCCTGCCATGATATTCTCGCCGCAAATAATTCCTTGTTGAATTCCCACATGCGCCAAGATCGATTGACCGGTCGCATCGCCTATCGCCCACACGTCAGGCTGATTGGTCTGCATATACTCATTGACCATAATTCCTTTTTTCGTATACTCCACCTTCAAGTTCTCCAGCGATTCCTGAAGAATGACCGGTTTTCTGCCAATGGCAACCAGCACCAGGTCAGAGTGAATGGTTTTCACTTTTCCACTTCTTCGATCACGAATGGTAATGGCTCCTTTCTCCACCGATAGTGCTTCATGGCTGGTGTAGACGGTAACCCCTTTCTTTTCCAAAATGCCGGTAATGGTTGCGGAAATATCCACATCCATCCCCGCTGCCACCCGCTCCAGAAATTCAACGATGGTTACTTGGCTGCCCAGATTAGTGAAAATGGTGGCAAATTCCAAACCGATCACACCCCCGCCAATGATGGTCAATGATTTCGGCAAGGCATTGATGGAGATCAAACGATTGCTGCTGATAATGCTTGGATCATCTTTACTAAATGAAGGAAGTTCGAGCGGCTGCGATCCGGTCGCAAAGACAATATTCTTGGCTCGAATGCTCTCTGTTTTCCCGGTGAAATGCATGGTTTCACCGTCCGCATCCAGTTTTCCTTCCCGGATCAGGATGGAACGGTCTTCTTGTGGTTCTGCTTGCCCGTAATAAATATCAACATGATGCTGGTTCAGCAGATCGGTGATCTCTTCACGCACAGTTTCTACCACGCGATTTCTGCGTTTGGCTACATTGGAAAAGTTCACAGAATAAAGGTCAACGTCCACGCCATATTTTTCGCTCTCTTTTACCATCTGTACCACTTTGGCTGATTCGATCATGGATTTGCTGGGAGTGCAGCCCCAATTGGTGCAGATCCCGCCAATATAATCCCGTTCAATGATGGCAGCTCTACCGCCCTGCTGCGCCACCCGCACTGCGCAGGATTGCCCGGAAGGTCCGGCCCCGATCACAACAACATCATAGGTTTTCATCGATTCACCTTTTTATTACTATTTATATCTATATTATCATAATTATAATCCTTTCATGGAGATCGAATAAAAAAATTTACTACATTCTGACATTAATTACAGCAAAGGAAAATTCATAACCTTCATCCAACTAATGGGACAAGGGCTTTCCACGATTGCCATATATTAAGACGATTGCACCTCTACGCGAGTATTTTTGCATAACATACCTGTTTACCCAAGTGATAGTCCCAATGTCTTTGCTGCCTACCCGCCGCTGATTACCCCATTTTCCACCAATTTTATTACTTCCAGTCACTTGACCTTTAAAGTATCATGGTGGTATTTTTTACTGGTGACTCACATATTCTTTTTGAAACGAAAAAATCAGCTTTTGTTGTCAAGCTCGCTTATGGAAATATGAACTTCTTCCAATTGTTCTAGGCTTACTTCACATGGGCTATCCATCATGAGGTCTCTACCTTGTCCATCTTTTGGGAAAGCGTAAATATCACGTATTGACTCAAGGTCTTGTAGAACCATAAGAATTCTATCAATGCCAGGTGCATTGCCCCCGTGTGGAGGTGCACCATACTCAAAAGCTCGAATGAGCCCTCCAAATTTCGAATCTACTTGTGACCTTGAATACCCTGCGATCTCAAAGGCCTTGTACATAATTTCTGGATCATGGTTGCGAATTGCTCCGCTAGAAACTTCAAATCCATTTAAAACCAAGTCAAACTGATAAGCCAATATGTCCAATGGAGCCAAATCATAGAGCGATCTCAACCCACCTTGGGGCATCGAAAATGGGTTATGGCCGAAGTCAATCCTATTTGGTTCAATTTCTGAAAAAGAATACATGGGAAAATCAACAATCCAGCACCATGCAGCTTTTGTTTTATCTTTCAAACCCAATTTCTCAGCGCACTCGTTTCTTACTGCCCCCAGACTTGAACATACCGGATTCCAGTTTCCAGCAGCGAAAAAAACTATATCTCCGCTATCACCGTTAACTGCAGCAACAATTGACTTACCCAATTCTTCACCTAAATACTTCAAGATCGGAGAATGAAGATCGCCATTTTCTTTGATTATTATGTGTGCTAATCCATTAACTCCTTTGCTTTTGGCTATTGTACTTAGATCCTCAATCTCCTTTCTGGAAAAACTCCCACCACCATGAACCTTAAGAGCATGAACTACTCCGCCGTTTTTAATTGCATCAGCAAAGACTGAAAAACCGCAACTTTCGACCAGTTCAGTAATGCCTTTAATCTCCATTTCAAATTCAAACCTCAAGTCGGGTTTGTCTGTGCCAAACCTTGTCATCGATTCGCGCCAAGGGATTTTCACGAACTTCTTGTCACTGCTTAAACCAACTACCTTTTTGTTCGAGAAGGTTTCGGTCAATTCAACCATCAATGGTTCCATTACTGCAAAGATGTCGTCCTGAGAAACAAAACTCATTTCCATATCTAGTTGATAGAACTCACCATAGTGCCGATCCATTCGTGGATCTTCATCCCGGAAGCATGGGGCAATTTGGAAATATTTATCTATACCACCTACCATAAGGAGCTGCTTGAATTGTTGTGGTGCTTGTGGAAGCGCATAAAACTTACCTGGATGCAAGCGAGATGGGATAAGAAAATCTCTCGCCCCTTCAGGAGAAGAATTTGCTAAAATTGGAGTCTGGACTTCAAGAAAATTGAGCCCTTGAAAGTATTTCCTGATGTGTTGGATATATTTATCTTTCAATTCCAACATTTTAAGAGCTTCCGGCCGTCGCAAATCAAGGAAACGATATCTTAATCGTAAGTTTTCATTAACGCATCCTGTTTTTTCTCCATCGATTTCAAAAGGAAGGACATTGGATTTGTTCAGTATTGCTAATTCTTTAGCTTCTACTTCAATCTCCCCCGTTTTCAATTTAAGATTAACCATATTTTCGGGCCGGCTTACAACATCACCTACGACCTTAATTACCCATTCGTTTCTTAGTTCATCTTTATTCTCTAAAAATTCAGTATTGCCTTTCATGCCAAATTTTATTTGCGTGATTCCATAACGGTCTCGAAGATCAACAAAGACAATTCCTCCATGATCTCTCCGGCGATGCACCCATCCAGCTAATACGACCGTTTGTCCAATATTCGACTTATTCAATTCCCCACAAGTGTGGCTTCGCATGAAGTCTCTTTCTATAAATGTAATGCAAAACAATTGTCATGTAAAATTATACTGTTGATTTAGCATGTTTATTGTAGATTCCCCAATCTTTCCAGTATGTTGCATTTCCAATACATTGTATTGACACACGTTTCACGCCTCGTTATAATGCAACTATTGCGGGCGTAGTTCAATGGTAGAATGTCTGCTTCCCAAGCAGAAGGTTGTGGGTTCGAGCCCCATCGCCCGCTCAAAATAAAAAGAGCGGTCTTTTTGCCGCTCTTTTCTTTTTTAGACGATTTTTATTTACAATTTAGAGGATTACAACTTCCTGCGCCTGCGGACCTTTTTCGCCTTGGGTTACGACGAACTCAACGCGTTGTCCTTCGGTAAGGGTACGATAGCCTTCTTGTTGAATAGAAGTGTAATGTACGAAAACGTCTTCACCGGAATCACGTTCAATGAATCCATATCCTTTTGAGCCATTGAACCACTTCACGGTACCCTGTTCTTTCTCGGACATGTTTTGGAACTCCTTTCTTAGTATTCTTGTGCAAGTTCCAAATTAAAAGACTTCTCTTTCTTTCTAGAACTACTTCGACAAGCACTTAATTCTAGCATGTATTTTTCACGTTTGTCTATCATGAATTTCTTCACATTGGCAATATTTTTGTGTCTGTAAATCGTTTTAAAACGCTTCGATCAATTCCTTGACGGATCCGATCACCAGATCCGGCTGAAAGGTGCTGGTTCGCAGGTCTTCTATTTTGGTTTCGCCGCTCAACACCAGGACGGTATGAATTCCATTTTTACCCATAGCAATATCGGTATACAAGCGATCCCCCACCATCACAATCCTGGATAGATCCTGCCCAAATTTCTCGCTGATGGCTTGTACAATGGGAAAATTTGGTTTCCCGATGATCACATCCGGTTCCCTGTTCGTGGATGCTTGAATAAAGGCGATCATGGAGCCAATATCAGGCATGAATCCATCTTCGATCGGGCAGTTCAGATCGGGATGGGTCGCAACATAGGGCAGCCCCTGGCGGATCCTGTCACAGGCCTTCCATAACTTCTTATAGGTAAGCGTGGTATCAAAAGCCAGCACCACCACATCGGCATCATCCGAAATGGAGACCCCGGATTGAACGAACTCTTCTTCCAACTCGGGAGTTCCCATCAAAAATATCTTTTTATCAGCAAAGTGCTGCTGAACATATCGAATGGTGGCCTGCCCGGAGGTATAGACGTTTTCCTTGGTAACAAAATCCAATCCCAAGGCATGTAATTTTTGTACATATGCCGCTGCGCTTTTGGATGAATTATTGGTCAAGAACAAGAACTGTTTTTCCTTTTGCCTGAGAAAATGGACAAAATCCAGCGCTCCATCAAGCAGATGGTCATCCAGATAGATCGTACCATCCATGTCCAAAAGCCAGATTTCCATTTCCTTCAGAAAAGCATCCATTTCTCACCTCAAGCCCTAGGAGTAATGATTCAACAATCCGCCCCGCTTCACCACATAACTTCGGTAAGGAATACCGCTTAATGCAGCGATCGGTTTACATTTTATTTTCAATAAAAAGAAAGCCCGTTCTCCCTCATCCGGCAGGGTTTCAAAATTCGCCATCCCTTTGGCAATGATCATATCCGCCATCTCAAACTTGTAACGAAACTCCTCGCTGCAGTGTTCCAGCACAGTCCCTTGAATGGCAGTCCCATTCTCCATGACGGTAACAAAATCCGGAAAGTCCGTTGCCAATGCATCTTCCATCAACGCATCGTTCATGATGGGTGCACTTTTCACCGCATACACCAGCGGCTTATTGATCTGCTCGATCAACAATTTGTCAAACAAGGTTTCTCCGGCATTATCGGCGAGGAATAGAATCCTCTCCGCGTATCCCAGAGCACTTCTAAACTCTTTGTAATCAAAATGCGAAAAGGGAGTTTCCAACACCTGCTCCACGGCTGCGCGGAGGTCAAAATCAGCCGCAGGTCCAAAATCAATGACGTTTCCGGCTGTGCAGATCTTCAACGCCATCTCCAACGGATCAGGGGCTGTGATGATCAACTGCCGTGCATAATCATACTGCTCCGTCGCTTTATGGAAGCTCATTTCCTTGACATTCAGATAAGGATCCGCCCCACCGGATTTTTGGATGACATGCTGATGGATTTGAGCAGCCAGTTCGGAAGAGTTCACATTCTCTTCCATCCTGATTAGATCCTGCATGGTTTCGTTCAATATTTCTCTTGAGGTCTCTTCATCGAGTTCCAGGTACTTGATCGCATCCAGCACCTGCCGCATCAAACAGGGATAACAATCAAAATAGACTTTAATGGGCATTTCCGCTTCTCAATTCCGTATCAATAAATTCCTTGAAAGGGTGTTGTTCTGAAAGAAAAGATTGATCGACGCACATCTCCGAACAAAACTGTCTCTATTTTACTGTATTCCCTTCCCATTCATCGGAACAAACATTATAAATTGACAAAACAATCTGCAAAAAAGACTATTTTTTGCAAAATTGCCATTATATAATATTTAAACTTCGTTTTTCTCACATGTTCATTGAAAACATAGTGAGCAGGTATGAAAGGAGGTGGGCAGTAGCTTTTTTGTTCGTTTTCCGTAAGATCGTCAACAATTTTTTATATCGAGGAGGAGAAAAAAATGCACAAGAATAGATGGATATTGTTGTCTGCACTGCTTATTGTTGCGATTCTTCTGGGAGCATGCGGAAAAGCAGAGGAAGCGGCCGTCGAAGAACCCGCTGCTGAAGAACCAACCACTGAAGAAGTTGCTGAAGAACCGGCAGAGAAGATCAAGGTCGCTTTCATCTACATCGGCCAACCCGGTGATCTGGGATGGACCTATGAGCATGATCGTGGCAGGCTGATGCTGGAAGAGGCGCTCGGCAATAAGATTGAAACCGTTGCAGTTCCGGATGTGCCGGAAGGACCGGATGCGGAAAAAGCCATCCGTGATGTGGTTGAAGCAGGTGCCAAGATCGTCTTTACCACCAGTTATGGCTACATGGATCCCACTGCAGCCGTGGCAGCCGAATATCCGGATGTGATCTTTGAACACTGCTCCGGGTATCTCACCGCCGATAATATGGCAAATTATTTTGGCCGCATTGAGCAACCGCGCTATCTAGCAGGCATTGTGGCGGGCAGCATGACCGAATCCAATTTTATCGGATATGTAGCCGCCTTCCCCATCCCTGAAGTCGTTCGCGGCATCAACTCATTCACCCTGGGTGTTCGCAGTGTGAACCCCGATGCCGAAGTGCATGTGGTTTGGACCAATACCTGGTATGATCCCGTGCTGGAACGCGAAGCGGCAGTTGCCCTGTTGGACGAAGGCGCTGACATCATTGCCCAACACCAGGATACCACCGAGCCACAAAAAGCAGCTCAGGAAGCCGGTAAATTGAGCATCGGCTACGACTCGGATATGGCCAAATTTGTCGGCGACACCGTGCTCACCAGTCCCATGTGGAACTGGGGCGTTTATTACATCTCAACCGTCCAGGCAGTACTGGATGGCACTTGGGAACCGCACGCCTATTGGGGCGGCATGGCGGATGATGTGGTCAAACTGGCTGACTTCAGCCCGCTGGTCCCCGATGATGTAAAAGCACTGGTCGAGGCAAAGAAAGCAGAATTTATTGCCGGTACAACCGACGCCTTCTGTGGGCCGATCTACAACCAGGCCGGTGATCTGGTGGTCGCTGAAGGAGAATGCATCAGCGACGCGGATCAACTCAGCATGAACTGGTTTGTGCAGGGTGTGGTCGGAACAATTCCGACGGAATAAAGTTCATGACCGTTTTAGCCCCCAGAGGATGGTTCTCGCCTTCAACTGGGGGCTTCTTTATAATCAAAAGCATATCTATTTTGGAATGAGACCATGAAAACAAGCAAAGAACTGGCAGTTCAGATGCGCGGGATCAGCAAGCATTTTCCAGGAATTCTGGCGAATGACGGCATCGATCTGGATGTCTATTCGCACGAAATCCTGGCTCTTTTAGGAGAAAATGGCGCCGGCAAGACCACCTTGATGAACATCCTGGCAGGCCTTTATAAACCCGATGGCGGCCAAATCTTTCTCAAAGGGCGCGAAGTGGAATTCCATTCCCCCAAAGATGCCATTGAGCATGGCATCGGAATGGTCCATCAGCATTTCATGCTTGTTGAAAGCCTGACAGTGACTGAAAATATCATCCTGAGCTTGCAGAGAAGCGGGATGAATTTGCATGCCAATCAGGTCAAACAGCGAATTCTGGAACTCTCCAGTCAATATCACTTGCTGGTCGATCCTGATGCTTCCATCTGGCAATTGTCGGTTGGCGAACAGCAGCGTGTTGAGATCATGCGCCTGCTTTACCGTGGCGCGGAAACCTTGATCTTGGACGAACCCACCGCAGTGTTGACCCCCGAAGAAGCTACAGACCTGGCCAAGATTCTGCGCAAAATGGCCGATGAAGGTAAAGCGGTCATCCTGATCACCCACAAACTCAATGAAGTCACCGCTTTTTCCGATCGCGTAACCGTGCTGCGGGCAGGGCATGTGGTTTCCAATCTGTTGACCAAAGAGACCACGAAAAAAGAACTGGCGCGTCTGATGGTGGGGCGCGATATTCTCTTCCATTTGGAAAAGAAAAAATGTAAAGCCGGAAATCCGGTCTTGCAGTTGGAGCATGTCCATGCCACCAACGATAAGGGTTTGCCGGCTTTGGTCGATGTAAACCTGCAGATTTGTGCCGGTGAAATCCTGGGGGTGGCAGGCGTTGCCGGAAACGGACAGCGTGAGTTGGCCGAGGCGATCGCCGGATTGCGCCATATCGACCAGGGAAAAATATCGGCCAACGGGCAGGATATCACCAATTCTTCGCCATTCAAAGTGATCAGTGCCGGCATCAGCCACGTGCCGGGTGATCGCATCGGCGTGGGATTGGCATCCAATCTGCCTGTCTCGGACAACCTGGTGATGAAGGCATATCGCAACCCACCCATTGTTCAGGGGCAATTGGTAAAAAAGAAAAGCATCGTTCAATTTGTAGATCGTCTTATCAATGCATTCAATATCAAAACCCCTTCCTCCGATACACCTGCCCGCCTGCTCTCGGGAGGCAACCAGCAACGCCTGATCCTGGCAAGAGAGATCACTGCCAGCCAAGGGATGCTGATCGCAGTCTATCCCAGCCGTGGGTTGGATGTGGGAGCTACCGAATCTGTACGCTCCACGCTGCTGGAACAACGTGAAAAAGGATCAGCCATTCTTTTGATTTCCGAAGATTTGGAAGAGATCAATCAGCTTTCCGACCGTGTGATCGTGATGTACGAAGGGAAGATCATGGGAACGGTTGATCCGGAAACCACTCCCCTGGAAACCATCGGATTGATGATGGCAGGCCAACCGCTTTCAGCAATCGAAAAACATGGAAAGGTGGAACAGAGCGCGTGAGAATTCAATTTGAGAAACGTACCGACCGTAACCGGCTATCTGGTTTTTTGATCCCCGTCCTTTCCTTTTTCCTTGCCATCCTGTTCAGCGCGCTTATTCTCCTTTTCTTCGACATCAATCCCATCCAAGCGTATTCCGTAATGGTCAAGGGGTCGCTGGGCAGCACCTATGCGTTATCCGAAACGTTGGTAAAAGCCATTCCGCTCATGTTGACCGGCTTGGGGGTTTCGATCGCTTTCCACATGCATTTTTGGAATATTGGTGCGGAAGGCCAGCTGGCAATGGGCGGTATCGCAGCCGCCTATGTGGCATTATTCTTGAAAGACGCCATTCCTTCCTCCCTGCTTTTGCCTGCCATGTTCCTGGCAGGTGGATTGGCAGGTGCGGTGTGGGGATTGATCCCGGCTGGGTTGAAATCGAGCATCGGTGTCAACGAGATCCTGACCACCCTGATGATGAACTATATTGCCACACTGCTGGTGGAATATCTGTATCTTGGACCATGGAGGGATCCCAAAGGATTCGGTTTTCCGGGCACTGCACAGTTCGTCCAGGCCGCCTGGCTGCCGCGCTTGACCGGCCGTGTTCATTATGGCATTTTCTTTGCACTTGCGGCAGCCGTGTTGCTGTGGTTTCTTCTCAGCCGCACCAAACGCGGCTATGAAATCCGTTTGATCGGTGAAAACCCCAAAGCGGCCCGCTACGCCGGCATCAATATCACAAAAAACATCATTCTGGTCATGCTTATCTCCGGCGGTCTCTCGGGTCTCGCAGGCATGGCTGAAGTATCGGGCATCGCCCACCGTTTATATATGGGATTGACGGTAGGTTATGGATATACCGCCATCATCATCGCCTGGCTGGCGAATCTCAACCCCTGGGCAATTCTCGTGGTAGCGTTTTTAATGGGCGCACTGCTGGTGGGCGGTGATCAACTGCAGATAGCCATGCAAACACCGGCAGCCGTGGCCAGCATTTTGCAGGGTGCGATCCTGTTCTTCATGCTGGGCGGTTCCATTTTCAACACTTACAAAATCACCATCACCCGCACCCGATCAAAAAAGCAAGGAGAAAACGCTCATGAATGAAGCATTTGTCATTTCCATCCTTGTGATCACCATCCGGGCAGGCACTTCCTTGCTGTATGCCACCTTCGGGGCAATTCTGACCGAACGTTCCGGCATTCAAAACCTGGGGGTGGAAGGGATCATGATGGTCGGGGCAGCCGCTTCGTTCGCTGCCGCGTATCATTCCAACAATGGTTGGATCGGTTTGTTGACAGCCGTACTGGTAGGGATCATTCTGGGGGTCATCCATGCATTCCTGACCATCACAATGCGCGCTGAACAGGTGGTCAGCGGATTGGCAATGACCATTTTCGGCACCGGATTGGCCAGCTTCATGGGGCAGCGCCTGGGGCCCGGAAATTCGACCATGGTCGGGCTGCAGGGTCCATCCTTTGAACGCATTCCCATTCCCTACTTGCGCGAAATTCCATACATTGGTGAAGCCCTGTTCAACCAGGATATTTTGGTATATGCGCTGTATCTGCTCATTCCCCTGATGTGGTTTTATATCTATAAAACAAGACAGGGATTGGAACTGCGCGCAGTTGGGGAAAATCCGCAGGCCATTGACGCGCTGGGCATGGATGTGACAAAAATGCGCTTCCTCTACACGGTTGCAGGGGCGGTGCTTATGGCGATTGCCGGCGCTCACCTTTCCCTTGGTTATCTGCAGGGTTGGGCAGATAATATCACCGGCGGACGCGGCTGGATCGCCATCGCGTTGGTCATCTTTTCGACCTGGAATCCGCTGCGCGCCGTGCTGGGCGCCCTGTTATTCGGCGGCATCAACGCCATCCAATTCCGCATGCAGGCCGCCGGAACAACCCTACCCTCCTCCTTCCTGAATATGCTGCCATATATCGTCACCATTCTGGTTCTGGTGTTCATCACCTGGGCAGAACGCAACACTCACCGCTTCGGCACGCCCAGCGCATTGGGAACCCCCTTCGTGCGGGAAGAGAAGAAATAAAAAGAGGACCTCTTAAAAGAGGTCCTCTTCATTCTTTACCCCGGATGCTAATCCTTTTCCCCCAGCAGTGCGGAAGGTACGAACGCAAAAGGAACCAGCTCGCCCACCGTTCTTTCTCCCATATAGTTCCCTTCCTCGTCGCCGCTGATCACCAGCCAATCCAGCCCAAACTCCACCATGACTTGCCGGCACTGCGCACAAGGGTAGGCCTCTTTTTTCCCGGGTCCCACCACCGCAATGGCTTCGAATTCCTTTTCCCCTTCCGATACCGCTTTCCAGATCGCCACCCGTTCGGCACACACGGTAGCCCCGTACGAGACATTCTCGATATTCCCGCCCAGGTACACCTTGCCCGATCTCGCCAACACGGCTGCCCCCACCCGAAAATGGGAATAAGGGCAATGTGCATTTTTCGACCCCTGCACGGCCAGTTTCAATAACTCGTTCTTTTTTTCCTGTGTTACCATCGTTGATCCTTTCCTTTACCTTTAATTTTCAGGCACTAATCCAGAAGACTTTTCGCCATGCGAAAGCTCATGGCAGTTTTTTCGTCTTTTGCGTAGAACGTCTTGCGAATACGGTATCCAAGATTTTCATACAAGTGGAAGGCAATGCTGTTGTTGGCAAACACATGCAGCCAGATCTCGCTGGCGCCCTCGCTGCGCGAGAATTCATCCACCTGCCGCATGGCTGCGGAAGCATATCCCTTTCCACGCTCCTCTTCGTAAATTTCCAGATCATAGATGAACGCGCTCATTTGCTCATTTTCCGTTTTCATGGCCACCCAAACGATGCCGACGGTTTTTCCTTTTGCATCGTCCACAACATTGAAAAAATAATGCCCTTCGCTCTGAATCCCGTTGGGGAGGATTTCGTTGAATTGCCGTTGAGCAGTTTCTTCGGCCTGCGCTTTTGTGAACTCTCCGGTTTTTTCCAATTCTTTGGCAAAGGATGGCACTGAATTTTTAATATAATCGTTGAACTCCTGCAGTTCCATTTTCCTTAGTGTGATCATAAATCCACCTCATCTACCGCCATGGATATGATTAAGTTTACACTGATATCGCCTTTTTCTCACGAGAAATACGGTCGATTTTGGAATAATTGCAAAAAATCCATTAAAATTTGCTACAATGCTTTAGTGGATATGAGAGCTTCAGTCTCTCCCGGCTGATGAACACACCGACCAAGGAGGTCTGCATGAAAAAGTATGCTTTTCTCATTTTCCTGCTCATCATAGTCTTTCTTCTAACGGGTTGGATCTATTCCATCAATGCCCACAAGAGCCAGAGCGAGCCAGTGCAGCAGATCAGCACAAAATGGTGGGGGTCCGCCCATGCCGACATTGCAGCCGAGGCCTTCACCCATTGGAATGAGGATGAACCTGCCGAAGTTCCGCAGTATTGTGCCAAATGCCACAGTGGCCAGGGTTTCATCGACTATCTCGGTCAGGATGGCAGCGAAGCGTTCAGTGTGGATGAACCGGCAGCCATCGAATCGGTCATTTCCTGCGAAGTTTGCCATAACGAGCAGGCCGAACAGTTGAGTACGGTCAATTACCCTTCCGGCGCCAGCGTTGCATTGGAACCCAATGATGCCCTGTGTGCCACCTGCCACAGCGGCCTGGATGCCGGCACGGCGGTCGTGGACGCCACATTAGGGTTCACGGATGATGAGATCATCCCGGATGGCAGTTTCATCACCCCGCACTACGCCTTTGCTTCCGCCACCTGGCTGGGCAGCGAAGGCAACGCCGGCTATGAATATACGCAAAAAGAATATGTCGGCCGTTTTGAACATGCAGTGGGCGTGCAGACCTGCACCCAGTGCCATGACGCACACAGTCTGCACATCAATACCACCCAGGAAGGCGCCGATCTTTGTTCCACCTGCCATTCCAATGTGACCAGCTACAGCGATTACCGCAATATCACTTTCAGCGGTATTGATTATGACAATGATGGGGTGGTGGAAGGGATGTACCACGAGATCGAAGGGGTACGTTCCATCCTCTATCAGGCCATGCAACGCTATGCGAGCGAGGTATTGGGAGAAAGCATCGGCTGGCTCGACCAGTACCCCTACCTTTTCAAAGATAGCAACAGCGACGGTGTCATTTCAGAAGAGGAAGCCGCATTTTCCAATGCATATTCCAGTTTTTCACCGCGGTTGATGCGCACCGCCTTTAATTTCCAGTTCAGTCTCAAAGACCCTGCCGGCTACGTGCATAACGGAAAATATGTCCTGCAGTTGCTGTTTGACTCGATCGAAGACCTTTCGGACGTGGTAGCGGTAGATTGTGACCTTTCCCTCCGTCCTTGAGTGTGGAAAAGAGTATGAAAGAAGGCATTGAATGACCAAACAACACAAAGCGGTTTTCTTCATTCTGATTTATCTGATCCTGATCTTTTTACCGTTGCTGGTTTTTGTGATATTTGAATTGCCCTATCTGCGCTCATTCTGGCGCGATTTTTCGGTCCTGCTGGGTTTCCTGGGGCTTTCCATGGCAGGCCTCCAGCTCATCCCCACCACCCGCCTAACCTTTTTGGCAGATATCTTTGATATGGGGAAAGTTTATAAAATGCACCATCTGCTCTCGGTCATTTCTGTGGCGTTCGTGCTGGTGCATCCTTTCATCCTGCTGGTCAATAACCCGAATATCCTGCTGCTTTTCAACCCTTTTACTGCCCCCTGGTGGACCCAGGCAGGGTGGATCGGGCTGTTCAGTCTGCTGCTCATCGTCATCACTTCGGTGTACCGCAAGGAGCTCAAGCTGGACTACAACGTCTGGCATGCCATCCACACTCTGCTCACGCTGGTAATCGTGGTCTTTGGGTTGATCCATATCTTCAAGGTGCATTATTATTCCGCCACAATGCCTATGCGCATCGCGTGGATCTTTGAGATCGCAGTGTGGCTCGTGATGATCGTCATCACCCGCCTGCTGAAACCTCTGCAACTTAAAAAGCATCCCTACACCGTAAGCCAGATCATCACAGAGGTCCCCCAGGTGTGGACGCTGGTACTCAAACCGGCCGGGCACGCCGGCATGGCCTTCAAAGCCGGGCAGGTGGCCTGGATCACGGTCAACACCTCCCCCTTCACCTTGCACCGCAATCCGTTTTCCTTCTCGGGAAATGCCCTTTTAAAGGACGAAGTGCGCTTCACCATCAAGGCGCTGGGAGATTTCACCTCCACACTGGGTGATCTGAAGGGTGGAGAGACTGTCTATGTGGATGGTCCCTACGGCAATTTCTCGCCGGATGATGAGCGGACAAAGAAAGGACTGGTCATGCTGGCGGGCGGCATTGGCATCGCCCCCGTCCTGAGCATCCTGCACACGCTGGCTGTACAGAAAGACCGGCGTCCTCTGTTCCTTTTCTACGGCAGCTATGATGAGGAAAACATCATTGCATACCAGGATATTGAGAAGTTGAAGAAAGAGCTGAACCTCACGGTGGTGCATGTGTTGGAGAAACCCGCTAAGCGGATTCCCTGCGAAAACGGATACATTTCTCAGGCCATCCTGGAGCGTTATCTGCCCGCTGAAAAGCAGGACCTGTATTTCTTCCAATGCGGTCCGCTGCCCATGCTTAAAGCCATGCAGCCCATCCTCAAGCATTTGGGGATTTTCAAAAAACAGATCCATTCCGAAGAGTACGAAATGGCATAGAACCCTTTCTAAGAAAAAGAACGCATGGAGGAAAGATCATCCCATGCGTTCTTTTTCTTTTCATCAAAAAGTATACTGGACCGAAATCATGATAGTACAATGATGATGGTAAAAAATGTACAACATTCATCCGCGATCAGGGAGGGTGCCATGAAAGACTTTGATGTGATTGTCATCGGTGCAGGCCTGGGGGGACTCTCAGCCGGAGCCCTTCTGGCTGCGCAGGGGCGCAGGGTGCTGGTTCTTGAACAATATTCGCAGATCGGCGGCTGCTGCTCTTCTTTTGAACGGAAAGGATTCCATTTCGACACCGGCGCTTCCATCGTGGAGATCATCCAGCCCATTGAAAAAGTTTTTCAAAAATTGGGCACCACGTTGCAGAAAGAGGTGGACCTCATCCCCTGCGACCCGGTCATGTCCATCATCCGCCCGGATGGCAGCCGCATGACCATCCCCTTCTCCATTGAAAAGACCGGCGAACTGATCCGCTCCATCTCACCCGAAGATGGCCGGCGCTGGAAAGATTTCGTGGATTTCTGCTCCGAAATGGCGGATGTCACCTTGGACACTTTCTTCAACATGCCCGCCGATTCGATGACGGACCTGTTCGCCATGCTGGGCAAACAGCCGCGCATGGCCAAATACCTACCGGTCTTTTTCGCCAGCTACCAGCATGTTCTGGAGCGCTTCTTCAAGGATGAACGCGTGCTGCAGAGCATGGGTTACCAGGCGCTCTATTTCGGATTTCCCCCGGCTTTGGTGCCGGGACCGTACGCCATGATCCCGTACACCGAGCAGATGGGTATCTATTACCCGCGCGGGGGTATGCTCCAGATCCCCGAAGCGCTGCGCCGCGTGGGCGAGCGGTTCGGCATGCAGGTGTGGCTGAACGCGCGCGTCGAAAAAGTGACCGTCCGTGACCAGCGCGCGCAGAGCGTGATCCTGGCGGGTGGCAGCGAGATCAGCGCACAGGTGGTGGTATCGGATATCAACGCCAGAACGCTTTACCAAAAGATGATCGGCGAGGAATATCTATCGCCCCTCGCGCGTCGGGGCATCCGCAGCTACGCCTATTCCAAAGCGGTGCCCATGCTATATGTGGGCGTGGATTACCCGCCCCCGCTAGAGGCACACCACAACCTGATCGCCGCCACTCCCGAAGACGTCAACCAGTACTGGTGGAAGCATGTGGAACAGGGCAAGCTGGATTACGAGACCATTGGCTTGATCTGCTGGCCTTCGCATACTGATGCCAGCCTGGCTCCCAAAGGCAATCATGCGCTCAACATCATCCCCGAGGGTTTTTACAACCTGGCAGATGGCAATTGGGATGACTTGAAAGAGGAATACATCCAGAAAGAACTGGATTATTACTCGCGCTTTGCCATTCCCGGTTTGAAAGAGCATGTGCAGTATGTGGAATGTTCCACCCCCCTCGATTACGAACGGCGCCTATGCCTGCCCCAGGGCGCTATTTACGCTCTGCAGGAAGATCTCACCGCCCTGGCCGTCTTCCGCCCGGCGGTGCGCTCCAAGAACATCCGCGGGCTGTACCTTGCCGGCGCATCCGCCCACCCTGGCGGAGGGGTGCCTTCCACCATTGCGTCGGGCATGATCGCCGCCAATCTCATTGAAAAATACGAACAGTAGATCACCGCTCTAGGAGAGATAAATGCACAAGAAGAATGGTTTTTTGCGATTTCTTTACAAACTGATCCTATTGAGCGCGGCAGGGGCCATCTGGTTCGCCTTCCAGAGCGAAAGCCGCCAGCGTTACATCAGGAACTTGCTCAAGCAGATCCCCGACCTGCCGGGAAGATATTCGGTTTAAACCTCATAAGTGGCTAATTAAGTATCAAGGGAATTCTAAGCTTATTTCAATAACCCGAATGAATTATCAATAAACTAATTTTCAAATTTGGCTTTAGTGATAATTCAGTTTTCAAGAGAAACTGACTTTTTCTATCCGTATAACTATGACCACATTGGAGTAATGCGAAGGCACACTTGGAGGTTACTTAGGCAGTCCGGCCTTTTCCTTTACCAACTTCAGTTTATTAACAATGACTGTTTGGTCTTCTACGTTGAGCAAATCATACACTTTGATATGGCGGGTTGTTTTCCCGCTGCCCTCAAACAGTGCTATCTCATCCTGATTGAGGTTGATGATCGAAACGCCTAGGTTCACCTGATTCTTGAGCGACACAAGATAAAACCTGCCTCCATCATAGACGGGTACCCCCCACAGAAAACCCTCCGTGATTCCCGGAAACGTTGTCAGGATAAGCGTTCGAAGCTGGTTCAAGATTTGTTTATGTTTCTCGGATTGCTTGTTAAGATATTCCGCCACTTTCTCATGCATTCAAACCTCCTTATTAAGAAGAAAAATGATCATGAAGATAGTGTAGTACAGTTATGATCAGAATACTGATCAAGGTCCGTTCTATCTATCCACAGATCGTTTCAATAAATCAAAATTTTGAAACGTATTTCCTTGTTCTTTAAGTAAAAAGGATCGTCAAATTCTGACGATCCTTTTAATCTAGATAAACATGGTCGCATTGGAGTCATCCGACGCGTGCACCATGGTGGCCACCCCTACCACATCGATGCCGTCGATGAGCTCCTCTTTCTTGATGCCCATCAGGTCCATCGACATCTGGCAGGCCTGAATGACCACGCCGTTCTCCTGTGCGCTCTTCATTAACTCACTCAGTGGGCTGACGTTCTTCTTCTTCATGATGCCCTTGATCATGGCGGTACCTGCGCCGCCCATGTTCATCTGCGAGATGGTCAGCTTTTCCGGACCGCGCGGCATCATGAACCCGAACATGCGCTCGATAAGGTTCTTCTTCACTTTGGGCGGATCGCCCTTGCGCAGGATGTTGAGCCCCCAGAAGGTGAAGAACATGGTCACTTTATGGCCCATGGAAGCCGCGCCGTTGGCGATGATAAAAGCCGCAATGGCCTTGTCGAGGTCGCCGGAGAAGACCACCATGGTCTTATCCTGGCTGGCGGCTGCCGCAGGGGCACCTTCGGTTTTCTTTTCCACTCCCTTCTGGATGCGCGCGGTGATGATGCCATCTTTGGAATCGACTGAGAGCAACTTGTTGCCGGTGCGGTCCGCCCAGGCCTTCACGTCGCTGGTGAAGCCATAATCGGTGGCACGTACGGTGATCACATCCCCCGGCTGCACTTCCTTGGTCTTGTTGTACAGTTTCAGGATGGGCCCGGGGCACTGCAACCCGCAGGCATCCACCGTCACTTCGTGTCCTTCGCCAATGTTGAAAGGCGGTATCTCGCGAATCTCTTCGCGGCTGGTGATGGAAGTATGCTCGAAGGTATCGAAATTGGATTGCTGGCACACGGCATGCGAATAGGTCTTGTACCCGCCGTTCAGGTTATACGCATCAAAACCGTTCTGGGTCAGGATGCGGGCTGCGAAATATCCGCGCTGCCCCACCTGGCAGTATACCAGCACTTTCTTGCTGCGCGGCAGCTCCTTCAAACGCCCGCGCAGTTCGGACAGGGGAATGTTGAGCGCATCATCGATCACACCGATGGCCAGCTCTTCCGGGTTGCGCACATCCAGGATGGTGTATTCCTTGCGGTCCAGATCGTCCACCTGATCCCAATCTATTGTCTTCAGGTCGCCGCGCAGCATATTGCCGGCCAGAAAGCCGACGATGTTGACCGGGTCGCGCGATGAGCCGTAAGGCGGTGCATAGGCCAGCTCCAGTTTTTCGAGGTCAAATACATTCATTCCGCCACGGATGGCGGTGGCAATCACATCCACGCGCTTGTCCACTCCTTCCAGTCCCACGATCTGCGCACCATATATTTTGCCTTCGGGTGAGAAGAGCAGTTTGATGGCCAGAGGGGAGGCCGCCGGGTAATATCCGGCATGGTTGGAGGCATGGATGAGAGCATTGCGGAAAGGCAGCCCCAATTCTTTCAGTTGAGCGCTGTTCAACCCGGTGCTGGCGACCGTCAGGTCAAAGACCTTGACGATGGAAGTACCCTGCACGCCGGCAAACGAGACATCCTTCCCACAGATATGGTCGGCGACAATGCGCGCCTGCTTGCTGGCGGGTCCCGCCAGGGGCAGGTTCACTTCCTTGCCGCTGATGATGTTGGTCACGGCGGCCGCGTCGCCGATGGCGTAGATATCGGGATCGCTGGTGAGCATGTGCGCATCCACCTTGATGGCACCCTTCACGCCCAGCTCCAACCCGGCTTCTTTGGCAAGCGCGCTTTCAGGACGCACCCCCACCGAGAGGATGACCAAGTCGGCATCCACGCTCTTTCCACTCTGCAGGGTCACTTTCAGCGATTGCTCCTGGGTGATCTTTTGAATGCCATCGCCCAGCGCCAGGCGAACATGCTTGAAATCGAGATGCTGGTGCACCATGGCCGCCATTTCGTAATCAATGGGCGCCATCACCTGTTTGAGCATTTCGATGATGGTCACTTCCATGCCACGCTGCTGCAAATTCTCGGCGATCTCCAACCCGATGAAACCGCCGCCTGCCACCACCGCACGTGTGGGTTTCTGCGCCAGGATGGAATCGCGGATGCGGTCCATATCGGTCATAGAACGCAGACCGTACACGCCCGGCAGGTTTGCACCTTCGATGGGCGGAATGATGGGAGCAGCGCCCGGCGAGAGCACCAGCTTATCGTATTTTTCCGTATATTCGCGCCCGCTGGTCAGATCGCGCACCAACACCGATTTATTCCTGCGGTCGATGCGCAGCACCTCATGGCGCACGCGCGCCTCGATGTTGGAGGTTTGCTTCAACTTTTCCGGCGTCACCACCAGCAGTTTCTCGCGTTCCGTGATCACCTCACCAATATGGTAAGGCAGCCCGCAGTTCGCAAAGGAGATGTACTCGCCCCGTTCAAGGATGAGGATCTCCGCTTTTTCGTCCATTCGACGCAGCCGTGTTGCCGTGCTGGCTCCACCGGCCACGCCACCAACGATGACCACTTTCATTTCATTTTCTCCTTTTCCATGGTTTTTGAGTACGGGATGTTGCGGGTAATGGCAGCAGCCGCCCTCACCTGATCATTCAAGATCGAGCGCATCAGGTCCAACGCTTCGATGATGCGCCGGTCGGCCAGAGAGTACAGCACCGCCGTACCCTGCCGCTCGGTTTCCACCAGTCCGCGCTCACGCAGGATCTTGAGATGGCGCGAGATGGTGGACTGGGGCTGCTCCAGTGATTCAGCGATATCGTTCACATACATCTCCCCTTCTGACAGCAGATAGAGGATCATGATGCGGGTGGGATCGCCCATGGCGGAGCATACCCGTTCATGCAGCAGCGTCACTTCTCTTTCCAATGTTTTTGTGTCCATGTATTTTTCCTTATATGCGGATAAACGAATGTATTATACCAGATTTTTTTAAGTTATTTCTCTTTATGATCAGGAAGATTTCATTCCATGCTTGAAAATGACCCAAAACATGATACATTAAAATTACGTGAATAAATGGGGATGATTTTATGAAGCAGGGGAAATTTTCTGGTAACCTTGTTTTTTACCTTTTAACCATATTCATGATATTTGCTGCCGCTTTTTCCCCAATCAAGGACGGCGGTGATGAAATAACCATTGATTTCCCGATCGAAAAGATATCCTTACTTGCAGGAAATTCCCAAACGATCCCTTTCACCATAACCAACAATTCTACGAATTCCATCAAAATTATAAAAGTTGAAATCGTCCATGATTCAGAGCTATCAATTGATGAAATTTCTCTACTCTCATACTTCCTGAGTCCTTTGGAAATGACGGATGGGTCTTTTAAGCTGACAAGTACTGAAGCTGCCACTTCGTCCGGCCAAGTAAGTCTGATGGTGGAATATGAGTTCACTCCGCCCGACAGTTCAACCTCAATAAATCGTAAGAAATTTGCACCGGTTGATTTTGATGTCATCCCTTATCCGAACCCAGATGAATTGTTGCTAGTATCAATTCATTCAGAAGATAATTCAATCATCGAAGGGAACCTAAAAAGTGTCACCCTTGAATTGAACAATCTTTCTCCTTTTTCCATAAGCATTGATCAAATCTCTTTTTTAAATTCCGGTTACATTGTTGCCTATCCGGAAAAATGTATCTACGATTTAACGAAAACAAAAAATGCATGTGAAACAAATGATTTGTTATTATCCTCACTGACCATAGAATCAGGCCGAAGTATTTTGGTCCCTATTTACCTTAATCTTGCTCAGAGTTACCCCCATCGAAATATTCAATCCTTTTTCATATTCAATTTATCGTTTCAATGGGGAGAGATACAAAAAACAAGTCAATTCAATATTGAATATATGGTTGATGCAAGTTCTTTCACAGGAGAAAAATCGATCCTCACCCTATTTGGAATCCCTATTTATTTACTGCTTCCTGGTTTCATCTTTTTGAGTATTTGTCAATTTCTCAGTAGAGCAAATTCATTATTCAATGATAATAAACCAATTTTTTGGATCGCGACCATTATTACATCGCTTTTCATTCAATTTCTTTATAAAAAAATAGCGATTCCAGATGGATACCGAGGCGACTTATTATCTGATTTCAATACAAAAGATCTTTTATACATTTCAATTTTTTCCGCATTGATGGGATGTTTTATTGCCATAGTTTCGCGCCTTATTCGATCTATGAAAACACCTTCACAAAAAGATACTCCCCTGAAAGTCATATGGAAAATTCTTTTCATGAATTTAAGTTATTCCCTCCCTTCTTTTACGATTGAAAATGAACCAGGAATGTATTTTGAAATATTTAGACATAGTGATTCTGATTCTTCGATGCTTTGGTATTGCCCTCCCATCGTAATCAAACCTTTGGAGAAAGAAAACAATAGGAATGGTAATTTAGAGGGTAGGAAAGGGAAAAAGCAATCACTAGTTGAAAAGTGGGTAAACAAGAGTTCGCATCCCATGGAACAGAAAAATTTTCTCGTAAAATTCATCCTTGTTTGTGAGCTCCTAATAAAGTGCAAAGGCAAAGAAATTTCAATTGATTGGAAATATAGCAGAGTCAATCACCTCGATCCAAGTAAAAAGAAAATTTCTCCCCCGATAGAAAACTATTTATTCTGGGATGGTGATTTGTGATTAAAAAAATGATCCTCCCAGAGAGGATCGGCGCCTTCCCGAATATGTCCAAATTTCAGAACATTTCGGTATCCTCTGTCACCTATGCTTATCAGACATCCATTACCAGATATCCAATAAACACAGATGACAGGACAGGCAGTTATGAATATTGTAGCACGGAGGAAATATGGAAACAATCATAAAAAAAGTAAATATTTCCTATCAATTCTATTATCGCTATCAAAAAATTATCGATCAAGGAGATTTGGCTT
>JAAZOD010000005.1 GCA_012797975.1 Pelolinea sp. | reverse complement strand
ATCGCGAGACCCCTGTGCAATGTTTATTTAGGCAGGAACCTCTGCTTGATGCTAGAATTAGATTCGTCCCACCTCTGATCTTGGACAATATCTCCGTTGATCTCGGCCCCTGGAGTGGATACCATCTGCTGGCTCAGCACCATTCGGTACCTTGCTGGATAAGGATTCTGTGCAAAAACTTGTTTCAGCGAAGCTGCGCAGGGTAGAAGTGATAGAATTACATCTATCTACATTTCCATTAAGGAGCAGGATCTATGAGCAAAGATCATAAAGTGCGGGTAGCCATCATCGGCGTGGGCAATTGTGCTTCCTCCCTGGTGCAGGGTGTACATTTTTATCAGAATGCCAAGGATGATGACCGCGTTCCCGGTTTAATGCATGTGAATTTGGGCGGATATCATATCCGCGATATCGAGTTCACTGCCGCGTTTGATGTGGTGGATACCAAGGTGGGGAAGGACCTTTCCGAAGCCATCTATGCGTATCCCAACAACACCTACCGGTTTGCGGATGTTCCCAAGATGGGCGTCAAGGTGTACCGCGGAATGACCCACGATGGGTTGGGAAAATATCTCAGCCAGATCTTGACAAAAGCTCCCGGCCCAACGGATGATGTGGTCAAGATCCTGAAAGAGACCAAGACCGACGTGGTGATCAACTACCTGCCGGTAGGTTCCGAGATGGCCACCAAATGGTACGTTGAGCAGATCCTCGAAGCGGGCTGCGGCATGGTCAATGCCATCCCGGTCTTCATTTCCAGTTCTCCCTATTGGGCGCCGCGTTTTATTGAGAAGAAACTGCCCATCATCGGGGATGATATCAAATCACAGGTGGGTGCCACCATTTTGCACCGCATGCTGACCAGTCTGTTCGTTGATCGCGGTGTGCGGCTTGACCGCACCTATCAATTGAACTTTGGCGGTAACACCGATTTCATGAACATGCTGGAACGCGAACGCCTGGAATCGAAGAAGATCTCCAAGACTGGCGCGGTCACCAGCATGCTGCCGTATGAGCTGCCTTCGCAGAACATCCATGTGGGACCCAGCGACTATGTGCCGTGGCTGGAAGATCGCAAGTTCTGCCACATCCGCATGGAAGGCACCACCTTTGGCAACGTCCCACTGCTGTTGGAAGCCAAACTGGAAGTATGGGATTCGCCCAACTCTGCCGGTGTGGTCATTGACGCGGTGCGCTGTGTGAAGCTGGCGCTTGACCGCGGCATTGGCGGTCCTTTGTATGCCCCGGCTTCCTATTTTATGAAGACCCCGCCCCGCCAGTACAAGGATGATAAAGCGCTGGCCATGACCGAGGCCTTTATTCGTGGCGAGAAGGCTGAATAACATGCCCTCCGACTGCGTGTTCTGCAGGATCGCAGCCGGCGAGATCGACGGACGCATCCTGTTTCAGGATGATCAGGCAACCGCATTTTGGGATATCCACCCGGTGGCGCCTATCCATATCTTGATCATACCGAACAAACATATCCGTTCGGTGAATGAGCTAGATGTGGAGGATGAAGCGTTGATCGGGCATCTGTTCACGGTTGCCGGACGCATTGCGCGCGAGCAGGGCGTGGCGGAGGCGGGTTATCGCCTTACCATCAACACTGGCCCGAATGCTGGCCAAAGCGTGTATCATATCCACCTGCACCTGATGGCTGGAAAGGCGCTGCCGATCCATTTGGGATGATGAACAACCGCGATCGCTTTTTTACCTTCTTTTTTCTTTTTAGTTTGATCATTCTCCCTGCCTGTGCGAATTCAGGCGGGGATTCTTTTAATCCAAATGAACAGAGCGGTTCGGTGGGATTCAAGGATGGAATACAGATCATCCCGGATGCGGAGTTGGTGTACGGGCCCGGGCAGGTGGACTTTTCGATGGATGCGTTTCTTGATGACCAGCATGGCTATTTACAGCGCTACGCGGAAGAAGTGGATGGACAGGTGTTGAGCGGGACCCAGATCGTTGCACAGGTGGGTCTGTATTATTCGGTCAACCCCCGTCTTTTGTTTGCCATCCTGGAATACCGCGCCGGCTGGGTCAGCGAAGCGAACCCTGCTTATCAAGGGAAATACCCTGTTTCTTTAAATGAGGGACTTGCCTCTGAAGGGTTGTTTGGCCAGCTCTCGTGGCTGGCGAACACGCTCAATCGCGGTTTTTATCTGCATGAGGTGGGGGCACTGCCGGCCGTGGCCCTGCTGGATGGAACGGAAGTCACCCTTCCCGAATCGTTGAACGATGCCAGTGCGGCCGTGTATTACCTGTTTGGCAAACTGCTTTCCGCTCACGATTGGGAGCTGGCGGTCTCTCCGCTGGGTTTCTTCGCCGATTATGTGCGTATGTTCGGCGATCCCTTTCAGTATGATGCCGGCCGTTTGCTCCCCGAGGGCTTGGCACAGCCCGGATTGCAGCTGCCTTTTGCGCAGGGTGAACGCTGGCACTACACCAGCGGGCCGCATTCCGCCTGGGGGGATGGGGCTGCCTGGGCTGCGCTCGATTTTTCTCCGCCGGGTGAAAGTGTTGGCTGTTTTGTCAGCGATGGTTGGGTGAGGGCCGTGGCGGATGGGGTGATCGCGGTTGCAGAGAATGGAGCGGTGCTGCAGGATCTGGATGGTGATGGCGATGTCCGCACCGGCTGGGTGTTGCTGTACATGCACATTGCGGAGGATGGAAGAGTGCCGGCCGGCACGCAGGTGAAGGCCGGTGATGCCATTGGGCATCCCTCCTGTGAGGGTGGTCCGTCAACCGGCACCCACACGCATATTGCTCGGCGGTATAATGGCGTGTGGATCGCTGCCGATCGTGATCTGCCTTTCACCCTGAGCGGGTGGAAGTCGGGCGGGTCGGGAGCACAGTACGAAGGAACGCTTACATTGAACAACATGACCATCAATGCTTCAGAGTATGTGACCGATGAAAATGAGATCTCCTGGTAGAACATTTTTGCTTGCTTTGCTGCTGGTTGGGTTGGCTGCCTGTACGGTTGCGCAGCCAACAACCCGTGATGCTGCATTAGCGGCAACTCCAACCGAACTGCCGTCTCCAACCCCCACGGCCGATCCCAAACCGGAAGGGTACGTGGAGTATTCGACCCAATCCGGCGATACGCTGGCGGCTGTGGCCAGCCATTTTGGGGTGGAGAAGAGCGAGATCATTTTTGCCGATGAAACAGTGGAAGAGCGCCTGTTGCCGCCCGGCACACGGCTGTATATTCCTGCGCTTCTTGGTAGCACCACACCGGGTGAGCTGCTCATTCCCGATAGCGACGTGGTCTTTTCGCCTTCCACCATCGGGTTTGACACCACCGCGTTCGTGAATGAAAAGGGTGGCAAGTTATCCACCTATACTGAATTGATGACCCGCGGCACTACGCCGGGGGCGGAGATCCTCTATCAGCTGGCGCAGGAGTATTCGATCAACCCGCGCCTTTTGCTCAGCTTGCTGGAGTATCAGAGCGGCTGGGTGACCGGTGATCCGCAGACCCCCGATGAGGAAAAATATCCCTACGGCTTTATCAAGGCGGATAAATCGCAGCTATACAAACAGCTCGGTTTGGCGATCCGGCAGTTGGAGATCGGTTATTATGGCTGGCGGGCAGGGACCCTGACCGAGCTCACCTTTACGGATGGCACCACGCTGTGCCTGGCGCCCAATCTGAATGCCGGCACGGTGGCAGTCATGCAGTATTTTGCCAGCGTTGCCACACCGGCGGAATGGCAGGCAGCGCTGTATGGCGACGGCTCCTTTCCCCAGGTGCACACCGCTTTGTTTGGAGATGCCTGGGAGCGGGCGGCTACCGTGGAACCGCTCTTTCCGGCCGGTACGCTGCAGCCGGAGATGAACCTGCCCTTCTCGGAAGGTCAGGTGTGGAATTACACTTGCGGTCCGCACGAGGCCTGGGGAAACGACGGGCCGGCGGCGGCGTTGGATTTTGCCCCTCCGCTGGATCGTTCCGGCTGTGGCACTTCCAACCGCTGGGCACTGGCCGCCGCCACCGGTTTGGTGGTGCGCAGCGGCACCGGATTGCTGGTGCTTGACTTGGACGGGGATGGTTATGAGCAAACTGGCTGGGAGCTGTTGTACATGCACCTTTCCAGCACCGGAAAGCCGCAGGTGGGGCAGTGGGTGAAGCAGGATGAGCGCGTTGGGCATCCCTCCTGCGACGGGGGTAGTTCCTCCGGCATCCATATTCACCTTGCGCGCAAATATAACGGCGAGTGGGTGCTGGCGGATGGTGGGCTGCCTTTCGTGTTGAGCGGATATGAAGCGCACGATAAGGAAAAATTCTGTGAAGGCACATTGGAAAATGGCGGGAAAGTGGTGGAGGCGTATCCTTGGGGAAATTATCTGACCAAGATCACCCGCCCCGAAGCGACCCTGGAACCGCCAAGTGGAGATCCCTATCAAGATGGCGAATAAAAAGAAAATGGTTCGGGCAGAGTTTCACTGCCATTCGATCTATTCCCCCGACAGCATCAACCGCCTGGAACAGTTGCTGCAGACGGCGCGCGAGGTGGGTATCGACCGCCTGTGCATTACCGATCATGATACCCTGGCAGGTTCGTTGAAAGCGCATGAAATGGATCCTGAACTGGTGGTGGTGTCGGAAGAAGTGCTGACCGAAGATGGGGAGCTGATCGCTTATTTTTTGCAGGAAGAGATACCGGCCGGGCTGCCGGTCGTGAAGACCATCGAACTGATCCGGGCGCAGGATGCGTTCATCACCATACCCCACCCCTGTGACGAATACCGCGCCTACTGGAAGCCGGGGCAGTTGGATGAGATCCTGCCATTGGTGGATGCGGTGGAGGTGTTCAACGCGCGCTGTTTCAAGCCCGATTTCAATGAGCGTGCGCTGGAATTGGCGGAGAAATGGAACAAGCCCTTCACGGTCGGCTCGGATGCGCATACCTACCCCGAAGTGGGGCTGGCAACCCTGCAATTGCCCGATTTTCGTTCAGCGCAGGAATTGCGCGAGAGCATCCGGCAGGCCGGCATGCACACCGAACGTCTGGCTCCGCTGGAGCATATCAAGGCGGCCGGGCTTGTGAAGTTATCCAAATTCTTCTCCCGCAAAGAAAAATAATCGGAAAATTTACCGCCCCCCTTTGAAAGGGAGGCGATTTGATGTAAAATTATGGAACTCGTGGCGCGGTGGCGGAATTAGGCAGACGCAGAGGACTTAAAATCCTCCGGGTTCACACCCTTGTGGGTTCAAGTCCCACCCGCGCTACTGGTGTTTTAAAGGGCGGATGGGTCTCGTACTGAAGTTCTCTCTCAGTGAACAAATGATTCCCTTGTACAATATATCGTTAGAGAATGTTCATTTCAAGATTGTTTTCTGGAGAAAGAAATGCGATTCAAAAATTGTCTTTCCTTCGTACTAGTGCTGTCAGTCTTGCTTTCGGTTGCTGCCTGCCAACCAGTTGCAAATGAAAAATCAACCGTGATTCCTTCGGCACAGGCGACCTCTATTTCCGATCAAAGTATGCCAACCGCAGAAACCCCGACCAGTGGGATGATGGATGGGTCTGAAAAAGTCCCGCTCATTTTCTCTCACGATGGTGCCATGGATGATATCGCTGCTCTGCTGTATTTGAGCAAAAACCCGGATGTGGAGATCATTGGCGTGGTCAACAGTTATGGGGAACAGGTCCCCGCTACCTCCAGCCAGAAATGGCTTGCTTATCTGCACGAAGTGCTGGACCTGGACGATGTTCCGCTTGCCGTTGGCTCCGGCGCTCCCCTGGACCCGGCTGGCTATGCCTTCCCGCAGGGTTGGCGGGATGCCGCCAACGATTTTTGGGGCTTGGAGCTTCCCGTCTCTAACGCGACAGTCGATGCGAGAGAGGGATATCAACTGATTATCGATTTGGTTAACGCTTCTCCCGAAAAAGTTACCCTGCTGGTCACCGGGGCACAAACCGATGTGGCGCTGGCTCTGCAGCATGATCCTCGGATCAAAGAGAATATCCGGCAGATCGTGATCATGGGGGGAGCATTTCATACGGTAGGGAACCTCAATGGGGGCGCAGGAGATGCAAACAACGACGTTGCGGAGTGGAACATTTTCGTGGATGCGCTGGCTGCCAAACAGGTCTTCCAATCGGGAATTCCCTTGATCATCATCCCATTGGATGGCTCCGAAGATTTTTGGATCACCAAGGCGATCAAAGACCAGCTCTCTGGAAACCAGGATAAACAGGTGCGGTTTTTTTCGCAGTTATGCGATAAAGAGTTTGAATTATGGGGTGGCGATTTCTTGATGTGGGATATTTTGGCGGCCGTTGCGGTTACCGATCATCAGTATTTTTCATGGGAGAATGGCAATCTGGATGTCATCAGTGATATCGGCGATCAGCATGGGCAGACCGTGGTGGTCGATCGCATCAGCCGAAAGAATCTCTTTGCAGTGGGCAATGATTACGATGAGCTGTACAACCATATTCTGGATGTGATCCTGGAACGGTAATGGGTGCAAGGAAATTTTTAATGTGCTCTATGGATTCAAAAAGGGAGTGTAATCATTTTTTTGTAAGCAGGATGTTTTTCTGCTTCCCAGTTTGAAAAGAAATGCTTTTGTGTAGCAGTACAATACAGGTATGATCGTCAAAGAGATTCAAGCGAAGACCATTCTTTCCAATTCGCAGGTCTACCCGTATGTGATCAATCCGTATGTTGGCTGCCAGCACAACTGCACCTATTGTTATGCGCGCTTCATGAAACGCTTTACCGGCCATAAGGAACCCTGGGGTCAGTTCGTGGATGTGAAGATCAATGCGGCGGAGCTGCTGGAAAAAGCGCTTGTCAGGAAAAAACCTGCCACCGTTTGGATCAGCGGGGTGTGCGACCCGTACCAGCCGCTGGAAAAGAGCTACGCGCTCACCCGCAGTTGCCTGGTGCTCCTGGCACAGCAGGATTGGCCGGTGGTCGTCCAGACGCGCTCCCCTCTGGTCTTGCGCGATATGGATGTTTTATCCCGCGGGAAGCGTTTTGAGGTGGGGATGAGCATTACCACCGCCGATGATCGCATCCGGCAAAAGTTCGAACCGGGCGCTCCTGCCATCGAAGAGCGGCTCTCGGCGCTGGAGAACCTGCATAAAGCCGGGATAAAAACCTATGCCATGATCGCTCCTATTCTGCCGGGGGCGGAGGACCTGCCGGAGCTGCTGGCGGACAAGATCGATTATGTGATCACCGATCGCATGAACTACAATCATGCGGATTGGGTTTATGAAAAATATGGACTGCAGGATAAGAAGAGCGACGCCTATTTTGAGCAAACGGAAAAGATTCTGGGTGCGGCGTTTTCGAAATTGGGCATCCCGAAAAGATATTGACCGGTGTGTATTCAAAAAAGCCAGAGCAATTTCCAGCTCTGGCTTTTTGGTTATTCTTTTTCAAGGCCTGCTTATACAGGCATGTTTGTCGTGGCGTGGTGATACGGCCCCAGGTTTTTCAACATGACCAGCGGTTCCAGCGGGGAAAGATTGTGCAGAATGACGCCTTTCCGGGCAGCGGGTTCGCTGACGAAGAATTCATCATTGGTCAATTGCCCAAAGCGGATCATCCCCGGCGCTTCGATCGGGAAGTCGCCCAGTGTGCCGTGCCCCTGTACGGTGATAAGGCCATATGCGCCGCTGTCTTTGATCACCGCCGTTTTCCCCGGAAAGATGGTGAGTTCCTTGGCGGCATAGGCAGGGTTCTTGTAGCAGATCCATAATTCTTGATATCCTTCCGCCTGCATTTCTTCCGGCGGGTGAACCGGGCGGGGTTCCATGAAATGATGGTTTCCAAAGTCAGGGTCGATGTTGGCATCCCAATCGATCAGTTCCACCAGAAATTCGTAATCCCCCTTCTTTTCCGGAGGGACGTTGTTCCACAAGATCGACTCAGGAACCGGCATTTCACCCATCATGGATTGGTAAAAAGCGCCCACATCCGAAGACCACTGCGGTTCGTAGGTGCAGAGGCTGCCGGGAGCATGCAGCGTACCGGCGGGCACATCCCAGGCGGTGCCCAGCTTCAGCCGGTAAGCGACGGACAGGTCGGTGATGCGGTTGTCTCCCTGGCTGAACCTTTTCAGCTGCTCCAAAAATTGAGCTTTGCTGACCTGCGGCTGCAGGCCAAAGAAGGTATGGGGAAAATCACCTGCATGGTTGTTGTATTGGGGTGGGAAATAGTACGATTCCGGTTTTTCCGATTGATGGATCAGGGCTGCATGCTGCCTGCGGTGATGCAGATGGAAGGGAAGGGCGCTTTGGTTATCGAAGAACTTGGCAAAGGCCGGCCATCGTCCATACTCCTTCCAGACCTCTTCCCCGATCAGATCCGCTTTCAATTCTTCTACCGCGTCCCGCAGCAAGAGCTTCTGCTGTTTTCCTCCATCTTCAAAGACAATGAAGCTGAGCCCTTCGTCATGTGGTGCGTCCGGTCCATTTTCTGCTTTGGAGGTGGAGGCGAACCAGCGCTCATCGATCCCCCCGCGCTGGGTGCCCAATGCATAATAGTCGTCCGGATGCAGTCGCAGGCGCTTGCCGGGAACGCAAAATGCGCGCGGCACCCAGGTGGGAGCCAGACGGAAGATACCTTTTCCTTTTTCTAGAACTAGTTCAAAATGGTTTTGTGGGGTCATGGGATCCTTCTTTTTACTGGTAATGGTTTTTTTCGTATTGAGGGAATAAATAAGTCCTCCTTATTTTAACTCAATTAAAACAAGGAGATATGTTCTCGTTCTATGGAATTGATGGGGTAAATAAAACAAAGCTTGAGATGCTTTCCATGCTTTACTTTTTTATGGAGGGCTATAGAATGGATGGAAGGGAATATTCATTGTTGCCGATTAAGAAGAAAGATAATCCGCTCTTTCCCCCGGCTGTCTCAACAATTGAAAAGCAGATGACAGATATAACCATTGGGTTGGTAAAAATTGCCATGTAAAAATTGTTGATAGGTGTTCTGTGCTTTCGAAGAGACACAATAGAAAGGAGTTCTGTATGGCAAGATTTGGAGTGGAAGGAATTCGTAATTTTCGCCATGCCTGTGCAGCAGGAATGGCGAATCTGGGTGATTTTACCTATACTTTTAACCGCTGCAATGGGGTTGACAGCAAACTGAGGTCAGCCAACCATTCCCGTTATTTTTACTGGGGGAATACCGATTGCTGGGAAACCGATATCCGCGATGTGGATCAGGGTGGTGATGATGTTCATTGGGTCGATAATGTGGATATCTTTTGGATCGAAACGCACGGAAATCGCACATCGAATGGAGAAGTTGCGCTTCTCTATGATTCGGCCAGCGTTGAATGGTATACCGTGTCCAGCAAATGGCAGCTTGGTGAAAAGTGGTTCGCAGAATGGGTCATGGCGTATTCCTGTTTGACGGTTGACCGAAATAAGGTTGGCGGGTTGTGGAATATGTTTGCCGGCTTGCATATTTATTGCGGTGCCTATGATGTCATGTACGATGGCTTGACCACGGATGAATGCGGTGAGGACGTGGGGGATGATCTCATTGATGGAGATACGGTGAGTGAATCCTGGATCGGTGGGGTTTCGGACTGGTGGGTGGATAACCACCCCATCACGGTCTGTGTGGGTGATGCGCAAACCTGGAATGATGGTGCCATACAGTGGGAACGCAGTTTCTTGAATCGTGATCATTTATGGGGTCATGGCAATGTGGAACCGGATCTTCCCCCACAACGACAGGCATGTATCTTATGGCAATGGGCGGAGGGATGACCATGAGCGAGCAGGAGTTTGTTGCGAAGTTATTGAAGAATGTGGAGAAAATACCACAGCATGCCAGTGTTCTTGCACTGCGTTCATATTCTCCAACCGAGTTGGAGGAACGCGGAAAACGCTTCCTTTCCATGATCGCTGAAATGCATGTCCCATCCACGGGCCATGCCGATTGGGTGATTCAGAAAGACCGGACACTGATTCGGCTTCCCCATCAATCGCGGGTGGTCATCCAGCATGCTTCAGGAGCAATGGAGTTCGTTTCGGGGTTGGGCCCCATGGAAGCTCTCTATCCTGGCATGGAGAAAAAAGAATTGCTGACAAAACAGATGATTGGAATTGCGGATCGTTTGAAGATCAGGCAATGGGTGGGAAAGAATGAAACGTTGCAGTTCGAGCGATTGTGGCAGATCAAAGCCGGCGCTGCCGACCGCCTTGGGAAAGTTGCAACTCCAGTGCTGTGCCGAACTGTGGGTGCTTTCCGGCATTTTATTGGTGATATGCCTGTTTGGGGTGCCGCTTCGGTTGCGATCAAGCTGGCCGGCGGTGGATTGCTGGACTCGTTGCAGGTCCAGATGCGTGAAACGACCGGTCAGGTGGTGGATAAACCTGCCACCCTGCCTGCGGAACTGGCAGCCAGAAATATCTATAAGCAACTCTGCGGTCTGATGGGCACTGCCGATACCATCCTTGAGAAAAATGTGACGGTTCAATGGATGCATTTCGGGTATTTTTGTTTTGGCAAGCGCAAAATGCAGAAAGTACTGGCTCCCGTCTATACCGCTGCCGTTGAGATCAAGGATGTACAATGGCCGCAGGCCTATTTGTTTGTCACACCGGCCACGGAAAAATCCTACCTGCCATTGGAACGGGTAGGTGAAGAGGTTGCACAAATGCAAGAAAGAAAAAAAGTTCCGTAGCAGATTTTTCAAGTGGATGCAAAAATGTTGTTTTTAAATGCAAACCCCTGTTGAAAAGGACAACAGGGTATTGATTTTTCTATCTAGTTCATATATATATAAACTGTTATTACAAGAAGCAATTGGTAATCATAGGTTGGTAAAACATTGTGGGAGGATGAATCAGGAAAATGGATGAAACTGAATTGAACCAAATTATGTTTGATTTGGATTATTATTTTGATCATGCCCAGGATGAAGAAGAGAGCAATGTTGAACTTGCAAAACCTTTCATCAAGAAGTGGGGTGCAAGTTTTACTATGTTTTCGCTGGCTTGGATTGCAAAACATCTGAAAGATGTTGCCGCTGCTACGAGATTTGAATTCCTTAATGATGAAGCGGCGGGCGATACGTTTTTAAGGAATGTGGCGATAGGGAGAATTTTTCCTGCAAAAAGTATCATCAGGGCTCAAGGCATATTTGGTATTACCACCCTCCTCGAAATTGTAAAAAATGTTGAGGATGAAGATATCTGTGCATTGGCAGCTTTTATGCTTCAAACTTGCGATTTCTTGGAACCGGGGCAACCTGGGATAAAAGAAATATTCTACGATGCATATAGTACTCGCGAAGGCACGGCATGCAAAATCGTGCTTGCTTCAGGATTGCATCGGGAAGGGGCAAGTGAAGCGATAATGTTTTATATTGAAAACGGGTATCTTGGAGATCCGAAGATTGTGGATTTGCTGAAAATGGAAATAAGAAAGCGATATCCACAATCAATGGCTCAGAAGGATATAGAATTTATTATCATCAGGGAAATGTTGTTTCCTGAAAGTGCAGGAATGAACAATAAGAAGTTTATCCAAATCATGCCAGGCCTGATGGGGGTTCTTGCGCTGGATATAGCCAGTGATGGCCTTGCTTTTATGAATCAGGGTGGCGCATGGGACAATTGGAAAAGAAAAAGATACGATGATTAAAATTGCTAAAAAATTAAAGTTATTTTTTAGTTTGCGGAGATAAAAAGACTCATCATTCACCTCATTACTGGTAAAGACACGATTGGTGATTTTTGCCGAAAAAGTATCATGAAAACAATAAACGTATTGCTTTTATACGCATACATTTTTTTGCTTTTCTACACGTAAATTCTGAATGAGAAAATAAAAGTTAAGTTTCAGGATTACCCTGAAGTATTTCTGCCGCTAACAACCGATTATAAAATTGGCTATTCGTACACTAAACGGGCAGTCCTTTTGCGCCTTGGATGCCTTTCAAGGCGGCGATCTCGCCGTTGTGGCTTGAAGAATGGGAGCATGCCAGCAGCAGCATATCGGCCACCGTGCGTTCTCCGCCGGCAAATTTCACGTTGCGGTCAAGTTCTTCAGGGGTCAGTGTGGAAAGATATGCGTCGGTGGCTGCCCGAACGGCGCTTTGATACTCCAGCAATGGTTGAATGGAGATGCGCTGGTGCTTGAAATTGTTCCAGTCCTCTCCGATGAGGGGTGGTTTGGAAACACCTGTTTTTTCACTCCACTGCCCGCTTTCCCAGATTTCCGGTTTGCCCTGGATGATGGTCTGAATGAAGAAATCTTCCGAATGCAGGAAATGCACGAAGGTGGCGCTGATGGTGTTGGCAGTGCCGGGTGGGGCCCAGTTGAAAAGGTCCTCGTTCATATCTTTCATGGTGCCGTCGATCGAGCGCCTGACACCGGCAATTTCCCGCTGGATGTATTCAAGAACGTTCATGGTTTCCTCCAAAGAATGACCTGTTTTTCTCCTGATTAAGTCTATCAGAGAATGTAAAATGGCATCTGTATTGAAGGAAAACACAAACGAGAAGAATCAAAATGAGTGCTGTCGGCATAGAATTGATGAATTCGAGATCAGGCGCATCAACCGTTCCAGATGTTTTATAGTGTCCGGTATAAGCGTGGAGCGCATAAAAATTAATATAATTTGTCCGAATATATTGGGGAATCATTTCAGTCTCCTGTCTTGATGTTGTAACCTTTTTGGGGATACTTCTGACCCACTTCTTTTGTTAAGGTCCATTGTTTTATAAAAAAATATTGCACCCGCGTTTTTATGTTGCTTGACATTTCTGATCTTTATATTGTATAATGAACATAATAAGAACAGTATGTTCATAATATGAACTGACAAAAAATGGAACCAACCGAAAAACAGTCAATAATTTACTCGGCTCAAAAATTGCTTGATATTTTGGAAATTATTGCCGAGTCAAAATCCCCTAAAACAATCAATGATGTTGTTAATATGTGCGGTATGTCAAGACCAAATGTATATCGATATTTGACGACTCTGCAAAATAACGACTATATACTGCAAAATGCTGATGGTACCTATCACTTGGGCCCGAAGCTTCTCTATCTTTCAAAACAATATTTGCATCAATTTAACTGGTTGCAGGCAGCCCAAGACATTATGAAAGAACTGAGTCGAACATCAAATGAGACTGTTCACATGGGGATTCTGGATAAGAATGAGATTGTCTATATGGCAAGAGTGGATAGTCCCCAATCGATCAGAATGTTCTCTGAAATAGGTTCGCGGAATCCTGTTTATTGTACGGCTATGGGAAAAGCTTTATTGGCTTTTATGGATAAGAGCCTTAGGGAAAGTATCCTCAATCAAATTGAATTAAATGCGAGAACTGAAAATACGATAACCGACATGAATAGATTAAAAGACGAATTGGAAACTATCAAAAGGAATGGATATGCGATTGATGATATAGAAAATGAAAGTGGAGTGCGTTGTATTGGCACAGTTATTAATGATGCCTATGGTCAGGCAGTTTGTGCTTTGTCTATTTCTGGTCCTGCTTTTCGATTGAATCTGGAGAACTTGAAAGATTTAGCTGCTCCTCTAATTACTGCAGCGAATAGAATTTCACAATTATATGAACATCAAGCAATGAACTAATTTCTAACATTGATACTCAATTTGGTCATTAACAATAAGTGATGGATTTATTAATTGAAAATATTTTAAGAAAGATTTGAAAAAGACTTTTAAAGAAGAATACGGGTAATAGGGAAATGTTTATTGGTGGAATCGACATTGGCGGTACGAAGATATCTGCAGGGGTGGTCAGTTCAAGGGGTTCGATTGTAGATTTCTGTGAGTTCCGTACTTCTGACCTACACGATCCATATGAAGCTGTTGCTCAAATTGGAGATTATTTCAACACAATTCAGCAAAGAATGGAGGAACCTTTGTACGGAATTGGTATTGGTTGTACGGGACCCGTGGATCCATTTAATGGTCGGATTGGATCGGTAGAATTTCTTCAAGGTTGGGCAGGATTTAATATTGTTTCTGAGTTTAAAAAGAAAGTAAGAACCCCTGTTTATCTTGAAAACGATGCGGATGCTGCTGCAATAGGGGAAAAATTATTCGGGAATGGTCACGATTCAGATCATTTTATTAATGTAACAGTGGGTACCGGAATTGGTGTGGGGATAATTTTTAACAAACAGCTCTTTCGAGGAGTTGACGGAACACATCCTGAAATTGGTCATCATATTATTGATCCATCCGGACCTTCTTGCTCATGCGGTGCTCGTGGTTGTTGGGAATCGCTGGCAGGCGGCAGAGCCACCCTCATCGCTTTTAATAATAAATATGGGATGGAGTTTACGTCTGCAACAGAATTATATGAAGCTGCCAGGAATAATGACAAGAATGCACTGGAAGCAGTTCGAAACGAGGCTTTTTATCTTGGTATTGGGCTATCCAATATAATAACGATTTTTGCTCCAGATATTGTCTCCATATCCGGTGGTATTTTACGTTGCCAAGATTTAATTTGGGATCCAATTCTACAGTTAGTTCGACAAAATTGCGGATTTACCGATCTGCGAAAAATTAAAATTATTCCATCGGCGCTCGGTCAGCATACCGGATTAATTGGTGCTGCTGGAATCTGTTTGTTTTTAGAGGTTAGTCATGACTGAACTAGAACAGTTGATAAAAGAAAATCGCTATATAAGAGATGTATTGGACGGACCTTCCGCCATTTGGAATAGTCTTGATTTCTGGGAACAGACAGGTCAAATATCCGTAATTGCAGAGAAATTAAATTCTTTTCATTATTCGAAAGTCCTCTTAACGGGTATGGGTTCTTCATTGAACGCACTTTATCCTTTATATTGCCGGTTGCTTCAGCATGGTATTCAGGTTTGTCACATTGAAACATCGGAACTGTTAAATTATTCAAACGAGTTGATTACTGAGGATTGTTTGACCGTCATTGTTTCACAATCGGGGGAAAGTATTGAAATTCAAAAGTTGCTTGACAACAATGGTTTAAAAGGTTTGACGATAGGTATAACTAATACATACCAGAGCACTCTATATACAAAATCGAATTGTTCGCTCCTTACCCAAGCGGGAAATGAAACAAGTGTTTCTTGCAAGACCTATCTAGCAGCACTTGCTGCAACCACAATACTAGGCGATATTCTTCTAAAAGAAGACTCGGCCATGACAATTGACGCTTTGAGAAGCGCAGCTCAGGAAATTGAAAAATACTATGTGAATAGTAAAGGTCATATTCATAAATTAATTGATCTCTTATCCGAAACGAAGTATCTGGTTGTTACGGGTCGGGGCATGTCAATTGCCAGTGCCAACACAGCAGCTTTGGTTATTAAAGAATCTTCGAAATTTTTCGCAGAAGGGATGAGCAGCGCAGCGTTTCGCCATGGACCTTTTGAAATAATATTATCGGGCCTCTTTCTCGTTGTATTTTCAGGTGATCGAAGGGTCTATGAATTGAATAAAAAATTGGTTGATGATGTTAATTTATGTGGTGGAAAAGCGGTACTGGTGGAGCGGGGAAAGGAATGTGATCCCTTTATTGTTCCTGAAGTGTCGGATTCAATCTTACCAATTGTTGAGATATTGCCTGCTCAAATGCTCAGCATTGCCTTATCGGTGCTTCATAAACATGAACCCGGTAGATTCGATCTTATCTCTAAGGTTACATTAACTGAATAATGAAAAGAAAAGGAGGTGATTTAAGGAGCAAATGAGGTAATGCTAAGTTGATAAATATTTTAAAAACAAATAAAAATAGGAGTTGAGATGAAAAAAATCGGGATTTGTTTTATTGTTTTGTTCCTGATGTCTGGAGTAATCCTTTCAGGATGTTCCCCGAAAACTGCAACTGAACCACTAACTGATGTTAGTGAACCCGCAGAAGCTGAGCAGGAACCGGTAACCATAAAATGGTGGGTTCCAAATTGGGACGAAGAGGTTGCGAAAGTTTTGGTTTCTGAGTTCGAAGCCGAAAACCCGAATATCAAAGTCGAAATGACGATAACAACATGGGATACTATGGAAGGACAGATCCGCACAGCATTGCACGGAGATAATGCACCTGACGTTATCACTGACCTCGAATCCAGGACACCCGCTTATGCAGAGCAGGGTTTACTGACAAACCTTGATCCATATTTTGAAGCTAGCGGCATTGACGTGGAAGATTTTGTGTCTTCTGCAATCCCGTTGAATAGCTATGATGGAAGCATGTACGGTATGCCAATGCGCCATGATGGTCCGGCAATGATTTACAACAAAGATATGTTCGAAGCAGCCGGGCTTGATCCAGATGCATTTCCAACTACATGGGAAGAATTAGAAGAAGTAGCAAAAGCTTTAACTGTTGATACTGATGGCGATGGCGTAATTGATCAGTATGGTTTGGGGTGGCCTCTTGGGAATGAAGGAAATGCGGTGGTACGTTTCTACCAATTAACCTATAACTTTGGTGGAAGCATTACCAATGCAGAAGGTACCAAGTGTGAGTTGAATTCTGACGCCGGGAAAACAGCGTTGGAATACATCTATAACAATTTAAATGTAGATGAAGTTACTCCAAAGAGTGCTCTTGAATCGGATAATACGGGCTTAACAAATTTGTTTATCAATAAAAAGATTGCCATTTATAGCAATGGTGCTTACGACTTATCTGTCATTCGAGAAGGTGCTCCTGATATCAACATTGGTACTGCCACATATCCCGGCCTTGGCGAGGGAATTGGCGTGACAATTGTAAATGGGTTCAACTTATATATTCCTGAGAAATCAAACAACAAGGATGCTGCTTGGAAGCTAGTGGAATTTGTTGGGCGTGCAGAAAATAGTGGCCGACTCACTACCACATTCCCCGCTAGGAAAAGTGCATTTGAGTTGGAGAGATACAACGATCCATTACTTGCACCTTTCATCGAACAAATGGATTCGGGAAAAGCTGGTCCAACTTACAAAAACTGGTCTCAGATGCAAGCAGAAATTTATAACCAGATTCAACAAGTGTTGTTGAATAACAAGGATATAACCACTGCGCTGAACGATATGTGCACTACAGTAGATACCCTGCTTGTAAGTGATTAACTTATATTTGTAAAGAAATGGACTCCACGTTCCACATAGATTTTTAAAGGTACGATTTGACCTCAAATTACTGGTTTGCTTGAAAATGTGGAACGTGGAGAATTAAAAAGTATAACAGAAAAATAAAATGGAAAGATGTTCGGAGTAAATTAATGGTATCTACAAGAAAAAAATTGTTCACAAAATTTCAATATTTTCAATTTATTCTGCCTGGCTTTATAGTAATAGGTTTATTGATAAGTTATCCTCTTGTCTCGAATGTAAGCATGAGTGTTTCTGACGATGGTGTTTTTTCCATCGATAATTTCATCCGAATTATTGAGAATCCCAGTTTTATCATTACATTGAGAAACACACTTTTATGGATGTTTTCTACGGTTGTATTAGCAACAACCTTGGGTTTTTGTTCAGCAATTTTGATCGAGCAAAATTTTGTCAAGCATAAAGTCTTTTGGCGTTCATTGATTTTATTGGCATGGATAACACCTGGAATTGTAAAAGCGCATACTTGGAAATGGTTGTTTAGTTATGATTTTGGGATGTTGAACTATATGCTTGTTTCAATTGGGTTGATTAAAGAACCAGTTTATTGGTTAACTTCAGCCAATACAGCATTTCTTGCTGTTGTGATCATTCAAGTATGGTCAGAATTTCCTTATGTAATGCTGATGATCAGCGCAGGTATACAGTCAATCAATACAGAATACTATGACTGTGCTCGCCTGGATGGAGCAAGTTATTTTCGTTACATTTGGAGCATCGTCATACCAATTATTCGTGATGTAGTTTTTATTTCCATTTTGCTCCTTACGATTTGGTCTATCAACACTTTTTCAGTGATATGGATTGTAACCCAGGGCGGACCTTATGGAAGTACGAACATATTGTCCATTGACATTTATCGAAAATTCCTTATGTTCGATTTGGGAGGAGCTTCAGCTACTGCGCTTTTGCAGCTTTCGATAAGTTTGATCATCACGATCATTTATATTCGTCAATCTAGGAAAGTGGAGACCAATGCGTAAATACTTTAATAAATACCATATCAAAAATGGATTGGCAGTTATTGTCACTTATTTCATTCTAACCGTAATAGCTCTGTTTATCTTATTCCCATTGACTTGGGTGGTCAGTACTTCCATAAAACCCACAAATGAGGTCATGGCCATTCCACCGCAATGGATCCCTGATAATCCAACAATAGAGAACTACGTTAATGTATTTACGAATTCATCCATTCCAAGATATTTTGTAAATAGTTTCTTAGCCAGTTCGTTTGTAGCTTTGATAACAATCGTACTTGGAGGATTAACTGGTTACGGATTGTCAAGAAGAAAAACAAAAGGGACAAGAGCAATTTCAACGTTTATCCTCGCTAGTCAGATGCTCCCCGCAACGGTAATTTTAGTTCCCGTGTACTTGTTTATTTCCAAAATACATCTCTATGATACGATTTTTGGGCTGGTATTTGCGCATCTAATACTGACATTGCCATTGGTCACTTGGATGTGCAAAGGCTATATTGATACGATTCCGGTTGATTTAGAAGAAGCAGCACAAATTGAAGGGTGCACAAGATTACAAGCATTGCTAAAAGTAATTTTTCCAATTGCCGCACCCGGTATTGCTGCGTCAGGCATGTTTGCGTTTATTCAATCCTGGAATGAATTTACGATTGCATCGATACTGACAGAAAGTACAAAATCAAGGACACTCCCTGTTGGATTAACGGAGTTTGCCTTATTGTTCAAAGTAGATTGGGGGAGTACGATGGCAGCTTCAGTAGTGATCTCTGTTCCCGTGATCGTGATTTTTCTTTTCATGCAAAAGTATATTGTAAAAGGTATCGGTCAAGGTGCTGTAAAAGGTTAGTAAACAAAGGAAATAGAAATGTTTAAAGAGACATGGGAAACGATTCAAAAAAAGATTAGTGCTAATCCAGTTGCATTATTGCCGATCGGAAGTATAGAACAACATGGCTATCACGCTCCGCTGGGTACAGATTTAATCATCGCTGAAGCATTTGCATCAAACTTTATGAAAGATGAACGAACAATTGTTTTACCCGCAATCCCTATTGGCGTTTCTGATTATCACCGCCATTTCTCTGGAACCTTATGGGTTTCGGAAAATACGCTGCGACAATATGTGGGTGAAGTTATCGAAACACTCAAATGGCAGGGTGTTTCACAAACGATCATTGTAAATGGACATGGTGGGAATAATGAACCATTAAAAGAATTGGCAAAAAACCTAAAAAAAGATCTGGATGTTGACGTTGTTGTATGGACCTGGTTCAAAGCAATTGAACCGGAGATCATTGATTTTTTTACATATTTACCACCACTGCATGCCGATGAGTTGGAAACATCAATGCTGTTGACTATAAAACCGGATCTGGTTCGATTGGATCGTATTAAAGAAACTGAGATTGATGGAAGTCCAGCATGGGGTGAATTTCTCCATAACACCCTTTACTCCACTGTTGTAAAAGAGTTTTCAAAATCAGGATCAACAGGCAAACCGACGCTGGCTTCAGCGGAAATTGGGAAAAAATTCTATGAGCTGGCATTGGCTAATTTATCCGATCTTGTTGGTGATCTCTTATCGATAAATCAAAAAAAGGATGAATAAATTTTTTTCTTTATAAAAGAAGTATTGACTCATTCTTCAAAAATAGAGGTTGAATTATGAAAATAGTTGATGTGAAATCACTGATTGTGGAAATACCTTTGATCCCTTTGGCTGAAGGAGGAATAGCTCCTTACCGTGGTCATAATTTACCGGTCGGGAAAGGACTGGTGAAGGCTTCAAGTTTGATTTACAAAGTTGTTACTGATGAAGGGATCATAGGATGGGGCGAATCGAATCAGATAATTAATAAGGCCACCCATCTGGCTATCTTCGAAAATCTAATAAAACCGGCCATATTGGGAAGAGATCCATACGATGTATTGAAGATATGTTCACAGTTATTGCGATCCATTGAAACCCCTGTTGCATCAAATGGAATAATCTCTGGCGTCGAGATTGCTTGTTGGGATATCATTGGAAAAGCTTGTAATCAGCCTGTTTATAATTTGATTGGGGGCCGGATACGGGAAAATATAGAAATTGCATATTGTCTTGGAATATATTCCGAAGAGGAAACGGTTGAGAAAATTAAACAGATAAAAGCCCAAAAATACCGTGTGATTAAAACAAAGGGGGGTGAAAATGTGGAATTGGACATTCAAAGAGCTCATTTTTTTCGGGAACAGTTAGGGAATGAAATCAAACTTCGGATAGACATGAACCGGGCGTATGATGTTTCAGAAGCAATCCGATATCTAAATGGAGTGGATGAGTTAAATCTGGAATATATTGAGCAGCCAATTCCGACCAGCCAATTTTCTGCCCTTCAATCATTACGTGCTAGAACGAAAACACCGATCGCCATTAATGAAGACTGCTATATTCGGCATAATCTATTTGAATGTATTAAAAGAAATGCGATCGATATTGCTGTTGTTGATCTTGATCAAATTGGTGGGATAACTCGTATGACAAAGATTGCCAATTTATGTTCAGAAGCGGGCCTTCCTTTGGCTCATCATTGTGGATTTGATATGGGTATTAAACTAGCTGCAATTTTACATGTCAATGCAGCACTAGAAGCATTTACCCATGCCATGGATAGTACTTATATGGCTCATCAAGATGACATTCTCACGGAAAAAATTGTTGTTAAAGATGGAAATTATCTGGTCCCAGAATTACCCGGATTAGGAATTACCGTCGATGAAGAAAAAGTGGAAAAATATACCGTTGATTAATAATCACCAAATACACGTTGATAAATGATCAGAATGGTTAGGTGAATGATGAAAATTACTGATATAGAAATATTTCATGTGAAAGTTCCTGTCAAGAAAATTGCCGATGGGGGAATTGCACCCTATCGGGGTCATGATCTACCAAAAGGCGAAGGTCTTTGTTATGCGTTTCGATCGATCATAAAAGTTACCACAGAGGATGGGATCATTGGATGGGGAGAAACAAGCCCGGTTATTAGCCCGAAAGTTCAGCGCACAATACTTGACACTTACATCAAACCATTATTACTGGGAAAAGATTGTTATGCGCTAAACAAAGTCATTGCGGACGAGACGAAACTTCATGAACCTCCGGTCTACATTCGCGGATTATTTTGCGGGATTGATATTGCCTGTTGGGATATACGAGGTAAAGCCGCAGATGTTCCCGTTTACAAACTTCTCGGTGGAAAAATTCGTGACCGGGTGGGAATTGCATATTGCTTTGGTCTCGAAGATATCGATCTCACAATTGAGAAAACCGGTCAGATCAGAGAGGATGGTTATTCATGCTTGAAAACTACGGGCGGTGAAAATTTCCATTTTGACATTGAACGAGCGTATCAGTTGAGAAAAGCTGCTGGTAATGAATTGGATATAAGGATCGATATAAATGAAGCATTCGATTATCGTGACGCGACAACATTTTTACATGCTGTGGAATGTCTGGAATTGGAATATGTGGAACAGCCAATAAGGGTGAACCAAATCCAGGCATTAAAAATATTCCGCCAACGGTCTCAGACTCCCATTGCAATCAATGAAGATTGTTATATCCCGCATAACCTTTTTGAATATGTAAAAGAAGATGCGATTGATGTTGCAGTAGTTGATCTTGATCCTATTGGTGGGATCACAGGGATCGTTCAATATGCTGATTTCTCAGAAGAAGCTGGACTGCCGCTTGTTCATCACTGTGGTTTCGACCTAGGTATAAAATTGGCAGCAATTTTGCAGGTTGCAGCAGCACGGATTGCTTTTTCTCGTGCAATTGATAGTACCTACATGACCCATGAGGACGACATTCTACAAGAGAAAATTCAAATAGAGAATGGCAAATATATTGTTCCCGATAAACCAGGTCTCGGCATTGATGTCGATATGGAAAAAATCGAATATTACACAATTGATGAATAAGATAACCATTTAGCAGAGAAGAGAATAAGGAGAAGAGGATGAGCAAATATGTGGGTGCATGGGCGATATACGATGAAGACTATACCGAAGGGTTAGACGTTGCTTTTTCAAGATATAAAGAAGCAGGAATTCAACGGATCATGTATGGTGGAGTCGCTCATTCATTTAGCGTTCATCAGGAACATTATACAGACACTTGCATTGACCCCATGCTTGAGATTGACTATGAAGCTGCCAATGGTGATCAATTTGGTACAAAATGCCATCTTATTAATTCTGATATCACAGAGGTGAGAAAACTGGCAGCCTCCTATAATATTGATATTGGACTAAATATTACACCAGGTGTAAGTGAACCAATTATAGCTAAACACCCTGATTTGGCTGTAGAAGATATTGAGGGAAGAAAAAGCAATCACTGGATGTGTCCTTCGAATCCGGATGTTAGAGCTTATTTTAACGGAAGGATTGAAGATATCATCTCGAACAATGCCGGAATCAAGGAAATTGAGCTTGATGTCGTTGGCCTTGATTTTTATGATCCTCAGGTTGTCCCAGACTGGGTTCTTCCTGAATTATATCCATTACGCCAATTGGCTATCGGGAATTGTTTTTGTAAGCATTGCACGGAGATGGCAGAAAAAAACGGAATTGACGTTAATACATTGAAACCCATTATCAGATCTCTTTATAAAGAAGCGACAACGCTAACTTATGATAAATTCACGGACCTCTCGATTTTGTATCGAGGCGTTTTTGACATCGTTCGTATATTTCTTAAATACCCGATTCTTCTTGATTGGCTAAAACATCGAGCATCCGTTGTTGGTTCTTTTGTGAATGAAGTCAATAAAAAGGTGAAGGCAATTGATCCTTCAATTTTGATATCCAGTGACTTGGTCGCTCCAAGCTTTTCGTGGGCATTGGGACAGATCTATGCTGATCAACCATTATTTTCCGATATCACAAAGTTGATGTTCTATCATAAGAGAATTGGTGCGTTTGAGTCAAAGCCATTAAGAAAAATTCAGGTTGAAATTCCAGAAATTGCTGACAAAGAAATATTGGATCAGTATTATCGGCTCAAAGGTTTCAGCGGGCCGGATTCAATGAATGAGCTATCTGAAAAAGGGCTGGATGTCGAAAATGTTTATTACGAGACTAGAAAAGCAAAAATTGAAGTGGGGGATAACCACAAGATTGTTGTTGGATTGGTCGGTGACCAACCGGCAACTGCGAAAGATGTTGAAGAAGCGGTCTTGATGGCCCATAAAGGTGGAGCAGATGGTTATTGCCTGCACCTTTGGTATGGGAATGCTCCCAAAGAAAATATTCTCGCATTTGGAAATATGTTAAAGAAGATTGGTGAAATCGAGTGATGCTACGATAAAAAGATAGGGCTAGAAACTCTGGAAAAGAAAAATTGGAATGCACTGATTGTGAGCCATAGACTATGAAAGGAGAAAAATGAAAAAAGCAATCAACGTAGAAAATGCAGTAAAACCCATAGGACCCTATTCTCATGCAGTGGAAGCAAATGGTTTTATCTATTTATCAGGACAGGGCCCATTAAATCCTGTAACGGGGTGTATTTCCAGCGTGTTTGAAGAACAAGTAAAACAAACATTTACCAACCTGGAAACGATTTTGAAAGGGTGCGGCACCGATTTTGTAAATGTTGTTAAAGTGAATGTTTATTTGTCTGATCTATCTTTATTCGAAAAATTCAATGCGATTTACAAAATGTATTTTCCTAATGCTTATCCGGCCCGTACTACAATTGGTGCAAATTTGATGGGTATTATGGTTGAAATTGATTGCGTTGCATCTAGATGATGGGTAAAAAAATTGATTCGAAATTATAAAGATAAAGATCAAGAAAATTAATGTGCGAACGAAAGCAATGTTGCGATAAAGAAAAATTACTGTCATTCTGAGGAAAAATGGGCATTATTACTTTTGGTGAAATCATGTTGAGATTATCACCACCTCCATTCTTGCGATTTTCTCAGGCAAATTCCTTTGAAATCGGTTTTGGTGGTGGGGAGGCAAACGTAGCTGTTTCTCTTGCAAATTGGGGTGTCCCGGTTGAATTGGTCACAAGTTTACCGATGAACGATATCGGGAATGCTTGTTTTGATTACTTACGACAAAAAAATGTGGGTGTAAATCATATTGTACGCGACAATGGTCGGATTGGCATATACTTTATGGAATATGGGGTCGCTCAACGACCGAGCAAGGTTGTATATGACCGTAAAGATTCTTCTTTTGTGGGATTGAAACCAGGGAATATTGATTGGGTACAATTATTCGAAAAAAATAAATGGTTCCATTGGACGGGTATTACCCCTGCATTATCAAAAGAGACTTATCTTGAGCTCAAAGCCGCTTTGAAAATCGCAAAAGAAAATGATGTTGTGGTTTCCTGTGATTTGAATTATCGAAAAAACCTTTGGGATTGGGGGAAAAATGTACGAGATGTAATGCCTGAACTGGTCGAACAATGTTCAATATTAATAGGTAACGAAGAAGATGCAACAAAAGTGTTGAACATCTCTGCCCAAAATACAGAAATTACCAAAGGGAAGATTGATGCGCAGGAATATGAATATGTTGTGGACGAGATCTCGAAGAAATTTCCAAATCTGACCTATATTGCCATTACGTTGAGGACCTCTATTTCTGCGAGCCATAATCTATGGGAAGCGGTTCTGGGTTATAAGGGCTCTTTTTTCCGATCTCCCCAGTATGAAATTGATCAAATTGTTGACAGAGTGGGGAGTGGTGATGCGTTTGGAGCCGGATTGATTTACGCAATTAACAAATATCCGGATGAACCACAGGAAATTATCAACTTTGCAACTGCTGCATCTGCTCTCAAACATACCATAACCGGAGATGCTAATCTGATGAGCATTGATGAGATAAATCATTTGGTAGAAGGCGACGGTTCCGGCCGGATTGAGCGATAATAATCATAGAAACGTGAGGATTTTATGGAACGACATGAGGTTTATCACCATATGTGTACGATAGGCATGCTGCCGTTATTCTATAATGGTGATCTAGAAACAGCGAAAAAGATTGTAACCTCTTGTTACGAGGGTGGAGCAAAGCTGATTGAATTTACAAATAGAGGAAAGAATGCGTTAGAAATCTTTATTAAGCTGAAGCAATTCATTGAAGAAAAAGGAATCAATGCATGCTTGGGTGTTGGTTCAATCATTGATCCCCAAACCGCAGCAGTTTTTGATCTTTATGGCGCTGAGTTCTTTGTGGGTCCCTTCTTCAATAAAGAACTTGCAATCTGGTGCAATCAAAGAATGTTACCCTATCTACCAGGATGTAGCAGTGTGCTGGAGATCAATAATGCGCAAGCATATGGACTTGAAATTATTAAAATCTTTCCGGGAAATATGGGTGGACCGGAGTTTATTAAAGCAGTTCTGGGGCCTATGCCTTGGAGCAAATTGATGCCCACCGGTGGCGTTTCGACTTCTCGCTCGGATCTTGAGAGGTGGTTTAAAGCGGGTTCAATTTGCGTTGGAATAGGCGGTCAATTGATAAAAAATGGCAGTTTTTCAGGTGATGATTTTCAATCTTTATCCAAAACAACCGAAGAGGTAATCAATACCATTCAAGAAATCAAGCAGCAATTGACAGGTAAGATTGTGTAGAAAGTACTAACGAAGTGCTTCATTGAATATTCCTATGATTAGCTGAATACAAATTTTCTGTAAATTCAAAAAAAGTGTAGATCACGGTATCCTTTCAGAAGTTAGCTCAATAACCAAGAAAGGAATGAGAACCATGATCTACAAGAGTGATTGTACATTATCAAAAGAATATCTGGAACAACTAGCAAAGCAAGGACTGGAGGGATTGCCGGATCTGGTGAGAGTGCTGGTAAATCAAGCCATGCGAATTGAACGTGAGAATTATCTGCATGCCAAACCCTACGAGCGCAGTGAGGACAGGCAAGGACATGCCAACGGCTACAAACCCAAGACAGTCAAGACCAGAGTAGGCGAAGTAACCTTTGACATCCCGCAGGTGCGTGAGGGCGGTTTCTACCCCAACTCTCTCGAGAAAGGCATTCGCAGTGAACGAGCCTTGCTGTTGACGCTGGCGGAAATGTATGTGCAAGGCGTATCCACCCGCAAAGTAGCAGCCATTACCGAGAAGCTCTGTGGCACGCAGATCAACGCCAGCCAGGTCAGCCGGGCAGCCCAGTTGCTGGATGAAGAACTGGAAACCTGGCGCAACAGACCCTTGGGAGAAATAGTCTATCTATACCTAGATGCCCGCTATGAGAAGGTCAGGCAGGCTGGGAACGTAAGAGATGCAGCCATTTTGATGGCCAGCGGGGTGAAAAGTGATGGGAAAAGGTCTATTTTGGGGGTATCCGTGTCTCTGAGCGAAGCTGAAACACACTGGTGGGCATTTCTGGAAGGGTTGGTCAAGCGCGGATTGCATGGAGTACAGTTGATCATTAGTGATGATCACGCGGGCATGGAAGCTGCAAGAAAAGCCATCTTCACCGGTATACCTTGGCAGAGATGCCAATTCCACTTGCAGCAAAATGCGGGGCAGTATGTGCCTAAAAAAGACATGCGTAGGGAAGTCGCCGAAGACATCCGCACGATATTCAACGCCCCGGATCGTGAAACCGCGGAAATCTATCTCAAGAAAGCAATTGAGAAATATTCAGTTATTGCACCTAAGCTGGCTGATTGGATGGAGGTCAATGTACCGGAAGGGTTCACAGTGTTTGCTTTTCCAAAAGAGCATCAGAGAAGATTACGAACCTCTAATTACATGGAGCGACTCAGCCAGGAGATCAAACGGCGCACCAGAATTGTACGGGTATTTCCCAATGAACCAGCATGCTTGCGGCTTGTTTCAGCTATTCTGATGGAGATCGGCGAGGAATGGGAATT
>JAAZOD010000004.1 GCA_012797975.1 Pelolinea sp. | reverse complement strand
TTGCTAGTTGTTCCAGATATTCTTTTGATAATGTACAATCACTCTTGTAGATCATGGTTCTCATTCCTTTCTTGGTTATTGAGCTAACTTCTGAAAGGATACCGTGATCTACACTTTTTTTGAATTTACAGAAAATTTGTTACACTAACCTGACAAAATATTGATAAAGCTCTTTTTCCCGGTCTCTTGCTACAATAGAAATACAGCAGATTAATAAAGATAACAATCAAAATGGCAAATCGATGCTTGGCAGAATGACCAATTTGGAATTTCGCCAATTCTGTATTAAACTAATAAGTTGCTTGGTTGTCGTGTTCATAAGGAAGAGAAAATGACTGGTGAGAAACATTTAATCGTTGGATTGGGCAATCCGGGCGAACAGCATGAAGAAAATCGCCACAATATGGGTTTTATGGTCATCGATACGCTGGCGAAACGCTGGGGGATCACGATGAAGCGCAATCGCAAGAACGCCTTGACCGGAGAAGGGAATTATCTCGGAGATCCGGTCGTGCTTGCCAAACCGCAGACCTTCATGAACAATTCTGGCCTCTCCGTGGGTCCATTAAGTCGATTATATGGTGTTCTTCCGGAGAATCTGCTGGTCATCTATGATGATTTGGACTTGGCGTTTGGGCGTATTCGCTTGCGAGCATCGGGAAGTGCAGGAGGCCATCATGGGATGGAATCGATCATTGCGAAAGTTTCCACCAGTGATTTTCCTCGTTTGCGCATAGGCATTGGGCGCCCCCAGCATGAGGGCGAAGAAGTGATCGATTTTGTGTTAACCGGTTTCCATGACATTGACAAAAAGAAACTAAAAGATGTCCTCAACCAGGCCGCCGACGCGGTGGAGACTTATCTGCAATCGGGCATTGAGATCGCTATGACCCAGTTTAATGGCACTTTTTTGGATGATGAATGATCGATATCCGCTTTTCTGAGCTGGACGGCTTTGACTTCACACTGACTGCAGTGCGGGAGGGACGTTCTCCGGGAGCGCTTGGATTGATCAAATCTGTGCGTTTGCCGTTCGCGCTTGCTCTGCAAAGGCGAGAACCTGCACCGTTACTTTTTATCACCGGCCAATTGAATCGTGCTCAAGTCTTGATGGAAGAATTGAATTTCTGGGAGCAGGATTCCGGCGGGGAACTCTTTGCGGAACCGGTGCCACTTTTCTATGAAGATACGGATTGGGATGAACAGACACGCTCCAACCGGATTGCAGTCCTGGAACAACTTTCCAGAAATTGGATACCCGGGCAGGTTCAAAATGGGAGCCCACTGGTTGTCATTACGACCGCGAAAGCGTTGATGACCCGCACCATCCCGCGCCGCGATTTCATCCTGGCCAGAAAAATGATCAGGGTGCATGCCGAACAGAACCTGGAAGAATTAGCCCGCCATATCCTGCGGCTTGGCTATGAATTTCATGAAATCGTCAGCGGTGTTGGGCAGTTCTCTCACCGCGGCGGCATTCTGGATATTTGGCTGGCCAACCAGCCGCATCCTTTGCGCATCGAATTCTTTGGAGATGAGGTTGACTCGATCCGCTCCTTCGACGAGATCAGCCAGCGCTCCATTGAGAAAATGGAGGAATGTGTCATTCTTCCCGCCCGAGAGTTCCTGCTGCCGCAGGAAATGAAGGATGGTGATGTTCAGCATTTCCATGACAGAGATATCTGTGTCTTGCATCCGCACGCTTCCAGTCTGCTCTCTTACCTTCCTAAAGGCACTCTCATCTGTTTGGATGACCAGGATATTTTGATCACCGTTTCGGAAGAGGTGGAGAAGGATGCGCTGGAACTGCGCGAAATGTTGATTAAAGAGGGGAAACTGGAGAAGAACTTTCCCACCCCTTATTTCTCCTGGTCGGAATTGGTTGATCAGATGCAGCCGTTCAATCCCGTGAATATGAGTTTCTCGGGCACCGATACGCTTCCATCCTTCCGGCAGTGCATCCAACCGGCCCCGCGCTTCGGGGGAAAGACCGATGACTTTTTGAAGTTCATGGAAGAAGAGACCAACCAGCATCACCAGGTAGTGGTGGTCAGCCGGCAGACCGAACGGTTGCAGAAGCTGTGGCTGGAAAGAACAACGCTTCAGAACAAGCCGGTCAGTGGCATGGTCGATTTTTGCAATACTAACTTGAATTCGGGTTGGATGATCACCTATCCGGACTCCTCTGTTCAATACTGTATCACGGATGAGGAGATCTTTGGCTTTCAACCGGCCATCAGAGCACGCCGCCGTCGTGGTCAACAGGAGCTGACCGTCTTTGACTTTGGGTCTTTCATCCCCGGCGATTATGTGGTCCATTTCGAATATGGGATCGCCCGTTATCAGGGGTTGGTCATGCGCGCCCTGGATGGCGTGGAGAAGGAATACTTGCTGCTCGAATTCGCAGATGGTGACGAGCTGTACGTGCCGGTCCACCAAGCAGACAGAATTTCCCTATATATAGGTCCCGATGCGCGCCCACCCAAGCTGTCTTCGCTCGGCAGCCCAAATTGGGAAGGCATGAAGAACCGCGTGAAACAGGCGGTGCAGTATGTGGCAGGCGATCTGTTGGAACTGTATACCAAACGGCAATCGGTGGAAGGTTATTCGTTTCAGGAAGACTCGGATTGGCAACATGAGCTGGAAGCTAGCTTCCCCTATGAAGAAACCGAGGATCAACTGCAAGCCATTGAAGATGTGAAGCGGGATATGGAGCGCACAAAACCGATGGACCGTTTGTTGTGCGGTGATGTCGGATATGGAAAAACCGAAGTGGCGGTGAGAGCGGCCTTCAAGGCTGCCATGGATGGAAAACAGGTGGCGCTGCTGGTGCCCACAACTGTGCTGGCGCAGCAGCATCTGGATACCTTCAGGCAGCGCCTGACACCTTTCCCGGTGAAGGTGGAGATGCTTTCCCGCTTTCGCACGGAAGCGGAACAGGAAGAGATCCTGTTGGCGCTCGCCATGGGCGAGATCGATATCGTCATCGGCACCCACCGTTTATTGCAGAAGGACGTGCAATTCAAAGATCTTGGGTTGCTCATCATCGATGAGGAACAGCGCTTTGGGGTCATGCATAAAGAATTTTTCAAAAAAATGCGTGAAAAGATCGACGTGCTCACCCTTACTGCCACGCCCATCCCGCGCACTTTGTATATGGCGCTTTCCGGCATCCGCGATATATCCATGATCAATACAGCACCCACCGACCGGTTGCCCGTGACCACCCATATCGGCGGTTATGACTCGGAACTGGTGCGGCGTGCTATTCTACGAGAGATCGACCGCGGTGGACAGGTTTTCTTTGTCCACAATCGGGTGCAGACCATCAATACTTTTGCCGCTCATTTGCAATCCATTGTGCCCGAAGCACGCATCGCGGTGGCGCACGGGCAAATGCCCGAACAACAATTGGCCACCGTCATGCATCAATTCACCGAACAAAAGGTGGATGTGTTGCTTTCCACCTCCATCATCGAATCCGGATTGGATATCCCCAATGCCAACACGTTGATCGTGGACCGGGGTGACACCTTTGGGTTGGCGCAGCTCTACCAACTGCGTGGCAGGGTGGGGCGCGGCACTCAAAAAGCGTATGCGTATTTCTTCTTCAATGCCAGGAACAATCCTACTGTAGAAGGATTGGAGCGCCTGGAAGTGATCGCTGAAAATTCGCAGCTTGGTTCGGGTTACACGATTGCCATGCGCGATTTGGAAATGCGCGGGGCGGGCGATCTGCTGGGAACGCAACAGCATGGACATATTGCTGCGGTGGGTTTTCACCTGTACACACGCCTGCTGGCGAATGCGGTCAAGAACATCAAGCAAAAACAGGGCGAAGAACCGCTGGTCGATCAGTTCAAAGAAACCCTCACCCAGCCCGACCTGCGACCTTTCGTGAGCGTCGATCTGCCGTTGCCCACTTCCATCCCTGTCGGGTACATCCCGGATGCCGGTGTGCGCCTGGAATTGTACCGGAAGCTGGCGCGCGTTACCTCCGAAAATGGTTTTCAGGGGATCGAAGAGGAATTTCGTGACCGTTTTGGCCCTCCTCCCCCGGATGTTTTAAACCTGATCTGGCAGACCAGGATAAAATTAATGGCAGAAAAAGCAGGATTGTATTCCATTGCCATGGAATCACAACAATTGGTACTGCGCTACCCGGCTCTGCCCAAAGATATCAAACGCAGGAACCTCATCTCACTGGAACCCTATTGGCGCAGCGGGAAGAACGAATATTGGCCGCATTTTTCCACAGATGGAGAAGAGTGGAAGACGCGGCTGGTGGAAGCTCTGGATAGATTGGTCGAAAGAGGACGGAAATAGGAGAACGGAAGTGGATTTTCAATTAAAAGCCCCGTATCAGCCCATGGGCGATCAGCCAGAAGCCATCAAGCAATTGGTGGAAGGGCTGCAAAAGAAAGAAAAGCATCAAGTGCTGCTGGGCGCCACGGGCACCGGCAAAACCTTTACCATTGCCAACGTCATCCAGCAGGTGCAGATGCCGGCGTTGGTGCTGGTGCATAACAAGACTCTGGCAGCTCAGCTCTATGCGGAGTTCAAAGAGTTCTTCCCGGATAACGCGGTGGAATATTTTGTCTCCTATTACGATTATTACCAGCCCGAGGCATATGTGCCTCGCCAGGACCTGTACATTGAAAAAGAGACCGAGATCAACGATGAGATCGAACGGCTGCGGCTGGCAGCCACCACGGCGCTGGTTTCGCGCAAGGACGTGATCATTGTTGCTTCAGTCTCAGCGATCTACGGGTTGGGCAGTCCTGAAGCGTACCGCAATATCGTGATCCGGCTGCAAGTTGGCGAGATCAGCCGTCGCAACGCGCTGCTGCGGCGCCTCATCGAACAGCAATATACTCGCAATGACATGGACCTCCATCCCGGCGTGTTTCGTCTGCGCGGTGATACGCTCGAAATCTACCCTGCTTATGAAAAGAAGAAAGTAGTGCGCATCATCTTCTTTGGAGATGAAGTGGAGAAGATCACCGTCCTCGATTCGGTGACCGGAGAGATCCTGGAAGATCTGCAGTCGGTCGAGATCTATCCTGCCAAACACTTCATTACGGAAGACGACCTCTTGAAAAAAGCCATTGTCGATATTGAAATGGAAATGGAAGAGCAGGTTACTTACTTCGAAAATCACAATAAACTATTGGAAGCCCAGCGGTTGCGCCAGCGTACCAATTTTGACCTGGAGATGCTGCGCGAGATCGGCTATTGTTCCGGTATTGAGAACTATTCCCGCCACCTTGATCAACGCCCGGCAGGGTCGGCACCCTGGACATTGATGGATTTTCTCCCTTCCGACTACTTGCTGGTGATCGATGAATCGCACATGACCATTCCGCAGGTGCGGGGGATGTTTAATGGAGATCGGTCGCGCAAGGGGACGCTGGTGGAATATGGTTTTCGCCTGCCATCTGCACTGGATAACCGTCCTTTGACCTTTGCTGAGTTTGAGACGCGCATGGGCTATACCATCTATACCTCTGCTACTCCGGGACCTTATGAAATGGGCAAGGTGGATCATGTGGTGGATCAAATCATCCGGCCTACCGGTTTGGTGGACCCGCAAGTGGAAGTGCGGCCGGTGACGGGGCAGGTGGATGACCTGGTGCATGAGATCAAACTGCGCGTGGAGCGCGGAGAACGTGCCTTGGTGACCACCCTGACCAAACGCATGGCGGAGGACCTTTCATCTTACCTGGGTGAGTTGGGAATGAAAGTCAACTATTTGCATTCCGAGGTGGAAACCCTGGAACGGGTGGGGATCCTGCGCGATCTGCGCATGGGTGTATTTGATGTGGTGGTTGGCATCAACCTGCTGAGGGAAGGGCTTGATCTGCCGGAGGTTTCGCTGGTCGCCATTCTGGATGCCGACAAACAGGGATTTTTGCGCAGCGAAACCGCGCTCGTCCAAACTATCGGTAGGGCAGCCCGTCATGTGCATGGAAAGGTGATCATGTATGCGGATAACATTACGGATGCCATGAAATCCGCTATCGATGAGACCAACCGGCGGCGTGCCAAACAGGAAAAATACAACCAGGATCATAATATCCGGCCGGTATCCATCATTAAAGAGATCTACGATATCACTGAGCGTCTGACGGGTGAAATGGTGAGGGATGCCAGCGGTGCCTATGATGCGGAATCGGGCAACCTTGTGCATATCCCCAAAGATGCGTTGCAGAAATTGATCGAGGAAACGGAACAGAAGATGCAAGCGGCGGCCAAGGAATTGGATTTCGAGCGGGCAGCCGTGTTGCGTGATCAGATCTATGAATTAAGAAGGATCCTGGTGGAAGAATCGAATGTTGCTCCCTGGAAAAAAGCCATGTTGTTGGCGGGTGAAGAAGAAGAGGAAGACTAAACCCTAGACCGTTTCGCTCGCATTGAAAGTGGTGAATTCACCCTGGTAGGGCAACCATTCCGTTTTCACATTGGAAACGGAAGCAGACGCGGGTCCTTGATGCAGGTCTGCTATCAGCGCTTCCAGGGCTTCTTTTGGTCCTTCGGCGAGCACTTCCACATCCCCGTTCATGCGGTTGCGCACCCAGCCGGTCACCTCGTGGGTCCAGGCAGATTGCATGGTAAAGAAACGGAATCCCACTCCTTGAACGCGTCCGGAAATAGTGGCATGCAAACGGGCAGCTTGTGGTGAATCCATTGTCACTTCTCCTCATTCGTGAATATCAAAAAGATCGAAATCTTCAGAATCTTCGGTAAAATCCAGGTTTTCCAATGCCATATCCAGCACATCCATGAGATCTTCGTCCTCGGCTTCTTCCAGTTCTTGTTCCAGACGTTCACGCACACCTTTGCCGCCGATCTTGGAGAGCGCCCAGTAGATATGGTACAACAATTCACCGTCGGTATCTTCGTCATCCAGCATTTCAAAAAGAAATTCGTTGGCCGCTGCCAGTTCCAGTTCTCCCGCCGCCCTGATCGCTTCCACCTGCACCGACAGTTCCGGGTGCTTGAGATGTTCCAGGACGATCTTATCCCAGCGGTTATCCAGTGAACGGCCCATGGCGAAAAGTGCGCTGGCGGTCCATTGCAGGTCATTTTTCTGCATGGCCTGGGTGATCAGGGTAGGCACTGCATCCTCACAGGAATATCCCAGCGATTCCAGCGCCTTGCGCTGGACTTCCCCTTCGGGTTTGCGTTGGATGACTTCCAGTAATTTTGTCACCACCGGTGCAGATTTTTCTCGCGGAATTTCTTCCAATTCGCCAAGCAGGACGAATTTTCCGAGAGCGGAAACCGCTGATGCGCGCACCATTTCCGAGGGGTCATTTTCCAGCAGGTTCATGAAATCGGGGATCAAGCTGGCCTCTTCGCAATCCCAAAGCAGATGGATGGCCTGACTGCGCACACGCGGATCTTCATCCAGCATGGCGAACTTCGCCACCGCATCACAAGAAATCAATGTATCCGCTTCCATGAGATCCTCAAGGTCTTCCAGTAGATTGAGCTTGCGCTGTACCGGAATGGTTGGCCATGCTTGTTTCAGCTTGTCCAGCGAGGAGTTGTCGAGGTCGGAAAAAGAACGCAGATGTTTAGGCGGGAATGGTTGTTCTTCATTGGCCAGTTCCGCCAGCACCTGATCAAAAGGGATTTCGCGATTTTCTTCAGTCATTATGGCAGCACAATCGGATTTGTAAAGTCATGGATAAAGATATAGACCATCAGTACGATTAATATTGTAAACCCAATTAAATTGACCGCACTTTCGAATTTTTCTGGCAATCTCTTCTTGAAGATCAACTCCGGCAGCAGGAAGAGAACGCGCCCGCCATCCAGTGCAGGTACCGGGAGCAGATTGCCGTAGCCAAGGGAAACGGAAACAACGCCAAAGAACCACAGGATGTTCAAAATTCCCATTTTAGTGCTTTCCCCGCTGGCTTTTTCTTCCGTACGCACCTGGGAATAAATGTCATAGACCCCTTTTGGGCTCACCAGGCGAACTTCTGATGGTTGCACTTCGCCCTTGATCAGTTGCGAGGGAATTTTTAGCAATTGTTCCCCTTGATCTTTTGCCATTTGAAACGCGGAAGAAATGCTTTCGCCCAATCCGATCGGTTCAATGTGGTAGGTGAGCACGATCCCCAGCGGACCCTGATTGTCAGGATATTCTTTGCGTGGGGTGGCTTGAAAAGTGAGCTCGGTACCGTTGCGTTCCACCACGATGGACACTTCTTTTCCCTGGTTCTGGGCAATGATGCTGGTGAGAATTTCTGGAGAATCAATAAGGGTCTCGTTGACTTTAATAATATGATCCTCTGCCATCAGTCCGGCGGCTGCAGCCGGAGTATTGGGTTCCACCGATTGGACGAGTATTTGGTCGGTCATGGCCTTGCCGGTATTGGCAAACACGATCGTAAATAAAAGAATACCAACCAGCAGGTTCATGGCAGGGCCTGCCAGCAGCACCCCCAGGCGCTTCCACTTGTTCTGTTGATGAAATCCGTCCTGCTCCTGAGGATCATTTTCACCCTTGAAGCGCGTAAAACCCCCGAAAGGGATCCAATTCAGCGTGTAATCCACCCCATTTTTTGTAAAAAGCTTCACCATGCGGGGAGGATATCCGATGCCGAACTCCTGGATCTTGAACTTGAACAGCAGCCCGACCAAAAAGTGTCCGGCCTCGTGGAAAAGGATCAACAGCCCGAGAGCAATGATAAATTCAAGCAGCATTCTTTTTTCCTATTCTTATTTGAATTGAGAGAATTATACCCATATTGATTTTTTGAAATATTGGAAAAACCTTAGAAAGCTAGGCCAGCACCTGCACCCCGCCGCCGGCAGGAGAACGGTAGATGGTTGCGACATCGGGAATGGTTTGCAGTAATCGTTCAACCTGATTGGCATCTTGAGCCAGACAGAGCACGTGCACGTTCGGCCCGGCGTCCACCGTGCAGCAGGCCTGTAGCCCTTGCAGGCGCGCATCCCGTATCTTTTTTAGAATTGCAATGGTGGCAGGTTCCCAATACAGCAGAGCGGGCGAAGAGGTCATCATCACAGCGTGCATCAGGTGACTATCCAATTCCACGATCTCTGCAAAAGTTGAAAAATCTTTTTTGAGAATGGCCTGGCGGCATAATTGCATACGACGCGGGCAATCCGCCACGCGGCTGGCTTGCAGAGGGCTGCTGCCCGCCAGCGCATGCCCGGCACTGGAACCGACCTCTTTATGGGTATCGTTAACGATGGCGATCAGGTCCACCAGGTCCCAATGTTCTGCCGGGGCAATGCTGTGTGCATAGGAATCCTCATCCGCTCTTCCCATCTGCCATTCCACGAACCCGGCGGGTATCGAGCGGCAGGCGGAGCCGGAACCACGCCGTGCCAGCCGGGAAAGTTCACCTTCGTCCAACTCCAAACCGAGCGCTCTGGAAGCGGACGCTGCCAGAGCTGCAAAGGCGGAAGCGGAGGAAGCGATGCCGGCACCCATGGGGAAATTATTTTCGCTGATGACAATGGCTTTAAGATGTTGTTTTTGCGCGCGCTCCCGCAGGATATCCAGAAAGGAGGAAACGCGCTGCAGCGCTGCGGGAGGGGCGTTCACGTTGTCGATGATCAGATCATCCTGTTTGAGGTCGGAGCGGAATTCCACGCTGGTGGTGGTGGAAAGCGCGCCGAGGTTCATGGAAAGAGAACCGTTTGCGGGAAGGCGCAGGGCTTCATCACGGTTTCCCCAGTATTTAATGAAGGCAATATTGGGATGGGCAAGGGCAATAACTGAATCTGTTTTCATACTCAAAATTTGATCGAAAGTGATTATTCCCAGTTTATCATGAATATTTTTTTCTACTGTCATTTTGAAATTATCAGTTAATGAATGATGTGCGTGGAGGAAAATATTTTTTGATTCACATTTAGATGTTCTGCCAATCATTTTTGATAAATATGAATGATTCTGATATGTGATATTATAGAAATGGGGGTTCTATAATGAGTATTCATATTTTGCTTGTAGAAAAGCATCCTCTCATAGGAGTTGGAATTCGAGCATTGTTTGAAAATATTACTGACTTTCAGTTAATCGGTGAAGTATTTAACGATCAAGAATTGCAATCAGCATGCCAAAAAAATAGACCGGACATAGTACTCTTTGATATAAACGTGATTGATATTTCGATCATTGAAATTATCAAATCATTGAAATTTTCCTTTCCTGATTTAAAAATAATTACTCTTATTCCAGAGTCCAACCCTATTTATGTAAAATATTTAGTTAATTTGAAAATAAATAGTTGTGTCATGAAAAATGAAAATTCAGATGTTCTAATCGCTGCAATTCGAAAAGTAAATCAGGGTGAAACCTTTCTAAGTAATCAAGTTACAAAAAAGATTATTGAAATTGATTATTCTGATTTTAATCTTTCAGAAAGAGAATTTGAAGTTCTTCAACTTGTCGGCGAAGGAAAAACAAATTATCAAATTGGAATGGATTTACACATAACGGAAAGAACTGTTAGATCTCATATGGAGAGCATTATGCAAAAGATGTGTGTTAAGAATAGAACCGAGGCACTCAAAAAAGCAATTCAAAAGGGTTGGTTTAAAGTTTAGTACTCGATGTGACTTTGTTGTTTCGGGGTTATAAAATTGGCGTTTAAGCCGATGAATAATATTTGGAAAACGATTATATTGAATTAGAAATTGCATATAGAAATAGGAGGGAGAGATGAAGAAATCTCATTTATTACAAAAACGAGGGTATTTATTATTTTTCATTCTGGTATTAACATCTTTGGGATTCATTTATCCACAGAAAACGATAAATGGTTTTTCAATTAATTTAGAAGAATTGCAGGAGAATGACCTTCAGATAGAGACTCCTAAAGAATTTACAGATTTAGATTATGAGATAGCCATTGAAAATTTTTACAATCAATATGCTACTTATGTGATTGTTGCGGATCTAAATGATCCGAATGGTATTGACCCATCATTATTACCACCTGATATTGCTTCTCTAATTAATGATAATACCAAGGTTATTGCTTACAAGGAAACAAAGCGACCAGATAAAGATCAAGCAACAAATTTGTTATTACTAGACCTAATTTGTGTAGATGATGCAATCTTCGGAATACCATGTGCTACCAGTGATGGAACTCGAGATACAACTGTATCAAAAGTCTTTGGGGGAATTGAGCAATTTAGTCGTGTACTTGCTCTTCGTTATGATGATTATTCTGGATGTGACCGTTTTTGTGTTGGCTGGGAATTTGAACAGCAATGGGCAAAATGGACTCGCACATCCTCATCCTGGACGATCGGTACAAATTCTGCCAGAATGAGAACATATTCAACTGCTCCTGAAGATTTTTGTACAGAAAACAGCGTTTCATTAAACTATTCCTCATCTTGGTTTACGCCGACATTCAGCGGTAATTCAACTAGTTGGTGGTCCATTTCAGGTTTTCAAAATATTGCTTATGTGCCTTTCCCATCTGCTATTAGTGAAACACAAGGAGATTTATATCAATCGGGAGTATTACAATATAATGATGCCAAAACACAACAGGTATTTACTAACGATTAATTTATTTTTGTGATGACAAACGGAGGGATTGATTAGATTTTGATTAATCCCTTTTCTAATATTCTTTCTGGACGAAATAATAAGAGGATTTTTTTAATGAAAGATAAGAAAAATTATATAAATAAGAAATCTTTGTTCTTGTTTGTAACTGTCTTTTTTCTTCAAATACTCAGTGTACATTTTAACAAACAATCCAACTATCAAATTAATACACTCGATTTTGGTGGAAAAGCTTTGACCACATCAGTATTATCCATTGGCACTGGTATATTGAGCGGGATCGGGACCGTCTTTCTTTTCATACCAGGCAAACCTGGAGGCCAAAAAGAAAATAATCAAGGAGGAGCGATCTTATCTTTAGTTATTGCCGGATTGGGTTTGATTCTAAAAATCTTGTTCAGCGCTTGCGGATTTTTACCCTTTTCTGCGCTAAAACCTTTTTTCAGTGAGTTGTATGAATGGATGATGTACTCTCAACTGCCATCCTTTTGGGCCGGGCTTGCCATCGGTTGGATGCTGAAATACCGAAAATCGACAATATTTTGAAACATGGGCGGCAAGACCGGGTCACTCTGGTGACCTGTTCAGGATATGATGAGGAAAGCGGAGTATATTCCTGGCGAACGGTGGTCAGGGCAGTGCTGGTCAGTGTGAAAACAGAAAAATGAAATCGATGGGAGGGTGATGAATCACCGCTCTCTTTATATTCCATTTTATTTTGAGCTGCTGATCTTTTTGATGCGCCCTTTTTCATCGGCGGTGACGCGCAGACTGGTGGAGAGAGCATGCCCATTGGCGGTTTTCTGGCTGGCGCCAAAAATGAGCAAATAATCGCCATTGGGCTGGGCTTTGATCTGCGGCCGGCTGTGGCTGACCGCCGGGTATTTTTTATAGATCTGGCTGCAAATCTGGTCGTAAATGTTTTTTTCCATATTTTTCCTCCAATAATTCTATCGGAATCTGGCGATTGCGCAAATAAGAAGGCACATTCAGGAGCTCCTCAGTCTGCTCATCCAAAACGAGCGGGTCTGGGGCAATCTCTTTCTCCTGTTCGAGAGCGATCTGAGGTTGCCCATACTGGTTGAGATAGACCAGGTCGGGGTCGCTGACCGGAGTGCATCCGATGCCGGTGACGATCAAGGTGACCTCACAATCACTTCCCATCTCTTCGTCTATCATAACGCCAGGGATGATCTCACATTCTGCATTGGTGTTCCTCTTGATGAAACTCAGCGCATCGGTCAGCTCTTCGAAAGGCAGGGCAGCGCTGGAACGGAAATTGACGATGATCCCGTTGGCCTGTTCCAGCGGTACCGTGTCGAGCAGGGGATGGTTGATAGCTTTGTTCAATGCCTGCATGGTGCGGTTGGCTCCCGAACCGTTGCCGATGGCCATATAGGTTCCGCCGCCCATTTCCATCAGACGCAGGATGTGAGCGGAGTCGATGTTGATCAGGCCGGGTCGGGCGATTAACTCGGAAATTCCCTGAATACCCATTCGCAGGGCATCATCAGAAAGCCGGAAGGACAGATCCAGCGGCAGATCGCGCGGGGCAACCTGCAGCAGTTTGTCGTTGGGGATGATCACCAGCGTATCGGTGTAAGGGCGCAATTGGGCGATGCCTTCATCGGCGTTGCACTTGCGTTTGCCGAATTCAAAACCGAAGGGAGTGGTCACGAAGGCGATCACCAGCTTGCCCATGGACTTGGCAATACGGGCGGCGATGGAAATGGCACCTGTTCCAGTGCCGCCACCCATCCCGGCGGTCAGGAAGACCAGATCCGCACCTTTCAGCGCGGCATAGATCTCGCGAAAGCTCTCTTCGGCAGCCATTTTACCAACCTGTGGATTTCCTCCCGCTCCCAATCCTTTGGTCAACTGCGGTCCAAGCAGAATGGTGTGCTGGGCATGACTGGAGTGCAAGACTTGCTGATCGGTGTTGGCTGCGATGTATTCCACATGGTCAATCCCTAGAGCAAGCATGCGGTTGATGGTGTTGCAGCCCGCCCCTCCCAGACCCATGATCTTGATAACGGGCATTTCATGGACAAGTTCCGAAGTTGTCTTCCCTCTAATGATCATTTCCTTCCTCCATGGCAGGGTTGATCTGCAAACGCATCCTGCGTATCAGGATGTTCTCGTTTTGGCTGAGAGCATCCACCTTTTCTTCGGCTGCATCCTGGTCGGTGATGATCAGGGTTACTTCTCGTGCATCCAGCGCTTCACTGAGTGAAGTACCCACCAGCGGGTGATAGCGGCTGCGGAATGGTTCCAAGAGTGCGGCTTTCATTGGGTTCTCCAGCCAGGATTCATCGGGCAGCAGCAGATAATGCTGTGATTCGGCGCTTGCGATACTTTTTGGTTCTTCGCCTGTCGCAGCGGTTTCCGGTTCCAAAACGGTTGGTTGCGAAACAGGACTGCCACTGAAAAGTGCCTGGAGTGTTTCCCATTCCACATCCACCAGAAAATTGCAGGTGACGACCTCCTCGGGCAGTAAAACAGAGGGATTGCTTTCTTCTTCAGCAATCGTTTCGGCCGTATACAGACGGTTCAAGATCTTCTGGACAGTGGCCGTTGCTTCCTCTTCCTCTGCGTTTTGAGAGGCGCTCCCATACTCCGCCGACCGGCCTGCTTCCAGCAACAGGATCGGTAGGGTGGTGTTGAGCACTGCTTTTACCTGTGCCTGATACCATTCAAAGGTGCAGAAACCCTGTTGATCCTGGCTGTCCTCCGGGGTGTAATAGGGAGCGGAGGATGGCCAGCATTCCGGCCCGCCGGCGCCCCAATTCAGAGGACGTTCATAGGTCCAGCAATAGGTGCTGAGCATGAGCGATTCCAGCAGTGTGCTTTTGCCTTTATCTTTCATGTTTTGCAAAGTAAGCCGTAAAAAAGCGGTATCCCAGTAATCTCCAGCAGGTTGAAGGGGAGGAAAAACAGGCTGGATGTTCTTTTCAAGACATTTTTCTGCCAGAATGATGAACTTTTCCAAAAACTGGTCCACCAAATCGGGTTTTACCCAGCTCTCCGGCCGCCAAAAATCCTGACGATTGGGGCGGTCGAAAAGGATCACCCGTTCTATCTGCAATCCAGCCAGGTTATTGATCAGGTCCTGATAACCCAACAGGTCGAATTCCTCGATCAGTTTGGTTTTCAGGAAGATATCTACATGCATGCCATTCTGGATCAATGTACTGATGGCGCTGATCGGCAGTGATTGCAAAGAAGGCACTTCCACCAGGGTGCGTTGTGTGTTGCTTGCTTTGGCAAAAGAAAGGAATCGGTCCAAATAGGTGGGATCAGCTTGAAGTTTATCCGCCGGAATATGAAATGCGTGGCGGGATTGAACTTGCGTGGTATTCAGTGACTTATGTTCCATAATTCATCTTCCTGCCTTACAGGTAGCAAGTTGTATGCCAAACCAATTTTTGGCTCTCTGCTATAATCATTTCCATGATTCTAGTGACAGGTGCCTCGGGTTTTATTGGAAGTGCGCTGGTGGCATATCTATCAGAGCGGGGTCTGCCGGTGCGGGCGTTGCTGCGCCCATCCCGTTATTCACCGCAACTTCCGCGTGACATACCGGTGGAAGTGGCGGTCAGCAGCCTGCAGGACGAACGGGGTATCCGCGCCGCCTTGAAGGATGTGGACTGTATCTTTCACCTTGCTAGCTCTGAAAAGGAAGGACAGCAGGTGGACCTAGATGCCAGCGATGTCAAAGGATTGGAAAATCTGCTGCTGGCCGCAGAACAAGTGGGGGTCGAACGCATCTTCTACCTCAGCCATATTGGAGCTGATAAAACATCCGGTTTTCCCGCCTTTCGGGCTAAAGCCATTGCTGAAAAAATGATCCAAGCCAGCAAAGCCACTGCCACTATCTTGCGCACCTCGGTCATTTTCGGACAGCGGGATGGATTCCTTTCATACTTTGCACGTGGTGTGGCAGCCAGTAAAATCCTGTACTTCGTTCCGGGCAGTGATGATATTCTCATGCAACCATTATGGATCAATGACTTGATCGAATGTCTGTATCTGATTTATCAAACTGAAGAATATGCCGGAAAGACCTATACCGTGGGCGGGGGGGAGTATTTTACCTTTCGTGCCATTCTGCAGATGATCATGGATGAGATCGGGAAAAAGCGTTTCCTGGTGCCCCTTGCGCCAGCTGTGCTGCGCGCCCGCAACCTGTGGTTCGGTGAATCCCCCACCGGCTCCACCCTTTCTACCTATTGGGTCGATTATCTGGCTTCGGACCGCACCTGTTCGCTGGATTCCTTGCCGCATCAGTTTAATATTCTGCCGGGGCGCTTCAGTGAAAAGATGAAACGTTACCTTCCTGCCCAACGCTCCAACTGAGTTCGCATACCAGGTGCTGATAGGGCTGCAGCGAGAACGCGAATCCCTCTCTATCTAGATCAGCCGTCGAAAATTGCCATTGCTTATCTGTGCGAATTTCACGGCAGCGCAGGAAGATATTTTGTTGGGCAGGGATTGGCAGTAATGTGCGCACTGTTTGAATGGCTGCCTTTCCTTTTTTCATCACCATGGGAACGGTTTGGTGGAAACGGGCGTGCAACGGTAAAGGTGAATTGTTGACCACCGTCAAAAAATGATGGTCCTCTGTCTGGTTCAGATAAGCATAGACCTGCGGCAGAGCATTGCCCGCCTCGTCCTGCACTTCGAAGAGACGGAAGGAAGAAGCGTCGGAAAAACAAGCTCGGTATTGAAGGAGCGGGAAGATCCATTTTTCATGCAATTGAAGCAGCTCTTCATCCTCTTGCTCATCCAGCCGAGGTGCCAAAAAATCCATGCCGTAACGTTCTGAAAAACCTTCCAGTTGCCCATGGCTGAACATGGGGATGCCAGGCATGGTTGCCAGGATGGTGCAGGCAGCGAAATATTTGTCTCCTCTTCCGAACTGGTCAATGGTGGTGCGCTCATCGGGATTGCTGAGAAAATTGATGAATTTCCCCAATTTCTGCGGGTCGCTCTTCAGTGCGTTCTTCAAGATACTCTGATAAGTGATGTTGTCCTCATCACGCAGTGATTGCATGAAGGCAATGTTGTAGACCTGGTGCATACCCAGGTCCTCAATGAAATAGTTTTCCATATACCAGAAGGCTTCTGCCATGAGCACAGTTTCCGGACTTTGTTGTTCTACTCGCTCCACCACCTCGCGCCAGAATTCCTGGGGCATCCGTTTTTGAAATTCCGGCTCCATCATGGCATTCTTTTCACGGGTGGGAATGCAGCGCTCGGAACTGTTTGGTAGTGGGTACCAAAGCCGCTGGAAATGCTGTCTGCTGAGGGTCATTGCGGCGTCAAAGCGAATCAGAGGAAAGCGTTTGGCGATCTCCAGGATGGTTTTGATCACCTGCTCGCGAACCTGCCCATCCAAATAATTCAACTGGGCAGTGTCGTTCCAGGGCATGCTGGAGCCATCATTGCCGTGATAGATATACCGTTTTTCCCCGCTGCGGTGATCTTCAAACAGGAATACTTCGGCCGTGGCGGTTTGGTCGTAATATCCTTCTTCCAGTCGTATACTGATCTGAGAAGTCGGGGAAAGGTCGGGACTGTTGAAATGAAAGGAGGGATTGGGATTTTCTGGAACGGCGATATACCATTCCGGGTGTTCCAGAAGCCAATCGGAATCAAGGCCGGTGTGATTGGGAACCATATCCACACACAGGCGAATGCCGATGGCAAGGCAGGCCCTTGTTAATACATCCGCTGCTTCTTCACCGCCCAGGTCCTGTGCGATATAGTATCCCTTCAAGGAATAAGCGGATGCTGCGATATCTTTTCTGCCGTACAGTTCCTTGATCTTTTTGGAGGCCGGACTGCGTTCCCAAATTCCGATCAGCCACAACGTGGAAATACCGCGCCTGGATAGTTTTTCCAATTCTTCTTGCGGGATCTGGTCAAGATGCGTAATTTTCTGCTGGTATTGTTTGCTCAATTGAGCTAGCCAGACATAGGCATTCTTGGCGATCAGGACGATATTTTTCTTCCAGGGCATCGGATTTCCAGTTTTTCTATTTATTGTAGATGAAAAATGTCGTTGATGAAATATACGGTATTGGAACGTTGTGCATCAGGAAAAGGTATGATCTCGTCCTGCTCTGCCAGATAGTCGCAGGCTTGTTGAATATAGGTTTTTTCCCAGCCGAACATGCGCTGGATGCTGGTCACATTTGCCATTCCAACCGAGCGGAAATAGGAATGCAAAATGGTTTGCTGGGCTTTGGCTTCGCTGATAAAACGCGCTTTTTCCACGATCTCCGGATAGTAACGGGCAGTGATGTCATAGATCATGGCATATCCCCAACGGCCTGCCGCGGCGATCCCGACTGGAGCGATCTTCATTTCGGCCTGCAGGTCGGTGAGGGTCTTGTCAAACACATATTTCTTATCGCTTGAAGTCATGTGGGCTTGCTTATGCAGGTCCAGTGTATGCAGCGGTCCATTTTTGAGCAGCGCTTCGTAGATATTTTTCATTTCCGCGCTCATCAAACCGTTCCTGTACTGCACCAGATAATCATTTTCGTAATCGCCATAATTTGGAGAAAGGGTATAAAAATAGGGTACCATTGCGAGCGAAACGATGGTGGCTTTTTTGTGGATCAGCTTGGCGTAATACCAGACGCGCTTATCCAGCAGATCGTCTTTCCAGCCCCAGGTGACATGCCCCGGGTCATCATGGTTGTTCGGCACCGGGCGCGCACCTACGGTGGCATACCAGAGGTTGGGAAGATCATGGTCTTTGATCGGCCAAAAATAAACAAAACCGCGTTCGTTCACAAAATCGACCGCCTCCTGCGGACCATGCAACCGTAGCGAAAGAGCCGTACGATAGGTTCTTTCGCGATAATGCGCTGCTCTTTTTTGCAGAGTATCCAGGTCAATCATTGTTGCGTAAGATATGGGTGATGATATTCGATCCGCTGCCACCGATGTTCTGTGCCATTCCGATGCGCGCTTTTTCAAGCTGGTTCTTGCCCGCCGTCCCGCGCAACTGCTGGATTACTTCCACGATTTGATAAACGCCGGTGGCGCCCACCGGATGCCCGCGGGCTTTCAAGCCACCCATGGTTGCCACGGGCAGGCGCGCATTCTTTCTGATCTCGCCTTCCGCAGCCATGCGCGGACCCTCTCCGCGTTCTGTAAATCCACAGGCTTCCAGAGAAAGAGCGGCCATGATAGTAAAGGCATCATGGTATTCGAAAAAGTCGATATCCTGCGGACTGAGCCCGGCTTGCGCGTAAGCTTTTTTGCTTGACCGCTCAGCCGCAGATAACCAAGTTGGATCTTTGCGATCGTGGGCGGCGATGGTATCGGTGGCTGCCGCAGAGCCCACCACACGGATGACCCGGCCGCTCACCTTGTCTGCCGGGACCAAAATGATGGCTGCTGCACCATCTCCAATAGGGGATGCGTCCATCAGATTGATCGGATCGCAGATCATACCTGCTTCCAGGTATTTTTGTTCCGTCAATTCCATGTGAAAGCGTGCGAACGGATTCTGCATGGCATTGGCGTGTGCGTTGATGGAGAAGGGGGCAAAATCTTTATGCTGCCAGCCGGTTTCGTGCATGTAGCGGCGCATGAGCAGGGCGTTCAGTGCCACGAAGGAGAGACCCTGATCCACCTCCCAATCTGCACTGGCAGCGGTTGCCAGATCGGAAGTGATCTCGGCAGTGGGGGAATCGGTCATTTTTTCCACCCCCACCACCAGAGCGATCTCCACTTCCCCAGATGCCACCGCCAAAAACCCGGCGCGAAATGCGGCAGAACCGGAACTGCACGCCGATTCCAGACGTACGGCGCTGACATGCTTCGCACCGATCCAGTCGGTGATGTACGTCCCCAGGTTTTGCTGCTTGTTGGCGGATGCGGACATCATGTTCCCGACAAAAACCCCGTCCACATGGTCGATACCGCAATCCTGGACCGCGGCAAAAATGGCTTCTCCGGCAATCTCTTTCAGTGATTTATCCCACTGTTCTTCGATCTTGGTTTGCCCTATTCCGATAGCTGCTACCGCACGCATGAATGCTCCTCATTTATGTAAAGATTCTGTTATTATAAATTGCTGACCTATCAGTTCCTATCGATTATTATAAAATCAAACTACCCGGCAGGAGGGAACTAGCCATGATCCTGGATATTTCGATTGAACTATCTCCTCAAATGGTGCGCTGGGAGGGTGATCCCCCTATGCTCATCCGGCAGGTGCTACAGCTTTCCAAAGGTGATCCCTATAACCTGAGCGAAATGAAATTAAGTTTGCATCAGGGTACCCATCTAGATGCGCCGCATCATTTTTTGGAAAATGGAGATTTCGTGGAAGATTTCCCGCTTGATCTGCTAATCGGCGAAGCGCAAGTGATCGTTATTCCGGATAGTGTATCGAGCATCAGCAGTGCAGTTTTAAGACAAGCAGGGATCCAACCAGGCATCCGGCGCTTGCTTTTCAAAACGCGCAATTCACAGTATTGGAAGAACGATCCGTATACTTTTCATTCTGATTTTGTATCGCTCAGTCTGGATGGCACGGATTATCTGATCGAGCGAGGTATCCGCTTGGTGGGCATCGATTATCTTTCCATTTCCCCGGCGGATGATTTCAGACCGGTGCATGCGCGCTTGATGGAGAAGAAGATTGCCATTCTGGAAACGCTGGACCTTTCGGAGGTGGAAGGTGGGCCGTATACCCTGGTTTGTCTGCCATTAAAAGTGAAAGCAGTGGAAGGTGCACCGGTGCGCGCGGTGCTGTTGCGCGATTAACTCGGAACCGGCAGCGTGAATCCGCCATCCACCACAATCACCTGCCCGCGGATCATAAAGGCATCTTCGGAGCATAAAAAGGCGACCACGTTAGCAACATCCTGCGGAGTGGTGATGCGTCCGGCAGGGGTGTGTTCGATAGCTCGTTTGATGATGGCAGGATCGGACAGCGCCGAAAAATGCTGCAGTGCGTTGGTTTCCACGATCCCGGGGGATACAGCGTTCACGGCGATGTTCTTGCTCGCCAGTTCCACCGCCAGATAACGCGTTAAACTTTCTAATGCAGCTTTGCTGGCTCCTACTGAAACATATTCGGGCATTACGCGTGCGGAACCGGGGCTGGTGATGGCCACGATCTTTCCTCCCCCCTGTTTTTCCATCAAGGGGACCGCGAATTGAGTTTCGAAGAGAAAAGCGCGAGCGTTCACGTTCATGGTATGATCCCAACCTTCCACGCGTTGCTCCAGGGCAGGACGATTGAAACCAGAAGCGGCATTGCTGATGAGGATATCCAACGCTCCAAATTCCCGTTCGGTTTCTTTGAAAAGATGCTCCAGGTTTTCTATTTTCCCGATGTTAGCACGTACCACCAGTGCTCTGCATCCCATTTCGCGGATCAATCCCGCAGTGGTTTCGGCGGGTTCCTGGTTCCGTACATAATTGATGACAATCTGTGCGCCCTGCCGGGCAAGCTGCAGTGCAATGGCCTGACCAATGCCACGGCTGGAGCCGGTGACCAGCGCGATCTTCCCTTCGAAAATACGCGCCTGCTTTTCTTTCATGAAAGACTCCTTTGTAGAGGTTGTTCAGAAAATCGATTGCCTTTCTGCCTATTTTAACCCCCATGAGTTATGATAGGATACAGATAAATTCTTGATGGAGCAGGGCTATGGTGCAAGGAAAAAATCAGACAATGGTCGATCGTTGTATGGCACATAACTTTTGGACCTGGAGCAAACAAAAAGAGATCCAGCCCATTCCGGTGGAACGGGCAGAAGGGGTTTACTTTTGGGATTTTGAAGGCAAACGCTATCTGGATTTCAATTCCATGGTCATGTGTTCCAATATCGGACATAACAACCGGCATGTGATCGATGCCATCTGCCACCAGGCGCAAACCCTGACGTTTGCCGGTCCGCACATGGCCACCGAATCACGGGTGAACCTGCTGGAAAAATTGTGTGAGGTCGTTCCGCAGGGGTTGAACAAATTCCTGTTCACCATGGGGGGAGCGGATGCTAATGAGAATGCCATCAAGATTGCACGCGCGGTGACCGGCAAGCATAAGATCCTGGCGCGCTACCGTTCGTATCATGGCGCTTCTCACGGATCAGTCGCCTTATCCGGTGATCTGCGGCGAGTTTCGTGGGAACCGAATGTCATGGGCGGTGTGGTGCATTTTCCTGCTACTTATCGGTATCGTGATGACCTGCTTCCCAACGCCATGCGAGCCTCCGATGAAGACTATGCAGCCTGTCATCTGGAATATCTGGAGCGGTTGATCCGCTATGAAGGAGCTGATTCCATCGCTGGAATTTTCCTCGAGGCGGTGACCGGCACGAATGGCATTCTCATTCCACCGGATGGTTACTTGCAGGGCATTCGCGAATTGTGTGATCGTTATGGCATGTTGATGATCGTGGATGAGGTGATGACCGGCTTTGGCAGGACGGGTGCTTGGTTTGCGGTAGATCACTGGCAGGTAAAACCAGATATCATTACCATGGCCAAGGGATTGACTTCAGCCTATGCCCCTTTGGGCGCAGTTGCCATGCGGGAGGAGATAGCTGCCTATTTTGACCACCGCAAGTTTGATAGCGGATTGACCTACAACGGTCATCCCATTTCTTTTGCAGCGGCACTTGCGAATATCGAGGTGCTGCAAAATGAAAACCTGATTGAACACGCGCAGGGCATGCAAGCGCTGATGCTGGAACAGTTTGGCATTTTGAAAGAAAGCCACCATTCTGTGGGCGACGTGCGCGGCATTGGATTGTTTGGTGCCATTGAATTAATGAAAGATAAGAAATCCGGAATACCCCTTGGAGAATATGGAAAAACTCCTACAATTCTTAATCAATTACAAGAATTTACACTATCCAAAGGGTTGTTCCACTATACTCATGATAATTTGATTCTGGTGATCCCACCCTTGATTATTTCGGAAGCGGAATTGAAGGAAGGGATCTCCATTCTGGATGAGGCATTGAAGATCATTGACGCAACCCTATAAGAAAGGATTCCATTCCATGGAAAATAGCGAGAAGACTGTTGAAAAAGTAATCATCCTGGGTTCCGGTCCGGCAGGGTTGTCAGCCGCGATTTATGCGGCACGCGCAGAGTTGCACCCGCTGCTGTTCACCGGCACGGATGTCGGCGGACAGGCGGCTACCACGTCGGTCATTGAGAATTATCCTGGCTTTCCGGAAGGGGTGGGCGGAAACCAGTTGGCGGACCTGTTCACCAAGAACGCGGAAAAATTTGGCGCACGCTTTGAATATGATATGGTCACTGCGGTTGACCTATCCAGACGGCCGTTCAAGTTGACCACTTATGGAAAAGAGTATTTCACACAGTCCCTGATCATTACCACCGGGGCCAGCCCCAATAAATTGAATATTGCTGGCGAAAAGGAACTGACCGGTCGGGGCGTTTCCTATTGCGCTACCTGTGATGGCTGGTTTTTCAAGGATAAGAAAGTGGCCGTGGTGGGGGGCGGAGACAGCGCTCTGGAAGAAGGCATTTTCCTGACCCGCTATGCTTCCTCCGTGACCATCATCCATCGCCGCAATGAACTGCGCGCGGGTGTCTTGCTGCAGAAACGGGCAAAAGAGAATCCCAAGATCTCCTTTATTCTCGATACGGTGGTGGAAGCAATTGAAGGGAAAGACGCGGTTAGCGGATTAGAACTAAAGAATATAAAGAATGGAGAAAGCAACACCCTGGCAGTGGATGGCGTTTTCATCTTTGTGGGACACAGCCCCAATACGGATCTGTTTCGCGGTGTGCTGGATTTGGATGAAAAGGGATATATCCGCATCGATGAGAGGATGCGCACAAACATTGCCGGTGTGTTTGCAGCTGGCGAGGTGGCTGATTCGCGCTACCGTCAGGTGGTCACTTCTGCCGGAATGGGGGCAGCGGCCGCCATTGAAGTCACACGTTTTCTGGAATCGGGGGAATAAAAAGAGCGGGATTTTTCCCGCTCTTTCTTTTTTAATTAGTGGTTGTGCCCAGCCCTGACCAGATGAAAACGCGCCCGTCGCTGGGATAACCGGCGGTCACGTAAATGGGGTCTCCATTTTCGGTAGTGCCTGATTGCCGTACCGGTTGGATGTACCAACGGATCACGTGCGGATTGGTCTCAGCAGGTCGAAAGCTGACCGGGACGATGTATTTGGTGTCTTTGGTGTAATCGGTCAACTTTTTTCCTTCTCCCGCGGTCAGATCTTCAATGGTGACGGCGTAGGAATCGCCTTCCAGCATGCCGCCGATGGCTGCCCATTGCAGGGTCACTGTGTCATTGGTGGCGGTAAAGACTGCACCATCTGCTGGTAATAGCAGGTTGGTGGCTGTGAAGGGGGCGGGCAAGGTGGCGGTGGGGGTAGGGCCGCTGGTTGGCAGGCGTTCGCATAGCGGGATGGTGATCACTTCATTGACGTAAACATTATCGGAAGTCTTCCCGTTATAAGTCTTCAAAGTATCCACCGACACATTGTAATTGGCGGCAATACCGCTCAGAGTGTCATTCTCTCCGACCGTGTAGGTGATCTTGGTACAGGCGGTGTCGGTCTTTTGCACGGCGCTGAGGGTGCCGGTGGGTTGGGGAGATGCGGTGGGGGTGGGGCGTGGAATGAGCAGCGATTGGTTAAGGGTCAATACACCGCAATCCGAAGCCAGGTTGTTCAGGTCAGCAATGCTTTTTACGGTGACGTTGAATTGCAGGGCGATGGAACTGCAGGTATCACCGGACTGCACAGAATACTGGATGGGCGGCTCTGTGGTCGCGGTTGGAGCAGGCGTGGAGGTCAGTGTGGGGGTTGGGCTCTGTTCCAGTGTTGCGGTGGGGGTGAGGGTCGCAGTCGGTTGAGCGGCGGCGATCTGCCCGGAACCGCGCAGAATGAAATAGATGATACCGGCCCCGATGGCAATCAGGATGAGGATGGCACCCAATGCGATGGGCAGACTGACCGTGAATTGCGGCAATCCGCGCGATTTGATCTTATTGGTGGGGGTAGGTGCAGGCGCATCCGTAAACGTTCTCCCGCAGACCAGGCAGCGCGTGGCATTCACGCTTAAATGCGTTCCGCAGGTAGGACATACTTTATCGGTAGATGGTTTGTTTTTAGGGTTCATTTTGCTTGACTCTTTTTTGTTGTAAAAGCCGAAATATTATAACATCAATGATATGATAGTTTTTACGCATGAAAGAAGCAGGCATTTACATTCATTTCCCGTTCTGTAAAAGTCGCTGCCGGTATTGTGATTTTAACACAAGTGCAGGGATGGAAGATTTCATCCCTGATTATTGTGCGAACTTGATCCAAGAGATCCAAATCGATGGAAATATTTATAAAGATGAATATGCCATTCCTACCATCTATCTGGGTGGAGGCACTCCTTCTTACCTGCCAGCGAAATGCATGGAGGATGTGATCCTGGCAGTACGGAATTCCTTCAATTTGCTGGCTCCATTGGCGGAAATTTCCCTGGAAGCCAACCCGGCGGACATTACACCGGAAAAATGCGAACGCTGGCAGATGGCCGGGGTGAATCGCATCAGCATCGGCATGCAAAGCGCTCAGGATGAAGAATTGGAATTGCTCGGCCGTCGGCATCGCTTTGGTGAGATATGCAAGGCGGTGGCTGCTCTCCGTTCTGCGGGCATGCAGAATTTCAATCTGGATCTGATATTTGGATTACCCGGTCAGAAACTGACGACCTGGCAGGATTCGCTAAGGAAAGCGCTGGAGTTGGGTCCGACCCATCTTTCCTTGTATGCACTGGCTGTGGAAGAAGCCACTCCTCTGGCTGCGGATATCCAGGCGGGCATCTATCCTGTTCCGGATGATGATGTGGCGGCCGAGATGTATGAATCGGCGATGGAGTATTTAGAAAGTGAAAGTTTTGAGCAGTATGAAATCTCAAACTGGGCGAGAAACGGACAGGTGGATTATCGCTGCCGGCACAACTTGCTTTACTGGCGCAACCGGGAATATTTCGGATTTGGGGCTGCTGCGCATAGTCATATCGGTATGCAGCGCAAAGCCAATGTGACCAATATTGCCAACTATATCCATGCGGTGAAAGGTTTTTCAACGCAGGATTTAGGAAAACAGGATTTCCCTGGCGTGGCGGAGATCACACCCTTATCGTCTTTGGATGATATGGGGGAAACGGCCATGATGGGGCTGCGTCTGGTACGTGAGGGTTTGCGTGATGATCTCTTTCAGGAACGGTTCGGAAAATCTTTGTTTACAGTGTATGAGCAACCGATCTGGGAACTAACACAACTCGGGTTGCTGGAAGTGGTGAAAGGAGAGGCAAATGCCATTCGTCTGACCAAACGGGGCAGATTGCTGGGCAATCAGGTCTTTTTACGATTTCTGTTTGATTAGGATTTTCCCCTACCGAGTCGATCGTCATGGAACATAGATCAATCACTGTGGTTGAGAAGATTACTTATGGATCGACTTTGTGAGCAACCGATGATGATTTGCTGACGCTTTCTTTATTAATGCCTGTTGTTCGTTGGTTTGAAATGCTGTGGTAATTTCCTGGCACCGTTCGGCATGACGAATGTAGAAAGGGAATAATCAATATACCAGCACGGGAGTGCGATAATTCTCGCTATTGCCATCATCAGGCACGTTCGTCCAGCGGTAGATCCACTTGGCATCCTCCGAGCGCATGTTAATGCAGCCATGGCTCATGACCATGCCGAAATTGTTGTGCCAGTAGGTGCCATGGATGGCCACACCGGTGGAACTTTCGAAATAGGAGACCCAGGGTACGCCGGGCAGCTCGTAGGCCTCGGCATCCGAGCGGATGGTGCCATCTCCCATGTGCACACTGGGGCGTTTGGCGTGGATCTTGAAATTGCCTTTGGGGGTATCGGTGGGGATGGCATTGGAGCCACTGCTGAGGTACGGCACGCCGGTGGAAACTTGTGCTTCTCTCACCAATTGATCGCCTTCGTAAGCCATCAATTTCTGAAAATCGATGGAGATCTCAATGCGTTTCAAACTGGGTGCCACATCCGCATGGATGGGGGTCAGTTCATCGGCTGAAACAGGACGCAGATGTTCCACGGGAACATAATAAGAAAGGTCGACCAGTCCATCGCGGATTTCATACCATGGCATGCCATCCGGGCCTTCCTTGGCGCTGAAGACCCAATGGGTGGAGCTGTAATACAAGCGGTAGAATTTTTCCCAATCTTCGTTGGCGCGGTGCCGGTAAGAATCGGAATAGGGAACAGTGACCTCCATCAGTTGCCCCTGGCTGGGGAATTCATCGGTCAGTGTATTGAGCTGGTACTGAACTTTTTGTACAAATCCCGAGTGCATATAGCCGCCCCAAATGCGGTACCAGACAGGATTGTAGCCAGGCCCATCGGAGGAGGTAACTTCTTCATAGATATGCAAAATTTCATCGCGGTAGCGCTGGTACAGGATGGAGCTTTTTTCGCTCGCCTGTTGATATACGCTGATGGAAGGTTCCTTGGTCACCCTTCCCAGTTGTGAAGAAGAGCGAAAATTGAAAGTCCCGGAACGGTTTGTCAATGCCAGCCCGACCACCCCGGCTCCCATGCTCTTTAAAAAATCTCTTCTGCTGATGTTCGTGCTCATGTTCGCGCATTATACCAATAATTTGGACAAAAATGGTATAAATTTACTTTCCTCTTTCCCCATAATCTACCAGTATCTTCTCGGGAGGGATACGCAGTAAAAAGCGTTGAAAAGCCTGGATGGCTTTCATTGCCCCTATCAGCTTATCCTGGTAGGCCTTCTTCGCTTCGGGATCAGCGATCTTGTCCCCCTTTTCCACGGTCCTTTCATCTTCGTTTACGGGGTTGAGGATGATCTGCCCGTCGGCTGCCAGCAGATGGAGAGCGATATCCATGGCCTCAACAGTAAGACCGGTGAGAGCGGCATACTGGTTCAATGAAATCTTGCCCTCTTTTTCGCGCAGCGCATACTTCAAGAGTCCCAGTACTGTTTGCAGGAATTGTTTGGGATTCAGCGGGTTTTGTTCAAAGTGGAACAACGCGATGGTATCTGGTTTGACTTTGCTCAACACCTGTTGTAGAACGGCAGCGCTGGGCGGCATATTCAGGAACGCCAGAGCGGCATGCTGCGGGATATCCAGCCGGTTGTAACAGGGCACCGGCGCATGCAGCAGATTCTCTCCCCAGCAGGCCGCCTGGTTTGTTTGCAGGAATGCTTGCAGGTCCTGCTCGGCATGAATGGAAAAACGAAAATCCTGGATCACCGTTTGCGGTTTGGAGATCAAAGCGGGCAACGTTTCAACCATGGCGTTGCGCGCATCCACCCATTCGATCTCGATTTTTTCATTGCCACGGAATACACTGCGGCGAATGCTGTATGCCAGGTCGATCGTGCCGGTTGGAAGGGTGGTATCAAAAGCATGCCACCATTTCACTTCAAACTGCTGCCCATCGGCGTCTGCCATCAGGATGGAACGATGCACCCGGTCGCGATCAAGGTAACGGGAGTTCACCACCTGCAATTGTTCCGCCAAAAATACCGGGCTGGGGTTCCCCGCACCGAACGGAGCCAGGGTATCCAACACCTGCATGAAACGCTCATCCACGTTTTTCAACGGCAGATATGCGTCAATGGCAAGTGTCGATTCTATTTTTTGAATATCAGCGACCAATGCAGCATTCGCGTTCATGGCTTGGGAAAACTTTTCCAGATTTTCCCGTTTCATTGCCAGGCCGGCAGCCATGGCATGCCCGCCAAAAGAGAGCAGCAAGTCAGCATTCTTCTGCAATAGCTCGGTAATGTCGATTCCATCCACGGAACGTGCAGATCCTTTCCAATTGCCCTGATCATCGCCTGACAACAGGATGGCTGGTTTGGCATAGGTATCCACCAGATGATTGGCAACGATGCCCAATACCCCGGCTGGCCAAGTGGGATTGGAAAGAATAATGAGGGATTTCTTTGGAAAAGCAGGATCCTGTTCAATGAGCGCGATAGCTGCCTGGTAAACCTGGTCCACCAGCATCTTGCGCTGGTTGTTCAACCCTTCCAACTCCGTGGCGGTGCGGCGAGCCAGTGCAAGATCGTCGGTGAGAAGAAATTCTACCAGTGGGTTGGCGTCTCCCAACCGGCCCAGGGCGTTCAAGCGTGGCGCGATGGTGAAACTCACATCCTGTTCGTTCAACCAGTTCGTCTCACTGCCGGCGGTTGCCAGCAATTCCCGGATTCCCAAGCGTGGATGCTGTCGCATGGTCCTCAAGCCAACCTGGACCATGTAGCGATTTTCTTTAATTAACGGAGCCACGTCTGCGATGGTGCCCATGGCGACCAAGTCAAGGGCTTGGTGCTCCCACTCCTGTTGCATCCCTAGTTCCATTGCCAGTTGGCGGGTGAGGATATAGGCGGTACCGACCCCGCTCAACGCCGAATATGCGTGTTCGGGAGGCGCAAAATGCGGATCGATGACCGTTAGCGCATCAGGTAACTGTTTTGGAGGGATGTGGTGATCGGTCAGGATGACATCCACCCCTGCCTGGGTTGCGAAGCGGAGTGCGTCGTGGGCGGTAATGCCTGTATCGCAGGTGACCAGAACATCCACACCCTGGGCGAGAAATTGCTGTAACGGCTTCTTTCGAATGCCATGCGATTCCTCGCTGCGGATGGGAATGTGATATCGAACGGGGATTCCCAACTGCCGGAAGAAATTGACCAGAAGAGCTGTGGAGGTCTGGCCATCCACGTCAAAATCGCCCCAGATGCCAATACGTTCTTTATGGTGTATGGCGCGCAACAGTCGATCGGTGCCTTTCGTGACTCCGGGCAGTTCACAAGGATCGGCAGGATGATAGCGGGCAGGATCCAGGAAGGGAATCACGCTGGAAGGGTCATTCATCCCTTTTTTTACCAGCACTTCAGCCAGGTAGGGAGAAATATCGAAATATTCCTGCATGCTGTCAGGAATGATGATCGGTTCGGGAGCGAGCCAGCGCTTGCTCAATATGGAATCTCCAGTGCTTGATCGATATCCATGTCCAATTCGCTCAGGTCAAAGTCCAGTTCGAGATCATCCTCAAAGAGGTTGGCGGCTCGCTTGCCGCGTTCACAATAAGAGCGGTAAACGCAATAGCGGCAGCGTTTTTCATCCTCCGTCTTCGGGAACTCATCCAGCGTTTTTCGTGTGATCTCCTCCATGCGCTCCAGGAGCACTCGTTCGTCCTGTTGCATCTGAATGGAAGAGTAGGGGAACTGCTCGGGCTGGTCGGGATATTGAGGGAACCAGTACACCAGCTTTACTTGCGCGGGTTGTATGGATTGTGACCCGGCCGATCCGCACAGAACATAGGGATATACCAGCGTCTGCATTTTCTTCTTCAAAAACTCACGATCGGTTCTTTTCAAACTTGCCGAAGTCTTCCAATCAAAGATGGTCATACTGCCATCTTCTTGCTGCACCAGCAGATCATATTTCGCGATGAGGATATGCCCTTGCAGACTGGTTTGAAAGAGGATCTCGGAACTGGCAGTTGTAAATTGCTGTTCCATGCTGAAACGCAGGAAATTTTTCCACCATAGCCGAAGATCATCATCCTTGATCAGACGCTCAATCTTTTCAGGATCTCCATGGTGAAAATATTGTTCCACGCAGGCATGGAATTGAGAGCCCTTCTGCCGGAATTGTTCGAAGGCAAGGTAGGGGCTGCTTTCCTCTGCCGGCCAATCCATTTTTTGAATATAACGCAGGAAAAAACGCTGCTGACATTCTTCAAAATCCTGCAACGATTGCGAACTGAAACGAAAGTCAGGCAGGTTCGGCATTGTTTTGCTCCCAAAAAGCGTTCAATTCCACAAAAGGAATTGCCATCACACAATTCTTGTTCTTCCCCTCATTCCAGGTGATCACCAGTTCCTTTCGGGCGCGGGTGATACCCACATACAGCAGGCGCAGTCGTTCCGCGCTGTAGCTGATGCGTGCCTGATGAGTGGCATTTCCTTCACGCGGTGTTTTGTTGTCCTGCAGACCTTGCAACAGGGCCAGCAATTCCGCTTCCAGGTTCAGTCGGTCGCGGATGAAATAGCGTTCCGAAATATACTGGTCATAAGGCTGGTTGGATGGGAAATCATAGTTATTGGCTGAAACAAGATACACACGATCCCATTCCAATCCCTTGGCTTTATGAATGGTGGCGACCACTACCTCACCCTTGTGTTGATCGGGATCGAATTCCAGTTCTTCTTCAGAAAATCCGGTCACGCGCAACCGGTTGTGGGCCACTTTGTCCAACTCCATTGCACAGTCGCTGATGGTGAAAGCTGGATCGCCCTTTGCAACCCATTCCATCATTTCTGCCAGTTTATAGGTCAGAGCCAGGTCTTGGGGATTGGTGAAGAGATGCATGGAAAGGGTCAGCAGGAACTGGTGGATGGGCAGCAGGGAAGCGGCTTGATGGTCATGCAAGAACTGCACAAACTGCTGGAAAGCTTGCTCCACCCGGTGTTGTTCTTCTACCTCAACCTGACCATCCATGGGGATATCGGTCGATCCAAAGAGGATATCCTCCAATTTGCTTTGTTTCTTCAAATCCCCGCAGAACACATGCAAAGCGGTTTTCAGCTCGGGTTCTTCAAATTGATCCTCGTACAATGCTTCAAAAGCCATGCTGAGCTTTTTTGAACTGAGCGGGTCCGCGAAGAAAGCAAGCAGATTCGCCAATTTCTTTGCAGTTTTTCGTGTGGCAAAACTGGTTTGCAACAATTCCACCGTACGAATATGCCGATCTTTCAATTTCTGCACCAAGTTGGCACCTTTTTCGTTGCGTGTTACCAGTATCGCCACCGTCTGCTCCGGATTTTCTTCCAGCCAGCGCACTACCGACTGCACGATCATGTCTTCTTCTCTTTCGGGAGTGAGCTGTTTGGCGAAAAGGAATATCTTTTCCGGCGCATCCGACGGATTGGGTTGCGGGTCATCATCTGCAGTGGGTTTGATCAGAGGGGGCACCAGTGAACTTACCAGTTCTGGAGCCGGCTGGGACTGATTCCATTCGATCAGGTGGTTGGCAAGCTGGATGATGCTGGGGGTGGATCTACCCGATTCGGGCAGGTCATGCGGCAGCACGTCCTTTTCCTTGAGAAAATCAAGCAGATAGCGGGGATTGGCAGTGGTGAAAGTCTCATAGATGGCCTGGTTGGGGTCACCCACGCGCACCCAGTTCCCATCTTTCCCGCACAGCAGGCGCAGGATCTTTTCCTGAAGGGCGGAAGAATCTTGGGCTTCATCTTCCAGGATATACGGCCAGCGCTGCTGCAGGCGTTGTAAATAATCATTATCAAGTTTGAGAACATGATAGGCTAGGCGGATGAGGTCCTGAAAATCAATTGCTGCCTGATAACTCAAAGCGTTTTGATAATCACGGTAGACTTCGACCCCAAAGCGCAGCAGGTCATGTTCGCATTGGTTTTGTGCCATGGCATCGTCGATCCGGGCAGGGGTCAATTCCATATCTTTGGCTTGTTGAATGAAGCTGGATGCCATGGATTGCAGCACCAGCTTCCACTTGCTGCCTAGATACGACAGCTTTTCTACAGAGTCTGGATGAGTGTATTTTTCCAGAAAATCCGGATGATTACGCTGCCAGGTGGTGACGATCTGCTCCAGGATATCATTGCTGGCGCGTTCGTCCAGGATCTGGAAATTATTTTCCAACCCGGCCAGATCAGGCCGTTCGCGCACGATATCGTGCGCCAGCCCGTGCAGGGTGCGCACGCGATAGCCAATGTTCTCCAGCAAATGGAACTGCCGGATGAAAGAGGAGATGCGTTTGGAAAAATTCTGAACGGCCGAATTCACCAGTGTTACCACCAACACTTCCTGCCCTTCTTGGACACGGTCGGAGGCGATCAGGGTGGCGGCCAGGTATGAAAGAGTATGGGTCTTTCCACTGCCGGGCACGGCTGCAATGCCCATTTTGCCATGAGTGTAACGTAAGATCTCGGCTTGTGCAGTGCGCGGGACGAATTCACTCATGCTGTTCCATCCCGTAGCTGCGCTTCAGGAATAACTGCATGGCGCTCAGTAAGGGGCTGCTCTGGCTCATGCCTGCCTGGTTCAATCCAGCGACATACAAATAAACATGTTCGCTGCAGCGATCAAGCAGTCCTGCCACCAAGCGCGCCAATGCATTTTGGTTGGCCTGAAATTCCTGTGCATCCATCCAACGTTTATCGCGTGGCCAGTTGCGGCTGAGCACGTATGGATGGGTGAGGGGCTGATCCAGCCGTTCCCACCAGCCGATATTGCCGATATCCAGCCAGAACTGGTATTTGACCGTTTGGTTTTTCATTAAAAATGTGAAGGCGGGTGCGATGGTCACTGCATGGTCATTTTCGGAGGCAGTGATTGTATGGGCGGAAGGCAACAGCCCGGTTTGCAATGTTTCGATATACATCTTACTGATATCCTGTTGCTGTTCCTCGGCCAGCGTGGAGAACATCATCCGAAAGTCGCGGATGGATTGGATCAGTGCGGTCAGCAGAACAGCATTATCGACATCCTGATGCAACTTGAAACCAGATTGTGAAAACAGCTCTCCAAAAAAACGTGACAGGAAGATATCCAGTGGGAGGGTGTCTTCTTTTTGATACTCATTGATCCAATCCACTACGGCATCGAAAGCATTCCCAAGCATGTCCGTGATACGCTCGCGTGTAAAAGGCGGAATATCGTAATAATGATTCAACTTATTCTTTTCTACCAATGTATTTTGCGCCAGCAGACTGGCGCGGATGAGATCACAATGAGGAAGAATTGCCATAATCGCCTGGCGCAGTTCCTGCTGGGTGATCTCCAGATTCCAGTGGGGATGAGCAGCTTTGGCGAAAGTCAGCACAGCATGCGTGATGGGTTCTTCTGCCAGTGAGCGTGAGGGACGCGAAGAAAGGAAAGGAATGTTCATCCCTATTAATTTTTGTGAAAGCGAAAACTTGAGCGAGTCGGGCAAATACGGGGAAAGCACAGCAATATCTTCCGGCCCAGCCAGTTCATCGTGAATGAGCTGCTGGATGGTCTGACAAACATCTACGATCATCTGCGGGTAGAATTGCACGCTTCGCAGGGAATAAGCGCGCGTAACTTCCGGGGAGATGTGTGAGGTATCTTTTTGAATGATGCAGTTCGACAAAGAAAACTGAAAAGCGTGAATGGGAGCAGAGATATCGAACTGCTCTGAAAATTCAAAAGAATGGGGGCAGATATGCTTCAAGCGGTCTGCGCTGGTTGGATCGGCGCCCAGGAAAGACCGGAAGCCGGCATGGCTGTCTTTGATGAACAGCATGGAAGGGATTTCGCCTTGCAGGGAAAGCAGCAGGTCATGCAGAACTGGCACATCTTCTTCCAGATTATCGGCAATGAGATATTGGTAGGATTGGAAGAAATTTCTTTTCAAAACTGAGTCCCGGGCAAGACAATTGCGGAATATCTCTACCTGCAAAGAAAAATCCAACAAGTTATTTTGCAAGCAGAAGGAGCGGAATGCCAGCGCACATTCCTGGCTTTGATCATAATGGCTCTGGCGGATGGCTTCTCCGTTCCAAGCGTCTTTCAATCGTTGAGCGGTTTCAGAGAGTGGGTACCCAACCAGAGCGGCTTTGTTCATGGTATCCAGGATCTGGCTAAATAGTCGGGCCTGGTCAATGTGCATTTCTACAAAATATCCCTTGGCAAGCAAGGGTTGGCAGATCTGCTTGAGAAAATACTGGGCGGTTTCCATGCTTAAAAAGGTGGGCAGTTGGTCCGGCTTGCGGAAACCACCTTGTTCCGTGATCTGTGGCCAGCTAAGCCGGATGAGCTGGCGAGCTAACCCTGCCAGAGTGGTCACGTTTGGTAATACACCGGCGGGGAAATTGGGAGCTTGCATACAGGTTCGATAGGGGATGGATAAAGAACGCTGAGGGGTCAGAACCAGGATTTGATGCGTTGGGTCAGCGTGGGCTGCCATTTCTTTCATTCGAAACAATCCAACGCTGGTCTTCCCGCTCTTGAATGGCCCTTCCAGAAAAACATGGGAATTTATTTCCACATTCAAGACGTCTTGTTGTTGGGTGGTGTAATACAAATCATCCATCCCCTTAATCCTAACCGAAAAATGGATTTTTTCTCAAAAATCCGTCGGATTACCCAACCAACCGAGCAATCCGACGGAGAAATGCTGCTCTACGGTAAATTCCAGTACGCGATTTCATCCATTTTTACCAGCAAACCGGCAGTTTGCTTAGCGTTGCTGAATAGCCCAAAGTACCCCGATTTCATGCCAACATTGTCTTCATACTCCGCTGCGAACTTGTCGTTGATGTACAATCGGATCGTGTTCCCCTTTGCCCGAATGCCCAGGGTATTGACTGCATCCGGTCCCTTGGCAAGCGTATCACTGGTCTTCCAATCTCCCAGCAGGGTGGAACCGCTTTCGGTCCAGCGCATAAGGTTGAATTTTCCTTCACAGGTTGCAAGGAAATAATACCCTGACTTATCGGAGAAATCGGATTTGCGAATGAACAGGCCATATTCATCCGCTCCGTTGCACGACTGCACCTCGAACTTTGCTTCGAGATAAAAATCAGCAATGTTGGGATAGGCGCAGTACCAAATATATCCACCTGAGGCGGTGGGACGGTACATTTGAAAGCTGCCGTCTTTTACCCAGACTGTCGCATTGGTGCCGCTGATCTGTTCCTCTGCGCTTCCCAGCCCAAAACTGTTGCCACTGGTTAGAGAATCCTGCCAGGCAGCGTTGCCCAGACCTGCTTTGGGGTCATCCAGTGCGCTGGTGGGTGTGAGCGTTGGTAGGGCGGGAGTCATTGTGGCGGGGATATTGGTAGCCAGCAATTGGCTCTGTTGAGCGGTTTGTGTGAATGCCATAGCCGCCTGTGTGGCGACCTTGTCGTTGAAAGAATTATTTTGTGCCAGTGGAAAATTACAGGCCTGTAAGAACAAGAGAAGTGAACCGACCAACAGAGCTTTCATCGTGCGAAAAGTGTGTTTTGTATCCATATCCCTATTATAAAGAAAACTGCTGAAAAATAATGGTGATTTGAAAAAATAGATTTTATTCTTCAACCAATCAGTCCATGCTGAACAAGGATGCAAGTAATGTATAATGCCTGAAATGGAAAAGAAAAACAGTACAGGGCGCCTTCTAGGGATCGACCCGGGTGAAAAACGGATTGGGCTATCCATTTCTGATCCAACCGCCACAATCTCACGGCCATTGTGTGTCATCAACCACGCCTCTTATCAAGAAAGCGCTCGTTCTATTGTAAAGATTTGCCAGGAACATGAAGTTGCCGGGATCATTATTGGCATCAGTTATGATGAAAATGGTGAAGTCAGCTTTTCAGGTCGCAAAGCACAACGTTTAGGAAATGCCATTCTAGGATTGTTGGAGCTTCCTCTGGAATATTGGGACGAAACGGACACCACCAAGGCAGCGCAGCAGTCACGACGCGAGATGGGTGTGCGCCGAAAACGACGGCAGGGGCATTTGGACGATATAGCGGCCTGCATCCTGCTGCAATCGTATATCGATGCTCAATGTGAAAAGGATGAGTGAACCATGCAAAAACGCAGGTTATGGATTGGACTTTCCTGTATTGTTCTCCTGATCTTGGTAGGGCTGGGATCATTTTTCTTCTTTTTCCCGGCGCAGGTCAGTTCTACGTTTGGGAAGCCGGATGTTTCTTTGAGTATGGGTCAGGTCAGGCGATTGGCGGTTTCTTTGTACCTGCAACGCGGGCAACTGACACGTGCCAAGCAAGCAGATTCTGCGGAACCACAAGAATTTCAAATCCAACCAGGGGAATCGGCTGCTCAGATCAGCACACGGTTGGCTCAGTCTGGGTTCATTGAAAGTGATCAAAACTTTCTGAATTACCTGATCTACAAAGGATATGATCGCATTCTGCAAAGTGGCACGTATTTTTTCTCTGCTGCACAGACTCCGCTGGAACTGGCGGCAGCCATGATCGATCCCACCCCTGAAGATGTCGACTTTGTGATCTTGCCCGGGATGCGCCTGGAGGAAATCGCCAATCTAATCCCAACCTCTGGGCTGAGTTTTTCTTCCGATGAGCTGCTTGCATTGATCCAATCTCGAACTGGCATCACCTTGCCGGAGGTCTATCGTGAAGCATCCGACCTGGAAGGGCTGATACTGGCGGGAAAATATACCATCTTGCGTGTAGCGAGCGCTCAGGAGTTTTTACAGGATTTAATCGATCAGAGTGCGGCACAATTTACGCCTGACGTGGTTGATGCTTTTGTCAAACAAGGGTTGACCCCTTACCAGGCCATCATCGTGGCTTCTCTGGTGGAGCGGGAAGCGATCCAGCCCGCAGAAAAACCTGCCATCGCATCAGTTTTCCTCAACCGGCTGAAGGTGGGAATGCCCCTGCAGAGCGATCCGACCGTGCAGTATGCCTTGGGTTGGAACGGGCAATCCAATACCTGGTGGAAAACACCTCTCACCCGCGCTGACCTGGAGGTCAATTCTCCGTATAATACATATAGGGTGAATGGCTTGCCACCTGCACCGATCTGTTCCGTGAGTGTTGAGAGTTTGATCGCAGTGGCCTTTCCGGAACGGACCGATTATTATTACTTCCGTTCAGCTTGTGATGGAAGCGGAACCCATGTTTTTGCCGAGAGTTATGGAGAGCACCAATCTAATGCCTGTCGGTAGGAGGAACCATGACGAAAGTACTGGGGATCGATGTAGGGGGAACTGGAATCAAGGGCGCGCTGGTGGATACCCGCAAGGGTGAACTTGTCACGGAAAGAAAACGCTACCCCACCGAAGGCAAGATCAAACCGGTAGAGGTGATGGATCTCATTGCAAAATTTGTGGATGATCTGCAGTGGCAGGGTCTCATTGGCATCGGATTCCCGGCCATTGTCAAAAATGGAGTGGCTTTAAGTGCCGCGAACATCAGTAAAAAATGGATCGGCATGAACATTGATGAAGCGGTTCATCAAAAAACCGGATTGAATACTTATGCTCTCAATGACGCCGATGCGGCTGGCATCGCTGAAATGCGCTTTGGAGCGGGCAGACCTTTTCAAAAGGAAATTGTTATTGTATTGACCCTGGGAACCGGCATTGGTTCCGCCATCTTTGTACGTGGCGAGCTGCTCCCCAATACGGAATTAGGGCATCTTGAGATCAGAGGAAAGATCGCCGAAAGACGGGCTTCGGATGCGATCAGACAGAAAAAGGATTTGAGCTGGAAAAAATGGTCTGTGCTGCTGCAGGAATATCTGGACGAAGTGGAATTCTTGTTCAGCCCGGACATATTGATTGTGGGGGGTGGGGCCAGCAAATATCATGAAAAATTCTTCCCCCATTTACACGTTCATGCGCAGCTCTTACCGGCCGAACATCTCAATTTGGCCGGCATCATCGGGGCTGCCTGGTATGCGGGGCATGTTGCCAAATAAGGAGCAGATAGCTCTGCTCCTTATTTGTCCTTAAGACTTATTGGACAGGAATCTCCTGGGTGAAGCGTTTTTCTATCTCATCCCAATTCACCACATTCCAGAATGCATCTACAAAATCCTTACGACGGTTCTGGTATTTGAGATAATATGCATGTTCCCATACATCAATTCCCAGCAATGGGAACAAACCCTGTGAAAGCGGCGAATCCTGATTGGGGGTGGAATGGATGATCAGTGTTTTATCGCTGCGTTTGCTCAGCCAGGCCCAGCCGCTGCCAAAACGGCCCATGGCGGCTGCAGAAAGCTGTTCTTTGAAAGCGGAAAAACCGCCGAAATCTTTCTTGATCGCATCGGCCAGTGTCCCCACCGGTTCACCACTTGCACGGGGAGCAAGTTCGGTCCACCATAGATTGTGATGGTAGAACCCGCCACCATTATTGCGTACAGCAGTGCGGATTTCTTCGGGAACTACATTGAGGTTGGAGAGGATCTCTTCAATCGATTTTTCAAGAAAGTCAGGGTATTTTTCAAGGGCTGTATTCAGGTTGGTTGTGTACGCGGCATGATGTTTGTCGTGGTGAATTTCCATGGTCTGTGTGTCCATGTAGGGTTCCAGCGCATCATACGCATAGGGAAGTTCGGGTAAAATAAAGCTCATCTTTTCCTCCTTACCAATTAATTATATATTGTTTATTTTGGATAAATATAGTCCAAATTTGGCAATGGAAATATATGAAAACTCTTAATAAACCTGGTCTTATGCTTTTTATCGGAATTCTGGCAGTTTCCACGGCATCATTGTTCATCCGCGAAGCACAAGGATATCTGCCTTCCACACTGGTGGCGGCGGGGCGTCTGATTTTTGCTACCTTGCTTCTTGTCCCGTTCACCGGGAAAACTGCTTGGAAAGATTTCATTTCTTTACCCGCCGGGCAGCGATTGCGCATTGTGTTGGCGGGGATCTTCCTGGGCGTTCATTTTTTAATCTGGATTAAATCCTTGGAACTGACCAAGGTTGCCAGTTCCGTGATCCTGGTGACCACCACTCCCATCTGGGTGGCTCTTTTTTCACCCCTTTTTTTGAAAGAGAAAGTAGCGAAAAATGTGATCCTGGGGCTGAGCATTGCCATGATTGGTATTGCGATCCTGTTCATCGGGCCAACGGGCGGTTTTCAGTTTGGAGCTCTCAGTTTTCAAACTTTGTTCGGGAATTTTCTGGCTCTGGCGGGAGCATGGATGGCAGCCGCTTATACGATGGTGGGGCGCAGTGTGCGCGACCAAATAGACCTACGCAGTTATGTGGTTATCGTGTATGGCTTTGCAGCCCTCACGGCCGGAATCGCGGCCATTCCTGACCTAGGCGGCTACACGTCAGAATGGATTAACGGTTTGCCTTGGCTTTTCTTGCTCGGGTTGATCCCGCAGGTTATTGGGCATACCCTGTTCAATGCTGCAATAAGAAAAATGGATGCGGTATACGCATCCATTGCATTGTTGGGTGAGCCCATCGGCTCCATCATTTTGGCCTGGATATTCTTGCATGAAATGCCAGGCAAATTTGATCTTTTAGGCGGCCTGTGTGTGCTCGCTGGAATTTTGCTTGCCTTCTTGCTCAAAAAGACGTCTCAACAAGACCGATCATAAAGCTGGTTCATTTCCAGCAGCCATTTCTGCAGTCTGGCAGTGTGCCATTTTTCGTCCAATTTCCATTCCCAGTTTCCACCCAATGTGCCGGGGAAGTTCATCCTGGCGTCATCTCCCAATTCCAGAAGATCTTGCATTGGTACAATGGCAAAAAGAGCGATGGATTGCCAGAGAATGCGGATCATGGCATGTGGAACGCTCTCTTTGCTTCCCCCCGTATAGTTCCTGAAGTTTTCCTGTGCATTTTTAGGGACGGATTTGAACCATCCCTTGGCGGTCGAGTTATCATGTGTGCCGGTATAGGCAACAGCATTTGCATCGATGTTATGTGGGATAAACCCTTTCTCAGGGCTGGGATTGAAGCCAAATTGAACGATCTTCATCCCTGGAAGATGATAGCGTTCACGCAGTTCGATCACATCGGGGGTCATCACGCCCAGATCCTCCGCGATGAAGGGCAGCTCACCAAAATGTTTGTACAAGGCATCAAAGAGGTCTTTACCCGGTCCTTTTACCCACTTTCCATGTTCTGCGGTCTTCGAGCCGGCGGGGATCTCATAATAACCGGCGAATCCCCGGAAATGGTCCAGGCGGATGACATCCACCAGTTGGAGGGTTTGCTGGATGCGTTCAATCCACCAGGCGTATCCGCTGGTTTTGTGTTTTTTCCAGTCGTACAGCGGGTTTCCCCAAAGCTGTCCGGTTTTCGAAAAAAAATCTGGAGGGACGCCTGCCACAACGGTAGGTTTCAGATCTTTATCAAAATAGAAAAGATTGGGGTTGGTCCAGGTATCCGCACAATCATATCCCACAAAAATGGGGATATCCCCGATGATCTGCACACCGTGTTCGTTGGCGTATTTCTTTACCCTCATCCACTGATCAAAGAAGAGGAACTGTTGAAATTTCTGTTCTTCAATAGGGATGCTGTTTTCTTTATGAAATTTCTTTAATCCCGCTGCATCGCGAAAACGCAGTTCTTTCGGCCAGCAATCCCATGATTGAAGGTCCTGCTGGTTTTTAATGGTCATAAAAAGGGCAAAATCATCCAACCAGTTTTTATTCTTGCGGCAGAAACTTTTAAATTGGTCCACCAGACCATCGGGCGATAACTTTTTGAAATTTAAATAGGCAAGATGTAATTTTTCCATTTTCCATGGGATCACACTGCCGTAGTCGATCCTGGTGCGTGGAAAATGAGGGCGATGAGCAAGGTCGTTCTTCGATAAGAGTCCTATTGGGATCAGTGCATCCAGCGCGATGAACAAAGGATTCCCTGCACTTGCCGAGAGACCCTGATAAGGTGAGTTGCCGTATCCGGTGGGAGTCAGAGGGAGCACCTGCCAAAACCTGGTTTTGGTATCGACTAAAAAATCAACAAATTCGTAAGCAGGTTCACCCAGATCTCCAATTCCATCGGCTCCGGGCAGACTGCTGACGTGCAACAACACTCCAGAAGAACGGTTAAATTTCATCAGTGTTTCCTTTCGGTAAAATAAGTTCTCCAAAATGAATGGACTGGCTGTTGAAATCGCGTGGAGCCACATCCACCCCGATCATGCCGCCCCCTTCCAGGTTGATCCCTTCCGGAAGGATAGCGTTTTTCCCGATCATGGCAATATGGTTTTTCTTTTTCAATGAAGACCCGACCACGCAGTTCTTGCCAAGTAAAACATGTTTATCTATGATTGCTTTTTGGATGAGATTATCTGGGCTGATCATCGTATCGGTTAAAATGATGGATTCATTAATTTTAGTTCCCCGCTGAATGATGACTCCGGGAGAAATGACGCTGTTCCTGATTTCAACATCAGACTCAATTATACAACCGTCGCAGACCAACGAAGCACTCACCTGTGCACCTTGATGGATGAAAGCTGGCGGGCGTTCTTCAGAACGCGTATGGATGACCCAATTGCGCTTGCGTATATCGTAAACAGGGGGATTCACAAGCAGGTCCATGTGGGCTTTCCAGTAAGTTTGGATCGTTCCCACATCCACCCAGTAATCCTGATAGGTGAATGCGAAAATACGAGCCCGCTCTTTTACAATGGCGGGCAGCACGTTCTTGCCGAAGTCGTGCTGTGAATGACTGTCTTGAAAGTCTTGCTGCAGATATTGTTTTAGAACTTTCGCATTGAAGAGATAGATACCCATGTTGACCAAATTGGAGACAGGTTTTTCCGGTTTCTCAATGAACTTGCGCACCCGCATCTCGCGATCCACTTCCACAATACCAAAACGCCCTGCCTGTTCCATGGGAACGGTGTGAACACAAATGCTGACATCTGCGTTCATCTGCTGATGGAAGTGGATCAATTTCTCAAAATCCATGGAGTAGATATGGTCACCGGAAAGAATGAGCACCAGATCAGGGTCGTTGCTGAGGATATATTGGATATTTTGGTAGACCGCGTCTGCGGTCCCCGAAAACCAGTTTGCGCCTTTGGCTTTGAAGGGAGTGAAGATCTTGATGCCACCGGTGAATTCACGGTTCAGATCCCACGGACCGCCCGAACCGATATGATGGATCAGGGATTGGGGAAGATACTGGGTGATGATGGTTACATCAAAGATCTTGGAGTTTACGCAGTTGGAGAGAGGAAAATCGATGATGCGATATTTGCCAGCAAAGGGTACGGCCGGCTTGGCTCGTTTCGCGGTCAAAATTCCTAATCGGGTCCCTTCACCTCCCGCCAAAATCACCGCGCGCGTAACCATTTTTATTCCTTTATCAGTTTTTGATAGATCTTCAAATATTCCTCTGCCGATTTTTTCCATGAGAAATCTTGAAGCATGGCTCTTTTCTGTATATTACTCCATTCTGTGCGATTTCGATATTGTCGAAATGCCTGATGAAGCGCGTCCAAAAACGCTTTCCGTTCCGGTTGGTGGAATAGAAAGCCGGTACGTGTTGCTTCTTTTTCGTTGATCGAGTCCACCAATCCTCCCACTGCATGTGCAACGGGGATGCATCCATAGTGCATAGCGATCATCTGCGAGATGCCGCATGGTTCATACAAGGAGGGCATTAAGAAAATATCCCCACCGGCAGGAAGTTGATGGGAGAAGATACTGTCAAAACGGTTCAAGAAACGGACCGATTCTGGATAGGCCGTTTCCAATGCATGTACCAGCTCTTCTTGATCGTGATTGCCAGTGCCTAGAATAACCGCCTGCCAATCTTCATCGCTAAGATAGCGCAGAGTATCGCACAACAGGCGAATACCTTTTTGTCGATCCAAGCGACTTACCATGACCATCAATGGAATATCTTTCTTTGCCGGCAGAGCGAGCGATTTTTGGATGTAACTTTTATTTGTCTGGCGCGCTTGCAAATCTTCTGCGTCAAAGGTTCGATGGATCAAGGTATCGGTTCCCGGGTCCCAGCATTGCTCATCGATGCCGTTCAGAATGCCGCTGATCTTTTCCTTTTTTGTGCTGAGATATTCTTGCAGATCATTTCCAAATTGGGGGGTCAGAATCTCCGCAGCGTAACGCGGTGAAACGGTGATGACCTGGTCGGCGTGTTCAACCCCGACCACCAACGGAAGCTTTTTTCCCCATTGCGGTATGGCTGCGGAGCGCGCAGCGGGGATCTTATACTTTTGGATGAACTGCTCCGCACCCGCCCCCATATAGGGCAGGTTGTGAATGGTAAAGATGCTTTTTGTGCTCTTCCAAAATGTTTTTTGTGCGTGGCGAAGGGCACTGCAGATTGCACCGGTCTGCCAGTCGTTGGCTTGGATGATGTCGGCTTTCCATTCCAACTTTTCCATCAGATCAAGGCAGGCAAGGGAAAAAGCGACAAACTTCTCGCCATCCTCAGCCGGATTGGGAGCGTAGACCACGTCCTGCTGAGCTTCCATATCTTGATTATCAAGGATGTAATAGGGGAGCGAATTGAATGCAGTGCTATACACTTGAAAAGAATGGCTGATCCCGGCATGCTGGCTGGAAAAGGTAAATGCAGCAGCTTTTTCAAAAAAGCGCGAATCCATCATCCTTGAATATGGAACAGCAATGCGGATATCGAGTGAGATATCCGCATTGTGATTTTGACCCGCTTCCAGCAGCGCTCTGGGCAATGAACCGATGTAATCTCCCAGACCGCCAATTTTGATCAATGGTGCCGCTTCTGCAGCGATGAAAAGGATCTTCACATTTCTCTGGAGATCGGATCGCATATTATTGTAGATAATCCTCTACCAGTTCCAAATAATCTTTGCAGATCTTTTCTGGTTGTGTGATCCCCAGGAATTCGATCAGTTTCACGATCTTTTCCGATTTTTCCTCTGCATCACGCATGCTCCAAGTCGTGGACTTGATCTCAAGGAAATTACCCATGTCAGGTTTGACAATCTGGTCGAGGTTAATGAAAAACTCTTCATCCTCGAATTCGACCAGGAAACGCAGACGATCTTTTTCAATTTCAATTTCAGAGTCTGGCTTGAAATATTCCCGGTAGAAGCGCAGACTTTGTGTGGCCGGTGCCAGATAGCGACTGCGGGAAAGCAGCACATCCTGCGGGTAATGATGTTCCCGGGAAGGTCCGATGAGGGTTAAGCGTGAACGCACGTGCGAGACCTTTCCGTCCGCTTCGACGAAATGGTCTTCCCTGAAACGTACGGTGCCTTCATCGCTGTTTTCAAAATTGAAATAGGTATCATACTCACGATAATGACGCTTTCGTTTTACGTTGATCGGTGAGTTTTCCAACCTTTCTATCACTTTCTCACGATCGGGAATGGCGACCTTGGCCTGTACCTCAAAGCTCTCCTCCTGGCTGGCACCACCGATGGCGATCAGCTTGGAAAGGACAGATTTCTCGCGGGAGATGATAAAGGCATCCATTTTGGCAGCATACACCTGGCTCTGTTCGATCAGCTCTTTTTCGTTCACGGCCAGCAATGCATGCTCGCGCATCAGCCATTTTCCATTGACCATCACATCTGAAACATCGGTTGATTTGCCTGCATAAACTAACTGTGCATAGATACCATATTCACTATGTTTGAAACTGGGACTGTTGTGCAGTGTTCGAATTTCGACCAGGATGAGATCAGCTTTCTTCCCCGCTTCCAGACTTCCGATCTGGTTGTCCATGTGGATCGCTTCCGCTCCGATGCGGGTTGCCATTTCCAGTGTTTGCTGGGCAGGTACGACGGTTGGATCGCCACTCGAACCTTTTGCAAGAAAAGATGCCAATCGCATTTCTTCAAAGAAGTCCAGATCATTGTTTGAGGCGGTGCCGTCCGTTCCAATGCCAACCTTCAGACCCAATTCCAACATGCGCGTGACGGGAGCAATGCCGGATGCCAATTTCAAGTTCGAAGAAGGATTATGGGCTACGCCCACGTGAGAATGTTCCAGGGTGCGCATTTCCCCTTCATCGATGTGAACACAGTGGGCGGCGATGGTTTTGGCTTCAAACACGCCCTGTTTCTTGACGAAAGGTACCACCGGCATCCCTTTTTCATTGCGCATGGCTTCCACTTCTTGCGCTGTTTCAGAGATGTGGATGTGCAGAGGGACGTCATACTCCAGTGCCAGATCCTTGGTGGCTTTCAGGATTTCTTCTCCGGTGGTATAGGGAGCATGCGGCCCTACGGAGGGAGTGATCAATTCATGTCCTTTCCATTTTTTAATGAAAGTGCGGCAGTATTCCAGTGACTCTTCAAAGGAATGCGCGTCTGGCGAAGGATATTTCATTACTGTTTGCGAAAGGACGCCTCGCAACCCCATGGCTGCGGTAGCTTCGGCGACCACATCTTCAAAATAATACATGTCCAAAAAACAGGTCACACCAGTCTTGATCAATTCGGCGCAGCCCAATTTTGTGCCCAGTCGGACAAAATCGGGAGTCACGAATTCACGCTCAACGGGCATGATATACCCATTCAGCCAAACATCCAGACGCAGGTCATCAGAAAAACCGCGGATCAGATTCATGGCAATGTGCGCATGCGTGTTCACGAAGCCAGGCATCAGCACTTTTCCCTGGCAGTCGATCGACTCTGCATCGGGGAATTGTCTCAGGATATCTTCCTGGTTTCCCACTGCGGCAATCAATGAACCATCAATCGCGACCGCTCCCGGTTCATATTTGGTGAGAGCTTTGTCCATTGTCAAGACGATGGCGTTCTTTAAGACCAAGACCTTTCCCATTTTCACCTATCCTTTTTGACTGAGATGTTTGAAGACCAAACCCATGATCCTGTTGGTGGCCCATTCTTCAAAATCGGCGGGGCTATTCAAAAATTTGTAGCTTTCCTCTGTTTTAACCTTATCGTCTTCAACACTGACTGATAATTCTTTTCCCTTTTTGCTATCGCTAGCAACAGCGTTGACGTTGAGGATGGCTGGTTCCATTTCATTGTACTGAGTTTTCAGATTATTTTCTGCATATCCCTCGTGGACCCTTGTTACCAGCTCCATGAAAAGGGCTGGCAGAAATGGAAGATTCTGCTGATTAAAAGAGAGTTGCCCAAATCCTTTGCGAACAAGGATCTGACATACCGAATCGAGCAGGGTCGTGTCATCATATCCATAGACATATTGTCCAACCAGATTGTTGATTTTTTCCAGCACCGGGCTGATCAGATCGAGCGCAGATTGGCGGCTCTTTGCTTTGGCAGTGATGCGAATATCCACGCTTCCGGCATGTGCTGCCAGTCCAACGGTTGGATTTTTCAACTTCTCGAGGTTTCCAATCCATTGGTCAATTTGTGATTCGCCAATTCCAATGGTATGCACCACGGTGGTATGCAGCATTGTTTCTATTTTGAAAGAGTGTTCAAAGAGGGGAATGAATTCGTTTTCAATTAAAAAGTGCATTTCCGAGGGAACGCCAGGTAAACAACAGAGTAAAGAATTGGTTTGTTTGACATAGAAAGCCGGGGCTGTGCCCACTGCATTCTTGACTCCAATGGCAGTGTCAGGCAGATATGCCTGACGTTCATTGTTTTCGGTGGGGATGCGGCCTAGCTCGTGAAAGCGATCTTCAATTTGCTTCCACAGTTCTTTATGAAAAACCAGCTTTGCCCCGCATGCCAGTGCAGCGGCTTCGCGGGTAGGGTCGTCAACGGTGGGGCCCAACCCTCCGGTGGTGATCACCAGATCGCTGCGCTGCATGGCTTCTTTCATTACCTGGGCGATACGTTCACAATTATCCCCAACCGTGGTAACCCGGAACACATCGAAACCCTCTTTGTTCAGGACCTTCGCCAGATATTGCGCATTGGTATCGGTGATCGCACCCAGCAAAAGTTCTGTTCCAATTGTGATAATTTCTGCAGTGGTCATTTGTTTTCCTTAAAATTTCACCAATTTTAGCAGAACTTTGCTTTAAGGGATATATGAAAAGATCTATTCTGTCAGGTTGGGATAGAGCCCTGCTTCGACGTAATTCCATTTCCCATCACGGCTGGCAAAGAACCAGGTCATAAAAACATTCCCCTGGGGATTGAAGGCGCCGGCCTCGCAGCACTGATAATGGGCAATTTCGTCATATTCCTGCTCCAGGCGCTGACCGGCAAATTGAATGAAATAAGGGCCATCCTTTGATTCGCGAAAGAAAAAGAATGGCTTCCCTTGAATGACCTGCCAATGAAAGATCTCGTTCAATCCCAGTTCCGAATTTAACGATTTTCCATCCATGATCACTTCGCCGTCTTTTTCCAGTATCCAGTGACCGTTCCATTTTTCAAAAGTTTCAATGGGATTCATCACCGGATTGGAAGGCAGTGATGTCTTATAGATCACGGTGCCATTTTCCGAGAGGATCTGAATAGTAGAGGAAATGACCGGGTAGATCAATTCATCCCCAAAATAAATAGGGGCAAAACTGACACTGCTGCCTGGCTGCCATTCTTTGACACCATCCTTTTGCAGCAGATAGGAGATGCCATCATTCGACTGTACCAAAAAAGCAAAATTGTCTTGGGATGCATTTTCGGTGGCAGAACCGACCGGATAGATACCATCCAGAAGAATGGTGTATCCCTGCATGAGGTGGTAGGTATAAGAGGAAAGCATGGCATCGTGTTTGATGCTGTAACCGTATTTTGAAAGAATGGCATTGGCGTCCTGTACAACTTGATTGGGGATGAGGTTTTTCCACCGCATGCGTTTTTCAGTGATCGTGGGGGTCAAACGTTGCATGAATTCCAGATGGGTGGGGGTATCCACGTCCGCGCTGACCAATTCATATTCTTCTACGAGCAATGAAGGATTTTCCCCGGAGGATTCCAAAATGGAAAAATTGGATTGTTTTGAGCAACCCGTTGCAATGAGTAGACCGAAAAGAAACAAGATGAAAAAAGATTTCTGTTTCATGGTTTTCAAAAGATCAAATTTCCTGTTTTTTATTTCCATTTCTTATCTCCCGTTCGACGATTCTCTATTATGATTGTAATGTGACCAAACGAAGCATGCAAATTGGCAGAAATGGCGAAAAACAAGCCGCCACTTACTTGCAGAAAAAAGGGATTGAGATCCTGGAGATGAACTACCATACACCTTATGGAGAGATTGACATCATCGGCAAGCAAAATGGTCAAATTCTATTCTTTGAAATAAAGACGCGCACCTCCCAGGTGTTTGGGTACCCGGAAGAAAGTATTACCCCCAAAAAGAAAAATGCTTTGATCAATTCCAGTATGCACTATTTACAGGGACATGACCTGTTGGATTGTATCTGGCGTATTGATGTCATCACCATCCTTCAGGAAAAAGGTACCCTTCGTTATGATTGGATTGAAAATGCAATTACCAGTGAATGAAGCGGTGGTTGTCATCCTCGGTCCCAGCGCGGTAGGAAAGACATCCCTTTCTATCGAGCTGGCCAAACGCATCTCCGGTGAGGTCATTTCTGTGGATTCACGTTATTTTTATAAAGGCATGGATATCGGCACCGCAAAGCCCCACCTGGAAGAGATGCGGGCAATTCCTCACCACCTGATTGACATTGCCGAACCGAATGAGACCATCAGTTTGGCACAATTCCAAAAGATGGTCTATGAGCGAATTGCGGCTGTATTACAACGGGGGAATATCCCTCTGTTGGTGGGAGGGACAGGTCAATATATCTGGGGAGTTGTGGAGGGCTGGCTGCTGCCCCAAGCCCGACCGGATATGAAGTTTCGCGAAACGCTGGAGAAAATAGCGGCACAATCCGGCGCGGATTCTATCTATCGTATGGTTGCTTTTCTGGACCCCGAAGCAGCCAGGAACATTGAACCGAAAAATGTACGTCGTTCCATCCGGGCGCTGGAGGTGATCTTCTCCACCGGTGAATTGTTTTCCAGGCAAAAGGCGAAAAATCCTCCCCCGTATCATTTCAAGATCATAGGTCTGCGGCGCCCACGGACTGAATTGTATCAACGCGTGGATGAACGCATCGACCGGATGCTTGCGGATGGACTGATCCAAGAGACGGAAAAATTGATGAAAGCTGGATATGCTCCCGATTTGCCTTCTATGTCTGCCATTGGATACAAGGAAATATCCAGTTATTTGCAAAATCAGATTACGTTGGAGGAAGCGATTGCATTGATCAAGAGGCGGACGCGTATTTTCATCAGACATCAGGCAAATTGGTTCAAGAAAGAGGATGCGCGCATTCGTTGGTTTGATATGCAAGCGGATGTCATTGAAGAGATCTACCCATACATTTATTCGGAAGAAGGGTGGCTATGAACAGGACTGAGAAGAATCCTTACGCACAAAAACCGTGGCTCGACCAATATGATTTGTTTGTCTCACGATCTTTGCTGTATCCTGACCTGAACATTTCGCAAATCCTCGAGCGGTCGGCGCGAGAATTTCCCCAGCGAACTTGCCTTTGTTATGAAGGGCAGGAATTGACGTACCAACAAGTGTCTCAAGCATCGGACAACCTTGCCAAATGGTTGGTCTTTTTAGGAATTCATGCCGGGGATCGGGTGGGGTTGATCTTTCCTAATTCTCCCCAATACGTGATTGCTTTCTTTGCTGTTCTCAAGGTGGGTGCCATCGTGGTGGCGATGAATCCATTTTACAAAGAACCGGAATTTCTCCGCATCATTCAGGAATGTGATATTCATTGTGTGCTTTGCATGGATGAACTGCTTCCGATCCTTCTTGAGATGGCGGACAAATTTCCCATTGAGTGTGTGATTGTTTCAGGAAAAGATGATTTTAAGAAAACAGGGGTTGACAGACAGATCAACCGGGAATTGCTGGATGATCATGATATTGCAGATGTTACGCTTCCCATTGATTTCATGCGATGCCTGCGGCAAAACATCCAGAACATTTCTCTGGATTATTCCTTCAGCCCGAATAATCCGGCTATTTACCAATATTCCGGTGGGACCACCGGTATTCCCAAACCTGCGATTGGTTTACACCGCAACATCGTTGCCAATACCATTCAATTCATGAATTGGTGTGACCTGCAGGTGGCTGAAGAAGTTTTTTTGGCGGCCATTCCCCTTTATCATGTGTATGGTATGGTGCTGGGCATGGTGCTGGGTATTCGGTTGGCTGCCAAGATCGTATTGATCGAGAACGCGCGTGATATAGACGCTTTGTTGAGAGCGATCGTGGATCAGCAGGTGACCTTTTTCCCTGGAGTTCCTAATAATTATGCAACCATCATTCGAAATCCTGCGGTACGGGAAGGTAAATACGATCTGAAATCGGTGAAAGCCTGCATCTCCGGTTCCGCTCCACTTCACCCTCAGATTAAAATGGAATTTGAAAAACTTACCGGGGGGAAGCTGGTGGAAGGCTACGGATTATCCGAAGCACCCACCGCTACGCACTGCAATCCCTTATTTGGAGATCCCCGGCCAGGATCATTCGGATTACCGCTGCCGGATGTGGAGTGTAAAATCGTTGATATTGAAAAAGAAAATGTGCTCATGCCGGTGGGCGAAAGCGGCGAATTGCTGATCAGGGGTCCCCAGGTAATGGCCGGATATTACCAGCAGGTACAGGAAACGGCCATAACCCTGAAAGATGGTTGGCTGCATACGGGGGATATCGTGCGCATGGATGAGCAAGGTTTTTTCTATTTCATCGATAGAAAGAAAGATGTGATCAAAGTAGGGGGATTTCAGGTGTGGCCCAAAGAGATTGAGGACGTTTTACTGAGCGTGCCCGGAATTCGTGGCGCTGCAGTGGCAGGTATTCCAACCAGAATGGGAGAAGAGAAGGTGGTTGCCTGGTTGGTTCTGGAAGAGGGTATCACAATAACCAAAACAACCATCCGTGAACATTGCCGTCGATCCCTAGTGGCATACAAAATTCCCAAAGAGATCTATTTTATTCAAGAGATACCCCGCACAAGCGTTGGAAAGATGCTGCGCAGGGAATTGGTCAAAATGTACAAAGAAAAACGGCTTTGATTGTTCAAAGCCGTTTCTTGACTGATCACGCGTGGTTCAGCTGTGGTACTCCACCGCTGTTCTTTTGAATCGAAGGTGAGAAGATTGCTTCAAATTCATCCTTGGAGAGCGTTTCTGCTTCCAATAGTTTGTTGGCTACTTCATCCAGTTTGCTCTTGTATTTCAGAAGGATTTTCTTGGCATCTTGATAAGCCGCATCAACCAGTTTTTGTACTTCGATATCAATTCTCTCAGCCACAGCATCCGAATAATCGCGCTGTTCGCCGATCTCACGACCAAGAAATACCAATTCGTCTTTCTGTCCATATACCATCGGGCCAAGCTCTTTGCTCATCCCTAACCGGGTGACCATTTTGCGTGCCAACTTTGTAACGTTTTCGATATCGTTGGCAGCACCCGAAGTGATATCGTTGAAAATGATCTCTTCAGCCGCGCGGCCGCCTAACAGACCGGTCATATCGGCAACGAATTTCTTCTTTGAAGTGAGCATATGGTCATCATCGGGTAAAGCAATGGTGTAGCCGGCAGCCAAACCGCGTGAGATGATGGAGATCTTCTGCACTTGGTCAGCATCGGGCAGGGAGGAAATGACGATGGCATGCCCCGCTTCATGATAGGCAATGATGCGTTTTTCAGCGTCACTGATTAATCTGCTTTTGCGCTGTGGCCCAGCGATCACGCGTTCAATGGCTTCTTCAAAATCGTCCTGTTCGATGATCTTCTTGTTGCGGCGTGCAGCCAGGATCGCTGCTTCGTTGACCAAGTTCTCGATATCAGCTCCCACAAAACCGGGAGTACCTTTGGCGAGCAGTGACAAATCCACTTCCTTGGCGATCGGTTTTCCACGCACATGAACATTCAGGATGGCTTCACGACCGCGCACGTCGGGGCGGTCCAATACCACCTGACGGTCGAAACGACCGGGGCGGGTCAGGGCCGGGTCAAGGATATCCGGGCGGTTGGTGGCTGCCATAATAATGACATTGGTGTCTGTATCAAAACCGTCCATTTCAACCAGCATTTGGTTGAGGGTTTGCTCGCGTTCGTCATGGCTGCCGCCTAATCCGGCACCGCGATGGCGACCGACAGCATCAATTTCGTCGATGAATACAATGCAGGGCGAATGTTTCTTGGCCTGATCAAACAGGTCGCGGACACGGCTGGCACCCACACCAACGAACATCTCCACGAATTCTGAACCGGAGATCGAGAAGAAGGGTACTCCCGCCTCACCGGAAACGGCTTTTGCCAGGAGGGTTTTACCGCCTCCGGGTGGGCCCACCAGCAAAACACCTTTGGGAATGCGAGCACCCAGCGAGATGAATTTCTGCGGTTCACGCAAGAATTCCACCACTTCGGCCAGTTCTTCTTTGGCTTCGTCCACTCCCGCCACATCTTGAAAAGTCACTTTGGGTTTATCGCCAGTGAACATTTTTGCCCGTGATTTTCCAAAAGCCATGGCGGAATTATTGGTTCCCTGTGCCTGGCGGAAAATGAAATAGAACATTATGCCAATGAACACGAAAGGCAGGAAATAACTGAGAATGGAGAGAATATCGCCCCAAGCCCCTGGTTGAGTTATCTCGATTGTTACGTTCGATGATTGCAGGTCTTCAGCAGTCAACCCATATTGGGTAAGCTGTTCTACCAGAGTGGAGCCACTTTCCTTGGTCGATGTGTATTCCTGTTCATCTTTCGTGATGATCGTCAAGGAGTTTTCATCTTCGGTGATCTTTTGTATCTCTCCGGCTTTGATGCGGGAAGCCAATTCATTAATGGTAAAAGAATTCTGATTTGCGGTTTGGTCAAAATTGAGAAAAACCATTGCAAGGATTGCAATGAAAATCAGTAGATAAACGAAATTGGTTTGAAAACTAGACTTCACGTAAACCTCCAGCTATTGATACTTCAGAAAAGATTATACCAATCATTTGTTAGCATAATCCAAATTTGCAGTAGAGTGTAATTATTAAGAGAATTCATATAAAAAAGAATCCCGTTTACGGGATTCTTTTTCAGCCCCATTCCTTTTCTATGCGTTTTGAACGCGGGTTACATATTCACCGGTGCGCGTATCGATACGGATGATATCGCCGGTATCGATGAATGCCGGCACACTGAATTCCTCCCCGGTTTCCACTTTCACTTTTTTGCTTACCCCGGTGGCAGTATCACCACGCACTGCCACTTCGGATTGAACAACTTTGAAATCTACCGAGGTGGGTAATTCCACATCGATTGGTTCTGAACCGAAATAGGTCAGTTTAACTTCAATTCCTTCTTTCAGGAATTTCACCGCATCTCCTAGTGTTTCTTTGGAGATGGCGGGTTGTTCAAAGGTTTCCGTATCCATGAAGTAATACAGATCGCCATCTGGATAAAGGAATTGAACGGTATGATATTCCAGGCGAATATCTTCAACCCTTTCGCCGGAACCGAATGTCTTTTCAATGGTGGACCCGGTGCGCAGATTTCGAGCTTTGATGCGGATTGTTGCAGCTCCCCGGCCTGGTTTATTGTGATGGTAATCCAGTACTTTATAGATATCACTATCGAGTTTAAAAGTTACACCTTTGCGCAATTCATTTACGTCAATCATATCTGCACCTTCTCAGGGTTATTGAAGAAACCATGAGATTATACATGGAAATGCTTTTTCCATGAAGGGGCAGCGTTAGCCAATCACTGGATCGATCAAACCGTATGTTCCATCGCGGCGTTTATACAAAACGTTGACTTTGTTGGTTTTTGCATTATAGAAGATGAAGAAATCTTCATGGCCCAGCAAGGTCATCTGTTCGATGGCTTCCAATTCATCCATGGGGATCAATGTGAATGTTTTTCTGCGTGCGATGACAGGACGACCTTCTTCGGCGGCTTCCGCAGCGCTTTCTGAAGCCAGGGTAGCATCGCCCAGGTTTTCAGGGCGTTTGAGATATCGTTTGCCCTTGTATCTTTCTATCTGTCTTTCAATTTTATCCATCACCTTATCCACAGCCGTTGTGATTTCCTCTGCGCGTTCCTCTGCGCGAAGGATAAAACCTTTTCCGCGCAGAGTGATCTGGGCGATAAAACGATTGGCTGTCTCTCGGGCTGTCTTGACATAAGAAAGATCAATCCGAATTTCATCGATCGATTTGAGGTATTTATCTAACTTGGTTGCTTTTTTGTCCACATACTTTTGCAGATCATCCGTCAATGTCAGATTCTTTACAAATAGCTCAACTTTTTTCGACATACATACCTCCTTTATCATTTCCTTTCTTTATTGATGAACGTGCGATTGTTAATGCTGAAATGTGCTTTGCCCCCGCTTGTTTTAAAGTTCGGGCGCATTCGGTCAATGTCGCGCCGGTTGTGATCACGTCATCCAGAAGCAGAATATTTTTTCCGGCGATCATCTCGCTATTGGCAGAAAATGCATCACACACATTTTCAAGACGCTCCTCTACAGAGAGAGTGACCTGTGATGCAGTGTTGCGTTCCCGTTTTAAACCGGTGGAGAGTATGGGAATATCCAATCCATTGCTCAAAAGTTTGCCCCAGGTGGTCACCTGGTTGTAACCACGTTCTCGCTGACGAAACTTGTTTAGCGGTACAGGAATGAGCAGTTCGAATTGGAAGCAAGTATTGGTCAGAACATGCATGAGATCTGGAAGGATAAGCTCAGCAAGGCCAATGTTTCTTTGATATTTCAAACTAAGGATGAAATCGCGCAAGACGCCATCATATTCTCCCGCAGAACGTACTTTTTCCAATGGGGAGGAGGCGGGGAGACAATCAGCACAAACAGAATTTTGACCCAGTGGTTTTCCGCAAATCTGGCAGATTTTTTGGTCATACAAAGAGCGCTGTTCCCAACAAACCGGGCAGCAGCGAAAGCCGATCTTTCCACAATGAACGCATTCGGGGGGATAAACAAGGTCAAGGAATTTCCAGGCAAGAGAATATGCTTTTAGCCAATTTGTGTTTTTATACTGGACTATCTGCATCTCGCTTTCTTCCGTTGATCCAGATTTTATAATCTAATCATACAACATTTTGCCAAGTTTTATTGGGTTGCCACAGTTTCTAATAAATTTTCAACAAAAGCTTTTATCGCAGGGCCGAACAGGTTGTAAAGAACACGGATGACCAAAAAGACCAGGACGGCAATCAGGATGTATTCAATGATCCCTTTTGCTTCAAAATCCGATGATGTTTTCATAGCGAACACTCTTTTTTCCAGTATACTGGTTTTTATTCCATATCGCAACTTATTTTAGGAGAATGCGTAATATAAAAAGAACTATATAATAAAGAATAGGTGAAGTATTTTGTCAATGGAGGATGAAATGACCGATTTTTATCAGCGTGTTACGGATGAACAAGACTTTCTAAAAAAATTGGTTGCGAAAATTCCTGGTTTCAGCGGATATGTGGAACGCGCTGACCGTAGGTCTTCGGACAAAATTCTGCGTGAGGCCATTGCTGCACATTTTGAAAGCATCTGGCAGCAGGTATCGGAACTTCAACGAACATTCCTGGCAGACGGTGAGATCGAATTGATGGATGACCTGGAAGCATCGGCAATAAAACTGCGCCAATTCATTGATCGCATCAAGAACGCTGCTTATGGGTATGCGGGTTTCTTCGATGCCATAAAAGTTAAACAGGAAGAACTGGCAGCCATTTATGAATACGATCTGCGTTTTCTTGACCTGGAAAGCGAAATCACAGGTGCAATTGACAATATCCGTTCCTCGGTAGGAACGGATGGGCTACCTGCTTCCATTCGTAATTTGGTTTCTTTATCGCAAAATTGTATTGATATCTTTGAAAAACGGAAAGAGGTAATCCTTTCCCTTTCAAATGAAATTGTGGAAGATAATTCTTCAAAATAAATTTGAATTAATTCATACGGAGAAAAGAGATGGCTAGAATTTTTGATGTAGTTGAATACCCAAGTGAGATGAGCGATGAGATCGTTCATCGTTTCCCGGAGCAGGGTGTGGCAGACCTGCGACTCGGATCGCAAGTGATCGTCAGGGAATCCCAGGAGGTGGTTTTCTTCAGAGATGGTAGAGCATTGGATGTGCTCGGACCCGGACGACATACCATTACCACTGCGAACATTCCGCTGCTCATTGACATTCTCGGAAAAGCTTTTAATAACCGTACACCTTTTACAGCAGAGGTCTATTACGTCGCGAAGCGGGAATTTGCCGATCAAAAATGGGGCACACCACAACCCATCATTGTGAAAAACGCTGGCGTCGGATTAGGCGTGGCGCTGATCCAGGGTTTTGGATCCTATAGTTTTCAGGTGAAGGATGCCCAACAGTTCGTAACGCAGGTGGTGGGAGCACAAGGTATTTACCGTATGGACGCGATCGAAAATCGCTTGAAATCCATGCTATTGTCAAAGCTCCAAGATCTGCTGGGTGAAACTACCGGAAAGAAATCGGTCCTTGATCTCATCGGATTGACCGAAGAATTGGGCTCCGGCGTACGCGCCAAAGTTCAAGATGATTTCAATGCCATTGGGCTTACACTGAAATCGTTCTATATCGCGAATCTCAAGCCATCTGACAAATCCGCTGAAGAACTGCGTGCCATGGGCATGCTGGATATGGCTACCTACACTCAACTGCAGGCAGCGGATGCCCTACGCGATGCAGCCAAGAATCCCAGCGGCGGGGCAGGTCTGACAGCGGGTATCGGTGCCGGTATGGGTTTGGGGAATGTGATTTCCGAGTCATTGAAGAACACCGGCAAATCGAATGGAAGCGCCGAAGAAGTTCCTGCAGCGATTCCGTCCGTGATGACTCCCGCAGAAGCTGCCAAGATCCTGCGGGTGTCAGAAGAAGATGTGGTGGCAGCTATCACCGATAAATCACTCAAGGCGCGCAAGATTGGGAATGCATATCGCATCAGCAAAGAGGCGCTGGAAGAATTTCTCAAAGGTTAAAAAGTATCTAGTTACATCAAGCCCGGTGATTTTCATCGGGCTTTTTCTTTGTTATCGCTATGTTATAATCCTTTGAGGTGGGCAACAATCTACCATAATTGGATGCGATGAAAATACAAGAGTATCAAGCGAAACATATTTTTCAGAAGTACGAAATTCCAATTCCCCGCGGACAGGTAGCTCTTAATGCAAGTTTTGTCAGGCAGATCGCCGAAGATCTGGGTGATAAAGTTGTAGTTAAAGCTCAAGTATTGGTTGGGGGGCGTGGAAAAGCTGGTGGAATTCGGTTAGCGGACGATCCCGATGAAGCGGAAGATATCGCCACCGAGATGATGGGCATGGAGATCAATGGTTTTCCGGTGCATAAAGTGCTGGTGGAAGAAGCGGTGGATATTAAAAAAGAACTCTATTTGAGCATCGGAACAGATCGTACGAATGCGTCTCCGGTGATCATCGCTTCGGAGTACGGCGGAATCGACATCGAGGATGCAGCAGAGGAAGCGCCGGAAAAGATCACGCGCATTTTGATCGATCCGCTGATTGGGTTATGCGATTTCCAGATTCGTAGATTGGCTGTATCCATTGACTTGCCCCGCAAACATTGGAAGAAATTCACACAGATTGCAAATGCGCTCTGGCAGATTTACAAGAATGATGCCTCACTGGTAGAAATCAATCCGTTGGTGATTTCGGAGCAAAACGGATTGGTGGCTTTGGATGGCAAGATGACCATTGATGATAATGCGTTGTTCCGCCATCCTGAACTGGCTGATCTGCGCGACTTGGATATGGAAAATTCTTTTGAGGTCGAAGCCCAAAAATATGGCATCACTTATGTTCATATGACCGGCAACATTGGCTGTTTGGTAAACGGGGCGGGATTGGCCATGGCGACCATGGATATCTTGAAGCTCAAGGGTGGAGAACCGGCAAATTTCCTCGACATTGGCGGCGGCGCCAGCGCTGAAAAGGTATCCTCTGCCTTGCATATTTTATTTTCTGACCCACAGGTGAAAGCAGTCCTCGTGAATATCTTCGGAGGGATAACACGCTGTGATGAGATCGCGCGCGGTATTACAATGGCGCTTTCTGAACATAACCACATAAAAATCCCGCTTGTCGTTCGTTTAATTGGGACCAACGCTGAGGAAGGATACAAGATCCTCGAAAAACAAAATCTGCCTGTTGCCCATACGTTTTCAGAGGCTGCGGAAAAAGCTATCTCGCTCTCAGGAGTGAAAAAGAAATGAGCATTCTCATCAACAAAGAGACGCGCTTGTTGGTGCAGGGTATCACAGGAAAAGAAGGACTGTACCACAGTGAGCTCATGCGAGCATATGGCACGAATATTGTGGCAGGGGTGACCCCCAGCAAAGGCGGGGAATGGGTTTTGGATGAAAAGATTCCGGTCTTCGACACCGTTCAGACAGCGATGGAGGTGACCGAAGCAAATGCCAGCGTGATCTTGGTGCCGGCAAAATTTGCCTTTGACAGTATTTACGAAGCCATTGATGCACATATCCCTTTGATCATTTGCATCACCGAGGGCATCCCTGCTATGGATATGCTGAAAATCAAGACCATTTTAAAAACTTCTGAAACCATATTGATCGGCCCAAATTCTCCCGGAGTTATTACACCCGGAGAATGTAAGGCCGGTATCATCCCCGGAGCCATTGCTATCCCTGGAACAGTGGGAGTTGTCTCACGGTCGGGAACATTGACCTATGAAGTGTTGTATGCGATGAAAGGGAAAAAAATCGGTGTTTCTACCTGTGTGGGAATCGGTGGAGATGCGATCATCGGGACAGGGTTCATTGACATGCTTTCCATGTTTGAACAGGATCCGGATACGGAAAAGATTGTTCTAATTGGAGAGATCGGGGGGAAAGATGAAGAACTTGCGGCAGATTACATCACCACAGAAATGACCAAACCCGTTATTGCGTACATTGCCGGCCTAACTGCCCCCAAAGGGAAGCGAATGGGCCATGCAGGCGCGATTATTGAGGGAAGAGCAGGTTCTGCTTTGCAGAAAATCGAGCTTTTTAGAAAAGCCGGTGTGAAAGTTGCAGAATATCCAGAGGATATTCCTGCTCTTCTCTAAATCTGTTCGTTGCAGTTTATTTCTTATTTTTCTCGATGTAGTCGACCACGTCTTTGACCGTTTTAATGGCCCTGGCATCTTCGTCAGAAATAGAAAGGTCGAATTTTTCGCAAAATCCGTCGATCAGGAAGAATTGATCCATGGAATCTGCCTTTAGATCGTCCACAAAACTGGTTTCAGGCGTAATGTTTTTTTCATCAACCTTCAGGACATCCACGATCACTTCTTTTACGCCTTTCAATACATCACTCATTGGGATACCTCCAAATGTTATTTTTAAATGTAAAATCAATTATAGTATTAAACACTGAAAAACAAGAAGTGTTGCAGAAGTCATGGATAAAAAACAAATACACAAACGAAAAGATGATCACATGCGCATAAACGCTGAAGAAAATGTGCAATCTACTATTTCTTCAGGATTAGAGCATTTTTACTTTGACCACCAGACATTGCCGGAACTTGATCTTGTTCAGATCGATACCACGATGACGATCTTCAAGAAAAAACAAAATGCCCCCATTTTCATTTCCTCGATGGTGGGTGGAACAAAGGAAACTTCTGAATTGAATTTCCTATTTGCCCGCACCGCCCAAGCATTTGGGATCGGTATGGGGATTGGTTCGTTGCGCATCGGCCTGCAGGAGCCGCAGCGAATGCGTTATTTTGCCCTGCGTTCCGTGGCGCCGGATATTCTTCTGATGGCAAACATTGGAGCGATTCAGCTGAATAATGCTGTTTCCCCGGATGATTGTCAAAAGCTGGTTGAACAAATTGGTGCAGACGGGCTGGTTTTGCATTTGAACCCGTTGCAAGAAGCGCTGCAGCCGGAAGGGGATACTAATTTTTCCGGATTGCTGCAGAAGATCGAAAAACTCTGCCACTCTCTGGAAGTGCCCGTGATTGTCAAAGAAGTGGGTTGGGGGATCTCGGAAAAGGCAGCCCGACAACTCCAGGGAACGGGAGTGGCTGCCATCGATGTGGCAGGGGCAGGCGGAACCTCTTGGGCGGAGGTGGAAAAACATCGCCTGTCCAATCAATCATCCAAAGCGATCGCCGAAGCGTTCCGTGATTGGGGCATCTCCACTGCGCAATCCATCCAAAATGTAAAAAGAAATGCACGAGGAATCCAGGTCTTTGCATCCGGTGGATTGAATAACGGAGTGGATGTTGCAAAGTGCCTGGCATTGGGGGCGGACTACTGCGGTTTTGCCGGAAAATTCTTCCGCGCTGCAATACATTCCGAAGAATTGTTGCAGGAAGCTGTGCAGGAAGTGATCCAGGGATTGAAGATTTGCATGTTCGCTGCAGGTGCAGCGGATATCGATGCTTTGCAGAAAATAACCTTAAGGCAGCGTTAGAATGAAACAGCTTTCTGAATATTCGGCTCAGTATTTGCCGGTTATTGAACAGCATCTTTTTTCAACCCTAAACAATGCGTTGAAAACCGGCTTTCCTGAACTGAAGGAGTCCATTCTCTATCAGTTCGGTTTTGATGCTGGAAAAGCGAGAGGAAAACGCGTTCGACCCATGCTGGTGCTGCTGAGCGCCGATCTATTATCTATGGATTGGCATGAATTGCTGCCCGCTGCTTCTGCGATCGAGATGCTGCATAACTTTTCTCTGATCCACGATGACATTGAAGACCACAGCCCTCTCCGCAGAGGAAAGGAGACCATCTGGAAGAAATGGGGAACGGAAAAGGCAGTCAACATTGGGGATGCCCTTTTCATTCTGGCCGTGCAAACCATCCAATCGATCGCGTCTCAATTTGATCCGCAGTGTGCCATGGAAGCCGAACAGCTTTTTATGCAGGCGGCCTTTTCCATCATGCAGGGGCAGCAAATGGATATGGCATTTGAAGGGGACCGAAACATTAACCTTGAGGATTATTTGCAGATGATCCACGAAAAAACCGCTGCTTTGCTGGCTTTTTCCTGTGAGATCCCGGCAGTATTGAATGGCAGGGAAACGGAAACCCGTGAACTACTGCATGGTTTTGGGTTGAATTTAGGAATGGCATTTCAAATCTATGATGATTGGCTGGGTATTTGGGGTAAGGGTGACCAGACCGGCAAAACGGAATGCAGTGATCTGATCGAACGAAAATTGAGCTATCCGGTGCTGTTGGGATTGAAACAATCTCCACAATTCTGTGAAATGTGGCAATCGCAGGAGAGTTTTTCTGCTGCTATGGTTCATAGCATGGTTGAAATTTTGGCCAGTGAGGGAATAGAAAAGGAAGTCCTGGCGAAAGCTGCACATTATAATGAGATTGCTTTAAATGCTTTGGGATCTGTTCGCGGAAATGAATCTGCAAAGAATGCTTTGCGGACAATTACGGAAGATCTTATCAAAAGAAAAAAATAGCACGAACTGATCAGAAAGGAAACTATGACTCGAGTGGAATGTAATGAATCGGAGCTGTTCCAGTTTGCCGATCTTTTTTGTGATTCAGAAATGGACATGAAACAGATCGAGAAGGCAGTGGCTGATATTTTGACTGCCATCGGGGAAGATGCGAATCGTGAAGGGTTGGTCCGGACACCGGACAGGGTGGCGCGGGCATATCGGGAAATGCTGGATGGTTACCGCACGGACCCCATAAAATTGGTGAACAAAGCCCTGTTCAGCGTTGAATATGATGATATGGTAATTGTGCGTGATATTGAATTCTTCAGCATGTGTGAGCATCATATGCTGCCATTTATTGGAAGGGCGCATGTGGCTTATCTCCCGAACGATAAAGTGATCGGGCTCTCAAAAATTCCTCGTATTGTGGATATGTTCTCTCACCGGTTGCAAGTTCAGGAGCGTATGACGCGCCAGATAGCTGATTTTATGAATATCCTGCTGAAACCGCGCGGTGTGGCAGTGGTAGTAGAAGCAGTGCATATGTGCGCCATGCTGCGTGGGGTGAAGAAGCATGATGCCCGCATGACCACTTCTTCGATGCTGGGCGCATTCCGCAATCGTGAGGCGACCCGCATGGAATTTTTGGATAATATTTCACGAGGTGCCAGACCGTTGGAATTTTAAGATTCCAGACAGTTCGCATAAAAAACAACCAGACCCTGATCGAGCATTCTCTGTGCGATGGTTTGCAAGGATTCGCCTGAATCAGGGTTTTTGATTTGCGGCAGCAGGTCCGCCAGGGGGACGGTGACGAAGAATTTATTCCAAATTCCTTCGTCCATTATTTTTCCGTCATACACGATGATATCAATGTCAATGGTGCGGGGAGCATTTTTGTCTGGAAAGCGCTGCCGTTTGAGCGCTGTCTCGATGGGATGGATCACTTTTTCTTTGTATTCTTGAGGATTCAGCGATGTCTCGACCAGGACTGCAATATTGAGAAAATCAGGCCCTGGGCTGCCGTAAGCAGAAGTTTTCCAGATGCGGGAACAGGTCTTGATTGGATGGAATGTTTCCAGCATCTTTAGGGCAGCAGGCATGTTTTGCTGCGGTTGGATATTGGATCCGATCAAGAGATGAACCTGATGCATTTTACGGATTCTCTTTTACTCTGGTAATCTCTACCCCCACTGATTTTGAAAAACGTACTGCGCCGGGTTTTTCAACTTTGACACGCACTTTCTGTACCCCGTCGGTAGCCAGACAGATACCGGCGATATCGGCGGCCAGTGCTTCAACCGTATAGCGGGAAACTTTTTCGATATGTGCAATAATGGCTTTGGAAATGGTGCGGTAATTGACACAATCATCAATATTGTCGCTTTCACCGCCTTTGAGAATATCCGTGTAAAGGACAACATTGACCACAATATCTTGCGGCTGCGAACGTTCACGGTCGCTGATGCCGATCACACCGCGCACCATCAGATCATTAATAAAAACTTTATCCATATTCTCTAGACTAAGTGTCTTCCTCCATCGATGTGAATGATTTCACCGGTAATATACTGCGGTGCAGTCAATAAGAAAAGAAAGGTTCTGGTCAATTCATCCAAATTCGCCCAGCGGCCGGCGGGCACCTGCTTGATCAGGTTGGTCGTGTCACTCCCATCCGAAGGGGGCAGGATGGCTCCCAGCGCCAGGCCGTTGACCTGGAAAGAGGGTGCTAGGGATAAAGCGGATGAACTGGTGAGAGCAGCCAAGCCGGCCTTGCTGATGGTGTATGCAAAATGGTCTTTTCCTGGTCGTAAGGCGCGCCAATCGAGGATATTGATGATCTTCCCTGAAGGATTGCGCGGCGAATTCGCAAATGCCTGGGTGAGCAAGAAGGGCATGGTCAGGTTGATCGTTTGGTGGAGGTTCCAATCCTGCAGCGTGGCATCGCGCAATGTATTTTGCAAAAAGATGGAAGCGTTGTTGACCAGGGCAAATACCTCGTGATCGGCGAAGATCTTTTCGAATAAGGGCATGGCCTTTTGTGGGTCGCTGAAATCGGCCCGGATCAATTGGCATTCGGTTCCCAGGCCTTTTATTTCTTGTTGTGTTTTGTACGCATCCGCTTCAGAACTGCTGTAATGTAAAAAGATAAATGCTCCTTCGCGGGCGGCTGTCAGAGCAAGCTCACGTCCGATGCGTTTGGATGCGCCAGTGATCAATATCTTCTTGTCTGTGAGAGGTTTCATTTCTTCTCTTTCATTTTATCCTATCGAAAAAAATGGTTTCGTCAAGGGCAGAATTCTACAAAAATATTAATAATTATGAAATAAATCATAGAATATAATATGTTCAAAATAGAAAGGATAGTGGAATGAATAAGACATATTTGATTCCCAATATTCACTGCCAGCACTGTGTGCATACCGTAAAGATGGAATTGGAAGAAATCGCCGGTGTGGAAAAAGTGGATGTGGATTTGAACACAAAAAAAGCAAGCGTCAGTATGACCTCACCCGAGGTGGAACAGGCAGTTTTGAAAACATTGCAAGAAATCGGCTATCCTGCTGAAATCTAGATTGTGAAGAAAAAATGGAAGAGACGAAGAATATCATTTTACCGATTAAGGGGATGACCTGCGCTAACTGCGTGGCGACCATCGAGCGAAATCTGAAAAAAGAAAAGGGGGTTTCGGCCGTTTCGGTGAATTTGTCATCCGAACGTGCGGTTGTGAACTACTCAGAAAAAGAGACAACGCTTTCTGCGCTCATTCAGCGCGTAGAACGTGCCGGATATGGTGTGTTGCAGGTTGAAAATGATATTCTTCTTGAGAAATTAAATGATTCTCATGAAGTAGATCGCATCATTGAAAAATTGAGCGCGCTGGACGGGATCAGAAAGGTCACCGGGAATGTGGTGAAAGAAAAGGTAACCGTTTCCTATATTCCCACCATGATCGATTTGCCCGAAATCTACCAGACGCTGCGCAAGATCGGATTCCGTCCTATTCTTCCTGAGGATGCATTGGATTCGGAACAGAAGGCGCGCGAACGGGAGATCGGACGTCAGCGTAAGCTTTTGATCCTGGGTTTGATCTTTACGATCCCCCTGTTTGTGCTTTCAATGGCACACGATTTCAACCTTTTGCCGGAGTTTTTGCATCAAGCCAAATGGCTCAACTATCTTTTTCTGGTGCTGGCCACCCCGGTGCAGTTTTATGTGGGTGCCCAATTCTATGCAGGTGCGGTGAAATCACTGCGCGGTGGTTCGGCAAACATGGATGTGCTGATCGCACTCGGATCATCCGTTGCGTATATCTTTTCCATTCTGGTTTTGGCGAATGTGGTGCAAGGGCATGTTTATTTTGAAACCTCCGCTGTGATCATTACGCTGATCCGGTTGGGAAAATATCTGGAAGCCAAAGCCAAGGGACGCACCAGCGAAGCCATGAAGAAACTGATCAATTTGCAGGTGAAGAGTGCCACAGTACGACGTGATGGCTCGGAAGTCAAGATCCCGGCTGAAGAAATTCAGGTTGGTGATATCCTGGTGGTTCGTCCCGGCGAACGGATTGCGGTGGATGGAGAGGTGGTGGAAGGGCATACCTCCATCGACGAATCTCTGATCACCGGTGAGTCGTTGCCTGTGAACAAGCAAACCGGAGATGCTGTGATCGGCGGGACCATCAACAAGCAAGGCATGCTCGCTTTCAAGGCCACAAAGGTGGGGAAGGAGACAGTCCTTTCCCAGATCATCAAAATGGTCGATGAAGCACAGAGCAGCAAAGCGCCCATCCAGCGATTGGCCGATACGGTGTCGGCTTATTTTGTACCTATCGTGATCTTGCTGGCTCTCATCACCTTCGTGCTGTGGAATTTCGTTCTGAAGCTCCCTCTTGCTGCTGATCAAACCGTGTTCTCCAGAGCTATCATCAATATGACGGCAGTGCTGGTCATTGCCTGTCCGTGCGCCATGGGTTTGGCGACCCCTACCGCAGTGATGGTGGGATCTGGCAAAGGTGCGGAACGGGGCATTCTGTTCCGTTCGGCAGAAGCGTTGGAACGGGCTGGCAAGGTCGATACGCTGGTCTTTGATAAAACTGGCACCCTTACCAAAGGCCAACCGTCGGTTATCAACATTTCCATCATTGATCCAAGTTATGATGAAAACACGTTATTGAAACTGGCTGCCAGCGTTGAGCATGGCAGTGAGCACGTTCTGGGCGAAGCCATTCTGGCGGAAGCGGGAAATCGTGCTATTCAACCACAGGAAATGAGTGAGTTTCAGTCATTCCCCGGTTTTGGTGTATCTGCCAAGGTGCAGGGAAGATTGATTGAGCTGGGTAATGAACGTTTTTTGAAACAACAAGGGATTTCAGGGTCAGCAAATAGATCGATTATGAAAGCCCTGCAGGAAAAAGCGCTGACGGGCATCTATATTGCGATCGACAAGAAACTGGCCGGCGTATTTGGAATTGCCGACCCGATTAAAAGTGAGTCCATTACCACAGTTCGACAATTAAAAGCCATGGGAATGAAAGTGATTTTACTGACCGGTGATAATCAGGCCACTGCCGAAGCGATTGCCCGCCAGGCCGGCATTGATGATGTACTGGCAGAGGTGCTGCCCATGGGCAAAGCGGATGCCATTCGCGGGTTGCAGCAGCAGGGAAGAAATGTTGCTATGGTGGGGGATGGCGTGAACGATGCGCCTGCATTGGCTCAGGCAGATGTGGGCATTGCGGTGGGCACCGGAACCGATGTGGCTCTTTCTACCGCTCCCATTACCTTGTTGAGCGGAGAATTGGGAAAGGTCGTGGAAGTGATCCGGTTGTCGCGAAAGACCCTGAACACGATCAAACAAAACCTGTTTTGGGCTTTCTTTTACAACGTCATCCTGATCCCGATAGCAGCCATGGGCTACCTCAATCCCATGTTTGCTGCGGGCGCCATGGCATTTTCCAGTGTGTTCGTGGTCACCAACAGCTTGCGTCTGAAAAAAACAAGGATCTAAATTAATAATCCTATTCGTCTTCTTTGAAAAAGCAATTCCATGACTTCATGTTGAGAATTGCTTTTGAGTTTAACCGCATGGTAGAATAACAAAAAAATATCCCAAGGATTAATTATGAGCACACAAACTGAGCTGGAGTCGAGAGCTATTAAAACATTGCGTTATTTATCTGTTGATGGTGTACAGACCGCCAATTCCGGACATCCTGGATTGCCGATGGGGACTGCGGCTATCGCATATACCATATGGACCCGTCATTTGAAGGTCAATCCTTCCAATCCAAACTGGTTCAACCGTGATCGCTTCATCCTATCCGGTGGCCACGGTTCCATGCTCGTTTACAGCTTGTTGTATCTGACAGGTTTTGATCTCACCTTGGATGATTTGAAGAATTTTCGCCAGTGGGGCAGCCGCACTCCCGGTCACCCGGAATATGGGAAGACACCCGGTGTAGAAGTAACCACCGGTCCGTTGGGGCAGGGCTTTGCCAACGGGGTGGGGATGGCCATCGCTGAAGCGCATCTGGCTGCTGAGTTCAACGAACCGGAATTTTCGGTTGTGGATCATACTGTGTATGCCATTGTCACCGATGGAGACTTGATGGAAGGTGTGACATCAGAAGCTGCCTCATTGGCTGGCACGCTGAAACTTGGTAAATTGATTTACCTATATGATGATAACCGCATTTCCATCGATGGCTCCACCGACCTGGCGTTTGCCGAAGATCGTGCCATGCGTTTCGAGGCCTATGGCTGGCATGTTCAAAAAGTGGCAGATGGAAATGATGTCGAGGCGATCGATGCGGCCATTCAAAAAGCCAAGCAAGATCCGCGTCCGTCTTTGATAGTCTGTCGTACCCATATTGGCTACAGTCTGCCTACCAAACAGGATACCGCTGGTGTGCACGGCACTCCGCCCGGGTGGAAAGAGATTGACGCCTCCAAAGAAGCGCAGGACTGGCCTGTGGAACCTCACTTCTTTGTCCCCGAGGATGTGCTGGATCATTACCGTGCGGTCAAGAAAAATGGTTCTTCGTATGAAAAAGAATGGGATGCCCTGTTTGCGGCGTATCAGAAGAAACATTCGGAAAAAGCGGCTGAATTGAAACGCCGTATTGAAGGGAAGTTACCGGCTCATTGGGATTCTGTTCTGCCGGAGTTTCCGGCCGATCCCAAGGGTATGGCAACCCGCATCTCCTCCGGCAAGATCATCAATGCCATGGTCAAGAGCTTGCCCGAATTGATGGGCGGCTCGGCTGATCTGACCCCGTCTACAAAAACGTGGATTGAGCAAAGCGTGGCTTTTTCTGCTGAAAACCATCTGGGTGCCAACCTGCATTTTGGCGTGCGCGAACACGGCATGGGCTCCATTCTCAACGGAATGGCAGTTCATAAGGGTGTCATTCCGTTTGGTGCCACCTTCCTGGTTTTTTCTGATTACAATCGCCCTGCCATTCGTGTTTCAGCCCTGTCCGAATACCCGGTGGTGTGGGTGTTTACCCATGATAGCATCGGCCTTGGGGAAGATGGTCCAACCCATCAGCCGGTGGAGCATCTGGCTGCACTGCGTGCCATTCCCAACTTGGTCACCATTCGACCGGCAGATGCCAATGAAACGCGCGAAGCGTGGAAAGTGGCGATTGAACGCAAAGACGGCCCGACCCTGCTGGTTCTCAGCCGCCAGGATGTGCCGACCATGGATCGCGCTCAGGTGGCGCCGGCTTCTGGATTGCAGAAGGGTGCATATGTCTTGGCTGACCTGGGCAAGGGCGAACCGGAGATCATTCTCATGGCCACTGGCTCCGAAGTCCAGCTCATCCTGGCTGCTTCCAAAGTGTTGGTTGAAAAAGGCAAGAAAGTGCGCATTGTATCCTTCCCGTCCTGGGAGCTGTTCGAAAAACAATCCAAAGCATATCGAGATTCTGTTTTACTCCCCTCTATAAAATGCCGCTTGGCTGTAGAAGCAGGGGTGAAGCAAGGCTGGGAAAAGTGGCTGGGTGAAAAGGGTGAGATGATCGGGATGACCGGCTATGGCGCTTCTGCTCCGGCAGAAATTCTCTATGAAAAATTCGGTTTTTCTGTTGAAAATATTGTAGCCCATGCCTTACAAATGTTGGCCTGAAAGGATTGAACATGAAAGTAGTCATCGGTTCTGATCATGCTGGATATCCATTGAAAGTGGAAGTGTTGGAAGCGATCCGTAAAGCTGGATATGAAGTGCTGGATGTGGGTACGTTCAATACGGATCCGGTGGACTATCCTGATCTTGCCTATAAGGTCGGAAAGGCCATTCAGGAAGGGAAAGCAGAACGGGGGATCACGATCTGCGGTTCCGGAATCGGCGCCTGCATCACTTCGAATAAAATGAAAGGTATTTACGCAGCAATTTGCCACGATACCTATTCTGCCCATCAGGGGGTGGAGCATGATGGCATGAATGTGCTTTGTATGGGAGCCCGCATCATCGGCTCTGCACTGGCAAATGAGGTCGCTTTAAGCTTTCTCAAGGCTTCTGTGGAAGAGGTCGAACGCCATCAAAAACGCCGTAAGAAAATTTATGCGATAGAAGAAGGCACGTACAAAGGAGAATGATGGAAAAAATTGCTGAGCTGAAGAAGATTGGTCAATCCTTATGGTATGACAACATCCAACGTGACCTGCTGAAGGATGGAACCATCCAAAAGCTGGTGGATACGGAAAAGATTTCCGGGATAACCTCCAATCCTTCTATTTTCAAAAAAGCCATCTTGAGCTCAGCCAGATATCAGTCTTCCATGAAGATCATGACCTGGGCAGGTTGGAACAGCAAAGAGATCTATGAACAAATGGCAGTGGAAGATATCCGCGAAGCGGCAGACCTTCTGCTCCCCTGTTATACCAAAACGAATGGTTGGGATGGCTATGTCAGCCTGGAAGTCGATCCGGAACTGGCACATGATGCGCAGGCGACTGTTGCTGATGCGAAACGCTTATGGGAATGGGTGGACCGACCGAATTTGATGATCAAGATCCCTGCCACCCATGCAGGCATCCCTGCCATTCGCAGCGTGATCGCCGCAGGGATCAATGTGAACGTGACCTTGATCTTTTCGATCCAGCGTTATCAGGAAGTGATTGAAGCCTATCTGCAGGGTCTGGAAGACCGTGTGCGGGCGGGATTGCCACTGCATCAAATTGCATCGGTGGCTTCATTCTTCGTTTCGCGTTTTGATACCAAGATCGATACCCGCTTGAAAGAGCTGCAAGGTGATGCCGCTCTGCAATTATGTGGAAAAGCAGCCATTGCCAATGCACGGCTGGCATATCAACTGTATCAAAGTACCTTTACGCAGGAACGCTTTCTTGCATTAAAGCAAAAAGGGGCGCAGGTGCAACGGCCGCTGTGGGCTTCTACCAGTACCAAGAACCCTGAATATCGTGATGTGGTCTATGTGGAAGAATTGATCGGACCGGATACGGTGAATACGGTTCCTCCGGCCACGTTGGATGCTTTCTTCGATCATGGGGAGGTCCGTGATAAATTGATGGCTTCCTCTTCGGTGGATGCGCTCACTGTGCAGAAGCTGGCAGATCAAGGAATTGAGCTGGAAAAAATCGCGCAGGAATTGGAGCAGGAAGGCGTACAGCAATTCCAAGATGCTTTCCGTGAAATGTTGCAAGCCATGGACCTGCAGCGTGGGCAATATCTTGCTGAATTAAGCACACTTCAAGAAAATGTAAAAAAGCGCGTTCAGTCATTTGCTGAAAAAAGATTTGTCACATCGCTATTTCAGAAAAATGCAAGCTTATGGACCAGCTCTGCGGAAGGGCAGCAAGAGATCGTGAAACGTCTGGGCTGGCTAGAAGCTCCGCGCATGGGCATTCCTCAAGTGTCGGCCATCCAGAATGTTGTCAGACAGTTGCAGGAGGATGGTTTTGAACGCATTGTTTTGATCGGCATGGGTGGTTCTTCGCTCGCTGCCGAAGTGATGGCTTTCATCCTTGGAAAGCAAAAGGATGGATTGGAACTGCGCATCCTGGATTCCACCGATCCGATGCAGGTGGCTCATCTCATGCAGTGGGCAGAGGAGAAGAAAACAGTCTTTTTGGTCAGCAGTAAATCAGGCAGCACGGCTGAGATCAATGCCGGTTTTCAATATGCCTGGCAGAGGGTAGCTGCCATAGAACCGAAGAATCCCGGAGAGCGTTTTATCGCCATCACTGATCCTGCTACGGCTCTGCAGGAACTGGCAGAGAAACATCATTTTCGCGCTGTTTTTCTGGCGGATCCCAATGTGGGCGGAAGATATTCAGCCCTGACCGCATTCGGATTGGTGCCGGTGGCATGTCTGGGGGTTTCTCTCCCGACCTTTCTGAAAACTGCCCAGGAAATGCGTGCGGTCTGCGATTCTGCTGTTCCTGCTGGCAGAAATCCGGGGTTGGTGCTGGGTGCCATTTTGGGTGAAGCGTATTTGCAAGGGAAGGACAAGTTGACCATTCTGGCTGATGATCAGTGGCTTTCCTTTGGTTCCTGGGTGGAACAGTTAGTTGCAGAGAGCAGCGGGAAAGAGGGCAAAGGGATTCTGCCGATCGATCAGGAGCCAGCTTTGAGACCCGATGAATATTCCCATGATCGAATCTTTGTGTACTTACGTTTGGATGGGCGGGAAGATCAACGGGTGGAGGAATTGAAGAAAGCTGGACATCCCTGTCTGGTCCTTCCGGTGAATGGTGATTTGGCGCTGGCCGAGCAGTTCTACCAGTGGGAATTTGCCACTGTGACCGCCTGTACAGTGCTGGGTGTCAACGCGTTCGATCAACCCAATGTGCAGGATAGCAAAACGCGCACCAAACAAAAAGTAAAGCTGATTGAGGAGACAGGAAAACTGGAACTGGGCCAGCCAATGTGGGAAGACTCAGCTTTTCAGGTCTTTTCCAGTCAAAAATTGGATTTGAAGAAAACCGGTCTGGCAAGCATGGTCCATCAATTTCTTGAAAAGGCCGGTACGAATGACTATGTTGCCATCAATGCGTTCATCGAGCGAAACGAGCTGCATCAAATTGCTTTGCAAGCACTGCGAAAACAGATCGCAGAAAAGTTTCACCGGGCGACTACACTGGGTTATGGACCGCGTTTCTTGCATTCCACCGGGCAATTGCATAAGGGTGGTAAAAATAATGGTTATTTCCTGGTCCTGAGCATGGATGCCGAAGATGATCTACCCATTCCAGATCAAAAGATTTCCTTCCAGCAGATGCTGATGGCGCAAGCATTGGGCGATATTGAAGCGCTGGAAGCTGCGGATCGGAGTGTGTTGCATATTCATCTTAAAAGATCCGACCTGGAGCTGTTGATCAAAAACCTTTCATCAAACAGTTGAACGTGCTAAAGCAAGTGAACCGAGTACCCCCGCTTTGGATCCCAGGGCCGGGGGTACGATGTAGGTATCCATATTTTTAACGATATTCTCTGCTTGGATATAGCCGTTCAACAACTGCACGGTTTTCCTGCGAATCAAGGGGAAAAGTTGATCTTGCTGCATTACACCACCTCCCAGGATGAGGATATCCGGTGAGAGGATGCAGATGTAACTGCACAGGGCCAGGGCAATCGTATGCGCTTCTTCTTTCCAGGCGGGATGGTCTTTCGGCAATAGACTGGCTTCCGTTCCCCAGCGCGCTTGCAGGGCAGGTCCGCTAGCCAGACCTTCGAAGCAATTGCTGTGATAGGGACATACGCCTTTGAAGGGGACCTTCGCATTGGAATCGGGCAGGTAAAAATGTCCCATTTCCGGGTGCAGCATGCCATGATAGGGGATCCCATCGATCACGAAACCGCCACCAATGCCTGTACCGATGGTCACGTAGAGAACATAGCGCTTTCCTTTTCCAGCCCCCCAAAGAAATTCTCCGTATGCTGCGGCGTTGACATCCGTATCGATAATTACGGGAATCTGGAGCGCATCTTCAAAAGCGTGCTTGATGTTGAAATTCTTCCAGGCAGTTTTTGGGGTGGAAGTGATGGAACCAAAATTGGGGGAATGCGGGTTAAGATCCAGCGGCCCGAAAGAACCGATTCCGATGGCTGTCATTTTTTGGTGAGACGAACCAGCAGACTGCTGAATGAACTGCAGGGTTTCGTGAATGGTTTGTTCAGGGTCGGTGGTAGCTATTCTCTTTTCAGCCAGAATATGTTCCGGGTCCTCAGCGATGATACAATTAAACTTTGTTCCACCCGCTTCAATTCCAATGTACATACAATGCTCCTTAAAAAAGAATCCATTAATTCTATTGTAAATGATGACATCTAAAAAGCATAACGTTTGTATAATTTTAGGGTTATAGAATTGATGGATTAAACGCGAAAGGATTTATCACGCATGGATATTTTTAAAAAATGCAGGGAATATACCGATGCAAAGGAAGTAATGGAAAAAGGGATCTATCCTTATTTCCTGCCCTTGGCTGAAAATGAAGGAACGGAAGTTGTTTACAATGGCAAACGCATGATCATGTGCGGCTCCAACAATTATCTTGGACTAACGACCCATCCCAAAGTAAAAGAAGCGGCCATCAAAGCCGTGGAACGATTTGGCACCAGTTGCACCGGCTCCCGGTTTTTGAACGGAACGCTGGAATTGCATGAGCAGGTTGAAAAAGAGATTGCTGACTTTGTGGGAAAGGAAGAAGCATTGATCTTTTCCACCGGTATGCAAACCAATCTGGGTACCATCAGCGCTTTGATCAGCCGTGATGATGTGGTCATTTTGGATAAAGAGGACCATGCCAGCATCGTGGATGGAGCGCGTCTGGGATATGGAAAAATCGAACGTTTCCCGCATAATGATATTGAGCATTTGGAACGAGTTTTAAAGTCGATCCCGGAAGATCGTGGAAGGTTGATCGTGGTGGATGGCGTATTTTCCATGGGTGGCGACCTGGCAGACCTTCCGCACCTTATTCCAATGGCTAGGAAATATGACGCGCGCGTGATGGTGGATGATGCGCATGGTATGGGTGTGGTGGGAGGTGGCAGAGGTACCGCACGCGAATTTGGCATGGATAACGATGTGGACCTGATCATGTCCACCTTTAGCAAATCCTTTGCCTCGTTGGGTGGTTTTATCGCCGGCAACAGTGATATTATCCACTATATAAAACACACTGCGCGTTCGCTGATCTTCAGTGCCAGCATCCCGGCTTCCAATGCGGCGGCTGTTCTGGCGGCCATCCAGGTCATTCGCGATGAACCTGAAAGGGTGACCCGCGTGAATATCATTGGTGAAACGATCCGCACAGAATTGCGCGCCATGGGTTTCAATATTGGTAATTCGGTCACACCCATTGTGCCGGTCATCATAGGTGATGATGAACTCACCTTCCGTTCATGGAAAGCGTTGTTTGAAAACGGTGTTTTCGTGAATCCGGTGGTCTCACCCGCTGTGTCAGCAGGGCAGCAATTGCTGCGCACCAGCTATATGGCCACCCACACCGATGAACAGATTGATAAGGTATTAAGTGTGTTCCAAAAGGTCGGCAAGGAACTGGCAATCATTTAATTCATTGATCTGTCGAAATGCTAAATACTCTACCCTGCTTTTAAAGTTTCCAATAAGCAGGGTGTTTTTTTATCTGTAACTGGTGAAGCGGCTGTCAGCAGCCGCGAGAAGAACAAGGGGCATGGGAGCTCGCCCTGTGTGCTAGAAAAGCCCCCAATTAAAAGCGGTGGGATCTTCCATCATGGAAGGGTCCCAGGCCTCATTCCCGTAAATGATGGTCGTGCTCTTACCGACCTGTTCCTCGACAATGCGGCGTGCTGATTCTAGCATAGCCGGACCGTACGGGCAGTAGGGGGTGGTCATGATCATGGTGATGACCACATTCTTCTCGGAATCTTCGACTTCGCGCACCAATCCCAATTGAATGATATCACTGCCGATCTCTGGATCGCGAACCTGGCGCAGTGCAGCGCGGATCTTTCCAGCAAGATCCGGATTGGAAGTGCTAATCTTCCAGTTGGGCAGGGTAGGTGTTTCTTCGCTCATTTTTTATCGGAGAGGTCGATGGTGTAGGTGCAAAGATCATCATCGTGGTCTTTGTGTGTGATCTTGTTCATGGGAACGTCCAGAATGTTGGAAATGATGGTTTTATCGAACAAGCATACTTCCGGATGATGGTCGCCGATCTTGAAATAGGGGCAGGAAATCTCATTGATGTGGCATTCTTTTCCGTGTTTTTCCCATTCCACATCAAATCCCTCATTGTTGAGGACGGTTTTCAACAGTTCCAAGCGTTCTTCAATGTTCATCTTGGCGAGCATCGGTTCGTAATCAGAGGTGAGTTTTTCGGCCATATTATGAAAAATAGAATTGACCTCTTTTTCGGGCAGTGCTTCCTTGAGTTGGTCCATGAGTGAATTTGCCAGACGGAAATAGCTGGATGGAAAGTTTTCCATTCCTTTTTCGGTCAAGGAATATACCAATCGCGGTCTGCCAACACCATGTCTTTCTTCCTCTGCAATGATCAGTCCCTCAGCCTGCAGATTGGTGAGATGATGGCGTACCGAGATGGCATTGATGCCAACCTTGTCCGCAATTTCCAGGATGGTGGATTTGGAGTGCAGTTTGATGGTGGTCAATACTTTTTCACGGGTTGTTTTCATCGTATTCATTGGATTACACCGGTATCACTATATCATGCGGATCTGAAAATGTCAATATTTGTGATATTTATAATAAATATTGACCAAAAGAGGCCAACGTGGTATACTCACGTGGCTACCGGAAAGGAAAGAAAGAATGATCGGTTTGGAAATCAAAGATCTGCATGTGCAGGTTGAGGATGTTGAAATCTTGCATGGCATCAACCTTATCGTTCCTGCTGGCGAGGTGCATGCCATTATGGGCCCCAATGGTACCGGAAAATCCACTCTGGCATATACCTTGATGGGGCATCCCAAATACCAAGTTACCTCAGGAGAGGTGCTTCTGGACGGCAGGAGCATTTTGGCTTTATCTCCCGAAGCGCGTTCTCATGCGGGTTTGTTCCTAGCATTTCAATATCCGGTGGCGATCCCGGGTGTGACAGTTGCCAATTTTCTACGGACGGCAATCAATGCACATAGAAAAGCAGTTGACCCCAACTATCATGGCATTCCCATTCCGGAATTTCGAAAGATCATGCTTGAAAAAATGAAACTGCTGGAGATGGATCAAAAAATGGGTGGGCGTTATTTGAATGACGGCTTCTCAGGAGGGGAGAAGAAGCGCGTTGAGATTCTGCAAATGGCGATGCTGGAACCCACCATGGCCGTTTTGGATGAAACTGATTCAGGTCTGGATATTGATGCCTTGCGCATCGTTTCCGAAGGAATCAACACCCTGAAAAGCAATCGTTTGGGTATTCTTGTCATTACCCATTACCAGCGCATGTTAAATTACCTCAAACCGGATATTGTGCATGTGATGGTGGACGGGAAGATCGTGGAAAGCGGTGGCCCTGAATTGGCATTGCAACTGGAAGAAGAGGGTTATCGCGGCGTAAAAGCTTGATCTATCTCAAAGCGATCCTGAAGAGAATGTGTCATGTCTGAACAAGAAGACGTTTTACGTGGAATTGAACCACAGCGCTACGATTTCAAAGACCCCGAAAAATATGTCTTTAAGTCCCGTAAAGGGCTGGACGCTGAAGTCGTGGGACAGATCTCCGCGCACAAGGAAGAGCCGCAGTGGATGCGCGAGAATCGGTTGAAAGCGCTGCAGCAGTTCAATGCCATGCCTATGCCATCCTGGGGGGTCGATCTACAGGGGTTGGATCTGGATGATCTGTATTATTATGTAAAACCCACTGATGAAATCCAGAACGATTGGGATGAGATCCCGGAGGCGATCAAAAATACTTTTAACCGCCTGGGTATTCCCGAAGCGGAGCAGAAATTTCTGGCAGGGGTGGGCGCTCAATATGAATCGGAGATGGTCTATCACAATATCCAGAAACAACTTGAAAACCAGGGAGTCATCTTTTTAAGCATCGAGGAGGGCCTGCGTCAGCACCCTGATCTCTTCAAACAGTATTTCGGAACCGTCGTTCCTTTCACGGATAATAAGTTTGCAGCGTTGAACACTGCAGTGTGGTCGGGTGGGTCCTTTGTCTACATTCCACCTTTTGTGAAGGTTGAATTGCCTCTGCAGGCATATTTTCGTTTGAACACTGCCAGCATCGGTCAGTTCGAACGCAGCATCATCATTGCCGATGAGGGTTCCCAGGTTCATTATGTGGAGGGGTGCACCGCCCCCCAGTATTCCAAGAATTCCTTTCACAGCGGTGTGATCGAGATCATCGTCAAAAAAGGTGCGCGGGTGCGCTATACCACCATCCAGAATTGGTCAACCAATGTTTACAATCTGGTAACGCAGCGCGCCATGGTGCATGAGGAAGGCACCATGGAATGGGTTGATAGCAACCTGGGTTCCAAAGCGACCATGAAGTATCCTGCCTGTTATCTGGTGGGTCCACATGCACATGGTGAAATGCTCTCCATGGCATTTGCCGGGCGGGGACAGGACCAGGATACCGGTGGAAAGATGCTGCATCTGGCGGAGGATACTACCAGCAAGATCACATCCAAATCCATCAGCAAAGATGGCGGACGTTCTTCTTTCCGCGGGCTTGTATACGTGGACAAAAAAGCCGAATCGGCCAAAGCCAAGGTAGTGTGCGATGCACTGATTTTAGACGGAAAATCTCGTTCCGATACATACCCGCATATCGAGAACCGTGCGGAGAATGTATCCATCGGCCATGAGGCATCCGTATCCAAGGTTGGAGAGGAACAGCTTTTCTACCTGACCAGCCGTGGATTGAGCGAAGAGGAAGCCACCACCATGGTCATCTCCGGGTTCATCGAACCCTTGGTCAAAGAGCTGCCCATGGAATACGCAGTGGAAATGAATCGGCTGATCCAGTTGCAAATGGAAGGAGCAGTAGGTTGATATGAAGCAGACCACCTCTGTTCCGATCGAAGCATCGAAACCAATGAATGAATTTTCTTTTGTAGATTCATTTGTACCTGTTCCTGGCCATTTATCGTTCCTCAACGATCTGCAGGCACGTGCGCTGGAAACCTATCGATCGCTGCCCTTTCCCGATGAGACAACTTCAGGTTGGCACAAGGTATCGCTGCAGGGTCTTTCATCACAGTCCTATCACTTGCCGGCAACTTCCATCGCTTGCGAGCCGGAGAGGGTCGGTGTTGAACTTGCAACCAAGTATGCCAAGCAGATGCTATGCTGCCGGCAGATTGTTTCACAGCAAGGCCGCCGGGTCAATGTTCCGGCCATACAGGGAACGGGATTGAGCTTCGGTTTAAGCTCTGACCCTGCCGTAGCTTTCCCTGAAAAAATTATACAAAAAATCGGGCAGATCGTACCTGCCGTAAGCGACAAATTTACCGCTTTCGGTTATGCTTTTGCTTCCACCTCTACCGTTTTCTATCTTGCAGAAGATCAGGTATTGAAAGCGCCTGTTTTTTATCAGGAGATCCAGCAAGGAAATCACCTGGCTGTTCCTTCAACCACCCTGATCTATCTTGCGCGCAACTCCTCTGCTACTCTGGTGCGCCAGAGAATTTCCGATGATCCATCCCATGATCAATTCTCTGCAGGAGTCTTGGAGGTCCATCTGGAAGAAGGCGCTCATCTGGATCTTCTTGATTTGAATGGAGTTTCTTCGCAAAGCTGGGATTTTCAAAACCAAAAAGTGATACTGGAGAAAGATGCAGTATTGAACGAATTCACCCTGCTGCACAGCCCCGGCTTTTCCAAGTATCGCATGCAAGCGGACCTGGCTGGCAAGGGCAGCCAGGCGAACATTACCGGTTTGTTCCTTCCGGCTGGAAAACAGCGTTTCTATATGGATACGCACCAGAATCATCTGGGCGAGAATACTGTCAGCGACTTGCAGTATCGTGGGGTGATGGATGGAGAAAGCCAAAGCCGCTGGGAAGGCATGATCTATGTGGATCCGAAAGCCCTGCGTGCGGACGGCTACCAGGCAAATCACAATTTGATCCTCAGCCGATCTGCCAAGGTAGATGCCATCCCCGGTTTGGAGATCTTGACCGATGACGTGCGCTGTTCGCACGGCGTCACGGTCACGAACATCGATCCGGAGCAGCAGTTCTATCTGACCTCGCGTGGTATTCCAGGAAAGGAAGGGGTGGAATTGATTGTTAGCGGATTCATTCAAAAAGCACTGGATCGCGTAAGTTTGGATTCGTTGAGACAAATGATTGCAGAGGAATTCATATCTAGAATTAATAAAACTATGCTTTAATGCTAGAATATGGAAATTTTTTCTTTGAGGAGTGTTGTTCTATGGCAAGTACACCGTTCATGAGACCCCCGGTTTTTGAGGAAACCTATGAAGTAGGTGATACGGTCGAAGCAAATTGCGACCATGATAGAGGGAAAGATAGGATCAAGGGTTGGTTAAAAGGGACGGTGGTTCAGGTTGATTCCAAGTTGATCGCCGTTCAATTCAAAGAAAATGTATATTTGACCGATGGGTGGATGGTCCCTGACCATATTCTCTGGTACCCCAGTGATTCACCGAATTTGCGCAGAAAAAGCAAAGCCAAGTAAGGGTTCGAATGCTTGATGCCCATCTCCTCCGACGGGATTTCCCGATCTTCCAGCGCAAGATTCATGGAAAGAAGAATCTTGTATATCTGGATTCCGCAGCTTCCAGCCAGAAACCACAAATTGTGCTGGATGCAATGGATAAATTGTATGCGCACAGCTATGCCAATATTCATCGCGGAATTCACGAGCTGGCAGAAGAAGCAACTGCGCTGTATGAAAACTCGCGCCAGAAAATCGCCGCCTTTATTCATGTCGGTGATCCGGCACAATTGATTTTCACGCGCAATACCACTGAATCGATCAATCTGGTCGCCATGGCATGGGGAAGAAAGTTTTTGAAAGAAGGCGATCGCATCCTGCTGACTGAAATGGAACACCATTCCAATTTGGTGCCCTGGTACATTCTGGCTGCGGAAAAAGGAATTCAAATTGATTTCACCCCTGTGGGGGAACAGGGATTCCTAGACCAGGATCGTTTTCAGGAACTGCTGAAAAGAAGTCCGCGCCTGGTGGCGTTCACGCATATGTCGAACGTGCTGGGGGTGATCAATCCGGTTCAGGAGATGACCCAACGGGCACACCAAGCGGGTGCGGTGGTTCTGGTCGATGGAGCACAATCGGTCCCGCATTTTCCAGTGTCGGTTGAAATGCTCAATGCTGACTTTTATGCATTCTCGGCGCATAAGATGTGCGGACCGACCGGGATTGGGATCTTGTATGGAAAAAGGTCATTGTTGGAAGCGATGGATCCTTTCATGGGAGGTGGGGACATGATCAAGAAAGTTACCTTCGAAGGTTTTATCCCCAATGAGATCCCGTATAAATTTGAAGCCGGCACTCCCGCCATTGCAGAAGCGATCGGCTTTGGTGCTGCGGTTGATTATCTTAATAATGTGGGCATGCAAGCGATCCATGACCATGAAAGGCAGATCACTCGCTATGCTTGGAATTGCTTGAATAAGGTTCGTGGGTTGCGTATTTTAGGCCCTTCTGCTGAAGAAAGGGGTGGGGTGATCTCCTTTGAACTGGAAGGAATCCACCCGCATGATGTTTCCCAGATTCTTGACTCACAGGGAATTGCGGTGCGAGCCGGCCATCATTGCGCCATGCCGTTGCATCAAAAATTGAATGTGCCTGCTTCCACACGTGCCAGTTTTTATCTCTACAATACCTTTGAAGATGTCGATGCCCTGGTGGAGGGGATACAGACCGTGCAAAAGGTTTTTGGATCGATAGGCAAATGAAATGGACGACCTGTATCGCGAAGTGATCTTGGAACATTATAAGAATCCTGTGCACAAGGGTGAACTGGATGCGCACAATCATGACTTTGAAGATGAGAATCCGTTATGCGGTGATTTTATCCATATGGACCTGCAGGTGGATGAAAATGGAATCATCCGGAATGCTGTCTTTAGCGGACATGGATGCGCCATTTCGCAGGCGTCGGCAGATCTCCTGCTTGAATCCATCATTGGCAAGCCAGTGGATGAAGTGCAACACATGAGCACTCAGGATGTGCTCGACCTGTTGGGCATTGATGATCTGGGTCCGGTGCGTTTAAAATGTGCGCTGCTACCGCTTAAGGTGGTGAAATCAGCGTTGTATGGGATTGAAAAGGATGAATAAAAAAACGGAAACGTGCGGACTTTCTTGATTTCAAATTAATCGAGATTTCCGAATGACCCGACCATGTGAAAGATATCAAAGCCCTCGGCATAATGGCTTTCAGCCAGGGCGCCGTTGCGGATTAAGGTTGCCCGGGTGACCTCGGGGGAAAAATAGTATTTGTCTTGGTAGGTTGGATAAGCGGCCAGGGCAGCGATCTTCTTCTCCACATCCGCCTCGTCAATCTTCACCAGAAAGTTGGGGAAGAAGCCATTACTACTGCGGATGACATCATAGCCAAAAACACTGATCCCGCGGAACGCGCGCAGGGCTTCCATGGTCACGGTGCTGTGATCCTGGTGCAGGTCCGATTGAGTGTGGGTGAACACAATATCCGGTGAATATTTTTTGTTCAGGTCAAACAAAAATTCCAGGATCTCCTGCCGTTCATGCTGAAAACGGCGTGTGGTGAAATTGTGCAGGACCACATGTTCCTTATCCACGCCCAGGGTTTGCATGCTTTGGTAATGTTCATCCGTTAAATGGGTGAGCAGTGGGTTTTTTTGGTTGTCGGAAAGGGTGATACAGAAAAGCTCGCTTTTTCCTGCAATGTGAGCGATCAACCCGCCACAGCCCAGTTCAATATCATCCGGGTGGGCACCTAAAAAGAAAATTCTTTTTCCGTAGAAGATCAATTCTTTTGCCATGGGTTCACTTCTTTGCCAGAATTCCACCGACCACTTTGGTCATGACGATCTTACCATCCTTCTGGATGCGATTTTCGGCGACCGTTCTGATTTTGTCCATTACAGTTTCAAATTCATCTTTGCTGTCAAAGAAGCTGGTCCATAATTTGCGATCTTCGCTCAGGGATGCGCGGGTGTAGATCAGGAACGGATCGGCTTCGGGGAAGGTGAGCGGATTTTCAAAGATGATCAGATCGGTATGGGAGAAGAGCGATTTCACCGCGCCCAGGATCTCCGTGGAATAGCGCGAACTGCCGGGCATAGGAGGAATGACTTTTCCGGTGGCTTCCTTAACAATGTCATAAAAAACTTTCTTGTTTTCTGGCATGGGGCCGGTGGTGAAGAGATAACCTCCTGGTTTGAGCACCCGGTGCATCTCTTTGATTGTGAAGGGAATATTTTCGGCATAATAGATGGCGAAACTGCACGATGCCAGATCGAATGAATTATCTTCGAAAGCAAAAGGTTTGTTGAAATTCAATTCGGTAAAGAAAATATCGGTGCCGCGCCGCTTGTTCTCTTCTCTGGCTTTTGCCAGCAGCTCGTCCGAAATATCACCGCCGACAATACTTGCGCGTCCATGCAGGGTATCGAAATAGGAAAAGCACTGCTTCCCTGCGCCGCAACCAACATCTAGTATATGCATTCCTTCTTTTAATGGCAGGGTTTCGATCATCCAATCATCGATATTGCGAGTGCCATATTTTTCGTGGATGTTGATTCTTGCAAGCAGGTCAGAAGTGGTTTCTTTATAGTCGATTTTCATACGTCACCTTTATGGAATTTTGAATAAGTATAAGTGCTCCCGGCAGGGTGTCAAGTTCCCCTAACAAATGCGTGGCAGCAGTTCACCCGCCAATGTGTCGAGAATGCGCTTTCCACCGATGCGGGTTTTCATGAATACACGCGGTGTTTCTCCCTCACGGGGTAAAATTTTTCCAATCTCTACGGCATCCTTTCCATAAGGATGCTGATGCATTACCTTCAGAGCCGCTGCTTTATCTTCTTCAGGAACGATCACCAGCAGTTTGCCTTCGTTGGCGATGTACAGCGGATCGAAACCAAGCATTTCACAGGCGGCAAGCACCTGCTTCTTGACGGGCAGTGTATCTTCCTGCAAGAGCATGGCTACCCGGCTTTGCTGTGCGATCTCGTTCAGTGTGGTGGCAACCCCGCCGCGGGTCGGATCGCGCAACACATGAACATGCGGAGCGACTTTCAACAGTTCTTCGATCATCCCATTCAAAGGAGCCATATCGGAGCAGAGAGTGGTGGTGAATCCCAGCTCTCCGCGTTCGGCTAGAACAGCGATACCGTGATCGCCCATGCTCCCCGAAAGCAAAATGGAATCGCCGGGCTGAGCGGATTGCCCGTTGATTTGCCTGCCATCCGGTATCCAACCAACACCACTGGTGGAAATGAAAAGCTGGTCAACGCTGCCTTTTTCTGCCACTTTGGTATCTCCTGCGACAATGGAGACGCCCGCTTCTTTTGCTGTCTTTGCCATGGAAATGACGATCTGTTCAAGAAGGTTCATAGAAAGCCCTTCTTCGACGATGAAGGAAGCGGTCAGGTACAGCGGGATGGCACCTGACATGGCAACATCGTTCACAGTACCGCATACTGCCAGCTTGCCAATATCTCCTCCGGGGAAGAACAGCGGTTTAACGATATGGGCATCGGTGGAGATGGACAAGCGTCCCTGCCTTTCGGCAAAATCAGGAGGAAGGACGGCTGCGAAATCATTCCCCAGTGTTAATTGAGGATGGTCAAAATGAGTCAGAAAAATACGATTGATCAATTCTTGGGTCATGCGCCCGCCGCTGCCGTGCCCGATCATGATCTGATCCGTATGGCGAAGGGGCAGCGGGCAGGAAGCGTTCGCAAAACTGGGCATGGTTGAGGGTTCCGATATTTTTCTTTTCATGATTACTTCCACTGATAGCGATAATATGCTGCGCAAGTGCCTTCGGAAGAGACCATGGTTGCACCGAGAGGATTTTGGGGTGTACAGATCGTTCCAAAAGCCGGGCATTCAAAGGGTTTTTTTCTGCCCTGCAGGATCAAGCCCGAAATGCAGATCTCTGATTCCTTTGTTTGAATATCCCCGACTTCAAAGCGTTTTTCTGCGTCGAAGTCGGAAAAAGTTGCGTTCAGTTTCCAACCGCTATCTGGTATGGTACCGATGCCGCGCCATTTTTGGTCGCAGGGTTCGTAAACACGCTGAATGATTTCCTGAGCGCTTTGATTGCCCTCCTTGATAACTGCGCGTGGATAAGCATTGATCACTTCGTTCCTGTTGTTTTCCAGTGCTTTCACTGTCTCAAGAATGCCGAGTGCCAGATCGAGCGGTTCAAAACCGGTTACCACGATGGGAAGACGGAATTCCTCAGCCAAGGGAAGGTATTCCTGATACCCCATGACCGAACAAACATGGCCGGCTGCCAGAAAACCCTGCACGCGGTTTTGTGGATCGCTCAAAATGGTGCGGATGGCCGGGGGAACGCGCACTTGGGAAACCAGCATGGAATAATTCTTCAGATTCAATTCCTTGGCTTTGAGAACGCTCAATGCATTGGCTGGCGCGGTGGTTTCAAAACCGATGGCGAAGAAAACTACCTGCTGGTCGGGGTTGGAACGGGCGATCTGCAGTGCTTCGATGGGAGAGGTCACGATCTTTACCTTGCCACCGGCCGCCCGAACGGAAAAGAGATCCAGGGTTGAACCGGGAACACGCAGCATATCTCCATAACTGGTAAAAATGACATTCCTTTGCTGGGCGATGGCGATACCTTTATCGATCAGTTCCAACGGCGTGACGCAGACCGGACAGCCGGGTCCGTGTACCAGTTCGATTTCTTCGGGGAGAAGGTCGTCAAAACCGTGCTGCATGAGTGCATGCGTTTGCCCGCCACAGATCTCCATGATGGTCCAGTGCTGTCTGGTGGCGGCGTGGATCTTTTGGATGGTTTGTGCGACCAGGGTGGGGTCGCGGTAGGTTTCAGAAAAGGTCATGCTTAATCCTGTTCTTTTTTCCCTAATTCGGATATTTGTTCCAGCATCGCCAGCGTTTCCAGCGCTTCGCTCTCTTCCAGCAAATTGATGGCAAAACCGGCATGCACGATCACATAATCACCCGCTTTGGCTTGCGGCGTGGTTTCAAGGCATACTTTCATGGTCACACCGTTGAAATCGACCTCCGCCATTTTGATGGAATTCTCTTCATAGATCTTCAAAATTTTTCCTGGTACGCCGAGACACATACTTTCCTCTACTTTATTTTGGTCATGGAGTGCATGGCAATCATAATCTGTCCAAGCGCCACCCCACCATCATTGGTGGGAATGTGTTGATGCCAGAGGACGGTGAACCCCGCTTTCTCTAAACAGGCAACACTGTGGGTGAGCAGAACTTTATTTTGCCATACTCCTCCGCTCAAGACAACCGTATTTATAGCCCTCTCTTGCCGAATTGTTTTAGAAATTTCTACCACCATGTCTGTGATGGCATGGTGGAATTTGGCCGCCATGCGTTCTTTGGATAGCCCCATCTGCACATCCTGCAGCATGGCTGACCATAAGGGAGCAGGATCTAGAATATCGTCGTGGATGGAAAATGGATAGGTACCTTGCTCATCCGGCGTACAGATAGCTTCCAGTTCGATAGCCGCTTGCGCCTCATAGTTGATGGTTTGTCTAACGCCGATCAAAGCAGAAGCAGCGTCGAAAAATCTTCCCATGCTGGATGTCAGCGGGGTATTAATGGACTGCTCCAATTGGCGGCGCAAGACGTTCTTTTCTTCTTCTGTCAGATGTTGGCAGGGGGCGATGGCATCCATCCAAGGCAAGTTGGCGCTCCATAAATGTGCCAGCGCCATTTTCGCTGGCGTGCGTGTAGCCGTATCTCCACCGGGCTGGGGTACATACGCAAGGTGAAATGCTCTCTCAAATCCAGCATAATTTCCAACGAAAAATTCGCCTCCCCAAATGGCTCCATCTGTACCAAAGCCGGTGCCATCAAAGATCGCTCCAATGACCGGCTGGCCAGCACGATAGTCATGATCTGCCAGGCAGGCGGCCAAGTGAGCATGGTGATGCTGGATTTTAAAAAGCGGCAGTTCCTGACGGCGTGCTCGTCCCTGAGCATATTGGGACGATAAATAATCAGGATGCAGGTCACAGGCCAGGGCCTGCGGCTTTACTCTGAAGATATTCTCGTAATGCTGGATGGCTTCCTCGAAACTTTGTAAGGTCTCCGCATTTTGCAGATCACCGATGTGATGGCTGAGGAAGGCGTAACGGTCTTTGCTAAGACAGAAGGTGTTCTTTAACTCTGCCCCGACTGCCAACAGGGTGGGGGCGGGGGCGGGCAGAAGCACAGGCTGAGGGGCAAAACCGCGCGCACGGCGGGCAAAATATGCTTTTCCTTGAAATTCTGTGATCACCGAGTCATCGATGCGCACATGGATCTCGCGGTTGTGCATGAGAAAGCCATCGGCAATTTCTGATAGGCGCGCAACGGCATCTGTATTCGTATAGGCAATGGGTTCTTCGGAGAGGTTGGCGCTGGTCATCACCAAAACTTCAGGAAAATCAAATTCCGGTTCCAGCAAAAGAAGATGCAGAGGAGTGTAGGGCAGCATGATGCCAACGCGTTCATTGCCGGGAGCAACCAAGCCCGATAATCGGTTTTGTCGTTTCTTTTGTACCAGAACGATCGGTTTTTCTTTTGATTCCAGCAGGGCTAATTCCGCTGCGGAAAATTCACCGTAACGCTCGGCATGGGCAGCATCGAATACCATGACCGCAAATGGTTTATCGGTTCTGCGTTTTCTCTCGCGCAATGTTTGCACGGCTTGTTCATTGCAGGCATCACAGGCCAGATGAAAGCCGCCCAACCCCTTGATCGCCAGGACCTTGCCCTCTTTCAGCATCTGGCGCGCTTGCTGCAACGCTCCCTCATGACTGGCAATCTCTTTTTGATCGACTTCCAGCCAAATATGCGGACCGCAGGTGGGACAGGCCACCGGCTGCGCATGAAAACGGCGGTTGGCAGGATCGTTATATTCTCCTTTGCAGTATGTGCACAGGGGAAAGTCAGCCATGGTGGTTGCCGGGCGATCGTAAGGGATATCACGAAGGATGGTGAAGCGCGGCCCGCAATTTGTGCAGTTAATGAAGGGATAACGGTAGCGAGGGTTGGACGGATCGAACATCTCACGCCGGCAGTCATCGCAGATGGCTATATCGGGTGATAGGGGGACGAACTCCCCCGCAATGGATTCGCTTTCGATGATTTGAAAGGTAGTGTAACCGTTGGGGGAGATCTCCTGGCTGGTGATGTGATCAATATGCGCCAAAGGAGGAGGAGAGGAGGAAAGATCCCGCAGAAATGCATCGACCACCGTATTCTCACCGTCTACCTCGATGATCACTCCTTTGGAGGTATTTTTGACCCACCCTTTTAACTGATAACGGCTGGCTAAATTGAAAACAAAGGGTCTGAACCCAACCCCCTGCACGATCCCTGTGATTTCAATCTTCCTGCCTGCCATTTTCGTTTTCTTACCGAAGATCGTGGATCTTTTTTCTGAGCCATTCCGCCCATGCCGTGATGCCTTCCCCGGTCTTGGCGGAGACTTCAAAGAATTCAACACCCGGATTCAGCGCTGCGATGCCATCTTTGAAATACTGAATGTTGAAATCGACATACGGCTTTAGGTCGATTTTATTAAGAACCAGGGCTTGAATACCGCGGTATATATTGGGGTATTTATAGGGTTTGTCATCTCCTTCGGGAATGCTGGCGATGACCACGTTCATATCCGTTCCCAGCTTCCAGGATGCAGGGCAGATGAGGTTTCCAATGTTTTCTACCAGGATAAGATCGAGCGCGTCCAGATCCAACGATTGGATCCCTTTGCGCACCAAATTTGCGTTGAGATGACAATCTCCACCCGAATTGATCTGAATGGCCGGAATACCGATGCCGGAGACTTTTTCCGCATCGATGGTGACCGGTGCAGTGTCTCCTTCCAGCACCGCACAGCGGACCAGGGGAGAAAGTTCCTGCAGCGTGCGCAAGATCACACTGGTTTTGCCTGCTCCGGGCGAAGCCATGATGTTCATAGAAAAAATATGTTTGGTGTGCAGCAACGCGTTGGTTTCTTCGGCGATTTGGTCATTGACGTTCAGAATATCCTGAACGATCTCGATACGTTTGGTCGGCATAGATTCCTTCTTTCATTTTTCAACTTCAATGCTTTTCAAGATGAACTCTTCTCCGCCCGCGATTTTCAGATTCATGCTGCTGCATGCGGGGCAGGGGATGAGATCATGGTCAAGTTCATACTGGTTCCCACAATCCTTGCAGTCGATCAATGCAGGGACCGCCTCGAAATGCAGATTGGCTTGTGCACAAATGGTGTCTTCGCAGAGCGCATTCCAGTAAAACTGTACTGATTCATCGATGATGCCTGATAATTTGCCGATCTGCAGATAGATATCCGTCACCCTGAGCGCATGTTCTTGTAGGGCGATCTCTTCTGCTTTGTGCAATATTTCTTCGGTAACTGCTAGTTCGTGCATATCCGCATTATAATCTAAACTAGATATTTATGGTAAAAATAATAAAAATTATGCCTTTTCACTCTTGTGAAGTCTATCGATCACCATCTGCACAGCCTGCCCGGTCAACTCTTTTGTTTCTGGTGAAAGTTCGCGCGAAAAATCAAAGGAATAACCTCGCACGGTGACCAAAATGGCATGCGGTGCATGCTGATAAAGTTTCTCAGCCAATTCCAGACAACTGGCAGGGGTGAGATGATGGGTGAAGGGAGAATTCTTGTAGGCGGGGGTGATTTCTTTGACCAGGATTGGTTCGGGGATCTCGGCGGTATGTGCATCAACGAAGATGGCGTTCTCATACCGGGCAAGGTCCTGGGCAATTTCAGGAATGAGTTGCAGGTTGTACCACAAGTCGACCTCGGCATTCAACTCCAAAAATCCGGATTCGTGGAATTCATTTAGATCTTCCGTTCTTTTGCTTAACGTCAGAACAAGTTGATCCAGCAGGTGACAGGCCGCCCCGTCGTCCCCGCGATCTGGATTCCCATACCCTACAATGATAAATCTCTTTCTCATCATTTCATTGTACCGCTCACACAAAGAGACGGTGCCAAGCTGATCCTGTGGCACCGTCCCGGAATTTCTGACAATTTTTTTGCTGATCAGCCGCGTTTTACCACGTTCAGCAGGTTACCCTGCAGATCGCGAACTTCCACGATCATGGGCATTTCTCCCACCGCATGAGTGGAGCAGCTTAAACAGGGATCGTGTGCACGAACGGCAGCTTCCACACGGTTCAGCATACCTTCCGTGATGTCAGGACCTTTAACGTACCGCTTCGCAACGCTATCCACTGCTTCACACATCGCCCAGTTATTATTGCCGGTGGCTACGATCAAGTTGACTTTCTTGATTTGACCGTTCTTATCGACCCAATAATGATGGAAGAGGGTTCCACGGGGCGCTTCGATCACACCAATGCCTTCACCTTGATAGTTGTGATGCGTGTTGAGGATATCTTTGGAAAGGATGTCGGGATCGTTCAGCAGGATTCCCACTTTTTCAGCTGCAAAGAGCGCTTCGATCAGGCGGGCATAATGGAAATAAAGTGTATTCTCGATCGGTTTCCCATTGTTGATCTTGTGATATTCGACGAATTCTTGCTGTGCCAAAGGTGTTTCGATTTTTTCACAGGTATTCAACCGACCCAGGGGTCCAACGCGGTAAACTCCGGCCGGCCAGCCCATTTTGCGATAGTAGGGGAATTTCAAATAAGACCAATCTTCCACATGCTCGGCAATATTGTCGAGATAATTGGAAGCGGGGAATAATTCCAGTTGTTTCCCGGTTTTATCCACCATGCGGATGTTGCCATCATACAATTCCAGACCGTTTGCGGGAGTTACCAAGCCCATGTAGCCGGAGGAGAAGGTGGCGAATTCCGCGATCTCCTCAGTATGTTGCGCTGCCCAACCTTTGAACAGTTCCAATCCAGCTTTGATGGTGGCGATGTTGGCATCCAAACCGGAAAGGATCATATCACGTTCTTCCACAGTTAATGCCTTGTTCACACCGCCGGGTACGGCAAAGTTGGGATGGATCTTGCGGCCGCCTACGGTCTTGATGATCTCCTGGCCGAATTTGCGTAGATTCACTGCCTGCAAAGCCAGGGATGGATTGGCTTGAATGATCCCAACCACATTGCGCACGGCCGGATCGGCATCCCAACCCAGCAATAGATCAGGGCCTGCCAGTTCGAAAAAGTGCATACCATGGCTTTGAATGACCTGCCCCATGTGCATCAATTCGCGCAACAGCGATGCCGGGCGGGGTGGTTCAACACCCAGGGCAGCATCAGCCGCTTTGGCTGATGCCAGGTGATGGCTTACCGGGCAGATACCGCAAATGCGGGGAGTGATGAGGGGCATTTCAAACACCATGCGCCCTTCGCAGAATTTTTCAAAACCACGAAACTCGTTGACATGCAAATAGGCATGTTCTACACTGCCATCTTCTTTGACATTGATGGTGATCTTGGCGTGACCTTCGATCCTGGTGACGGGTTCAATAGTAATTTTTTGTGTCATTTTTTCACCTGCCTCTATGCTAATTCCACATCAGATTGTCGTTCTTCAGATCAGGCATGCGACCCTGCGCCAGTTCGCTTAATGCATAAAAAATGATATCTGCATCAGGTGGGCAACCAGGAATGTAAATATCCACCGGCACGACTTCATGGATGGCGCGTACGCGAGTCATGGTTGCCAGTTCCGGATTATTGGGTACCAGTCCGTTGGAATCAGTACTTTCTGTTTCGACGTAGGCGCGTTTCAACGATTCTTCAATGGTGAAGAAGTTACGCATGGCTGGAACACCGCCGAACACGGCACAGTCACCCAGTGCGACCAGGATCTTGGCGCGTTTGCGCATCATCTTGGCAACTTCTTCATTGTATGTATTGTTGATTCCGCCTTCCAAAATGCCGACGTCCACGCCACCGGCATCAGGATGTTTCAGATCGGTAATGGGGGTTGAACGCAGGTCAACCAGCTCCACCAGTTTGACGATCCTCTCATCAATATCCAAAAAGGACATGTGACAGCCAGCGCAGCCGCACAGCCAGTCACTTGCTACTTTGGGTTTTGCCATAATTGTTTCTCCTCAAAGACCAATTTCTAAATTAATGAATAACCGCTTGCCAGTCTTCCGAGACCTTCAGCCCAAGCTTGCCAGCGACATTTTTCAAAATGCCTGCGTTGCATGCCGCCCCTTCGGGGGCTTTTAAAGCCGCTTTGGCGGAAGAAAGTTTGCCATCCATGTTCATGTAGTGTCCTTCCTGTTCCAACCAGGTGAAGGAAGGCAGGACCACATCCGCTTTGGATGTCAGCGAAGAAGCATAGCTGCTCTGCACCACCACGAAAGGCACTTTTTCAATGCTCTTGATGAAGGTTTGGCTCGCTTCCTCATCGCCCAATGCCACATAGGCAGCATCCACGCCGTTTCCATCGACCGTTCCAACCAGTCCCAGTTTGGAAGCAGCTTTTCCATTTGCACCATCATAGGTGTTCAACAGCTTGGCATTGTATTTCTTGGCCAATTCGATCAGCACCTTGCTGCATTCACTGCATTCGGCTGCATGACCGCCGAAGATGATCACGGTTGCTTCCGATGCTTTGAGGATCTCAGCCGCTTTAGGTTGTTTTTCGATATTCTGGATCCCTTCGCATAATTTGTCACTCTTGATGACAACATTCGCAAAATGGTCCAGTCCATCTTCACCTTTGCTCACCGTGATGAGCTTGCTACCGGTGGGCAGATTGCGTTTGACAAGGAAGCTGACAACTTGGTGATCCTTGGTGATATCTTCGCCAATGACGACCACGCAATGAGCATTCTTGACATCCTCGTAACTGGCTGCCACGGATGCCTCTGCTGCCAAATTCGCGGATTGTTTGCTGTTGCCATTCACAATTGTGGTGGTTTTTGCGTTCAATCCGTCTGTGAATATCTGCTTGAAGAGGTACATGGACTCGATGGGCAGGCGGGTGGAGATGAAAGCGGCGATGGCTTTCTTGTCTCCCAGCTTTGCAGCGATAGCTTGGTAGGCTTCATCCCAGGTGGCTGCTTTCAAGTTTCCGTCCTTGCGCACCATGGGTGTCAAAACGCGCTCGCGATTCTCCTCCATGGGAAGGAATCGGCCAACCTCACACAGCAGACCATGATTGGCTTCCGCTTCCCAATCGCCTTCGATACGCACCAGGCGGTTATCACGGGTCAATACATCCAATCCACATCCAACGCTGCATCCGGCACAGGTGGTTTTGATGGTATCCACTTCAGTTTCCTTGCCCTGGTAGGCGCTCCAGCGGTCGATCATGGCACCGGTGGGACAAACCTGAACGCAGGTGCCGCAGCCAATGCAGGTGCTCTCGCCCAGCGGCGTGCCAAGATCGGCGATCAGTTTGCTGTTTGCTCCGCGTTCTTCAATACCCAAGGTGAAGTTACCGACCAACTCACCGCACGCACGCACACAGCGCCGGCAGAGAATGCAACGGTTATGTTCAATGATGATAAAGGGGTGGGATGCATCCACAGGGTAGGGTTGCCAGTTGGGCTGCAATGGCCAGTGAGTCATCCCCTCTGCATAAGCTGCGTTCTGCAGCTCGCAATCCCCACCGCTTACCTGACAGTAAGGGCAAAAATGATTGCGTTCACTGAAGATCATGGAAAGTACGAACTTGCGTGCTTCACGGATCTTTGCAGAATCGGTGTGTACTACCATATTGTCAGCTACGGGCATGGTGCAGGATGGCTGCAAAGTGCGAGCTCCTTCCACTTCAACCAAACATAAGCGGCATCCACCGTAAGGCGTCAGTTGGGGATGGTCGCATAACGTTGGAATTTCAACACCCGCCTTGCGCGCTGCATTCAATACAGTCGTCCCCGCTGGGACTTCTACTTTCTTGTCATCAATTGTTACTGTAACCATATTGAACCTTTCCATAAATTATTTGTAGAGATTGGATTGCCCGCTCATTGCGCAAACACCGGCGGGGCAAACTTTCAATTTAATGTGGGCATCAACTTCAGCGCGGAAATGATTGATGATATCTTTCAGCGGTGCGCCGGCGGTTTGCCCAAGACCACAGTTCGACATTTCATACAGATTCTTGCTGATCGACTGCAGGGTTTCAATATCCTGTGCCGTTCCCAGTCCTTCGGAAATGCGGTCCAAGGTTTGCAGGGCGCGGATATTTCCGATGCGGCAGGGGTTGCATTTGCCGCAGCTCTCAAATTTAAAGAATTGCAATAAGACTTTTGCCAGGTCAATCACACAGGTTTCTTCACTGCAGATCAGCAAAGCTCCCGAACCAAGGGATACCCCTGCTTTGGCATAGGAATCATAATCCATGGGGGTATCTTGCAGGCTGGCCGGGATGATGGACCCACTGGATCCGCCGGTCTGTGCCAATTTAAAGGTCGCTCCACTTTTCATACCCTTGGCATAGATCGAAATGACCTCGCGCAAGGTGATTCCCATAGAGACTTCCACCAATCCGGTTTTGTTGACATTGCCCAGAATGGTATAGACCTTGGTGCCGGGACTGGAAGGTGTTCCAAAGGTCTTGAACCAATCGGCGCCATGCCGCAGGATGGCAGGGACATTCGCCAATGTCTCTACATTGTTGATGAGGGTTGGCTTGCCCCACAGCCCATCCGTGGTCGGATAGGGTGGGCGCGGGCGCGGTTCTCCGCGTTTGCCTTCGATAGATTCCAGCAAAGCAGTCTCCTCACCGCAGACGTACGCTCCGGCTCCGGCATGCACATGCAGTTCAAAGGAATGAGCGGAACCGAAGATGTTTTTTCCCAGCATGCCATATTCTTTGGCTTGCTGAATGGCTGTCTTTAATCGGGATTGTGCCAGTTCATATTCGCCGCGCACGTAGATGTAACCTTCATCCGCGCCGATGGCATAGCCGGCAATGATCATGGCTTCGATGATGGAGTGAGGATCTCCTTCGAGGATCAGGCGGTCTTTGAAGGTACCCGGTTCGCTTTCGTCTGCGTTGCAGACCACATACTTTTTATCGCTCTTGACGCCGGCTACAAAACTCCATTTCAACCCGGTGGGGAATCCGGCACCACCGCGACCGCGCAATCCAGAATTCTTGAGGGTGGCGATCACGTCCTCGGGCTTCATCTCGCCAAGCGCTTTTCCCAGTGCTTGATAACCATCATGAATGATATAGTCATCGATCGATTCGGGATCGATGACCCCGGCGCGTTCCAGAACGATGCGTTGTTCAGCAGGTAAGGAACCTTCACGCGCTGAAAGCCAGGCAATCGGACCGGACAATGCTTTCTTGGGCGCCTGTAATCGGTTCGCAACGCGACCTTTGTAAAGATGTTCTTCCACCAGGAAGGGAACATCCTCAATCTTCATCGGTCCATATACCACTGCTTCGGGATAAACGACCACAACGGGTGCGATATCCATCCGACTGATATCGGATGCCATTGCGATCGAAACTTCATCTTCCAATTGATACTTCTTCACTTCCGTTTTTATACAATCAAAAATTTCTTGCGCACCCTGAACCATGCTGTGTGGGTCGTTAGAAATCAGTACCATCGATCGATAGTTTTTCATGATCTCATCTCCTATTCGTAACGTCCCAAAATTTCAGGTACTTTATCGACAGTCAAGTTTCCATAAACATCCCCGTCGATCACCATTACCGGACCTACGGCACAGAGGCCGAGACAGCTGGTTGTAACCAGCGACCATTTCCCATCGGGGCTTGTTTCGCCTGCTTGCAAATGGGTGGCGTCTTTGAGCGCAGACCAGATTTCACCGCCCCCCGCCACATGACAGGGAGCATTTTCACAGAATTTGATTACGTGCCGGCCAAGTGGTTTGGTCGAGAGCATGTGATAAAAACTCGCGACAGATTTCACTTTGCTTTTTGGTACTTTCAGCTTCTCACTGATCTGTTCCAGCGCTTCCTGGGGGAGGAAACCCAGTTCCCGGTTTACTTTGGAAAGGATCGGGATGAGTTCCTCTTCTTTTTTTTCGTAATAATCCAGGGCGTTCTGGACTGCTTCGGTCACACTAACGGCAATCTCTGTCTGACTTGTCATAAAGAACCTCCTGTAGTTCAGTATTATGTCACTACGACCGCCTCGTAGTTGCAGACCTGTTTACAAATACCGCAACGGATACAAATATCTGGATTGATGACATGCGTTTGCTTGGGTGAACCAGTAATGGCATTTACTGGGCAGTTCCTGGCGCACATGGTGCAGCCCACGCATTTTTCGGGATTGATTTCATAATGGATGAGCGCCTTGCAGGTTTTTGCCGGGCACTTCTTATCATAGATATGGGCTTCATATTCACTGCGGAAATGTTTCAGCGTGCTGATCACCGGATTGGCTGCGCCTTTGCCCAAGCCACACAAACTGTTCTCGATGGTCTGGCTGCATAACATTTCCAGAGTTTCGATATCGCCATCTTTCCCTTTTCCATCGCAGATGCGGGTGAGGATCTCGAGAATACGTTTGGTGCCAACACGGCACGGCACACATTTACCGCAGCTTTCTGCCTGAGTGAATTCCATGAAGAAACGGGCAATATCTACCATGCAGGTGTCTTCATCCATGACCACCATACCACCGGAACCCATCATGGAACCGGCAGAGGTCAGGGATTCATAATCAACCGGCAGGTCCAGGTACATGGATGGAAGACAACCACCCATGGGGCCACCGGTCTGGATGGCCTTGAATCCCTTATCATCCTTGATACCACCGCCGACATCATAGACGATCTCGCGCAGCGTGATGCCAAAGGGCACCTCGATCAGGCCGGTTTGTTTCACATCACCAGCCATGGCAAAGGTCTTGGTACCTTTGCTTTTTTCAGTGCCCATGGACGCGAACCACTCAGGACCGCGGAAGATGATCTGGGGGATATTGGCATAAGTCTCTACGTTATTAATGTTGGTTGGTTTGCCAAAGACACCCTGGGTTGCAGGGAAGGGTGGTTTGGGATATGGTTCTCCGCGTTTTCCTTCAATGGAGCTGATGAGTGCGGTTTCTTCACCACATACAAAGGCACCTGCACCTTTTCGCACTTCCATATCAAAGGAAAAATCGGTGCCAAAAATATTCTTTCCCAGTAGACCGTAATTGCGGGCTTGTTCAATGGCGATGTTCAACGTTTTCACTGCAATCGGGTATTCTGCACGACAGTACACGAACCCCTGACTGGCTCCAATGGTATAGGCAGCGATGATCATTCCTTCGATGACCGAGTGCGGATCACTTTCAAGCACTGAACGGTTCATGAACGCGCCAGGATCACCTTCATCGGCATTGCATATCAGGTATTTGGGTGAACCGGTGGCTTTTTTGGTAAGGTCCCATTTCAACCAGGTTGGGAACCCTGCACCGCCACGACCGCGCAATCCGGATGCTTTAATGATTGCAAGTACATCATCCGGTGTACACTCCGTAAGTACTTTCGCAAGGGCTACATACCCGTTTTCTGCAATGTATTCTTCGATGTTTTCCGGGTTGATCTTGCCGCAGTTGCGCAATACCACACGTACTTCCTTGGGAGTGGGTGCACGAAGTTCCTGCGCCTTTTCTCTGGGTGTGGGTGCCAGGAATTTTTCAACTGCTCTGCCTTTTAAGAACTGTTCTTCGACCAGAAATGGAATATCTGCTGCGCTTAAACCGATGTAATGATACCCTTCGGGGTAGACCATGATCTCTGGACCCTGCTTGCCATCGCTGATCCGGGGAGTGTCAATGATTTCGACTTCACCCGACAATTTGTTTTTTCTGATCTCATTCAACAATGCGTCTTTTACTTCTGCTCCACCCTCTTTCAGGATGGCCGGGTCATTGCTGACAAGAACATGCGAACGAAAATAAGCCATAATAAAAACGTTTTCCTCCAATCAACCAAACTTATTAAAGGTTCACGACGAACTCTTTAACGACCTTGCCTTCTACTACATGTTCTTTAAGAATCCGTTTGGCAACATCCGGATTCACTTTTCCGTAGGTGACCTGCTCTTCGTCACCACGGACAACCTGTAAAATAGGTTCCTGCTCGCAAAGCCCGATGCAGCCAGTCTGTGTTACCAGGATCCCTTCCATCTTTTCCGCTTCAATGGTATCGAGCACGGCCTTCATCGTTTCACGTGCTCCGGCGGCGATCCCGCAGGTTCCCATGCCGACGATAATATGTGCTTTGCCGGTTACTGTGGTTTTTGATCGTTTTTCAAGAGCTTCTTCACGAACTCTTTTTAGATCATCAAGACTTTTAATTTTGTTCATGGCATCTCCTGTTTGTGAACACTCTGTATTTTTTGTATTCCAAAATCGATTTCATCTTTTAAATATTTAAGGACGGTTGGATCTGAATAGGGAATCCCATCCAGGGTTTTACGAACGGGTTCACTATCGAAGTCAAACTCCTCCTCATCAATTCTATACTTAAATTTCCAATGGATATCGGGGAATCCTACCAGCAGATCCAAGAATGTGGTCTGGATGGATCCCATGGGCATGCGGTCGATGTGATCGCGTTGAAAACTGGCTTCCACACGCGTCCCTCTGCCCGGAGTGGAAGCGATCGCAAAATGACCATTGCAAGCTTCAGCCGCTTCCTTGAAAAAAGGGATACCTAATCCCACTTTTCGCGTTGTGCGCGTGGTTGTAAAAGGATCCGTTACCCGAGCGAGCATTTCCGCATCCATGCCTTTTCCATCGTCTGTAATGATTATGGTGAGCAGGTTATTTTGACTGTCTTCTTCCACTTCGATGGATACTGTCTTGGCATTTGCTGAAACACTGTTCTCGGCAATATCCAGAATATGAAGTGAAAGCTCCTTCATCACCGCTCCATTACGCTATCTTCTCTTCGGTTGTAATCGTACGGAGCAGTTTGGCTAGAGTGCTGGGTTTGACGCGTCCGTGAATTTCATCATCGATCACCACTACCGGTGCCTGACTGCAGGCACCCACGCAGCGGCATTCTTCCACCGTAATGGTCCAATCAGCGTTGGTTTCGCCAGGACCGATCCCGATAAGTTGTTTGATCTTCTCGATTAATTGTGAAGCACCGCCTACATAACAGGCGGTACCCAGGCAGATTTTGATGATATGTTTGCCACGCGGTTGGGTGGTGAAGAAAGAATAGAAGGAGATGACGCCGTGGATCTTGCTGACGGGCGTGTGCAGATAATCTGCCACATATTGTTGAAGCTCCTCAGAGACGAAGCCAACTGTATTCTGCAATTCGTTGAGGATGACCATGATGCTACCTGGTTTATCCTTGTTCTTTTCGAGAATTGCGTCAATTTCGGCTTTTGCTTTTGCGTCCTGAAGGGGATTGAAGAGTACGGTATTTAATTTTTCAGTTTCCATTACTTTCACCGGGTTACTTTTTATTAAATCAAGTGATTTTATCATGTTTACAATGATATTTCTATGGAACGATAATAACGGAAAAAGTGTGAACAAAAGAGGGGTGTTTATGGGGAAAAAATTGAAACACTGCGTCCATTTTGGTGCTGCATGGCCTGCTTGATCTCGTGAATGGTCGGTTCTTCCATGTTAAAGCAAGTTGCACCTAGAAATTCATCCGGATGGTGGACATCACCGCCCTGGATCAATACATGGTGCTTCAGTTGTGGGTATAGTTGTATGGCCAGGGCGGGGGAAACATGTCGCGATATCTCCAGGCAATGCAGGGGAATATCCGTGGGCACCATACCCAGTACGGGCAGCAAGCCGAATTTTACCCGATCCACATGCGCGGGAATGAACAACCCTCCCAATCCAGTGACGATCTTGAACGCTTCGGTGAGGGAGAGATCGCTGGAGACGATCAAGAGCTGTTCTTCGTTGCGAATGAACTCACCGCTGAAATCGACCACAAACTGTTCCCCGAAAAATTCGGGATTGTTTTTTAAAGGGGGCAAATGGGCAGATACAATTTTTTGAAATGCTTGACTCTGTTCCAGCGTATCGAACAGACACAAGGAATGTACTTCCTCTTTTGTTTGCAGTTCCATACCCGGCAGCACGGTCAATCCGCTGCCCTCGGCTGCTTTTTGAACGGCTTGGACGTTAGCAACCTGGTTGTGATCGGTGATGGCGATCAGATTGATCTCATGCTGTAGCGCTGCAGAAACGATGATCGGCGGGATCATTTCCACCGCCGCACAGGGTGAAAGCACGCTATGGATATGGAGTTCAGCCCGGAATGTTTTCAAGGATTAAACTGCCGTATAAAAAACATCCACGATTTAATCGCGGATGCCCATTTCCCATAACTTTCCCACCACATAAAAGGAATTATGCGGTGTGGAAAGCAGCACAACCCCTTCGTCTTTGGCTTTTTGGATGGTTTCATCATCCGGTTTGGCACCTTCCGTGATGATGATGGCCGCCACATCCAGCAGGCAGGCCACCGCTACGATATTGTTGTGCGATTGGAGGGTGACCCAGATGCTCTGATTTTTAGCTCCGGTCATTACACAACTGAGCATGTCTGAAATATAGCCGCTGGTGGGGGTGATCTCGGAGACTTCTTTGGGAGCGGTTAGAACCTCAAGTTCCAGGGATTGAATGATCTGCTCAAGTGTCATTTTTTACTCCTTTTCTGATTGATAACCTTCACCGACCGTTTCATCTTCTTTGAGAAATACTTTCATGGTGAGTTGGGTTCCTTTGCCCAATTCCGATTCCAATTTCATCTCATCCACACAACGCGAGATGTTATAAAGACCCATTCCGGCTCCAAATCCCAATTCGCGGATCTCCTCGGAAGCGGTGGAGTAGCCTGGTTTCATAGCTTCCTCTGTATCTGCAATGCCCGGCCCGTCGTCCCAGGCATAGATGCTGATCTGGTGCGGTTCAATTTCCACATGGATGGAACCACCGTGATCGGTATGAATGATGAGGTTCATCTCCGCTTCATAGACTGCAATACCCACACGCCGTGCCAGTTGTGGATTGGCGCCCAAGCGCAGCAGCGCTTTTTTGATATTGCTGGATGCGGCTCCACCATGCATAAAATCATAATGCTTGATCACATAGCGCAGAATCAAACTGGTGCGATCCGATTCAATATCTTCGAAGAGATGCGATGCGCGATAGCGGCGCACTTCCTCTTCATGATAATCGTGCTCCAGTGCTTTTAAAAACCCGTAAGTGACATCTCCTTTGGTAATGATGCCAGCCAGTTTTTTCTGTTCGTCCAGCACCGGCAGACGTCCCAAGCCGGTGCGGGCAAAGGTTTTCAGCGCTTCGGTGAGAAAATCGAAAGAATTCAGGGTGACCAGCTCCGTAGACATATACTGGCTGACCGGAGCGGATAATTCTCCATTGATGAGGCATTTGATGAGATCTTCGGTGCTGACCAGGCCTACCAGCGCTTCATCTTTTGTCACCAGAACACCGGATATGTGTTTGACGCGCATCAGTTCCGCCACGAGCTGCATGCTGGCATCCGGCGGAACGGTGATGAGCTTTTTCGTCATCACCTCTTCAATGCGGATGATGTACGCCAATTCCTCCACCCGTGTAATGCTTCCGGCAAGTTGATCGGTGATCACTTTTCCTTTGAAGCGGGGAGGCTGGTCGTTGAAATCTAAATCTCTCATGGAGTTTTTATTCTTCGATCGCGTTCTCCAGACTTGGCAATCCTGTCTGATATAAGCGACCAGATAGCTCATACATGCCCAACGGAGAACTGATCAGGGGGATCTGCGCCTCTTCGGCAAGGCGAATGGTTTCTTCCGGCGGTATTTTTCCGCGCACAAAAACGATGGCTGCCACATCTGCCATTTGGGCAGTGCGCACCACTTGCGGATTGACCAGTCCGGTCAATAAAACAGCGTGTGGCTGGATGTAGGCCAGTACGTCGCTCATCAGGTCTGCGCTGCAGCCGCCATTGATGATTTCATCTGGATCGATGCTGCTCTCTTTGGTGAGAAGTTTCCCCTGGGTGTGATTCATTAACTCTGATATGTTCATAAGGTCATTTGATTAACAGGTACAGTGTTATTATATGTTAAAATCCTTCCCAAAAGTTATTGATACAGGCCTGAATAAAATGAAAAACATTATCCCATCTGTTAAAGGCACACGCGAATTCTACCCTGAAGATATGGTTTTACGCCAGTGGTTGTATGCACTGATTCGTGAGGTGTCCGAATCCTTTGGCTACCAGGAATATGACGGACCTTTTCTGGAAACCCTGGAGCTATATGCTGCCAAGTCGGGGGAGGAACTGGTCAAGGAACAATCCTTTGTGTTTCAAGATCGGGGAGGGAACGAGATCACCCTGCGCCCTGAACTTACCCTCAGCCTGGCGCGCATGGTCGCCCAGCGCCAAAACGCTTTGGTGTTCCCGCTGCGCTGGTGGTCTTTTGGTCCTTTCTGGCGCTATGAAAAACCGCAAAAAGGGCGTACACGGGAATTCTTCCAATGGAACGCTGATCTGATCGGGGTGGATTCCACACAGGCCGACGCAGAAGTGATCGCATTGTGTGCGACCTTCTTTCAAAAAGCCGGTCTGACCAAAGACGAAGTGTGTGTCTATTTCAACGATCGGCAGCTTATGGAAAACGAACTGCTCAAGGCGGGTTTTCCTTTGGAACAGCATAAGCTGATCTTTAAATTGATCGACCGCAAGGATAAACTTTCGGAACAGGGCTGGGATGCGTATGTGCTGGAATCAGGGCTGACCGCTCAACAATTGGATGCGATCCAAAAATTGATCCAGAATCAAGACCTGTGGCATGAATCGGAAAAGCTCACCACGATCATGCATATTCTGGACATGTATGGACTGAGCGATTATGCCAGTTATGATCCGCGCATCATCCGCGGGCTGGATTATTACACCGGAGTGGTGTTTGAAGCTAAAGACCTGGGTGAAAATCACCGCGCCATCCTGGGTGGCGGGCACTATGCCAACCTGGTGGCGGATGTGGGCGGGGAATCACTGCCCGGTGTGGGTTTTGCGATGGGCGATGTGGTTTTTCCATTAGTGCTGGAAAGCCATGGAAAGGCACCGAAATTGACCACCACACCGACCAGTCTGCTGGTGACGGTTTTTGACGAAGCCAGTTTGCCGGCTTCCGTTGCTCTGTGCAACCGGTTGCGCGCAACAGGGATCCCGGCGGCTCTCTATCCCGAAGCGGATAAATTGGGCAAGCAATTCAAATATGCCGACCGCTGCGGTTTCAAGGGTGCGCTGGTCATCGGCCCTGATGAACTGCAAAGAGGGGAAGTGGTCTTGAAGGACCTGGCTTCCCGCGAGCAGGTTTCCTTCCCCAATGCGGAGTTGGAGAAAAAAGTCGGCGAATGGCTTGCCGCTAAAAATGGCTCATGATACAATGCAATCCACATGGTGGCTGTAGCTCAATGGCAGAGCACTTGACTGTGGATCAAGGGGTTGTGGGTTCGACCCCCATCAGCCACCCAAAAAGAGAGGACTGAAAAAACAGTCCTCTCTTTTTATTAATGAATATTGTCCTGAAATATCACGTATTGGAATATACCCTCTTATGGCAGAACACTTGACTGTGGATCAAGGGGTGTGGGTTCAAAACCTGTTAGCCACTTATTCTGCAGTTGTGTAAATGTACTATTCCACCGAATTGAATTGATAGATCAGTTTTCCCTGGTTGTCGATCAATCCGCTGCTCTGGAATTCATCCCAGTGCACCAGGGCGCAACCTCCGGCGAAATTGGTCGGGAAATTGTAGACCTCGTCGATCATCCTCTCACCTTTTGTGTTGATGTAACCATAGGGTCCCAGGGCAGAGTTGGCTTCATCTCGGGAAACCGGCGCCAACCCGTTCACAAAAAGACCCACATAGCAGAATTGCGGCTCGATGACCCATTCCTTGTCCTGGTTCATGAAACCGATGGCGCATTTCCCTTCTTCAATCTGCCGGCTGACATCCCTGACAGCGAACAGGCCTGCGGAATAACTGCCGGTGGGCACCAAGCCCTCTTCCTGCGAAAACTCAAGCAGAAATTCTCCTTCAGGATTGATGTAGCCGGTTTTATAAACCTCATCGGTAATTAAAGTAACTGCGGCAGCACCGTTGGTAAAGGAAGCTGCAGATTGATAAGGTCCCAAAATTTGATTTCCCTGTTTATCCACGTAGATCCAGGTTTCTGGAGTATGGTAAACGGTATATTTTTCCACCACATTTACCAATCCATCCGAAAAATTGCCGATATAATTACCACCAGGGCTGTAGCTATAACGCGGTTCGATTGCGAATTTACCAGTTGTGTCGATAAAACCCCATTGATCCTCAACCAACACAGCCGCTAATCCTTCGCTGAATGGGGCAGCCAACCGAAATTCAGCATCGAATGCAACCTCTCCGTCTGAGTTGATGTAAACAAATGGCGTTGAAATTTGACCGTTCTGATAAAAAGGCGCCAATCCATCGACCATCACGTTCGTAAAATAGCCATCCGAGCGCGGTTTTATAACCCAGTTTCCGGAACAGTCCATGATGCCGCTGCCTTCCGCAGAGCGAACATTGAAATAGGTAACATCTTTCGCACTGGAACCGGATGTAGCACATGCACTAGTGGCCACTATCAATAGACAAAGAAAAAGAAATGTTCTTAAATTCTTGGTATTGCGTATAGACATTAATGTAAGTTGCATTTCCCCACAATTTCTAGAAGCCATGCTATCCTCCCCTTATTCCTATATAATTATTATACATAGATTCTTTAATAGTGATCTCCGTTGTAATTTTATGGATTAAAAAAATCCATGCACTTTCGCGCAGAATCAGGAGGAAGAGGGGAGAAGGGCGAATGACCTCGAGTGGTAATAGATGGAATAGAAAAAACCGATCATCATCAATGATCGGTTTTTTATTGTGGTGTCTGATGGAGCGATCCTGCTATTCTACGATCGCAATATCCCAAATATAGAGTGAGGGGAGAGTAAATACAAGCAGATCATCCTCAAGCGTGAAATTAATAGCTACTTCCCCCTCCAGATCAGGGGAGATGATCTTCATCGTTTTGTCTGTTGTTGAAAATCCTGCAGGAATGTGGATTTTTATTGGCACATCTTCCAAATGAGTGAAATCCGAATTTAGGTAATCATAATTTAAAATATGAATTATCAGCTTTTCTCCACTAACGTAAGGCAACACTTGAACATTCGCAGGCGCAATATTTTGAATTGCTACCTCTGCAACTGCCGAGAGTACTTTCTCCTTATCTGCTGGAAGCTGGTTTCGCCAAATCTTCTCACCAAGATTATCGGCCAAGAAAATGAATTCTCCGTCCCCATATTTATGAGTTCCATTTCTTTTTAGACTTTTTAATTCCGGCCGGTTCACTTCTTCAAAATTCTCATCCAAGCTGGCAAAGCGATTGTCAAAAGATACAACGATACCACCGGCATCCATGTATTGCAGCAAGTGATCTACTTCCGCATCGGTCCAGGCAAATCCGGTGGCCACCACCATTTGATATCCGTCTATTCTTTCAAGGTCAATCACATCATGCTGGATGTTGGCTTCAGAGAAAGCCAGAGAAACAGCCAGAGCATCATTCGTATATCGATTATCGACGGTAGCATGGGGTGGGAGGATAACTGCCAGATTATTGATCTGTTGTAAGTCTTGAAATACCCGTGGTTCATCGCGAACGAACATGTAATAGGGGTAGAGCAGTTCGCGCTCTGCTTGAAAATTCAAACCCAGATAATCATTTAAGTCAGCATACATATAATAACCACGATTTGCATAGGATTCTGCGAAATGATGAAGGATTAATATTGTTCCTCCCTGTACACCTTGAGCGCTTAATCCAGTTGCATCGTTGATCGCATACATAGCTGCGGCATTTACATTTCGGCTGTATGCATATTTCATGGATGGGCTAACGGGCACACCGGCTGAAAAACGAGCATAATCCCCTTCTTCCCGCCATCTTGGGAACCATTGATGTTCGAAAACGAAGGTCTCAAGGGCATCCACGAAATCATATTCATCCAATTGATCCGTTGGTTCAAAATTTGCGGCAAAAACGATCTGCTTGCCTTTTTCTTGCGCATAATTGGAAGCGAATTGGATAATATCTTTGATTACAGCATTGGATGCCCGGTACAAATATTCCCGATAATCTGATCCAAAATTGACAAGGCGGAAATTTTCCTTATACTGGCTTACCAGATCATTTTCAACCAGATACTGGCAATAATTAAGGGTTTGAACATCGGATATGCCTTTCTTTTCCAATTCGGATGCAGAATATCGCTCTGCCAGGTACTGCTTGAAACCTTCCAATGCAAATTGATCACAAGGACCTTCCCCTGTGTTCACCGCTTGGGCAGTCCCCCAATGTTCATCAAAGGTAAAGCCATTCGTGCCAAAGTCAATTTGCTCTTTTATTCTCGCTTTGATCCAATTTTGATAAGCGGGATCGAGGAAATTGAGAAAAACTACTTCCTGAATGAACAACTGTTCTCCATTGAAGCCAGTTACATAAGCTGTCTTCAGTTCCTCGGGAAGCTGGTCTACTGTTTTCCAGGCATCCTGATTCCAGATCGAAATTCCTGCATAAACTTTTTCTGCACCACGATCCTTAAGCCATCGAATCGTGTCTGTGCCGGTTTGCAGGGATGGTCCAAATGCGTATATTGTGCCCGTCAGAGGTAAATCCACTTCTTCTTTATACCAATCACGCCCATAGATATCCACTTCGGATGGTAAAAACACCATCACGTCATCAGCTGGAGTGAATTTTTCACCTTGCGCATAGAGTGCTTTATCATGCTCACATAAACTGGTGCAGGCGGAACTACCAGCGTCTTTGCAATCTCCGCTCCATACATATTTCCCAGCCACCCAATCTTCGCATACTTTTCTGGCATTCTTCTGGGGAATGATGGAGCAGGAGGAAGGAAAACAGCCAAACTCATCTGTCTTTCCCGAACCGGAACATGCGGAAATGAAAAGTATTCCTAGTAGAAGAACCATGCTGATACAAATTACAGATTTTTTTCCCATGTGAATTCTCCCTTGTATGAGTTGAAGTAAATATCTGACGCGCGCTATCCTGTTAATTTAAAAAGAAATGGTTTTCAAAAATATATGTCTGCCATCTCACAATAGAATTAACCCGCAGAGCCATATTCCTCTTCCCTGAATTGATCTGCTCTTAGAGAATAAATGGTTTTTTTCTTTAATCTTTCCCAACTGTGAAAAAAAATCCCCTTTGACCAGTAAACTATGTAAATGATCCTCTATTCTTTATTCGCACATCTATTCCATACATATTATGGGACGTTAATTTCACAAAATCTACCATACCCATGGACTAAAAAAATATCCATGCAGGATCAATCATTGTTGGATTAAAAATAAGAATGATTATTAAATACAAAATTGATAGATCTGGCAAGAAAAGCAAGACTGTTCAGAATCCCCGAAGGAGGAATTTATTTAAGAAAAGATGGATAGGACGAAAATTACATTATTTTCCCAAAACCAGGCAATTTGTGATCTTGTCATGGAAGGCCTGTCTTTTATCTGTATACCCAGCCATGATAAATCCAATTCCAATCATCAACCCGGAAATCATCTTTGCGAAATAGCGCCCGGTGGCTTTTCCGAAGGAAACTCGCTGTCCTTCCATATCGGTTACATAGATACCGACTGTCAATTTACCCAGCGTTGCCTGCAAGGGAGAACTTTCCATACCGCAAAAATACACCCAGGAAATGAGAATACTGAATGCGATGATCATCACAGCATAGTTAACATAGGTGAACGTATAGTAACCCAAATTTGCAATGACGCTCATATTGGTGCTCTGATAGCTGAGGAATTCATAATTGGCAAATGCCAGAATGACCATGTCAATGACATACGCTGCCAAACGACGCCAAAAACCTGCATATTGAAATGATTTTTCTTCCATTTTTTTCTCCTTGATAAAATTTAAGTGCTGATTGGATTTCCAGAGAGCTGCCTTCAATAGAACAGTGGGAGCCAACTACTGAAATGCCCCGCTTTGATCTTTTCCTATTGAATTGCTCACATTTCCATTCTATTCTCAAATGAAATCCCTGCATACTGATTCCAGTCATGTTTTTCTGTTCTTCATAAAAAGGAAGGAATCAGCGGTAAAATTGCGCCTATCTGTTCTTTGCGTTCCTATTTCCAATACACAGATTCTCTCGACTTACGACCGCCTGGGTCATTTGGATTTTGTTGCGCTGGGCCGAAGAGGAGAAATGGAAAATCCTGCCATTCAAGCTTGTTCGCTCAATAAGGTTTTCAAAACGAAGATCGGATTATGGAAGATCAAGTCCAAATCCACCACCGCTGTGGAAGATATTTCCTTTGAGGTAGAACGCGGTGAACTGTTCGGCTTGCTGGGTCCCAATGGGGCTGGCAAGACCACCACGGTTAAAATGCTCACAACTCTGCTATTACCCACGCGGGGAACGGCCAAGATCCTTGGCTTGGATGTGATTGAACAAACCGCGGAAGTGCGCAAGCATATCGGCTTTGCATTCAGCGGCAGCCGCGGATTGTACAATCGCTTAACCGCTATTCAAAACCTGAATTATTTTGCCGAGCTGTATGCGCTAGAACCGAAGGTCACAAAGAAGCGCATTCCTGAACTCTTGGAACTGGTGGGGTTGAACGGGCGAGGGGATGACCGCGTGGAAACCTATTCCAGCGGTATGGTGCAGCGCCTGCACCTGGCACGTGCCTTGCTGCATGAGCCTGAAGTGCTCTTTCTGGATGAACCGACGGTAGGGATCGATCCGGTGGGATCGCGCGAACTGCGCCAGACCATTAAAAACTTGATCTCTCTGAAAAAGACCATTCTGCTGACCACGCATTACATGGCGGAAGCCGAAGAATTGTGCAACCGTATTGCCATTGTGAACCACGGCAAGATCGTGGTCATGGATACACCGGCATCCTTGAAAAAACGTGTCAGCGGGGATTCGGTGATCGAAGCGGAGGTCCAATCCGCAAAAGCTCCGATTTTGCTGGATACATTGCGCGGCCTGGATGGCAGGAGTATGGTCAAGCTGGATCACTCTGCCGAACCGGAAAAATTGTGCATCCGTACAGCGGAGCCGGAGAAGGTACTGGAACTGCTCTCCCCATTTTTAAATCCGGATTATATTCTGGGGATGGAAGTGCGCCATCAAACACTGGAAGATGTGTATATCACCATCATTCAGGGAGAGAAAGAATGAAGTGCATCCGCTGGGGATTGGTCAAGCAGCAAATGTCTGTGCAATTGTTGGTGCGCACTCTTAATTTCTTTTCGCTTTCCTTATTCATTCTGCAGCCGGCGGTGTTCAGCGCGGTGGGAATGTTGCTTTCTCACGCAGCGGGAAACGATGTTCCCGACCTGGTCTACAGTGTGATCGGGGGTGGCATCATGGGCATGTGGAGCGGTATTGTTTTCACTTCCACCTACGATATCACCGGGGATCGCCGTAACGGGATGTTGGAATTGATCACCGGCAGCCCCACTTCACTGGCGAGTGTGGAGGCCATCCGTACTTTTACCAACGTACTGTGCGGATTTTTTGCAGTACTGATTGCCTTTTCGGCTGCCATGTTCATTTTTGATTATTCCTTGAACGGAGCAAACCTGTGGGGTGCGGGCATCTCGCTGCTGATCCTGTTATTCGCTATGTGGTGCAGCGGCGTTTTTTTGGCGAATTTTCTGGCATGGTCGCGCATTTCCGGCACTTTTGTGGAATATCTGGAAATGCCTGTGGCCATTTTTTGCGGTTTCATGTTCCCCATCCGTGTGCTGCCAGATTGGATGCAGACTATTTCCGGGATTTTTCCCATTCGTTGGGCGCTGGAAGCCATGAACGAAAGTTTGCTGGGTATGCGGGATGTGCGCTACCTGGCGGAACACTGGCTGTTGGCTATCGGATTGTGCTTGCTGCTTCTGGTGGCCACGAACTGGCTGCAGAACAAAGTGCAGGATAAGATCCGCGTCAACGGAGAATTGAGTTCGATATGATCAGGCGGTTGGTTCGCACGGTGCGCCTGTACCTTGCCCAAGCATGGCTTTCGTATCATGGCCGGTTTTCCATCACCAATCCGTTCGGGTACATCACTTCCAAATTGGGTTTTCCCTTCTTTTTGATGATCTTTTTTATTTTCATGGGGAAATTTGTGGGGTTCAGCGATCCATTATATATTGTGATTGGCAACTTGCTGCTCATCCCGGCCAATAACGGCATGGCGGGCATCAGTCTGGCCATCGGGGAGGAAAGAGGTTGGGGCACGCTTTCGTATGTGCTGGGATCCCCCGCGCCGCGTGCTCCGGTCTTTATTGGCCGGGCGATTTTCTATATTCTGGATGGATTTGTAACCGCCCTGCTCGGTTTTGGAATTGCGGCTATCATTTTCCGCATGAATCTAGGTCAAGTGGACTTTTATCTTTTGACCCTGTGTACTTTTTTACTGGCTATCACCGCCAGCGGGATCGGTTTTCTGTTTGGCAGCATTTCGCTGATCACCCGCGATGGGTGGACGATCCTGAACACCTTTATTCAAGCGCTGTATATCCTGGTGGGAGTGAACTTTCCGGTGGATGCGTTGCCGGGTGCGCTGCAGAAAGTGGCTTACTGTCTGCCGCTGACGCGCGGGGTGATGGCAGCCCGTTTGGTGCTGGATGGAGCTGGTTGGAGCGCCATCGCTTCCCTGATCGGCGGAGAAGCGCTGGTCGGATCCCTGTATATCGCCGCCGGATATGCCTTCTTTTTGTGGATCGAAAAACGCAGCATGCAATCCGGAACGCTGGATGCGGTTTGAGTGTTCAATGTGTTATTGAGAACACGGTGAAAAAACTGGCAGCCGCACGGCTGCCAGTTTTTCTGTTGAAGGATCAGAAGAGCTTGAACTGCTCTTTTTTGGCGTTGCAGATGGGGCAGTTGTCGGGTGGCTCGCCCACGCCGGTCCAGCCGCATACCGGGCAGACGTAGAGCTGTTCGGTTTTGGCATCCTGGTTGCTATCCACCAGTGTTTTGGCGTCCTGATACATGACCGCGTGCACTTTTTCCGCTTCTCTTGCCCAGCGGGTGGAGCGGGAGGCGCCTGGCTCATCCTGCAGTTCCGCCACGGCATTGTAGGCGGGATACATCTCCTCCACTTCAAAGGTTTCGCCGTCGATGCCCGCCTGCAGGTTGGCGGAGGTATCGGATAATTTCTTCAATACCTTGAAATGGCTGGTGGCATGCACCTGTTCCGCGAAGGCGGCTGCGCGGAAGATGCGCGCGACATTGGGAAAGCCGTCTTTTTCCGCCTGGTCGGCGAAGATGAGATATTTCATGTGCGCCTGGCTTTCGCCTGCGAAAGCGGCTTCGAGATTGGCCTTGGTCATTTCATGCATGGTTTCATTCTCCTTTATCAGAGTAAGTAGATTGGTTTTGTAGTAATTATAAAACAGAACAATAAATGAAAATCAGCAATTTTTTTGGAGGTAATTGTTGCCAGTAACTAATTATGCAATGGCTCTTTGTTGAAATAATATTGACGAAGAAAGTTTATCCTGTCCAGTGCTTTACCTGATAAAAAAGTGGATGAGGACAGAGACTTGTATGTTTTTGGGTCTCGAAAGTAAATTTTTTCTAATGAATTCAATGCATTTTCTGCATAATTTCGCAAGAATACATCCTGGATTTTTTTATGATCAATTATTTCTTTATAAGCCAAATCAACAATGATCAATAAATCTTTTACTTGAATTGTGAACATGCAGAGGTTCTTTTGATAACACTTTATCGTCCTTATTTTTCTGTTTTTTTCATTCTTCACGATGTTTTCTGAAAAATATGCAGGCAACCATAGTATCCGATTGGAATCATCTTCCAAAAACAGACTGCTGGGAAATGCCGGAAGATGAGGCCTTTTATTCAATACGAATTTATTATCTTTTTCAAAATTAATATAATTTTGCGAATCAAGCGATTCATTAAAATAGAAGAGCTTGGAAAGCCATTCGTGAACATCGCTTTGAGCCGGAATTTTCTCTGTATAATCTGGATAGATGCCATCGATAAAAGCGATAGAGCAGAAATGGCCAGCAAATATAGGATCTTTTAGCAATGCATAATTATTAATAACTTTCTTCTTGAGGATATCGGCATACTGCAGCAAAGAGTATTGTCGTTTTTCTGTATTATCATTTTTTGAGCATGTATAAAAGTAACTGTTTTCATAATACGTTTTGAAGATTTGTTTTACGGTTTGCTCTAACGATAATCCATTGGGAAACTCGAAATCAAGCATAGTATTTATACAGAAACTATACGGATAGATGAAACATTGGGAATTAGCTCGGTATTGATATTTTTTCTTTTCTTTATCCTCCCCTTTAAATTTATCAATTGACGAAATATAGACAGGAATGACATTGTCATATGCATTATTCCAATTAATTCCGTAACGAAATCTGTCAATTTCCATATAATGATTCCAAAATCCGCTGTAATTGACCGGCTTTTCCCATAATATGTTATTTACTTCAGATAGCATTTCTTTAAATTTTTCTTTATATTGTTCTTTATTTAGGAAAAAAGCCAAATCTCCTTGATCGATAATTTTTTGATAGCGATAATAGAATTGATAGGAAATATTTACTTTTTTTATGATTGTTTCCATATTTCCTCCGTGCTACAATATTCATAACTGCCTGTCCTGTCATCTGTGTTTATTGG
>JAAZOD010000003.1 GCA_012797975.1 Pelolinea sp. | reverse complement strand
AGCGGTGATTGTGGCAGCGGATACGACGGTGCCAATGGAACGTTTTCGTGGGAAGCCCATGCTCAGCATTTCTACGGGCGATGCCATACGGAAAGCTGAACAATGCATTCAGCTTGTTGAAGAAGGTAATTTGGAAATCTATTGAATCTAAACAAAAGGTGATTATTATGAAACAAAAAAGTCCTATTTATCGTGATGTAATGTCAGGTGTATCGCACTTCATCCCCTTCATTGTTGCGGGTGGCGTGCTGATCTCATTTGCGTTCTTGCTGGATGTCAAGAACGCCAGCGCTGCGACTTTTGGCGCCACGAATGCAATCTCCGCTTGGTTATTGAATGTTGGTGGTATCGCGATGGGCATGATGCTGCCGATTCTGGCTGGCTATATTGCCTACTCCATTGCCGATCGTCCCGGCTTGCTGGCTGGCATGGTCGCCGGTATGCTCGCTAAAAGTGGCGGGTCCGGTTTTCTGGGAGCCATTCTGGGCGGTTTTGCGGCTGGCTACATTATCAAACTGCTGAAACAGCTCACCAAAAGTTGGGCACGTTCCTTTGAAGGTGCAAAAACATTGATTATCTTCCCGGTGGTCGGAGTGCTGCTTACCGCCTTGGCAATGATCCCGGTGAATGCCGTCGTTACTCCCCTGGTGAATTTGCTGAATGGATTCCTGCAAAACCTGGGTGAAGGAAGTGCGGTCCTGCTGGGCGCGGTGATCGGTGCAATGCTGGCCTTTGATATGGGTGGGCCGGTCAATAAAGTTGCTTATTTGTTCGCCGTTGCTTCCTTGACCAGCGCGGCAGGCACAACGGTGCCTTCGGTTGCCATGGGCGCGGCGGGCTGCTCGGGTATGACCATCAGCACCAGCTGCTTCCTGGCTACCGTGCTGTTCCCCAAGAAATTCTCCCAGGAATTGAAAGATGCAGGAAAAGCTGCGTTGATCATGGGACTCAGTTATATTGGAGAAGGCGCTATCCCCTTTGCCATTGAGCATCCCAAGGAAGTGATCCCATCCATCATGACTGGTGCAGCCGTGGCAGGCGCTTTGGCCGGATTCTTGAAACTGACCTTGACCGCTCCGATTGGCGGCATCTTCACCTTACCGCTAACAAGCAATATTCTCCTTTACTTACTTTGTTTTGTGATCGGCACCTTGGTTTCAACTTTCATGATGGGTACTTTATTGAAGAATCACGTGGAAGAGAAGGAAGAATAGGATCATCGATCTTTATGAAGATTGATCGGGTTCAGGTTTATTCTTCGATCTGAAATGGATAGGATGACTCCCATTACGTAATCTTTTACAGTCGCAAGTAAAAAAATGGGAGCCATCCTTAGGTATATTTTTATCCGAAAATGAAAAAAATGAACAGGTCAAAAAATGGAATTAATGGATGAATCCCTCATCGCTCTCGATATTGATATCTCTTCCAAACAATGCGTGATCGAAAAAATCGCGGATCTCTTGGAAGGTTCGGGAAGATTGACTGATCGTGAGAAATATATCCAGGATGTGCTGGTGAGGGAAAAGATCATCTCGACCTATATTGGGGATGGGATGGTGATTCCGCATGCCCGTACGGATGCGGTCAATGCAGCTTCTCTGGTCTATCTGCGTCTGAATGAGCCGGTTACTTGGAATGATTCGGAGGATGCGAAGTATGTTTTCGGGATCGCGGTTCCCGAGGAAAATGTCGACAATGTTTTCCTTGAGATCCTTTCCACCGTTGCCCGAAAATTGCTGGATGAAACAATAAAATCGGTAATTTTCAATGCGGCTTCGAAGAAAGATATCCTGGTTGCTTTGCTGAATTGATCTTCTCGGGGCATCTCTGTGGTGGAAGGGAACAGACATCGTAAAAGGTTTGCGGGAAGAAACAAAAAAGGGAGAATTGAAGAACATGTTGTTGGTTTCGAAGAGACAGGAGGAATAGATTGAAAAAGATAGTTGGTGTTGCGTCATGTCCGGCTGGCATTGCCCACACCTATCTGGCGGCTGAGAGTCTGGAAAAGGCCGGTAAGAAGCATGGGTACGAGGTAAAGATGGAGACGGATGGGGCGGGGGGTGTCTCCAACAAGCTGACCAAAGAGGATATTGCGGAAGCGGAAGCGGTGATTGTGGCAGCGGATACGACGGTGCCAATGGAACGTTTTCGTGGGAAGCCCATGCTCAGCATTTCTACGGGCGATGCCATACGGAAAGCTGAACAATGCATT
>JAAZOD010000035.1 GCA_012797975.1 Pelolinea sp. | reverse complement strand
TCCATCTGCGCTGGTCCAAATGCGCGGACGGCCGGTTTCTTTATCCGGATTCAAAGTGCCTTCGATGAGAACCATGCTGCCTTTGGTCAAGTACTGATTGCAGCTTTCGGCCTGCTTGCCCCATACGGAAACGCGGAACCAGGTGGTAACCCGCACCTGTTCGCCAGTGGCGTTCTTATAGGTACGATCCGTGGCAACCGAGAAATTCGTGACCGCCTGACCGTTGGGCATATAGCGCATCTCTGGATCTTGCCCGAGCCGGCCCACAAGAATCAAAGTATGAAATGACATGTTCTTCCTTCCAATCTGCTATTTGTGATGATGAATCATCGTTCTATTTTCATTAATTATATGCGAATATTTGACCGGATAATTTTCGTTAAGATGAAAACAGGGATGTTATAATTCCGAGCAGGTGAAACTATGATCAAAAAACAAATTCGAGTGCTGGGAGCGTTCTTTGTCTGCCTGTTGGTAATGGTCGTTTTCGTTGCCACCAGCGGCAGTTATCCGCTCCCTCAGGCCTATTATTACACCCCCACTCCTCAAGCTGACGGACGCATTATCTACACTGTGAAAGCCAACGACACCTGCATTTCCATCGCGCTGTTGAACGGCATTACGGAGGATGAACTGCGTAACCTCAATAACCTGCAGGGTGATGATTGCCTGTATCTGCAGGAGGGGCAGCAGTTGTTGATCGGAGTTCTGGAAGAACCAACTGCAACTGCGGAAGCGCTGCAAACCACCCTGCAACCCACTCCCACCCCCATAAAAGGCAATGGCACCATCTGCATCTATCTTTTCAATGATGAAAATGGGAATGCCATGGCGGAAGATACCGAGCTGCCCCTGGCGGGCGGAGCGGTCAGCGTGCGCGACCGCCTCAGTATTGTCAATTTGACCGGAACCACGGACGACAGCGGTGAACCGATCTGTTTTGAGGATATTCCCGAAGGGGATTACGACCTCAGTGTGGCTATTCCAGAAGGATATAACCCAACCACAGTCCTGAACTATACCCTCACGCTGCTGCCGGGCGATGTTTCCATTGTTGATTTCGGAGCGCAGCCCAGTTCCGGTGCGGTGCACATTTTTGGCGATGAGAAACCATCCATCCTGATGGGGCTGCTGGGTATCCTGTTCATCGGAGCCGGCGTGGGATTGTGGTTCTATATCCGCAAACTTCCCAAATAACCAACGCTCGTAAAAAAACACTCCATTCAATTCAATTTCAAAGGAGTGTTTTTGTTTAACCAAAACGCTGTTCTTTCCAGATATCCGCTTTGTTGTGGTAGCCCGCCTGTTCCCAGAAACCGGGTCGATCAACCTTGCTGAATTCCAGGCCGCGCAACCATTTGGCGCCTTTCCACAGGTACACGTCCAGATGGCTGTGTTTGCCCGGCAAGGCGCCCACCACACCCCGCAGCGGGTAACCGTGTTCTGCGGAAATGGGTTCACCTTCAAAATGGGTGGCCAACAGAAATCGTTCCGATGCTACCACTTCCACAGGCAGGTTGGCGGTGAATCCGTTTTCAGCATGCTGGATCACATACTTTGCGCCCGGTTTGGGTACGATGATCTTTTCGTCCAGCAGCTTTTTTACTGAAATGCCTTCCCAATGTGTGTCGAACTTGCTCCAGCGGGTGACGCAGTGCAGGTCATACAGCACTTTCAAGTGCGGCAGCCGTTGGAACTCTTCCCATTTCCAGATTTTTTCCTCTTCCACCTCGCCGAAAACGCGGAAGGTCCATGTTTGCGGATCGAAAACGGGCACCGGACCATAATGAAGCACAGGAAATTTCAATGTCAACGCCTGGCCAGGTGGCAGACGGTTCTCTCGCTGCATGCTTTGCTCGAGCTCTTTTCGGTCGATCATCATGGATGTCCTCCAACCAAATTATACCAACTGCCAGTTTGCGAGCACCGGAATAAATTGACGGATGCTTGCAAAAGTGAGTAAAATGATAGGGTCAACCTTCCCGGAATAAGGAATCTATGCAGGGTAATAACCACGATTTTGAAGAAAGAGAACAACAGCGCAAAGCGCGCTTCCGCGTGGGTAGCAATGGGGTTAGCACGCCGTTCATCCTCGAGTATCTGGAACGTGTTTTACCGACCACCCTTGATTTTTTAAACTTTTCAGATGCTGAGCTGTATCTGAAGAAGGAGAAATCCCTGGTGCTGCTGCGGGTTCTGCACTATGGTGAATCCAAGGAATTCTTCTGGAAAGAAGAACAACAGGAGTTGGGAAAAAGCACACTTGGCAAAATCGCACAAATGGTCGAACCTTGTGTGCTTGATTTAAACGAAGAACAACCGCCCGATCTCAATCAACGAATTGTGCGGAGCGGTTTTCACAGCATCCATTGTTTTCCCATCCGTGCCGAAAGCGGAGTGCTGGGGGTGCTCTGCCTGGCCGATAAGAAGATCGATGTGCTGGACGAAAAAGTGAGGGATGTCCTGATGGGAACCGCAGCCGTGATCGGTGCGGTGGTCTATCACGAGCGCAAGTCTCTGGAAGCCAAACGTACGATCGTCATGGAAGAACGCGAGCGCATCGGCATGGATCTGCATGATGGCATCATCCAATCGCTGTATGGGGTGGGACTTTCGCTGCAGAATGCCATGCTCCAGAACAATAGCAATGAGACGGAAAGCAAGCAGCACATCGATGACGCGCTGGATGCCATCAACGATTCCATCCGTGATATTCGTGCCTATATTTTGGACCTGCGCCCGCGCCAATTGCGCAACCAGGACCTGTATATGGGGATCGAAAGTCTGATCCGCGAATTTCGTGCCAATACGCTGGTGGATGTGGAACTGGAGAAGGATATCAAGCATATCGAGCGCATCCCTGATGAAAGTTCCGAGATCCTCTTTCATGTATGCCAGGAAGCACTGGCGAATATTGCCAAGCATGCCAAGGCTACTAAGGTGAATGTGCGCCTGTGGGAAACGCCTCAACGGGTGATGCTCAAGGTAAATGATGACGGGGTGGGTTTCGATCTGGCCAAGATCAATCAGCGCTTGGGGCATGGGCTTTCGAATATGACCACGCGCGTGGAGGCGGTGGGCGGCGGCATCGAGATCATTTCCATCCGCCATCAGGGAACCACCGTGCTGGCCTGGGTGCCGAACAACCTTTCATGATCGTTGGCCTTCAACAAACGGAAAACAGGAGTGAGTATTGAGCGCTGAATCGAAAGCCATATCTGATAAAGCTGCGCTGCGCGGAGAACCCTCGTATGTCTGGCGCGCCGGGCAGGAGCGCCGCCTGGCCATGATCCGCCAATATGGCGGAGAACGCCTGCAGGGCGTGATCCTGGAAAATGGCTGCGGGGTGGGAGAGTATTTGCAGCGCCTGCAGGAACGAGCGGGGCTGGCAGTGGGGCTGGATGTGGAATTCGAACGCGTGCTGGAGACCCGCCAGAAGGGGCTGACCGTGCAACTGGCAATGGGTGAAGCGCTGCCGCACGCCGCGCAAACCTTTGACCTGGTGATCAGCAATGAGGTCATCGAACATGTGCAGGATGACCGCCAGGCGGTGGCGGAGATGGTGCGCGTGCTGAAACCCGGCGGGCGCCTGATCCTGTTCTGCCCCAACCGGGGATATCCCTTTGAAACGCACGGCATTTACTGGAAGGGCAAATACCATTTCGGCAACAAGTTTTTGGTCAATTATCTGCCCGATCGCTGGCGCGGCAAGCTGGCGCCGCACGTGCGCGCGTACCGCAGCAAGGATCTGAAGAAGCTCTTTGAGGGTCTGCCGGTGCGCTTTGTGTGTCGCACCACCATTTTTGGAGCTTACGACAATATCATCCGGCGCAGCCCGCTGCTGGGCAAGCTGCTGCGCGGTTTCTTGCAGTTCCTGGAGCAAACCCCCCTGCGCGGGTTGGGGCTTTCCCATTTCTGGGTGGTGGAAAAGGTTTAAATATAAGGGGTAAATACAATCTGTTTTGCTAATGATTCCCTTCTTGGTAGTAAAGTATCGATCTGTTAAGAGATTCTAAAAACATATTTTTTAAGGAAAGAATTTTCAGGACCAGAACAAAACCCAGCAAGATTACAACTTTGACTGTCAGAACATAATTGGCTACAGTCATCGAATATTTCAATAGAGTCAATTCTACTTGCATAATTCTTTGATTATCTCTACTATATCCCCCTTCAACCTGTTATAAATTATCTCCCGCCTGTACTTCGGCGTGAACACGATGTGATACGTACATATCCACGCGATTCTTTGTTTCGGGCGTCCTATCCTCAACTCGCCAAAGCGTTAATAAGATTCCTCACTGTGTTTGGGATGATATTGACCTTTAGGTCATTCTGAAAGAATGATGTGGCTGAGAAGTCTTTCCATTCCATTTCCCCACCCGTCATCCTGAGCGTATGCGAAGGATCTCGTTTTTCGTTGGGGGTATCCCTTGAGAAATCTAAACAAAGAGGATTCGTGTATTAAATAATTATGTAAAATTATTCTATTCAATAAGGAGAGATCAAAGACCATGGTCGTTAATGATTCTATGCTTTCACCCGAAGAATGGTTTGCGGCTCAATATGAAAGAGCACATGAGCAATTTACGAAATCTGGTTTTCGTACATACATGGAAATAAAGTTTTCTCTTCAAAATAGAAAAAAACACTTTGATCAACAAAAATTAGAGGAAGCAGTAGAAAAATCTCAAATACGTACGTTTGGGTGGCCAATTGGAATAATCATGGAATCCGATGAACAATTTAGACCAAAACCATTCGACAACGGTATTTATTTGGAAGGGAAAACGAAAAGTGAAAATATATATAAGGGAACGTATGATTATTGGGCTTTCAACTGCAGTGGAGATTTTTACCAATTAAAAAGTCTATATGAAGATACGCGAAATACGATTGCCATATTTTTTAATACAAGAATTGTCAGAATCACCGAGACCCTACTCTTTTGTGAGAAGCTGTATTCAAATTTGGGTTTAGCAGATGAAAATACATGGGTAGATGTTGAAATAAATTATTTTGGTTTAAAGGGCAGGCTGCTTCGATCGTCTAATTTTACACGACATATTGAAAGAAGGTTTCCCGAAGAGAACGAAGTTCGTACAAAAGGAACAGTTTCCATTGATGAGATTTCTCCTAAAATCATTGAACTAACAGAACAATTTGCGTGGCCATTGTTCGTTATTTATGAACATTGTGGTATAGACTATGAAATCTATGAGGATATTGTGACCGATTTTGTTAATGGAAAAGTAACGTGAATTTAAAGGGGTGCATGTTTGTTTACCCACCTATTATCCTGAATGAACTTAAGTTCCTTATCTTTTTAAAGAAACAGAGTGACTTAGGAATTTCTCAGTTTCAATATTAATAAATCGTAATGATGCTGATTTTATCAACACCATGTGGGGGGAGTGCAACGACCGAAGGATCTCTCCATGTCGAGATCATAAGCATGGAAAAGTCGCAAAGAAGTAGATCAGCCACCAATAGACTAAAAATAGCTGGTTTATTTTGGAAAGATCTCTCAACTTCGTTTGGCACGACATCTTCTCTCATTCTTCCCCGGATTTCACATAGGGGACAGGTGTAGACTTCTCGTCGTTCCGAAGGAATGCAGGGACCAAGGAATCTTTCCATATATAAAAGGTCGCAATGTTGCGATGTGCTAAAAGTGCACTCAACTGCTGATGCTTTTCCAACATGCTATTTAAAGAGAGATATATCGAATTAGGAATATCAGCATTTTGTATTTATACAATTTGAACTATATCATTATTAAATGGGAGTATGTAAAAGTATTGGGGCTTATTAGTGGTTTGCTGAAAACAAAATTATATTGATTATTAGAAAATAAAGATATCTACTATGGTAGACAAAAACATTAATGGGTTCGTTATGATTTATTAAAAAGACTTCCTAATGAATAGGTAGAGAGTTTGTTGAAGTCATATGAAGAGATTAAACAAAATAATTCATTGGAAAACCTGAGCCTGCAGAATTAAATGAAGGAAAATTTGTGAGACGATTGTTCGGATTATTCAGTATGAGATGCAATCAGGATCATATATGCCTATTGGCGAATCAATCCACAATATGGTTGGCACAATGAGAAGTTTTGAAAAAATATCTTCTACAATACCTACGGATTCTTTTCGAATACATATTCCACGTGTGCTTATCGCTATTTATAATCAAAAGAGGGCATTTTCCCGCAGTTTGAGCAGGTGATGATCAATTGCATGCTTCTCCTCCTCTGACCGATCGAGTAAACTCAGCGCGCATGCCCTTATTTCAAACGAAAATCATAGATGCCGTCTTGATACGGATACACTTTTCCGCACTGGGGGCAGGCGATATCAGCCGGCAGCGGCTCGAGCGGATATTTTCCACACTGCGGACAGCGGAAGGCAAATTCCTGCAGCGCCGCGCCAGCGATGTGTGTGCTTTTCACGAACACGCTGGGGGTGAGCTGCCACAATGCACCCGTCCACTGCAGGGCTGAATCCAGCCCTTTCAGAATACGAAGCGGCACATGCCGTTTGAGAAAACCCACCCTGAAATGTGAAACGCTGAGTTGGCGATCGATGGAAAATCCATTCTCGCGCAGCCAGCTTCTGATCTGACGCGGATGGAAATTGAAGTTCAATTCCACGAATTCCACCTGTTCCATCGAATAGGGATTCCATTTCTGCTTCCCTGTTATATAGCGCAGGATGGCTTTCAGATTGCGCTTGTTGGCGAATTCCAGGATGAATACCCCCTGCCGCGCCAGCACCTGGCTGACCTGCCGCAGAGCGCTTTCGCCTTCCTTGAGGTGGTGGAGGGTGCGGATCATGGTAGCGGCGTCAAAGACGGCCGGGGCGAAGGGCAGCTTATAGGCATCCGCAGCCACGTAGCGGTATCTGGCCGAATCTCCCAGACGGGCACGGGCCTGTTCGAGCTGGGTGTGCGAATAATCGAGCAGGGTGATCTCCTCAAAGCCCTTGTAGCGCGGGGTGTTGCGCCCGGCACCAGCGCCCAGTTCCAACAGACGGCTGCCAGCATGCGGCAACAGGCGGCGCAGAGCGATGGCTTCTACGGCGTCTTCGTACTCACGGCCGCCTTTCTCCCAGAAAGCTTTTTGGTAATCAGAACCTTCGTAATCACAAATGGGTGGTTTTGTCATTTTTTTTGTCCGGACGCACAGGATCAGCCGTTAAGCATACCCTGTGAAAAAGACACTGTCAAATCATGCCTGCGCTACAATAAATGGAACAGGGTTTTCCTGATAATTCAGGTACAATTCCATTTCGTCGATTGGAAAAGGAAAGCAACGTGTCCCTAATTACGGCAGCCCACCTGGCAAAGTCATTTGGCGCAGAAGACCTGTTCAGCGAGATTTCGCTGAGCGTGCCACAGCATGCCCGCATCGGGCTGGTGGGCGAAAATGGCATTGGAAAGACCACTCTGCTGCGCATGCTGTATGGCATCGAAAAGCCGGATGAGGGCACCATTGCCTGGGCAAAGGACCTCAAGATGGGATATCTGCCGCAGGAGTCACGCTTTCAGTCCTCCCAGACCCTGCAGCAGGAATGCCGCGAAGCACTGACGGATATTTTCAATCTGCAAAATGAGATCGAAGCTTTGACCCTGCAGGTACAGCAGAACCCGCAGGATGACACCCTCATCAACCGGCTGGGTGATCTGCACGAGCGCTATGAACGGCTGGGTGGCTACACCATCGACTCTTATATCTTGCGCATCGTCAGCGGTTTGGGCTTTGAAGCGGTAGATCTCACCCGTCCCATCACCCAGTTCTCCGGCGGGGAGCGCACACGGGCCTACCTGGCAAAATTGCTTTTGATGAACCCGACCCTGCTGCTGCTGGATGAGCCCACCAACCATCTGGATATTCAAGCCATGGAATGGTTGGAAGATTTTTTAAAAAAATATGACGGAGCGGTGCTGATCGTTTCGCACGACCGCTATTTTCTTGACCAGACCGTGAACACTATCTGGGAGATGACCCCGGCCATCGAAAGCTATCCGGGCAATTACTCGGCATTTTTGCACCTGCGTCAGGAACGCATGGAGCGGCAGATGAAGGAATACGAAAGCCAGCAAGAATTCATTGCCAAGGAAGAGGATTACATCCGCCGCAACATTGCCGGGCAGAACACCGCACAGGCCAAAGGCCGTCGGCGGCGCCTGGAACGCCTGCTTAAGGAAGGACAGCTCATTCCCCCTGCCCGCAAGCACCGCATGGTGTTTGGGTTCAAAGATAACCGCCGTTCCGGCGATATCATCCTGCGCACCAAAGGAGTGCAGATCGGTTTCAAAGATGAACGGGTCTCGCTTTTCCGCATGCCAGATGTGGAATTGCGGCGCGGCGAGTGTGTGGGCGTGATCGGGCCGAACGGTGCCGGAAAAACCACCCTGCTGCGCACCATCCTGGGGCAGCTCCCTCCGTATGAAGGGGAGATCCAGCTGGGTGCCAGTTTGGATGTGGGCTACTTTGCCCAGGCACATGAAGATCTGCACCTGGATTGGACGCTCATGCAGGAGATTCAAGCCAATGTCCCCAAGATGCTGCCAGCCGAGATCCGCAATTATCTGGGCAAGTTCCTGTTCAGCGGGGATGACGTGTTCAAGACTGTTTCTGTATTGAGCGGTGGCGAACGCGGTCGCCTGGCGCTGGCGATTTTGGCGTTGAAAGGGGTGAACCTGATCTTTTTGGATGAACCGACCAACCACCTTGACCTGCCTTCACAAGAGATCCTGCAGGCGGTGCTGGCGGAGTTTGACGGGACGATCCTGCTGGTTACGCATGACCGTTATTTGCTCGAAGCATTGGCCACCCAAATCTGGATGGTGGATGCGACCGCAAAGAAACTGCAGGTATTCAAAGGCGGATATGCGGAATTCAGCATTTCGCGCCAGCAGGCCGCACAGGTTCCGGTTAAAATGCAAGCCGACACCGAACACCCGGCGCCTCGCAAAACGACGGAAAAGAAGATCAATAAACAGAAACTGCAGGAATTGGAAACACACATCCATGCAGTAGAATCAGAAATTCACACTCTGGAACAAGAATTGAAGGATCCGGAGCTGGATGCAGAGCGAGTTGGTGAACTTGGTAAAAGATACCTCTTTTTACAGGAACAGCTCGATGATATGATTAATCAGTGGGATGAATACTATGAAAAATCTAGCACTTAATTATTTCTATCATAACTGAATGAGGAGTTATCATTGAAAAAGAAAAGGGTTGCTCTACTTGCTAACCTGAAGGTAAATGCACCTCACTGGGAGGGCATGCCTGAGGATCAATGGGATGATTTAGATTCCGAGAAAACTATTAATATCATTTTACAAGCTATGCGCAATGGGGGTTATGACTGCGAATTCTTCGAAGGAAATTTCAACATCATCGATACGCTGCCAAAGTATAAGCCGGACATTTGTTTTAATATCTGCGAAGGTTATTACGGCGATTCGCGCGAGGCGCACATTCCAGCCATCCTGGAAATGCTGCGCATTCCCTACACTGGCTCCCGGGTGCTGACCCTGGCGCTGGCGCTGGATAAACCCATGACCAAGCGTATCCTTGATTTTCATGAGTTACCCACTCCGCCGTTTCAAACCTTTGAACGGGTGGATGAACCGCTGGATCCAACCCTGCGGTTTCCTTTGTTCGTGAAACCCAGCCGCGAAGGCACCAGTATGGGCGTGAGCTTGAAATCGGTGGTGAACACCAAGGAAGAGCTGTATGAGCAGGTTGGCCATATCATGAACCGCTACAACCAGCCCGCCCTGGTGGAGGAATATATTGAAGGGCGTGAAGTGACGGTTGGCATGGTCGGGAACCTGCATGGTCCGATCGCCCGCCGCATTCCGCATGATGAGAATTTGCCGCGCATCCAATCGGGTTTGCGTTTTCTGCCGCCCATGGAGGTGGACCTGAAACCGTATCTGTTGACCGATGCGGTGTACAGCAACCGTTTAAAAGTGGCACTGGCAGCCGATCTCAATTATGTTTGTCCGGCACCATTGGATGATGATATGGTGGATGAGCTGAACTGGCTGGCTGCAGCGGTCTTTCGGGTACTGGGCACGCTGGATGTGGCACGGGTTGATTTTCGGCTGGATGTGAAGGATAACTGGAAACCCTATATTCTGGAGATCAATCCTTTACCGGGGCTGTCTGGGGTCTCCGACCTGGTCATTGCCGCCCATGCGGATGGCATTTCCAACGAAGAATTGGTCGTGATGATCCTGGAAACTGCGCTGGAGCGCAACAATCTGAAATAACGAGAACCCTACCCCCGCAGGTCCAATACATCCTGGAGTAATGTGCCATTGATGTAGATGGTCACCGTGTCGATGGTCGAGAACTGCAGAGCGATGGCGCTGAGCTGCGCCTCGATGCGGGGGATGTCACATTCCCCACCGCTGACCAGCGTGCCGGTCAGGCGGAGGATTGCCTGCCGGTCAACGATGTCGATGGATTCGATGTGCAGATCGGATTGATAAAGCGCATTATACAAGCCCGATTCCCCGTAGGTCATTTCCGGTGCCAGGTTGAGCAGGGCGGTGAGGGCTGCCCGCAGTACGGCCACAGTCGGTTCGATGGCAACCTCGACCGGCACCAGACTATCACCACAGCCGATCATCTCACCCGAAACGCCATTATCCCCGATCGCAACCAGATAGATCAGCACCGTTTGTGGCTTGGAGGAAGCATCGGTGGGCACCAGTGTGGGAAAAAGGGTGGGAGTGGCTGTTTTGGCCGGCAAGACAGTGCTGGTGGATTGAGGAACAGGTGTGGCGGCAGGCGCCGCTGACCGGGCAGGTGCGCAAGCAGCTACCAGCAACATGCCGGTACAGGTCAAAAGTAAAATCCGTTTGTTCATCATGTTATGTACCCCAATCGCGCAGATACAGGAAATCATAACCAATGGTACGGCTGCCCAATTTGGCAATGGGCGGCAGCATGCGTTTGAAATGAAAACAGCGGATGCGATTTACCACATTCTCCACAAAGGATTTTTCGAAGCCGGCTTCCACACATTCTTCAGGCGTGTAGCGTTCATCCACCAGCAGGTAGAGCAGCTTATCCACTTCTGCATAGGTGAAGCCCAATTCACCCTCATCGGTTTGGTTGGCCCACAGATCTGCGCTGGGGGCTTTTTGAATGATCACATCCGGGATGTGGAGGGCAGTCGATAGCTGACGTACCTGGGTTTTATACAGGTCGCCGATGGGGTTGAAGGCACTGGCTGAATCGCCATACATGGTGGAATACCCCAGCAGGATCTCGGTCTTATTGCTGGTGCCAACCACCAGCCCGTTGAAAGCGCTGGATTGATCGAACAGCACGATCATGCGGCAGCGTGCCATGATATTGCCCTTGCGCTGGTTGCTCATTTCGGGAAAAGCATTGATCAGGCCATCTGCCATGGCCGTGATGGGGATGGTAAGCGTTTGCACTCCGAATTGGTCGATGATCATTTGGGCATGTTCCAGCGAATCGGGGGAGGAGGTGCGGTACGGCATGCGCACTGCCAGCACGTTTTGTGGACCCAGCGCCTGGACGGCCAGCACACAGGAAAGCGCCGAATCAATGCCGCCTGAAAGCCCCACCACCACTTTTTGAAAGCCTGCGCGGGTGGTTTCGCTTTTGATAAAAGCGGTCAGAATTTCGGTTGCCAGGTCGGTATTGATCGTTAGGTCAATTTTCATCATCCCTCCCTTATTTCCCGCAGTTGGAATGCTCGTTGGACAGGATACGGTTTAGTTCCCGCTGTACCAATGCAGTGCGTTCGTCGCGCAGCAGCGGCAGCCGTGCACGCGTGCGATGCAGCTGGTTGAGGTCCAGTTCCACCGTGAGAAACGCTTCTTGATCATAAGGGGCTTTGGCCAAGCAGTTGCCATCCGGATCGTAGACGGTGGAGCCACCCCAGAAGTGCAGCCCATCTTCGAATCCCACCCGGTTGCAATGAGCCACGAAAGAAGTGAAGATGCTGGCATATGCGCGGTTGATGCTTTCAACCCACATGGAGGTGGAAAGCTGTGGCGCTTCGGTGAGCCCGCGCCCGGGGGAAGCGGAGGTGAACAACAGCAGGTCGGCGCCATCCAACCACAGCAGGTAAGGTGGTGCGACATGCCAGAAATCTTCGCAGATCAGAACTCCGCTGCGCACAAAACGGGTATTGAAGGCCTGGGTGTTATCGCCCAGGGCAAAAAAACGTCCTTCGTCGAACAAGCCATAGGTGGGCAGATAAACCTTGCGGTGGATGTGCACCAGCTTGCCCTGTGAAAGATAGGCATCCGCGATATAGAAGCGGTTGCGCTCATCTTCTTCCACAAATCCCACCAGCAGGTCCATTTGCTGACTGGCTTTGAACAGTTCTTTGAAAACCGGGTCGCTGGAATTGGGGTGATGTGCCACCGCGGGCACCAGGTCTTGCAAGACATAGCCGGTGAGGGAGAGTTCCGGGAACATGAGCAGGTCCACGCCTGCCTGGTGTGCCTTCCCGATGAAATCCAAATGTTTTTGAAGATTGGCATCCACCACTCCCAGTTTGGTTTCAATCTGTGCAATTCCGAGATGCATTTTCATCGGTTCATCCTGCCGCTCTTTCTCTGTGTTTGTATTGTAACCCAAAAGAAAAGGGCGCAATCATGACGCCCTTTTCCAATCGTACGTGAAAAGAATTTAGAAATTGAAGACGAATTTACCGTTTTCGTAGAGCAGTTCATCATCCACTTCGATCCTGCCGCCATGGCGCAGGTCGCAGATCATATCCCAGTGGATGGCAGATTCGTTCTGGCTGAGCGTTTCGGGATAACCGTGTCCCAATGCCATGTGGAAACTGCCGCCGATCTTCTCATCAAAAAGGATCTGACCGGTGAATTTTTGAATGCCCTCGTTGGTGCCAATGGCGAACTCGCCCACGTAACGGGAACCGGCATCCGTATCCAGTTTCTTCAGCAGATATTCCTCATTCTTCACCGCGCTGGCTTTTACCACTTTTCCGTTCTCAAACCACAGGCGCACCCCCACCACCTCAAAACCTTCATAGAGAGTGGGATAGGAAAAATACACGTGACCGTTCATGGAATTCTCAATGGGAGAGGTGAAGATCTCGCCATCCGGCACATTCACTTTACAGGCGCAATTTTCGAAGGGTCTGCCTTTGATGCTCAAGGTGAGATCGGTTTCGGGGGCGACCACATGTACACGTTCCTTGCCCTTCAGCCACTGGATGACCTTATCCTGGCGGGCAGCCACTTTCTTCCAGTAGCCCACCGGATCGTTTTGATCGGGCATGCAGGCATTGTAGACAAAATCTTCGAAATCAGGCAGGCTCATATTGGCATCCTGGGCGTATGCCTGGGTGGGGAAGAGCGACAGCACCCAGTGCAACTCACCTTTTTGTTCGCGGTCGAGCATGATCTTGGATATCTTGCCGCCTTCTGCGTAGAATTTTGAGACAAGTTCCGGGTCGAACCCTGAAAGTTCCTTGGTATTGGTTTCACCCAATATGCGCACGCGATGATCATAGGTTTCTACGAAGCGTTTCAGCTCCTGCAAGTAGTCAGCAAATTTTTCTGGTTTGCCATAGCGGAAATAGCTGTCGGTCATGCCTTCGGGATACTGATAAATAAAAGGAAATGCACCTCGCTCCAGGCAGGTGTTGAAGATGGCCATCATCAGCGGCTCGCCGCCCTTTTCGCCTTGTAAAAGAACACGTTGATTAGGTTTCACTCCCAATGAATAATCCACCAGCATGGTGGCAAGTTTATTGACACGCGGATCGATCATGATTCACTCCTTGAATTAAATGATTGGACTCTTTTATTGTATATGTTAACCCGCAATCTATGGAATAATCAAACTTCCTCATTAAAATATAAAGAAAGAATGAATTTTTGGAGGACAGAATGGCGATAAACCTTACCTTTTACGGGCATGCCAGTTTTGGACTGCAGGTGGATGCTTTGCATCTGCTTTTCGATCCATTTTTCAGCGGGAACCCTTCCGCCAGTGTGAGGGCAGATGAAGTACGGGCGGATTATATTCTGGTGAGCCATGGACACGGAGATCACCTGGGGGATACGGTGAAGATCGCCAAGCGCACCGGAGCGACCGTGATCAGCGTGGCGGAGATCGCCGACTGGCTGCGTGAGCAGGGTGTGAAGGCGCACGGCCAGCATATCGGCGGCGGCTTTCGCTACCCGTTCGGCTACTGCAAACTCACGCTAGCGCTGCATGGCTCTCAACTGCCCGATGGGTCGGACGGGGGCAACCCGGCCGGATTCTTACTGACGCTGCCTGATCAAGAGAAGCTGTATTTTGCCGGCGATACCGGGTTGTTTGGCGACATGCGCTTGATCGGCGAAGAAGGGGTGGATCTTGCCCTGCTGCCCATCGGCGATAATTTCACCATGGGCCCGGCAGACGCCTTGCGTGCCGTGGAATTCGTCCATCCCAAGGTGGTCATTCCCATGCACTACAATACCTTTCCGCTCATCCAGCAGGACGCAGCAGCATGGAAGAGCATGGTGGAGGAAAAAACGGACAGCGTTGTGATCATTCTGCAGCCCGGTGAAACCTATTCCCTGGTGTGATAGGATCTGATAGCTTTTGCCAGTGTTCGTTCTGTATGATAGAGCGAACGTTTGTCGGAAGAGAAGAATTTGAAGAATGCCGGATGAAAAGAAGTTTTACCAGATGGATCTTGCTGAACGCCTGCAGCACTTGCAGGCGAATTCGGATTTAACCAAAGAAGAGCTGACGGTCTTTGACCCACAGGGTGGTTTATCCACTGCGCAGGCGGACCTGATGATCGAAAATGGAATCGGCGTCTTTGGTTTGCCGCTGGGCATTGCCCAACATTTTGTGGTCAACGGACGACCGGTGCTGGTGCCGATGGCAGTGGAAGAACCCTCGGTGGTGGCGGCGGCTTCATTCATGGCCAAATTAGCCCAGGCGGGTGGTGGCTTTACAGCAAAAGCCGGAGCGCAGGAGATGATCGGCCAGCTTCAGATTCTGGATGTGAGCGATAGCGCGGCAGCGGAAAAAGCGTTGCGCAGTGCCAAGGCGGAGATCATGGACCTGGCTGCACAAACCGACCCCGTGCTGGCAAGGATGGGTGGCGGACCGAAGGATGTGCAGGTGCGCGTCATTGCTGATTCAGCCATTGGAAGTTTTCTGGTGCTGCATCTGATCCTGGATGTGCGCGATGCCATGGGCGCCAATGCGGTGAACACTGCCCTGGAGCGCATCAGCCCGCTGGTGGAAAAGATCACTGGCGGCAGAGTGCTGCTGCGCATCCTTTCCAATCTGGCAGATCGACGCCTGGTAAGGGCCACCTGCACGATTCCGGCCGAAGCGCTGGCTTTCGATCAGTTTGGCGGCACGGAGGTGCGCGATCGCATCATCGAAGCTTGGGCATTTGCCGCGGCCGATCCGTATCGCGCGGCCACCCACAACAAAGGCATCATGAATGGCGTGGACGCGGTGGTGATCGCCAGCGGGAATGACTGGCGGGCGGTGGAGGCCGGGGCGCATGCTTATGCGGCGCGCAATGGAAGCTATACCAGCTTGAGCACTTGGTCGGTGGATGAAAAAGGTGCTTTACGGGGTGAACTGGAGATGCCCATGGCGGTCGGGATTGTGGGCGGAGCGACCCGTGTTCATCCTACGGCACGGGCTGTCTTGAAATTAATGAATGTTCAAAAGGCATCCGACCTGGCGGAGATCATCGTTTCGGTCGGGTTGGCACAAAATCTGGGGGCGTTGAGGGCGTTGGCCACCGAAGGCATCCAACGCGGGCACATGGCGCTGCATGCCCGGCAGGTGGCGGCGGCAGCCGGTGCACCGCCTGAAAAGGTGGCGGCGCTGGCAGAGCAGCTTGTGAATGAAGGAAATATCCGCATCGATCGTGCGATCGCGATTTTGAACGAATGGAGCGAACAGTGAACGATAGGGAAAATTTATTATTAAAACCAGCCCGGGCAGTGGGCATTGTTGGTTATGGAGTGTATATTCCGCAATACCGCCTGCCGGCCAGTGAGATCCTGCGCATCTGGGCAGGCGATGAAGGCGGTGCACCGGTCAAAGAAAAAGCGGTGCCGGGTTTGGACGAAGATACCATCACCATTTCCATTGAAGCAGCCCGCAACGCACTGGCACGCGCTGGGATCGATGCGCAGAAATTACGCGCGGTGTGGGTCGGTTCCGAGTCGCATCCGTACGTGGTGAAACCCAGTTCCACGGTTGTGGCTGAAGCGATCGGCGCTTCGGAGCATATACAGGCGGCGGACCTGGAGTTTGCCTGCAAAGCCGGAACGGAAGCGGTGGTGGCAGCCATGGCATTGGTCGGATCGAAAATGGGTGATTATGCGCTGGCCATTGGGGCGGATACCGCACAGGGCAAACCGGGTGATGCGCTCGAGTTCACCGCTGCCGCTGGTGGAGCGGCCTTCGTTATCGGTCCGGCTGAAAATGCTCTGGCAACCATCGCTGCATCCTATTCTTATGTGACCGATACCCCCGACTTCTGGCGCCGCCAGCATCAGGTCTATCCGGAACACGGGCAGCGTTTCACGGGGGAACCGGCCTATTTCAAACACGTCACTGCAGCGGCACAGACCATGCTCAGCCAGCTTGGCACGACGGCTGCCGATTATGCTTTTGCAGTCTTTCATCAGCCCAATACCAAGTTTCCCCAGCGGGTCGCCAGGGAACTTGGTTTCAGTAAGGAACAGATCGAAACCGGTCTGCTTTCTCCCGTTATCGGCAATACCTATGCCGGAGCATCGCTGGTGGGGCTGACTGCTGTGCTGGATATCGCCAAACCGGGCGATCGTATTCTGGTGGTTTCGTATGGCTCAGGCGCCGGTTCGGATGCCTTTGACATGCGCGTGACCGACCTGATCGAAGAACGGCGTAACAAGGCCCCCCTCACTCAGCAATATATTGAACGGCGTATTGAGATCGATTATGCCACCTACGCGCGCTACCGCGGCAAGATCGTGATGAAGTAGGTCAGTTATGGAAAAGGTGTATATCACAGGCATCGGACAGGTGGCGGTGGGGGAGCATTGGGATCAATCACTGGCTGCTCTCAGCAGCAAAGCTATCCGCGCGGCATTGAAGGATGCCGGTGATCCCCAGCCGGAGATCGTGTATATCGGCAATTTTTTGGCTTCCTCCATTTCCCATCAAGCCAATCTGGGGGCGCTGGTGTGTGATGCTGCCGGACTGCATGGATTGGAAGGTACCACTGTCGAAGCAGGGGAAGCATCGGGCGCTGCCGCACTGCACATGGGCTATCTGGCCATCACCTCAAACATGGCGGATTGTGTGGTGGTGGTGGGCTTGGAAAAGATGACCGATATGGTCGGTGATGAGATCGAAGCGTTTGCTGCGCAGAGCGGCGATACTGATTTTGAGGGAATGCAGGGGCTAACCCCCAATGGCATGGCTGGACTGCTCATGCAGCGCTACCTTGACCAATACCATGCCCCGTGCGAGAGCTTTGCCAGTTTTCCGATCACGGCGCACGCCAATGGAGTGAACAATCCTTTTGCTATGTATCGAAAGAACGTCGATTTGGATAGTTATGGAAAAGCCCCCATGGTGAGCGTTCCACTTTCTCTGTATGATGTGCCCACTTTTGCCGATGGGGCTGCAGCCCTGGTGCTGGTGAACCGGAAGCTGCTGCGGGATGGGCAGAAAGCAGTGTTAATCAGTGCGTCAGAGATCGCCACCGATACCCTGGCGGTTCACGACCGGGCTGACCCGCTGGCGTTCGATGCGGTGCACATCAGCACCACCAAGGCACTGGAAAAAGCGAAACTTACGCGTGATTGTCTGGATCTCTTCGAGTGTTGGGATACCCCCTCCATCTACGGGATGTTATCCCTGGAAGCGGGTGGGTTTGCTGAACGCGGCAGGGGCTGGCAGTTTGCCACCCTGGACAATCTGGCATTGACTGGCCGGCTGCCCGTTGCCACATTGGGCGGCATCAAGGCACATGGCTTTGCCCCCGGTGCGGCGGGTGCGTATCAGGTGCTGGATGCGGTTCAGCAATTGCGCGGAGAAGCCGGGCGGAACCAAATCGCCAGCGCGCAGGTGGCCATGACGCAGGCGATCAGCGGCGCGGCAGCCAGCGTCATCACCCATATTTTGCGAAAAATGTGAGTCTTCTTCCAATCCAGAATCTGATAGGTTTTGAGAGGATTCCATCTGTACACTTGTTTCACTCTTATGAAGGAGTGAGTACGAATGGAAATACCGCGACATTGGAGATTACAAAAACAGCGCCTTGCCCTGGTGGGTGAGGTATGCCCGCACTGCCAAGCCAAGATCTTCCCCGCGCGCGACGTATGCCCCGAATGCGGCGGGGAAGCCAAGACCGCTTTCAAGTTCAGTGGAAAAGGGGAGGTATATTCCTTCACCACCTTGCACAGCGTGCCGGCCGGTTTTGAGGAAAATGCTCCTTACACGGTGGCACTGGTGAAGCTGGATGAAGGCCCCATCATCACCGCCCAGCTCACCGATGTGGGCGAGCGTGAAGTGAAGATCGGCACACCGGTGGAGATGGTCACCCGCCGCATCCGCCAGGATGGGGATGAAAGGGGAATGTTAATCTACGGGTATAAGTTCAGGCCGGTTTTACGAATGAGCTAATACTATCAGTGGCGGTTTTAGACGAGAAAAAAGCGCTCTCCAGAAATGGAGGGCGTTTTTGTAATTGGCGGATTATTTTCGGGAGTAGAATTAACAAGTGAGGGATAATTTTCCTAATTGAATCCATGCCCACCCACATGCTGGAAAAGGGTAGTATTGAGTAATAGGGTGGTTGCCAACCCACCCTTCTACCTAACGCAAGCCATTAGGCCATGACCGAGTCTATTCACCCGTAAGGAGTTTTTCCACAATGGACATACCACGAATATTCAACATCACTGAGAGCGCTCACCGTATCCACAACCCGATCACGCCCGAAAAGCTCGCCACGCTCGGTGTGGCGCTGCGTCTGGAATCGGGGGCCCGAGTGCTCGACCTCGGCAGTGGTTCGGGAGAGATGCTGTGCACCTGGGCACGCGATCACGGTGTCATCGGCATCGGCATCGACATGAGCCAGTTGTACACCGAGCAAGCGAAACTTCGTGCTGAAGAACTCGGCGTCGCAGATCAAGTCAAGTTCATCCATGGCGATGCTGCCGGTTATGTCTCTGATGAGAAGGTCAGTGTGGCAGCCTGTGTCGGTGCCACCTGGATTGCCGGGGGAGTAGCCGGCACAATCGAGCTTCTGACGCGGAGTCTGCGTACCGGAGGGATCATCCTCATCGGCGAGCCGTACTGGCGGCAGTTACCGCCGACGGAAGAAGTTGTCAGGGGATGTCTTGCCAACTCGATCTCCGACTTTCTCATGCTTCCAGAACTTCTTACGTTTTTCGACCATCTTGGCTACGACGTCGTTGAAATGGTTTTGGCTGATCAAGACGGCTGGGACAGATACGAGGCGGCCAAATGGCTCACCATGCGCCAATGGCTTGAAGCCAATCCCAACGACGAGCTCACGAAAGATGTTCGCGCCCAACTGACCTCGGAACCTAAGCGCTACGCCGCTTACACGCGTGAATACCTGGGCTGGGGTGTGTTCGCTCTGATGCAGCGGTGACGCGTTGGCGCATCCGGCGGATCGTCACGGCTGTGCCGCGCTAAAGTATCATCTTTATTTCACTGGCGTGGACCGAGTCGGATGTACAGGTACAAGTTCAAACCGGTGCTGTCAGCTCAGTAACTTGTGATATGTGAGTAGCAATCAATGAACAATAAATAAATACCTTCCGTTTTGGAAGGCATTTTAATTGTATGAATTTGTCTGTTATGTATAATTAATATTTCAGAGTGAGAAAGCAACAAGTAACAAAAATTACATTTGATTAGGATCTGCTCCCGAGAAGATTCCACGCTCATGTCACTTGCTGCTAATACTGGCTGTCAAGCAGTGGAGAGGAAGACCAATCAGATCAATACAAATTATTAATTAACCTCACTATTCGACGGAAAAAGGAAAAACCAAAATGAACGAAATACAAACCAAAGACCCAGAAGAAGCGGTTGAGATTTTATTGGGAAAAGCATTGGATGAAGCGCCATACATCAGCGAGGATGAGGTTTTCAACGAACATAATTCGTTGAGAAGAGCGTGGGGTTCCCGTCAATTGTTCTCGGGCAACTCCACAGAAATAAAAGCCATTATCCTTTCGAATCTTCAAGAACTTGCTGAAATAAAACAATTCGACGTGTTTGTCATCAAGGTAATTGACAAGTTATTATGTGCACAGGTCATGGCGGTTTTTTCAACCGACACATTTACCGGTGTGAGGGTTTGGCATACCGAAGGAAAAATATACGCCTGCGGCAATTCTGTGTTTCACGGGTAGTCATACGATCATTGTTTGCTTTTGTTGATCATCGAAGTGGATGGCGGACAACACGCTGAACAAGAGGAACAGGAGGCAGAACGGATTGCGTTCTTTGAATTAAGGGGGTACAGGGTTATTCGGTTTTGGAATAATATGGTGTGGGGAAATATTCAAAGAGTTTTAGATAGAATAGAGGAAGAATTAAATAAATGGAGCCCCCCTCCCAACCTTCCCTAAAATCCGCATTTCGGATTTTAAGGGAGGGGATGAGTATGATAATAAAAAACAATTTATTACTATGGAGAGATAAACGATGAGCTCATTTCAAGAAAACATGCAGGAATTCAAAGAATTGTTAAAACAGGGAACGGTCCAGCAAGCGTACCGCGGCTTGATGGATTTCATCATGAACTTGAAGACATACTTCAAGAACAAATACCCCAATTATTTTGTATCCGGCAGCATCTATTGCGGATATATGGACATGACCTATTTTTCTTTCACCCCTCAAGCGCTCAAAGATCGAAAACTAAAGATTGCGGTTGTTTTCAACTATGATGCCTTTCGCTTCGAAGTATGGTTGGGTGGGTATAATAAACAAACCCAGGCGGAGTACTGGCGGCTGTTCAAAGACAGCGGATGGAACTGCGATCACCTGGTGCCCACCACGGAGGGAAAGGATTCCATTCTGGAGCATATCCTGGTGGTTGATCCTGATTTTGGCGACCTGGATGCGCTGACAAGAACAATAGAAGAAAACACTCTGTGTTTCATCGCGGATGTGGAGAAATTTCTATCCGAATAATACAATAGACCTTACCGATGAAACCCATTAGGGAGCCATATTCACATGGAGAGTAAAAGGAAAGGATGTTTTATCGGTATAAAGAACGATGAGTAAAGAGAAGTGCCATTCAAACAGAAGACACTTCTCTTTACTTAATTTTTGTGATTTCCTCAATCGTCTTGTACTTTGTAACTGAACACCTCTCCGATTTTTACACCAAACACATCCGATATTCGGAATGCAAGCTCCAAAGAGGGTGAATATTTTCCAGCTTCAATTGCTATGATTGTTTGCCTTGAAACGCCGGCTTTTTCCGCTAGTTCCTGCTGGGTCATTTCATCAGCAAAAAACCGTAATTTGCGAATATTGTTCGTTATTTCAAATTTTTTTGTCATTCTATAGACCCATTCGATAATAATAGAATTGGGCAATTCCTTCGCAGATCGAACCAACGCAGAAAGATAGATACAGGATATTGAGCATCACCATCGCGGAATTATTCAAAACCAGCGAGACAAGAGCGCCGACAAACCCTATTCCTGCAATCGTGAATCCAACCCGCAATGATTTAAGTTCGACCAGTTTATCTCTTTCATCTTCCACGGTTTCCCGTTCGATCTTTTTTTCAATTTCCTTCTCATCGCATTGCTCATCCCGGATATTTTCCTTGATGGCGATCGCGATCGAAAAAATAATATGAAAGATGATTTGAACGATAATTTCAGCACCAATGCCTATGCCAATAAAGATCAGCATGGTGCTTGCCCAAAACCGAAGATCATCTGCGGCAGCCATTCCTGAATTGAAGCGGCCAAATGCATAGATGCAGTAGGCAGCTAATACCACCGCTCCGACAAAAACACTGGTGATCGTTCTTTTTTCCTGGTATGACATGACCGATATACTCCTTGTGTAATCTATTATGTACATATAGTAACATAAATATTACATAATGTAAAGTGTAACTTACATTATGTTGTGTCAAATAGGAGGAAAGTGATGGGCAGAGAGGATCATCGATTCAGAAACTGAAAAATAGAGGGGATGGTCTTCCAACTATGCCCTGGCACAATTGGGTTAAAGCGGTTATTTTTCATGGAAAGTCAGAGTGTAATTTGTTAACAATCATCAAATAGATTCTGCAAATCTCTTCAGTAAAATGAAAGCAAGGATACAGGTACTTTTGGAAAGCTGTTGATTTTTCTGATGAACCTGGATGATGGGATGGATGCTCTAACCGCATGAAATATACGGGTAATGAAAAGGATCATTCTCATCGGAGTGGATTGTTTATAAACAAAAGAAATTTGGAGACAAAATGAAAGAGCCGAAAAATGAATTTCATACGATCGATGCGTATATTGCCCTTTTTCCGACCAAGGTGCAAAAAATCCTGGAAGAAATGAGAGCAGTTATTAAAACAGCGGCGCCGGAGGCGGAAGAAAAGATCAGCTATCAAATGCCCACTTTCGCACAGAAAGGGAATTTAGTCCACTTCGCGGCACATAAAAACCATATTGGTTTTTATCCCAACCCCAGCGGGATTGACAAATTCAGGGCCGAATTAACAGAATATGAGACTTCAAAAGGCGCAATCCAGTTTCCGTATGGGAAGCCGATTCCGTATGATCTGGTTCGCCGGATCGTAGCTTTTCGCGTTCGCGAAAATTTGGAAAAAGCAGAAGCAAAAAAGAGGCGATAAAGAATGATGAGCATATTTCAGAAAAATGTGCGGAGAATAAAAAGAAGTTGAAACAAGGGAGACACTCAGGATGCGTATGCAATGTTTGAAACAGACTCCCCAAAAATCCATTTTAATCATGTTTGCATGTATATAATGATATTTAGAATAGCTTTCTGTGAACTGGAGTTACCGGATGAAAAAAATAAAGTTAAATGGCGAATTCCAGATCAGTTTGGTCTATTTCATCCTCGGATGCATCTGGATATTTTTCTCTGACAAATTTCTCGCTTCATTGATTCGCGATCCAGTGACATTAACCCATTATCAAAATTTCAAGGGATGGTTCTTTGTAGCAGCCAGCGCGATCACGATCTACGCTCTAGTCCGCCGATATCTAAATTTTCAAAAACAAACTGAAAGAGAACTGGCAGAAAACGAAGAACGGTATCGCCTGCTGTTCAAAACCAGTCTGGATGCGGTCATTCTGTCAGACCCGGATGGGCGGATCTTTGCCGCCAACCCGGCCGCGTGCAAGATCTTTGGCCGTTCGGAAAAAGAGATCTGTGCCCTGGGAAGAGATGCACTGGTGGACACCTTAGATCCACGATTTGCATCGGCGTTTAAAGAAAGAGCGCATAAAGGTTCTTTCAAAGGTGAAATGGCCTTCATTCGCAGTGATGGTTCGAAGTTCGAAGGTGAGTTTTCCACCACCAGCTTTAGGGATAGCAGCGGGAATTTACGCACGAATACGATCCTGCGTGATATCACTGAACGCAAAGCGCTGGAAGACGAAGCGCAAACCATCAGTGCCAAATTAACTGCGGCTCTGGAGAGCATGAGTGACGCTGTTTTCATTTCGGATCTTGAAGGAAATTTCATAAATTTTAATGAAGCGTTTGCCACATTCCACAAATTCAAAAATAAAGAGGAATGTGCCAAGACGCTAAAGGAATATCCGGAATTCCTGGATGTTTATATGGCAAATGGGGAGTTGGCATCGCTGGATCAATGGGCTGTTTCCAGAGCATTATGCGGCGAGATCGGAATGAATGTTGAATACGGTTTGCATCGTAAGGATACCGGAGAGAAATGGATAGGCAGCTACAGCTTTGCTCCCATCCGGGATAAAAACGGCGAGATCGTCGGATCAGTGGTGGTGGGCCGCGACATCACCGATATTAAGCGCGCAGAAGAGGTCAACAAGAAAAAACAGCATGACCTGGAGCAGTTCATCGAACACGCCCCTGCGGCCATCGCCATGTTTGACAAAAAAATGCGCTACATTACGGTCAGCAGGCAATTCTATTCCGATTATGGAATCAAAGAAAAGAGCATCATTGGGAAATCCCACTATGAGATTTTTCCCGAGATCACCGCTGAGGTTAAAGCGATCCACCAACGTTGTTTAAAGGGCGAAACGATCAACAATGATGAACAAGAATTTCCGCGGTTGGATGGAAGGATGGATTGGGTGCGCTGGGAGGTGCTTCCCTGGTTTGATGACCACGCAGAGATCGGAGGGATCATTCTATTCTCAGAGGTTATCACAAAACGTAAACTGGCCGAAGAAAGGATAAAAACACAACTTTACCGCTTGAAAACCTTGCGCGAGATCGACCAGGCCATTGCAGCCAGCACGGATATGCATGTGGTACTGAACACCCTGGTCGAAATGCTGCAGACCAGCTTGCAGGTGGATGCGGTGGATGTCCTATTATTGGATCACACTACCAATAATTTGGTACAGACCGTATATAAAGGCTTTCAAACAAAGCAAGGTGAAAAGTTCAGCATTCGGCTTGGAAGTGGGCTGCCGGGACGGGCAGCCCTGGAACGGAAAACGATCGCGATACCGGATCTGAGAGAGGTTTCTGATGAGGATATCAATCCCTGGATGGTGAAGGAAGAAAGATTCCAAGCTTATTATTGTGTTCCATTATTTATCAAGGGTGATCTGAAGGGTGTTTTGGAAGTATTCCACCGCTCACCGATGAAACCGGACAGCGAATGGCTTGATTTTCTTGAAGCACTGGCCGGTCAAGCCGCCATTGCCATTGATAATGCCCAAGTCAATGATGGATTACGCTCTGCAAACATGGATCTCACCCTGGCCTATGATGCAACGTTGGAAGGCTGGTCGCGTGCATTGGACTTGAGGGACAAAGAAACCGAAGGTCACACCCTACGGGTCACCGAATTGACCCTGGAATTTGCGAAACGCATGGGAATTAGCGAAGAAGAACGCATCCATATCCGGCGCGGCGCTCTGCTGCACGATATTGGAAAACTGGGAATCCCCGATCATATTCTTCTAAAACCAGCTTCTCTAACCGAAGAAGAATGGGTCATCATGCGCAAACATCCGGTATATGCGTTTGATCTGCTTGCGCCAATATCTTATCTCCGACCTGCCATGGATATTCCATACTGTCACCATGAAAAATGGGATGGAAACGGCTACCCCCGTGGATTAAAGGGTGACCAGATACCCTTGGCGGCACGTCTGTTCGCGGTGGTGGACGTATGGGATGCGCTGCGTTCAGAGCGCCCCTATCGAAAAGCATGGTCTGAGAAAAAAGTGCTCGAACATATTCGGTCACAAGCCGGGATTCACTTCGATCCAAAGGTAGTTGAAGTGTTCCTGCAGATGATGGCGGAACAAGAAGTACATTGATCTATTCAGATGACTCTCCTGGTATATTGTGGAAAACAGGAAGTGCCTATTCCTATGTACGAACTCTCCTGTGCTGAGATTGCCTGCCATTATGACAATGAGTGGATACCGCAGATGTTCACGAAGGATTGGTAGGGAGACACACGATTTAGCGAATTTGTTGTCCAACAACCAGGGAAATAAAACCAAATTTATCGTTGTTTCTAAACTGGTATCCAATTCGATCCAAAGGTGGTAGATGCGTTTTTAAAAAAATAAGTTGAAAAAACGCTCCATGAAATATTGAAATGCTAAATTATCCAGTAATTAAACAGGGACTTTCATGGAATCCCCCCTCATTTTTGTAAATATAGAAAGAGAGAATTAAACAAGAAGAGAACAATGATATGAAGTAGATGAAGATCTTCAGCGTTTTTTGAAAACAGTGAATGGACTCTTCTTTATAAGAAGAGAACAGTTACATCCTAGCTTTACATTGGGAAAATAGTTTATATAATCGGTAATAGTGTCAATTTAAAATTAAGACATTTAACGTTAAGGAGAACAAGATGCCCACACGATATATTTTCTATGACGAATATGGGAACCGCTTGGGGGATCATATTGAACCAACCACCGCCGAAAGAGTGATCGGCACCGTGATTTTTTTCAGTGTAATGTTTGCTTTCATGAAAAGTGTTCTCGAGGCCATCGCGGAGTTCATTCGCTACTGCATTGAAAATCCACGCTTCGCTGCAGTTTTCTTCGGCATCGGGATCCCGATCGGACTGTATTTCACTCGCAAATACCCCGGCGCCATACTCTTTGAATACCCTGCCTGGCTGCTCCTGATCCTCGGAATCGTGATGTGCCTGGTGGGCACCTTGAGCCACCGTTTCTTTTTCCCAATCCTTGCTACTATGACCATGGCAACCGTGGTGCTCAATTTCTACTACTGGTTTGGCGGTGCGCAGTGGCCTGTGACGGACGGTTTCTTATCCAAACCATTTTTTGTGTTTGCGATTGCCGGGACCGTTTGCGGGATCATTGCTTGGTTCGCGCCACGTTTCATTTCCTTCTTTTTAGGCGGGTTGAGCGCAGCGTATTTCACGGTTGTCTTTGCGCTGGGCGGGCAGGGGGAACTATCGAACCTCTTTGGCAATGTATATATATTTCTGTACCCCCTCTTTATTATGGCGTTCCTGGTTGGCGGCATCCTTTCCGTTATCCTGTATAAAAAGGCCAATGTGGGTATTACGGCTCTCATCGGAGCTTCCTTTGTCGGAATGGCGCTGCAACTGCAACCCGTATGGTGGGTGATGCTTTTCGTCATAAGTGTTCTTATCCAACTCGGCATTGATTATCGTTTCAAACTCAATCGAGCATCCATGGCGCAACTGGCAGGGTAACCGATCCACTATTGATAAGAGTTTGAATTCTTTATTAAAGGTAACTATGACAACTCCTGGAAATCTAAATCACCATACGGCCGAAGGCGATATAACAGTAAACAGATTAGTGGGTGGTTGTTTTGCATTAGCGATCGTTATTGTGGTCATTCTCTTGCTAATTCAATTGGTTTCCGGTGGATTGAACTGGATATACACATACTTTAAAGAATCTTCTATTCCCTATGATCAGATTTACGTAGAAGCAAAAGGGGAACTGGGAGGTGGAGAGAATGGCTGGGGCTGGACCATCAATTATGTGATTCATAATGATTCATCCAAAACAGTTGACTTGAATTTGAACGTAAAGCTTCCGGTGACATTCAGTAATTGCCAGGCAACTGGAATGGATCCAACGACTGTTTATTTTCAAATCTACTCCAATCAACCGGTTGTAGTTCAAGCAACCCTTCCCCCAAATCAAAGTGTATCAGGGATAACCTATGCAACGTACTCTGAAGGCGCTGGAAGAACACTGGGTTATTATACCTGCTGGCAAACAGCCGGCTGTGACAGCTATTATGGTTGTCAGCAGTATGAAATTGGCACACCAATTTTTTCTGCACAGAGGGATACAGCCTCGCCCGTTGAATTAAGAGTAGAAAGATTGCCCTAGAGTTGTTCAAATCCAGTCCTCCCCCAAAAATTCCCACGTAGATTTTTAGGGGAGAAAATGGACATGATTATTTTTTACCCCGGATGCTATTTGCCCATATTACAAGCTTCTTCTATTGGTATATTGGCATGCAGACGAATTTTCACCGCAACCCAGGCAAACAGGGAAAATACTTCCAGACGTTTCTTTCTACCACACAATGGGATTCGCTGCTGAAAACCTATGCCGACGCGGATATCGATCACAACTGGGAAGCACTTTACACCATGGCCGAACTTTTCCAAACGGTGGCACTTCAGGTCGCGGACCGGTTCCATTTCAGTTATCCCGATGAAGAATGTTTGGGTGTGTTAGAATTCTTGAAAAACATCCAAAGACATTCATTGAAGGGCAGGAACGGCTTATAAGGCTTCGAAATTATTTTGACACACCAACTTTCATAAAACGACAATCGATGAGGAGAAAATGCCCACTCACTTTACGCAATCTGTTTTGCAACGCACCCATCCCATGGGGATGTTGATCGGTGTTTATTCCGGACTGGAGATCATCCATGCTAACGTCCGGCAGGTCGTCAGCGATGCACAGGTTCAGACGGATGCCGTCCTGGCCATGCAGGAACGTTTTCATTCGGAAGTGATGATGACCGCCATGGATCTCAGTGCTGAAGCCGAGACCTTTGGCTGTGCGATCCGCATGTCGGACGAGGAGATCCCGGCAGTGATCGGTCGCTTTGTCACAACCAGGGAACAGATCGATTCCCTGCACGTCCCGCAAGCCGGAGAATTACGCACGGCAGTTCATCTGAAAACTGCAGAGAATCTGGTGAATGCCAAAAAGGTCCCCGTTCTTGGCGGCTGTATTGGACCTTTTTCATTGGCCGGCCGATTGTTCGGCGTGAGCGAAGCGCTGGAAGCAACCATGACCGACCCTGACCTGATGCAGGCCTTGCTGGAAAAGGTGACCAGTTATTTGATCGAATATATTCTATCTTTTCGACAGGTTGGCGCGGCCGGCATCATTATGGCTGAACCTGCTGCTGGATTGTTATCGCCGCGCGGGCTGGCAAAATTTTCTGCTTCCTATGTGAAACGTATTGTGGATGCAACCCAGACCCCTGATTTCACCCTCATCCTGCACAACTGCGGTGCACAGTTGATCCATCTTCCCAAAGTGCTGGAATCCGGTGCGGAGGTCTACCATTTCAGCACCCCCATGGACCTTTCGGCAGCGCTCCAGCGGGTTGATTCGAACGTTATCCTGTGTGGTAATTTGGACCCGGTGGCTGTCTTTTTTCAAGGTACCGAGGTCGAGGTGGAACAAAAAACGCTCCAATTGTTGGAAATGGCGAAGCTACATCGGAATTTCATACTTTCCTCAGGCTGTGATATTCCACCAGGCGCCCCGCTGCGCAATCTGGATGTGTTCTATTCCACTCTCCAAAAGAATTAATATAAAAACTCTCCCTTTTTTGAGGGAGAGTTTTGTTGTAAAGAACGAACTGCTAATCTTTCACATGCAATTTGTTGCTGACCCATTTGCCAACTTCTACAACGCACAGCAGCCCGATGGCGATGCCAGCGACCATCAACCATTCTTGCAAGGTTAACGGAACGATGCCCAGCAGGTTGCCGATGGAAGGGACGAGGAATGGCAGGACTGCGGTCAGGAGCCCGGCACCCACCGCCCACAGCAGCGGTTTGTTGGCGGTGACCTTGTTCATGCGGAACAGTGAAACACGCATGCTGCGGTAGGCAAAGATGTAGATCATGGAGTTGATAGCAAAGGACGCAAAGACAATGCTACGTCCTTCCGCTTCGCTCAAGTGTACCGTGTACATATGGTTGAAAAGATACAACGCTGCGGCGGCACTGGCAATGCTGATGATGGCGATCAAAGAAAGCCCCAGATTGTTCAGGATAGGTTCTTTCAATGAGCGCGGCTTTTCATCCATGATCCCGCGTTCCTTGGGTTCATAACCCAGCACGATATCGGATGGACCATCGCAGATCAAGTGGATCCACAGGATCTGGGCCACTACCAGCGGTGCAGGCCAGCGCAATATCATGGCGATGAAGATGGTCAACACCTCGGCGAATGAGTTGGAAAGGGTGTAAGCGACCACCTTGCGGATGTTCTCAAAGATGATGCGCCCTTCTTCAATGGCAGCCACAATGGTGCGGAAGTTGTTGTCAAGCAGGATCAGGTCGGCAGTTTCTTTTGCCACATCCGTGGCGGTGCCCACCACCACGCCGATGTTCGCCTGCTGCAAAGCCGGAGCATCGTTCACTCCGTCACCGATCATAGCGGTCACTTCTTTGTTGCTCTGCAAAGCGCGCACAATGCGCAGCTTGTCATGCGGACGAATGCGTGCGAAGATGGCGGTTTTTTTCACCCGTTCTGCCAACTCTTCGTCGCTCATAGCTTCCAGTTGAGAACCTTCGATGATCTCATCTCCATCGTGCATGAGCCCAATGTTGCGGGCAATCCGTTCGGCAGTGATACGGTAATCACCGGTGATCATTTTCACCTGTATGCCGGCTTTCTGCGCGATCTGAATGGATTCCTGCACCTGTTCGCGCAGAGGATCTTCCATACCTAATAGACCCAGCCAGGTATAACCGCTGTGATCTTCCAGCTTTCCATCTTCACGATAGGCCAGACCAAGCAATCGCAAGCCGTCACCAGCCCATGCTTCCACTTGTGCCAGAATGCGCTCTTTTTCTTTTTTCTCCAGCTTGCACATTTCCAGCACGATCTCAGGAGCACCCTTCAGATAGTTGAATTTTCCACCATCCAAATTGTTGGCGGTGATCATGAACTTTGTCTCACTGCTGAACAACTCTTCTGAAAGACGTTCGGAGCGATCCACCAATTTTTGCGGATCGTCCGTAACGAGCCCTAGAGCGTATTCCCATAATGCCACATCCACCGGGCCTTCCAGGTCGTTGCACAATACCATGGTCTGGTAAGCGCGGTTCTGATCATTCAGGTCGGCGCGGGTCACGCGCATGCGTCCTTCGGTGAGCGTGCCGGTTTTATCGGTGCAGATGACGGTAACGGAACCCAGTGTTTCCACTGCCTGCATGCGTTTCACCAAACCGTTGCGCTTGAGGATCTTGCGCATACCCAATACCAGAATGACCGTCACTGCGATCAGCAACCCTTCGGGAACCGCTGCGATCGCTAAAATGATGGAGGTGCGCAGGGTATCCAGGAATGAGCCGCCCATGATCAATCCGGCCACAAAGATGGCAAGGGTGAACCCGATCACAATATACGTGAGGGTCTTGCTGAACGCTTTCAAGCGAACCTGCAGTGGGGTGTCTTCTTCCACATGTTCCTGCAAGCTGGTGGCGATCTTACCCAACTCGGTATTGCTGCCGATGGAAGTTACTTCCATTAATCCACGCCCTGTCAGGATGGTGGTTCCCATGAAGACCTGGTCATTTTCGATTTTGGTCACCGGTTCACTTTCACCGGTAAGAATGGCTTCATCAATGGTCACTTTAATACACTCGATCAAAGTTCCATCTCCCGGTGCTTTCTCACCAGCGTTCAAGAGCACCAGATCGCTGGGCACCAATTCCCATACTTCCACCTCGCGGCGTTCACCCTCGCGGATGACGGTGGTAGTGGGTTTGAGCAGACCTTTCAGGGCAGTATAAGTCTTCTGTGCTTGAAGTTCCTGGATGAAACCCAGGATGACATCCACGAGGACCACAACGATGATGATGAAGAAATCACTGATCTCCTTTGCGAACAAAGAAACCAGCGCAGCAACCAGGATGATATACACCAGGGGGCTTTTGAACTGGTTGAGCAGCAAGGTCCAGGGTGAAATTGGTTTTTCTGTTGGCAGCCGGTTCTCACCAAATTGGCTACGTCTTTCTAATACCTCCTCATTGGTTAACCCGGTAGCGTTACGTTTATCCATTTTTGACATGATCGACTCCTTGTTTGAATAGTGCGATGATATGCGGGTCAACTACGCTGTAATAGACTTCTTTACCATCGCGGCGCGCCTGTACGATATGCATCTGGCGCAATCCGCGCATATGATGAGAAACTGCGGACTCCGTTACGCCGATCAGTTCGGCCAGCGCCTGGATGTTCAATTCCTGCTCCACGATCACGGAGAGGATGCGCACCCGGCTGGTGTCGCTGAAGACGCTAAACAGTTCAGCTACGTGCGCTGCTGTATGCTCATCAAGAATAAAAGATTTTGGGTTCATGTTCTTCCTTATTTAAACGATTGAACACCTGCTCAAATGTTTGCGAATCATATCACTATCTTCAAAAAATAACAAACAAATCCGTGAAAGAAAGTAACTGCTTTTCATGACAGAAATAAGTCCAAGAACGATTGCAACGAAATCCCTTTCCAAGCTGGGTGCAAAACTGCACGTTCAAATGCGCATTGAATTGCGCCATTTGCAGCAGCGCATGGGAACAATCCGCATTTATGTCACGCATGATCAGACAGGGGCAATGGGTTTGTCAGACCGTATCATGGTGATGAGCAAAGGCCTATTGAACAGCTTGGAGCCCCCTATGCGATCTGCCGCCGCCCGGCGTCTTTATTTGTGGCAGATTTTATGGAAACAAAGGTATTGTTTCACAAGAATAGAAGGCAGTATTTGGAAAAAAGAGGGGAGTTTTATCGCATTTGGATTTGCCCACAGGGCGCGTTACACGGCTCCCGAAGATGGCAAAGCGAACGGCGCATCAAAATTTCTGTATATCTGGGTTCTAACGTGGAAACCGAAATTGGGGTTGGCCAATCCACTCTGATCACCGCGGATGATGATCTGGTACAAAGCCGAATTTTATCAGATGGCAGTTCCATTCAAATCACGCTCGATGCGGGCCGAATGGGATGTTTTCTTATATTTTGCTATTACTTGAAAAGAATGGCATTTCTGTATAATGAGAGTATCAATCCTGAAAATCATGCATAACAGTGGTCGAAGAATGATCTCTGTGTGCTGATAACGATCCGTAAATTGGAAAGGAGCGGTTCTCTTATGAAAGGGTTCATAAAAAATATTGAAGATATTTCGGTAAAAAACGAGGATTTTCGACACGTGCTGTATACGGCCAGGAATTGCCAATTGGTGGTCATGTCTCTAAAACCGAAAGAAGAGATTGGCATGGAAGTACATCATCTCGATCAATTCTTCCGTGTGGAGGAAGGCAGCGGCGAGGCGATCCTCGATGGAGTCACCACACCCATCAGTGCCGGTTTTGCCGTGATCGTACCGGCAGGGACGAACCACAACATCATCAATACCGGCAGCGTTCCATTGAAACTGTATACCATTTACGCTCCGCCAAATCATCGTGATGGAGTGGTCCATCATACCCGCGAAGAGGCCGAACGAGATGAAGAAGAATTCGACGGAAAAACGACGGAATAGAAGAATGGGCTGTTCAATGCTCCCCTGATTACTGGTATTCCCCCATTGCATGTAAAATGGGGGAATACTTTTGTTAAAAGACCCTTTTCACAGCAAGCCGGTTGTGAAAAACGAGTAATGTGAGTATAAATACTCTCAAACACGAAGAAAAAGAACAGCTTGAATCACCTCTGGAGTGCGACCGACCATGGATAAACAAAATACTGAAATGACTGCTCAGGATGTGCTGGAGTTCATCCAATTGATGAGCCAAAACAACATTGAGATGTGGGTCGACGGTGGTTGGGCGGTGGATGCGTTGCTCGGCAGCCAGACCCGCCCACATGACGATCTGGATATTGCGGTACGGCATCGCAATGCAGGACGTATTCAGGCGTTGCTGGCAGCGCGCGGCTATGCGGAAATCGAACGGGATGATTCATGGCTGTGCAACTTTGTGATGGGCGATTCATTGGGGCACTGCATTGACATTCACTCCTTCGAATTCGACGATGAAGGAAACTGCATTTTTGGCGTCCGTTATCCCGCAGATGCACTGAAAGGAAGCGGAACCATTGATGGAAAACCTGTGCAGTGCATCACTGCCGATTGGTTGGTGCAATTCCATACCGGTTACACGGTCGACGAAAATGATTACCGGGATATCAAAGCCTTATGCGATCAATTCGGTCTTGAGCTTCCGAAAGAGTACGAATCCTTTCAAAAATCGGACAAAGAAACAAAAAAATGAACTCCAGAAGGGTGCACGTCAGGAAGATAACTGCGCTTCGATAGATTGTTTGGATTTTTTATCCAAAACTTCCCCTGTCAATGCATGCTGAATAAAGTTGAAAATTTCCTGATCGAAATTGGCGCGATTGATGAGAAGCAACACCGAGATGCTGTCCAGCAGCACCAGTTTTTGTTGCGTTTCTTTGCGTTGGGTAATATCAATCGACATCAGTTTCTGAGCTACTTTGGCATGGCATCGCTTGTTGAACGGCACGATCTGGCATAGGCCCTGGATGCACTGGCGCACGGTGACCGGTTTTTCATCATTGCAGCATGAAAGGTAGAAATCGCAAATGGAATCAAATTTTCCCTGTTCATCCCAACGCACATTGGCCGCAATCATTCGCAGCCCGATGTTGCGCTGATAGGAGTTTGCGTCTCCCATTTTTTCCACAAAGACATCCCAGTAAGGATAGACATCGCTATCCTTCTCGGACCTTGCCAGCAACAGCAGGAAGCATTGATAGCGAAAGGTATCAGCTTTCTCCGACAGCCATGCCACAAGCTGCCGGATATCTTCCGCATTTAACGATGGGAGCAGGTCATTTAGTTTTTCATTGGGGCAGGATTGGATCTTTTCTCTAGTGAGCATGCAATACCTCCAGGTCAAAGGAAAAAATGTATGACCAATTATATCTTTTTAAAAATACCGATGCATTTTCCTGTGATTCCAGTGTGAATGGAAGATGCTGAAACCGTTGTACAATGTGAAAAAGGATAGGGATGGACAACAAGATATTCGTACGTTATGTCGTTCGGGAGAGTGTTGGCATTTTTGGCATGGGGGCGGCGCTATTTTGGTCCGCAGGCACGCTATATTGGTGGCAGGCGTGGGCAGTGTTGTTGATCATGTTGGTGTGGAGCATAGCTACCGCTGTGGTGATCCTGCGCAGTGATCCATCCTTGCTGGCAGAGCGCTTGGGACCGCGCAAAGGAGCCAAACGTTGGGATACCGTCATTATGAGCGTACTGGGATTGGTGCAGTTGGTGCGCTATATCGTAGCCGGTCTGGATGTACGGCATGGCTGGTCCTCTCCGTTCTCTATAGCAGGGCAGCTTGTAGCTCTGGTCTTGTGTGCACTGGGGTATGTTCTCATGGTGTGGGCGACCGCTTCCAATAGGTTCTTTACCCAAATCGTGCGCATCCAAAAGGAGCGCGGGCAGACCGTGGTGAAGGATGGACCATACCGTTATGTGCGCCACCCGGGTTATCTTGGCGCAATTGTCTTCGAAGCCTTGGTATGGGTTGTGCTCGGATCCTGGTGGTCTGCCGTCCCCAGCGGGTTGGGCGTGATGTTGCTATTGGTGCGCACGGCATTGGAAGATAAAGCTTTGAAAGCGGAATTAGAAGGATATGCGGCTTACACTCAAGAGGTACGTTATCGGCTGTTGCCCGGGATCTGGTGATGAAAAGAACCCTCCGTATGCCGGAGGGTTCTTTTCAATTAACTTTCAGACTTTTTTGTTATTGTGCTGGGGTCAGGGTCCCGCCACCGCTCAGGGTGTAGGTCAATCCTCCCAATGAGGGGTTGGCATCGGCATCATACGTAACGGTAAAACCATTTCCGATGACGTTGCTGATGGACGTGCCTGAGATTCCGGCACTGTCTTCCAGTGTTGTCAGATGCGAATCGGCGGTCACCGTCCAGATGCTGGTTGCATCCAGGGTCAGAGCGGCAGACTGAGCTGCTCCATCCGGGTTGATGGCTCCGGTCAGACTGGAACCGTTCTTCAGGACCACTGCCAGCGAGCTGATGGAATCTGCCAGAAAATCACCGCTCAATACTTGGTCGTCGGCCGTCAGGGTGGCGTTCCCACCATTGGACCCTTCGGTGCCCCACCGGTCTGTCGCAGCTTTGAGCAGGATATTGGAAGCGACCGTGATATTTACCGCGTTCAGGTTAATGGCAGCCGAGGCATTGGTGATGTAAAATAGCGGTCCGTTCGTGCCGGTGTAGGAGAGGGATCCGCCGGTCATGGTGAAGATGCCTTCGGAACCTTCGGCATCCCCTGACATGCTTTGATAAATCATCACGCCTTTGAAATTGTCATAGCTGGAGGTCAGGGTGACATCATTCAATGTGATGGAATTGCTTCCTTCGATGACCGCGGCTTCTGATCCATTTGCGGCAATGTCAGTACCGCTAACAGTGATATTTCCGGTCGAGTAAATGCCGGGGGAGCCGCTGCCGCTGGTGCGTACCGTACCGCCGGTGACGTTGATGGTACCGCTGCCGCGATCGGTGGCGATGGCACCGGAGCTGGCGCCGGCAGTGTTCATATCCACATTTGTGACGTTCAATACACCACCCTGGGTGGCCATGACCGCATGCGCATACTGCCCGCTGCAATCGATGGTGGTGTCAGCGATGGTAATAGTGGAACCTTCACCCGTAGCAAATACACCGTTCGCCCCATCGCCTGTGGTGGTCACATTGCTGTCGGAAAGGTCAATGCTGCTGCCGGAGGTTGCCAGAACACCAGCGTTCAAGCCATAGAAACTGCTGGCATCGGAAGAAGAGGAATCCCCGCTGCTGGTGATGGTGATATTCTGCAGGGTCAACTTGCCGCCATTGATAACATACACAGCAGATTGATCGGTTGCGGTGGCAGTGTAAGTTTGACCGCTCTGGCTTTCACTGTTGCCATCCACGGTATAGGTGCCGCTGAAATTATAGGAAGATGCGTCAGAACTGCTGCCATCGGACTGGTTGCCATCGGGCGAGTTTCCCGAGGGTTTTCCACCATCCGGCGGTTTGCCTTCCGGTTTTTCGCCATCGGGTGGATTTTCATTCGGTTTTTCATTTGTGGATGCGCTGGCGGTGCTTTGTGTGGTCGCTTCGCTTGTACTGACCATGGATGAATTGGTGGAAACGGCACAGGCACTCAGTAACAGGCTGGTGATGATCACTATTGGAAGAAATGCTTTTTGTATGAACTGTTTCATTCTCACTCCTTATTGGTTCCATGTTAATAGCTGCACAGTCCCTTTCCATCCGCCCCAAGGCGGAATCTATCCGGTCTGCAAGGGGATTTTTTTATTATTTTAAGGATGATATGCCAAAAAATCCTCCTGATAACTAAAGCACTATTCTTTTCTAGTAAAAATTATAGAGCAACTGGTAGTGTGTTCATTGCAAAGTATTAAAAAGCAGAAACCGCAATTTACCAACTGATTCAATCATTTTGCCACCAAGGGGGAAAAAAGCGTTTTGATTTCATGAAAAACGCCATCTACACTGATTTTAAGCAAAAAGAATGGAGCGTTTCAAAAATGAAAAATAATTTTTCTCATTTATTTCAACCATTGAAAGTAAATTCGATCATGTTGAAGAACAGGATCTTCTCTTCTCCCATGGGAATGCCAGCCCATCATAAGGTCCTTTCCACAACATATTATGGAAATGTCAGTCTGTTCGATAAATCAGCAGGGGGCGCTGCGGTCGTGTTTGGAGGCGCAGAAGCGTTCGCGGACGATAATTGCGAATACCCGAAATATTCACGGGATGAGATGCGCGAAGCGCTCTCGGTGATGCGGCAGTACGGCGCCAAAGCTGCCAAAGGTGTAATGCCTCATAAAAGGATTGACTTAAGCAGGAATCCGCGTGATATGTTCGAAGTTTTCGGCGCTTATGCACCTTCTCCGTATATGACCCGCACTGGAAAGCTTGCCATAGAGATGACCAAAGCGGATATTCAGGAAATGCTGCAGGAGGGAGTTAAGGAAGCCATCGCGGCCAAGAATTTCGGATTTGATATGCTGTACTGCGGTGCTGTTCATGAATCACTGGCAGCGCAGTTCCTTTCACCCGCTTTCAACAAGCGGACGGACGAATATGGCGGCAGTTTGGAAAACCGCATGCGCTTTGCAATTGAACATGTGCGCACCATCCGTGAAAATATTGGGCCAGATTTTCCCATCGTTTTTGCCGTGAGCGCATCGCACTTCCTGAAAAACTCTTTTGAATTCGAAGATATTCTTGCCCTGATCGGCGAGGTAAAGGATATGGTCGATCTGATCCATGTCACCGCCGGGTTGGATGTTGTTCCCGGCTACTTCCAGGATGATCCTATCATTGACACCTCGTTGGGATTGGAGGCCTGGTATTGGGTGAATGGCAAACACTGCCAATCCATCTTTGAACCACCCATGACCAACGTGCACTGGGCAGCTAAAGTAAAGGAAAAATATCCTGACAAGTTGGTCTCGGTGAACGGTTCCATCACCACCCCACAGGACGCTGAAGAGATCATTGCCAAGGGTTGGGCAGATGCAGTGGTATTGGGGCGACCCCTGAATGCTGATCCATACTTCGGGCGTAAAGCTCAGGAAGGACGAAGCGAAGACATCGTCCCTTGCTTGCGTTGTTTGTACTGCTATCATTCCGCCACTATCCACACCAATACCCAATGTTCGGTCAATCCACGTTATCGGCGGGAGAACCGGGTGCCGCTGGAGCTGGGCGAAGCGAAATTGAAGAAGAGGGTGGTGATCATCGGGGCGGGTCCTGCGGGCTGCAAAGCTGCCCTGACGGCACACGAACGCGGG
>JAAZOD010000034.1 GCA_012797975.1 Pelolinea sp. | reverse complement strand
GGGTTGGATCGTTTCCCATAATTCCCTTTTGCTGCGTTGACTCATCATTGGCTCCTCCCGGCATCTTTTCTGTGCCGGATGGTAACATTCTTATTGAGTCAACGTTATCTCTCATGGTTACTTTTTATTTGAGGCAATTCGAGTAGATAAGAATAATTGTATTTTGTGATATAATACAGGTTTGTTTTCGTCAAAACAAACCTGTATGTATTTAATTAAATTCGAGCGATTTTTTGGTGAGGAGGCTCATAAGTGGAAACAAAAAGTCTGATGGCTCTCCGTGTAAGACTTGCATCTCCCGAAACGATCAAAAGTTGGTCTTATGGGGAAGTAACAAAACCTGAAACAATTAACTATCGGCGCCTGCGTCCTGAAAAAGATGGGCTTTTTTGCGAAGCGATTTTTGGACCAACTAGAGATTATCAGTGTTATTGTGGTAAGTATAAGAATCCTCGTTATAAAGGGATCGTTTGTGATAAATGCGGCGTGGAGGTAACCCGTTCTTCTGTTCGCCGCGAACGGATGGGGCATATCGAACTGGCTACCCCCGTTGCTCACATTTGGTACAGCCGGAGAGTTCCTTCTTACCTTGGGTCTTTATTGAACATTTCACGCAGAAATCTTGACCGTGTTCTGTATTTTGCTCAATACATTGTGACTTATGTGGATGAAGATTCCAAACAGAAAGCGTTGAACCGCATTGAAGAGGAAGTCGGTGCAAAATATAAAGATCAGATCACGGATCTGAACAGCCGTATCGATGCGGCGGAATCCGATAAAAACTCACGTTTGGATGAGATCAAGAAAAAGACTGCGGAACTTTCTGCCAAAAAAGATGAGATGATTGCTGAAAGAGTGGCCCCCTTGATCAAAGAGGGGCAGGATCTGGAGCAATCGATCAAAGAAAAAGTTGGTAAGAATGCCCGCGCTGATATCAAGCTGAAAACGATCGATGAAACCATTGCCACTGCCGGCGAGGAAATCACCAATAAGATGATCTCGAATCTGCAGAAACTGGTGCAGGAAAAATTGGAGACCATCGAAGCGGAAATTGGCATCGAGATCGACCATGAGAAAGAAAAGAACGACCTCTTGTTGGAACAAGTAAAAGCCGAAGCCGACCTTACACTTCAGAAACTGTTGGATCAGAAAGAGGACCTCACCGCCAAGATCGATAAGGAAACCGAAGCCCGCCGCGATGAGATCGAAAGCTTGAAACCGCTTTCCTTCATCAGCGAAAACAAATATCGTGAACTGCGCTCCCGCTACGGGCAGGTTTTCCGTGCCGATATGGGCGCGGAAGCGTTCTATGATATTCTCAGCCGCTTGGATATGGAAAAACTGGCGGAAGAATTGTGGGTTGAAGTACGCACTACCAAGAGCAAACAAAAACGGAAAAAAGCAACCAAGCGATTGAAGGTGGTCGAAGCCTTCCGCCGCTCCAACAATCGACCGGAGTGGATGATCCTGAAAGTCCTGCCGGTCATTCCGCCTGACCTGCGCCCCATGGTGCAACTGGATGGTGGTCGATTTGCGACCTCCGATCTGAACGACCTGTACCGGCGTGTGATCAACCGTAATAACCGTTTGAAACGTTTGCTTGAACTGGGTGCTCCTGATGTCATTGTGCGCAATGAAAAGAGAATGCTGCAGGAAGCGGTCGATTCATTGATTGATAATTCTCAGCGCGGCAAAGCGCTTTCGCGCCGCGGCAGACGGGAGTTGAAATCTCTGAGCGACATGCTGAAAGGCAAAAAAGGGCGCTTCCGCCGCAATTTGCTGGGAAAACGTGTCGACTATTCCGGGCGTTCCGTGATCGTGGTTGGGCCCAAACTGAAATTGTACCAGTGCGGTTTGCCAAAGAACATGGCCTTGGAATTGTTCCGGCCGTTTGTCATTGCCGGCTTGGTTCAACGTGAGTATGCTGCCAATGTAAAAGGCGCACGTCGATTGATTGAGCGCAATCGTCCCGAGGTATGGGAAGTATTGGAAAAGGTCATCAAAGACCGTCCGGTCATGCTGAACCGGGCTCCGACGCTGCACCGCCTTGGCATTCAAGCATTTGAACCTATTCTGGTGGAAGGAAGCGCTATTCAACTGCATCCACTGGTTTGCACCGCTTTCAATGCCGATTTCGATGGTGATCAGATGGCTGTGCATGTGCCTTTGTCAGAGAAAGCAGTCTGGGAAGCCAGAAATTTGATGCTGGCATCCAAGAACCTGCTGAAACCTGCCGATGGCGAACCGATCATTTCTCCTTCCAAAGACATGGTGCTGGGCGTCTATTATTTGACCATGGATGGCGATAAGAAAAAGGGTGAATTGACCACCTTTGCTTCGATCGACGAAGTAGAACTGGCATACCAACTGGAGCAGGTGAAAGTACACACACCCATCCGATTGCGCACAAAGACGTGGTTTGAAGAAAACGGAAATCGTCTGAACAGTCAGGAAACCCGCATTGTTGAAACAACGGTAGGGCGTGCACTGTTCAATCAGATTCTTCCTGAAGAAGTGGTGTATGTCAACCTGACTTTTGACAAAGGTGGCATCAAAGACTTGATCGCCACTATTTATGATCTGTGCGGTGAAGAGACCACTACCCGCATCGCGGATGACATCAAAGATATTGGGTTCAAATATGCCATGCTTTCAGGTATCACCCTGGCAGTGGGTGACATCAGTATTCCACCCAAGAAGGAAGAAATTCTTTCAGAGTCACTTGAAAAAGTAGAGACCATCCAGAAATCTTACCGGCGCGGTTTGCTCACCGAACTGGAAATGGATGAACAAGTGATCAAAGTCTGGCAGGATACCACCAAGGAAGTCGCCGAAGCGGTCAAAGAACACATGGATCCGAGTGGAAACTTGGCCACTATGGCCAATTCCGGTGCCACCAAAGGTGGTTTCGGGCCTATTTCTCAGTTGGCCGGGATGCGTGGGTTGATGGCTGACCCTGCGGGTCGTATCATCCGTTTGCCTATCCAATCCAATTTCCGTGAAGGGCTGACCGCACTGGAATACTTTATCTCCACCCACGGCGCTCGTAAAGGTCTGGCTGATACTGCACTGCGCACCGCCGATGCGGGCTATTTGACCCGCCGCTTGGTGGATATTGCCCAGGATGTGATCATCAATGCGGATGATTGCGGAACCCAGGAAGGGTTGTGGATCAGAACCAGCGATGACGTGGCCGGGCAGAGCATCCAGGAACGCCTTAAAGGGCGTTTGATGGCTGAGGCCATTGCCGATCCGAAGACCGGTGAGGTTTTAGCAGATCGTGATGAGCTGCTGACGAGTGAGTTGATCGTACAACTGCTGAATGCAGGTATCACTGAATTCAAGGTACGGTCTCCACTAACCTGTGAATTGCACCACGGTATCTGCTCCAAATGTTATGGCATCGATCTGGGGCGCGGCAAAATGGTTGAACTCGGGACGGCAGTTGGTATTATTGCGGCCCAATCTATTGGAGAGCCGGGCACACAGCTTACTTTGCGCACCTTCCATACCGGTGGGGTTGCGGCAGCAACCGATATCACAACCGGTCTGCCCAGAGTGGAAGAGCTTTTTGAAGCTCGCAAGACACCCAAGGGCGAAGCGGTGATTTCTCCCATCATGGGAAAGGTCTCCATCATTCCGTCCAACACTGCCAGCGACCAAAACAACATTCGTATTACCTACAGCGAGCTGGTACGCGATGAATATGCCGTGCCGGAGGAATGGGAAATTGTTGCAAAAGAAGAAGCGAATGTTGCAGTTGGCGATATCCTGGCGAAAAATGAAGAACTGACCATCAATGCACAGCATGCCGGACGTATTCGCATTGAAAAACGAACGGTCGTGGTAAGTTATGATAGTGTTGAAATCGAAGAGATGGAAATCCCATCCACACTGCGCATCATCGTCAAAGATGGCGAAAATGTGGAAGCCGGTCAACCTCTGACCGAAGGTTCCATCAACCCGCATGAACTGTTGAAGCTCAAAGGGCGCGACGCTTGCTATCACTACCTGCTGGAAGAGATCCAGAACGTATATCGCGCACAGGGCCAAAACATCAATGATAAACACTTTGAAGTGATCATCCGCAAGATGTTGAGCAAGGTGCAGATCATCAATGCGGGCGATACTGAGTTCTTGCCGAATGAAATGATCGACCGTTTGCAGATCAAAGCGATCAATGAAGAGATGGTGGCTCAGGGCAAAAAACCGGCGCGCTACATTGATATCCTGCTGGGTGTGACCAAAGCTTCGTTGAACACTGAGTCGTTCCTTTCGGCCGCTTCCTTCCAGCATACCATCAAGGAACTATCAAGGGCTGCCATTTCAGCCGATAAAGATCCGCTGTATGGGTTGAAAGAGAATGTGATCATCGGTAAATTGATCCCGGCTGGGACCGGTTTCTCGGAAAACCGGATCATGATGATCGAATCGGTTGCCAACGATGAACCCATCGACCACCAGGAACGTGGTAACACCATTGAAATACCCACCGATGAAAACACGGTTGACGATATTTTGGATGCGGATACTCTCGAGGATGACATTTCACCTGATGAGATCGATTTTCTGGATGATGATCTGGATGACGACCAGGATGAAGAATAATCAAAAAGCCGAGGATTTTTCCTCGGCTTTTTAGTACTGAATGGATGAATAGTGATACAGGATCTTTTTCTCCTGTATACCCAGCGTATCAGCGATTGAAAAGGTGCTGCCATCGTTTGTTTTGATCTTCCAGATCATTTTCATGGTACTTTCAGAACCGGAAAATGAATCCAACGTAAATGTGGCGTCCGCATATAACGTGGAGAGAAGGGCAGAGTACCAACCGTTCAGAGCATTTTTCCCCTGAATGGTTTGTTTGGAGGTCACAAAGACCGCTGCATCATCATACAGACTGAGAATGAGGGGAATGTTCTTATTGCTCAAATATTCCACGAATAATTCCGGGATGGTTGGAATCACGGTGGTGGAACCAGGCCAGGTATAATCGGCAATCGCCTGCCAAATGGCAGGCAGTTTCACCCGACAATAATCCCAGCTCCAGAAACTGGCTGCCGGCATATTTAAAGAAACCGCAGTATCTAAAAATGACCTGATGTCATCGGTGGTTGGAACCCAACCTCCCGCGGCATACGCTGCACCGGTAGGTATGATGGGGCGGAACGGTTCGATCAGTTGAAATTCCTTCAAACTGCGCATCAACTGCTCGCCGGGGTTGTGTGCTTGTTCCCAATACACTTGGGGCATATTGAAATCACACTTGGAGAGGAAATCCTTCCAAGGCAGAGACATGTGGTAGTTCGGGTAGCGAAAAGAGCTGAGGGCTACGGGGTAATCGGGCAATGCGCCGCGCAGTTCATTCATGAAAATACGGCAAGGTGTGTACTTGTCTTTATATTCACTCTCTGCATCGATGATATAACCATCCAGCGGCAACCGGCTGATCTGGCGGATGGCTGCTTTGGCTTCTTCTTTGGGTAGATCACCAAAAACATAATGCCAGCCCCAAACCCGAATCCCTTTTGCCAGCAGTGCCTCACAAACAGGTGCGACCAGATCCTTTTTTGAAGCGGAATCAAAATTGTAATCATAAATGCCATTGGCGATCTTGATGAAAACATGTTGCAATCCTGCCTGCTGGGCAACCAAAGCGATCGCTTCAGGATCACCTCCCTCGCAACTGGGGATCTTCCAAATGTAGTAACCCTTTCCGTTTATTAAAGCCATGTTGTTCCCTTATTCTTTATCTCATTACATAGTTGCAAGTTATATACCTGAACGAGTTTTTACCTTGATCACTGACCAGATCCAGGCAAGGGCCTCCCGCACAGACCACCAGATACGCGAGGAGAGTTTGTATCTTTGGAGATCCGCAGGGATGCCGACCACATCCATCTTCAGCATCTTTGCGATCCCAATAGCGCGCGGCAGGTGAAAACGCTGTGTAATCAATGCAGCTTGCTGGATATGAAAGACATTTTTCGCCCTTAACAAGGTATCAAATGTAGAAAAACCTTCTTCATCCAATAATAATAACTGGGGGGATATAGTATGGTTTACCAGATAGGCCTGCATGATGGCACATTCGCTGCTTGTTTTGGTTCTTCCACCGCTGAGAAGAATCCGGTCAAATTGTCCTTCTTTGACAAGCTGGATGGTTTTATCGAGGCGATCCGATAATGCTTTGGTGGGGAAGAGTTCCCGATTTACTCCCGCGCCGAAAACAATGGCTGTACGGTAGGTGGCTGGGTCTTTTTGCTTGAAGATACAAGCTTTTGTTTGTCGAACCAAATGCCAACGCACACAAACCAAGCTCATGAGCAAGGTCAAGAAGATAATGAGAAAGGGAAGGTATGCCATACTTGCTATAACCGGCGGGTCCATTCCGGGTTGGCGTATTTTTCTGCAAGTATCTCTTTTGCCCGACGCCTTTCCAATTCGCTGAGGTGGCCGACTTTGATCTCCACATCCAATGCCTGCTCAAATCCGCAGAGAAATGCCTGCGCTAATTCCTTCCATGTGATCTTTTGACCGGCTTGTTCCTGCAGGGTGGTGGCATGTGCTAACAGCAAGGATCGCGAAGCTGCCCGCTCTTTTTCATCAGGGTACTGGAGTACCTCTGTGATGCGGGTGATGTCTCCAAATAATGGCACCGCGCCATGCTGCAGAACACCGTTCTTTTTGCGAGCTTGTGCACTGCCGATGATCTTCTTGCCGTTCAACGTGATCTCATAATCCGATGGAACTTCAAAACAGATGGGTTTGGTCGTGTTGCGTTCCGCAGGTTCTTTATGAGGTTCCGAATTCGCAGTTAACCCCACCCCTCGAAGAGCGGCCATCAATCCTTGGGAAAGATGCCGGTAGCTTTCCAGTACCGATCCCTGCACGTGTGGGTCATCCTGTGCTGCACAGATGCTGTAGGTGAGTTCGTCGGCATGCAGAATGGCTTTGCCGCCGGTCGGTCTGCGCACGAAATCCCAGCCATATTCCTTGAGGCGCTGTTCGTTTATATCTTTAATGGGCTGTGCGTAGCCAAGGGATAAACAAAATGGATTCCAGGAGTATAGCCGCAGCGTAGTGGGTTGAAGATAACCGGCGGTGGATTCTAGGATGGCTTCGTCCACAGCCATGTTCCAAGCACCCTCCGCCGGGGCATTTACAATCAATCGCCAAAATCGTTTTTCCATAGATGAGTTCCAGTGATTATAATCAGGATAGAATTTTACAATAAAAGTGAAAAATCTATGAAAACTGATAACATCATCGAGATTGGAACCCCCAGGGAAACCGTCGAGATCTACTTACCGGATGGGCGCACTTATCGGGGAAAACGTGGTCTGCCCATCATCGAGTTTATGCAGGCCCTGCCCGAGTGGAAAAATCCTCCCATCGTGGGTGCCGTGGTGGATGGCGAACTACGGGAGCTGACCTTTCTGATCAAAAAAGATTCTTATGTAAAGCCCGTCACTATGTCAGATTCGGACGGTTCGAAGATCTACCGGCGTTCTCTGGTCTTTTTGCTGCAGGCATCTTTTGAAGATGTATTCCCAAGACTGGAGTTAACCGTTGATTATTCGGTGCCCAGCGGTGGTTATGTTTGCAAGGTAAAAAACCATGCCCCTTTGAATGAGCAGGCAGTAAAGCGTATTGAAAAACGCATGCGCGAGATTGTGGCACAGGACCTGCCAATCAAGAAAGAGCTGGTCGAATTGGATGAAGCAAAAGCATATTTCGCCAAAAAGAAATATGCCGATAAACTGCAGCTTTTGAAATATCGCAACAAACCGGACCTGGTGCTGTATCAACTGGAAGACAATCGTGATTACCATCACGGTTATATGGTTCCCTCCACCGGTTTTCTGGCCGTGTTTGCTCTAGTGCCGGTGGAAGAGGGTTTCATCCTGCAGTATCCACGCCGGAAAACTCCCACCCGGCTGTTGCCGATGCCAAAATATACGAAACTGCGTGCCATTTTCCAGCAGTACGGAGATTGGCTGACCAGTTTGGGAATTGATAGCGTGGGTTCCTTGAATGATGCAGTGTTGAACAATGGTATTCATGAGATCGTTCTGGTCTCCGAAGCGCTGCACGAACAGAAGATCGCTGAAATTGCCACCCAGATTGCCGACAGCAGCCCTGAAAAGAAATTGATCCTGATCGCCGGTCCGTCCTCTTCGGGAAAAACAACGTTTTCAAAACGGCTTGCCATTCAGCTCCTCACGCATGGCATTAAACCTTTTGCTTTGGAGATGGATAACTATTTTGTGAACCGCGAAGAGACACCGTTGGATGAAGAAGGGAAACCGAACTTTGAAGCCTTCGAAGCGGTCAACAGGACGTTATTGGAGCATGATCTCTTGCGCTTGATGAAAGGGGAAGAGGTTCGGCTTCCAAAGTTCAATTTTCACGAAGGCCACAGCGAGCCCGGAGAAGTGGTAAGGATCTCCAAGGATCAGGTGATCATCATGGAAGGGATCCATGGTTTGAACACTGCTTTGCTGACCGAATTCCCGGCTCGCAAGATCTTTCGCATATATATTTCCTGCTTGACCCAGCTTAATTTGGACCGTTTCAACCGCATCTCCACCACCGATACGCGCATGCTGCGCCGTGTGGTGCGTGATTCCTGGTCGCGCGGTTTCACCGCCCAACGCACCATTTCCATGTGGGAATCGGTGCGGCGAGGGGAGCGGGAACACATCTTCCCGTATCAAGAAAACGCGCATGCCATTTTTAACTCAGCCCTGGTGTATGAACTGGCTGCTTTAAAACCTTATGCCGAACCGCTGTTGCGCCAGATACCTTTTGGAACGGACGAATACCGCGAAGCAAAGCGGTTGCTGGCTTCTTTGAATTGGTTCCTCCCCATTGAACAGGATATCATCCCCGACAACTCCATTCTGCGGGAATTTATCGGAAAATCGATCCTAGCGGATTTTAAAATCTGGGATCACCATTAGGCTTTTTTATCTTTGGCGATGAATTGCTTGATCGCTTTTGCCAGGCGACCAATACCCTCGTTGATCAGATCCGGTGAGGCGTAGGAAAAGTTCAGCCGCATGGTGTTGGGGTGACTGCCATCTGCAAAGAAGGAGCATCCCGGCACGAATGCGACCTTGAATTTCAGTGCTTCGGTCAACAATTCGCGCGAATCGATGCATTCAGGCAGGGTCATCCATAAGAACAAACCACCTTCCGGATGGGTCCATTTAACTCCTTCCGGCATGTGTTCTTCCAACGTATCCAGCATGACATCTCGCCGCTCTTTATAGATCTTGCGGATGTATTTCACATGTTCATTGATGAAACCATTTTTGCCAACTTCGTAGGCGATCATCTGGTTAAAAGTGGCAGTGTGCAGGTCGGTTCCCTGTTTTGCCAGAACCAGTTTGTGGATCACCTCCGGTGGGGCGATAACCCATGCCAGGCGGATGCCGGGGGAAAGCGTTTTTGAAAAGGTGCTGGTATAAATCACATTCCCGGAATAGCAGCCACCCTGCGCCCTGGTCTGGCTGTCGAGCACTTCAATAGGAGGAAGGTTATCACCTTCGAAACGCAACTGACCGTAAGGGTCATCTTCAATGATCGGGACGCCATATTTTTCAGAGAGTTCAATTAATTGCAGGCGGCGTTCAAAAGAGAGGGTGACGCCGGTGGGATTCTGGAAGTTGGGCAGAACGTAGATGAACTTGGGGCTGCTGCGCAGACTTTTCTCCAACTCTGATGTGACCATGCCTTCTTCATCGGTTGGAACAGGGATGTACTCCGCTCCGTATGCGTTCAGCGCCTGCAACGCGCCGACATAGGTGGGGTTTTCCACCACGATATGGTCGCCAGGGTTAATGAAGATCTTTCCCAGCAAGTCCAATGCCTGTTGCGACCCGGAGGTGATGAGAATATTTTCAGGAGTGACCTCAATGCCGTATCGTTTGGACTGTTGGGCAATCATCTCTCGCAAGGGCAGATAGCCATCGGTAGAACCATACTGCAAGGCCTGGCTGCTTTGTGTTTTTAATACCCGGTTGCAGGCGTCCGTGAATTCCTTGATCGGAAATGCATCCGGAGCCGGCATACCCCCTGCAAAAGAGATCACCTCAGGATCTTCAACGAATTTCAGCAGCTCGCGGATGGCGGAACCCTTCATAAGCTGAGTCCTTTGTGCAAACCGATTGTCCCAGAATGTGGTCATGAACTCTTCCTCCTGAACGATCTTTCGTTTTTATTTCATGAATCGACTGACTACGGTAGCGAAAGCCGGCAGTGCAATACGGTTGCCGCTCTTCAACTCCGCGAAATGGACATCATCCAATGCTTCCTTATTTTGGTAGATCAGTATTTTGCTGCCTTCCGCAGCATATTTGTTTTCCACAAAAGCCTGGCCGGTAAGGTACTCTTCCTTATCGATCGCACAACTGGTCACCGTGCCGATCACCTTTCCGCGCTCGTCCAATACAGGGTCACCATGGTGGGCCATTTTGACATGCTGCTGGTCGAAGCGGAAACGCACCACTACGCCTTTTCTTGCCTTTTCCGACTGCAAATACGCTTCTCGGCCGATGAACCATGGTTTATTGGTTTTTACAAAGAGGGAAAAACCGGCTTCGTTCACACCCAGGCCAAGGTCTCCACCCATTTCATGCCCGTAGAGAGGAAGCCCGGCTTCGGTGCGCAGGGAATCACGAGCGCCCAGCCCGCAGGCAAGCAGGCCCGTTTCTTTCCCTTTTTCAAGCAATGTGTTCCATAATGCGGGAACCTTATCAGGATGGATGAACAGTTCGAAGGCCATCTTCTCGCCGGTGTAACCGGTGCGGGAAACGATCACGCTGGTACCATCCAGTTCGGCTTCGCATAATTGCGTGCGTTTCAAGGCGTTGATCTTGTTCAGTGCGGCTTTATCCCAGCCCAGTTTACACAGGATCTGGCGAGATTTTGGCCCCTGCAGGGCAATATCCACGCGCATCCCTTTTCCTTCGGCTGGATCCTTGAGGTTATGCAAGATAACCTTTCTACCATAAGCCACTGACCAGGGTTTCTGTCGATCGATCAAGGCTGCACCATTTCTTACCGCCTGGAACCAGGCCCAATCTTTTTCTTCGTTGGAAGCATTGACCACTACCAAATATTTATCTTGCGCATAGTGGTAAACAATCGTGTCGTCAATAACATGTGCATCAGCGTCCAGGAAGTGGGTATAACAGGATTCGCCAATCTCCAGTGCGGCGATCTCATTGGCGCAGACACTATCCAAAAAGGCTGGTGCATCCGCTCCTTCTGCCAGAAAAACACCCATGTGCGATACGTCAAATAAACCGGCGTTATTGCGGACGGCTGCATGCTCCTCCATGACCGAAGAGTACCAGACCGGCATTTCCCATCCGGCAAAAGGCACCATTTTTGCGCCCATTTTGACATGTTCCTCATACAGGCAGGTCCGTTTGAGAGGGGCATTTTCATTTTCGACCCATTGAAATTCAGGCAACGGTTTTTCATCCGCAGTTTTCGAGGAATCATGGATATAGAAAGGCTTTTGGTCTTTGCTTGAGGGAGTAATGGCCTTTCCATTATCGGACAATGCGGTTTCACGGACAATAATAGGGCCGGGCAGTTTCTTCACCAGATCCTTGTCAAAATAAACGAACCCATCCGATAACGCGCGCAGCCAGTTGGCCACCTGGGCGGCAGTCAGCGCTGGAACGGTGAGGGCGTACCCCTTTTTCGATCCCCAATAGGCAAGCATTGCATGAACCTGCTTTTCTTCAACCCAGAACTGAACAGGCATGCATTCATTTTCTTGAAGCTGTTCGATATCTTCGCGGAATACATAATTCAAGAACTGCCTTACCTGTTTCCCCTGAATCGAGAACGACAATTCCGCATTCTTTGTACCTTGATAGTCATCTGCATAATAGAAGAAAGGATAGGTATGCTTTTCAATGCTGAGATCGGTTTGGGCGCGTTCTGCGATGGTGCGAATGCGCTGCTTGGCATCTTCGAGCGCGGAGAATTTCACTTTAGCTCTGAGGTTCTCGCCTTTGCCGCCGGCGCTGTAATAGGGTTCGATGGCCGCGAACAGATCAGCGATGGCATTGGCGATCTCCTGCATATCACTTTCTACCAGCCCACGTTGAGAAACCCAGGGTGTGCCCATGCGCACCCCGCCTGCTTTTAACGCAGAAGTGTCACCGGGGATGGTGTTGCGATTTGCCACGATGCCCGCCAGATCCAGGATACGGGCGGCAATATCGCCGGAAAGGACCGCGCCATCCTTGCCCTTCACCGATTTGCAATCGATATTTAACAGATGGGAATTGGTGCCTTGGAATGCCAGCCTTAGCCCTCTTTTAACGAGCTGGTCGCCGAGGGCTTTACAATTCGCCACAATTTGCCACTGCAGCTCCCTGAATTTCTCCGAACGGGCGATCTTGAAGGTGGTTGCCATGGCTGCGAAGACCTGAACATGCGGGCCGCCCTGTTCACCGGGAAAGACCGCTTTGTCGATCTTTTTTGCCAGGGACGCATCCTTGGTGATAATGCATGCGCCGCGCGGACCGCACAGCGTTTTGTGAGTGGTGAAAGTGATCACGTCGGCGATGCCAACAGGAGAGGGGACCACATTGGCTGCGATTAAACCGGCAATATGCGAAATATCCGCGAACATGTAAGCACCAACCGCATCCGCGATCTTGCGAAATTCCTGCCAGTCAGGGATCCAGGGATAAGAAGAATAGCCGCAGATGATGATCTTGGGTTGGAGCTGTTTTGCCTGTTCAAGGATCTGTTCATAGTTGAGCTTTTCTGTTTCAGGGTCCACCGAATAATGGACTGCATTGTATAGTTTCCCTGAGCGGTTGACCGGAGATCCATGGGAGAGGTGTCCGCCGTGGAACAAATCCATGCCCATGATGGTGGTTCCGGGGGTGATGAGGGCCTGGTAAACAGCGTTGTTGGCAGGAGCCCCGGAAAGGGCTTGAACGTTGACAAACAGTTCTTCCGGTTTCATGAAATCAGGGCAGAACAGTTCTGCACAACGTCGCTTGGCGAGCGATTCGAGGATATCGGCAAATTCAACACCTTTGTAATAGCGCGGATCAGAATAGCGGCGATAGAGCGCCAGCTGCTGCTCATAATCAAGGATTTCCGCTTCGCTCTGGGTGGCCATGTGCTCGGGAGGATAGCCTTCAGCGTACAGGTTCTGCAATACAGAAGAAAGACTGGTACGTACGCTCATGGGTGCCGTGCTCTCACTGGGAATGAATATCAACTTTCTGACCTGGCGTTCTTCTTCCAGTTTGATCAATTTTTGGACTTCCGGATCGATGGAAGATAGGTCTTCACGAAAGAGAAAATCGCTGTTTTTTTGTTCCATATCATTAAATCCTTCCCGATTTGGCTTATCTATAAAAAAACACTTGTCCTTATAGAAAGAGACAAGCGTTTTTTTGTCTTCTTTATCAAGTAACGATGCACAACATGCGCAATATCATACCATATTCTATTTTAAAGTCTCTGAAAACGAAGGTCAAGGTAGGATTATTAAAGAATTGCTGTAATCCCTCTTAAATTACTTCATCATCTTTTTGATCCAAGCCAGCGTGTAATCAAAGACCTGCGCTTTTTCCGGTTCGTTGTGCAGTTCGTGGTAGAACCCATCCCATACCTTATAGGTCGCCTTCGGATTGGCACTCATGAACTTATCGACTTCCGGTTTGCTGACGATCCGGTCGGCCGAACCGACCATGGTCAACAAGGGTAGAGAGAATTCGGAAGCATGTTTCTGAAGATAGACTTTGGTATCAGCCAAATAGACTCCCAGCCGGGTGGTTGCTTTGCCAAAAATGTAGGGATCGGCGTTATAGGCATCCACCACTTTTTGATCGCGGGATAGACCGCTGCGGTCAAGGCCGCTGTCCATGGCGAATTTTGGCGCAATCTTGTTCAAAGTTCGTGCAAGTTTGAGGGTCGATTCGCTCATGGGAGTTGCGGTATCGATCAATGGGGATGTTGCGATAACGCCGATAAAAGTGGGCTTGTATTTGAGAACATAATCCAGAACAATCATCCCACCCATGCTGTGTCCGTACAAAAAGACCGGTTTGCCTGAAACAGAGTCTTTCACGTTCTTGATGAACTCACCCAGATCATCGTAATAAGCGGTCGGGGTGGGGATATAACCACGTGGACCCTCCGATCTGCCATGCCCGCGAAGGTCATATGTGAGCACCTGGATGGAATGCTGGCAGTAAAATTCCGCCAGATGTTCGTAACGGCTGCTGTGTTCACCAAAACCGTGAACAAGAATAATGGATGCTTTAAAGTCTTTCTCCGGCATCCATTTTTGTGCGAACATTTTTAATGTGTCTACAGTTCTCCAGTCCCAGATTTGATGGATCATGTATGCCTCCTTGTTATATTGATGAAACCATTTTGACCATCGATGATTTTAACACCAATGATGATAAGATTAAAAGAACATACCACATTATATGTCAAATAACGAAAAGGAAGAAATCATTCTCGAAAATGTGCTCGAAAAAGCCATTCAAGGTGACCTTGAGGCGTTTTCGGTGTTATATCAAGAGAATGTTCAGCGCATCTATACCTATATCTATTATCGAACTGGGAACAAACATGATGCCGAGGACCTTACTGCCAGGGTTTTCCAAAGGGCGCTTAGCCATATTGGAAAATATGAGGATAAAGGTGTTCCTTTTTCTGCCTGGCTGTACCGCATCGCGCACAATCTGATCGCCAATTGGCATCGCGATCGTAGCCGGAAAAAGGAAATTTCCATTGATGAAACACCTCTGGAGATTCCAAGTATGGATCTGCCTGAATCGTCCCTGATCAAAGATCAAGAGATCGGGGAATTGATGGCCTATGTGAGAAAGTTGCCCGCCGACCGGCAGACATTGTTGATCCTGAAATTCGTGGATGATATGACCAATGATGAAATCGCATCCATCATGGGAAAGAGCGAAGGCGCGATCAAGAGTTTGTATCATCGCACCTTGCTTGAATTACGGGATCGAATGGCTAAAGGGGCGGATAAGGAGTGAAAGAATGAAAAAATCTGAGGAAGTGAATTCAGGACAATTTGAGGATGAGTTAAAGAGAAAATTTATTCGTGTCCAACCTGATGAAAGCTTTGTAAAGAATTTGAGGCAGAAGTTGTCTGAAAAAAGTTCCACCAGTTTGGAAAACAGTAAGAAATATCTGTACACTCTCTTTTTGATCCTGGCAGGTGTGTTCAGCGGTTATTTTCTAATCTGGATTCTAAAAATGATTTTTCATCCAAAACACAGGAATGGAATTTCTAAAATTCAACAAGCTTCGCGATAAAATCACTTAACAGAGAAACACCAATTCTTTCAATATACGTATATGGATATGGCGTTGAAAGAGGTCGAAAAGGTAGCTTGCTTTGAATATACAAAGAACACTGAAAAAAAACACCATCGTTTTCATGGGTTCTCCACAGTTTTCCGTTCCCATCCTTTCCGCACTCCATGAACAGGGCGATGTGGTGGCTGTGGTTACGCAGCCTGACAAGCCGGCAGGGCGCGGCAATAAATTGGTGGCGTGCGCTGTAAAAGAGTATGCCTTGGCTCATGCCATCCCTGTTTTGGAACCAAGGCGATTAAGAAAAGAACCGGAAAGTATGGATGCCTTGAAAAGATTGAAGGCCGACCTGTTCATTGTTGCCGCTTACGGGCAGATACTTCCACAGAGTGTGTTGGATATTCCCCCTTATGGTTGTATCAATGTACATGCTTCCCTGCTTCCACGCTGGCGGGGCGCATCCCCCATCCAGGCTGCCATTTTGCACGGCGATGCCGAAAGTGGGGTGACAATTATGAAAATGGATGCAGGGATGGATACCGGTCCCATCATTCAGAAGGCCAGCATCCCGGTGACGGACGATGAGACGGCTGAAAGTTTGTCGCAAAAATTAAGTGAATTGGGAAAAAAGCTTTTGCTTGAAATATTGCCCGATTTTTTGGCAGGAAGGATGGAGTGCACCCCCCAAGATGATGAAGAAGCGACCTATGCACCCTTGATCAAAAAAGAGGATGGGTTTCTTGATCCCGCACAGCCGATTGAGATACTGGGCAGGAAGATTCGCGCGTTGAACCCATGGCCGGGAACCTATTTTGAATGGGGAGAAAGAGTTTTGAAAGTGCTGGAAGCCGACATTCTTCCTTCGCAGGGGAAATCAACGGGAAGAAGAGGGATCCTGCAAAAATTTCCGACCATTGACTGTATTGGTGGAACGCTGATGTTGAAGAAAGTTCAATTGCCCGGAAAAAATGTTATGTCAGGCAAGGATTTCTTGAACGGAGTTAGAGACTGGGAAGGACCCTGTTAGGATTCCAGTTGGTACAATAGAAGAAAAGCGATTTACATTTTGTTAAAATTTGAAGAGGAGAAAAAAGATGGAGAAAAATTCATTTTGGAGAAAACTGCTGGCTTTCGTCCTCTCCGTATTGGTGGTTGCCATTGTTTTTCCAACGATCTTTGCTGTTCCATTGGAATTTCTGATCATGAATGGCTCAACCTATTCCGGGTTGGCCCACAATGAAAAATTGTTGGAAGCCGGACAGGATGCTTTCTCGGATTACATAACTGCCCAGCTAAGCACTCCGGGCGAGAACGAGGTGATCCCTCCCGTTTTTGAAAATACCGATGTGCTCTCGGCCAATATCAAGAACTATGTGACCAAAGAGTGGTTGGGTCAAACTTTGACTGATGTAAGCGGTCAACTGTTGCAGTTCCTTAATTTCAAACAACCTTTTGGGATCGTAACCATCGACCTGACGGAAGTAAAAGAAGGTGTATTGGCTGATCGACAAACTCTTGTTGAAAATATCTTGAATTCTTCCGCGCCCTGCAGCACCGAACAGCTTGCTCAACTTTCTTCCAGCACTCTTTCCATCAAGGATATGCCCCTTTGCAATCCACCCGCTGAGGTGAAAAACAAGATTGTTACAGCCGTCTCCAGTTATGTGGAAACATTCATCTATAAGGTGCCTCAGGAATATCAGATCAACATTGAAGATGTCATGAGTACCCGGCAGTCGGATTCCCTGTTCTCTTACAGCATGTTGCGCTGGCTTTTCCGTGTTCTTCCTGTATTTTTTCTGGTGTTGCTGATCCTGACCGCGATTTGCCTGGGGAAGAATAAAAAAGAAATGCGCACCTGGCTCGGACGTTTATTGACCATCGCTGCTTCTCTTTCGCTGATTCTGATCCTGGTCCTGCTGATCGGGTCGGAACAGTTCACCGCACTGTTCATCAATCGCATGCTTTCTGCCGAGAACAGCGCCTTCGGCACCCTGCTATTGATCGTACTGCAGGAAACCACCTACAAGACTTTGCTATGGATGGGTGTGATCGCTGCAGGTTTGTTCTGTGTGGGTTTGGCCATCCTATTCGTGAATAAAATAAGCATCAAACGAGCGGCAGAGAAAAGAGAAAAAGAAGAGCTCCAGTATCAAGAATCAGCCAATGAATTGCTGGAAACCAAACAGGCCATGGCTGAAGCTGTGGCCGAGGAAGAAGTACAAACTTCCGAAATACCAGTGGAAGATGTGACTGAAAAGAAAAAACGAAAGACAAAGAAACAAGCAGAATAGAATTGAAAAGAGAGGAGTGATCACTCCTCTCTTTTTTTTGCGTATTTCTTTTTCCATTCATACAGGATGTTCAGCGCTTCAATGGGAGAAAGCTGATTCAGGTCCAGGTTTTGCAGATCGGTTTGGAGGGGGTCCGATTCAAGGAATAGCGGAAGTTGGTCGGAAATGCCGATCCCTGAGCGGGTATGGGCATTCTCAGCTTCCAACTGTTTCAGGATCTCAAAGGAACGCAGGATAATGCTATGAGGTAAGCCCGCGAGCTGGGCGACATGAATACCGTAGGAGCGATCGGTACCACCCTTGATGATCTTGTACAGAAACACGACCGTGCCATCCGTTTCTGAAACAGCCACATTGTAATTAGCCGCGTAAGGCAGGGTTTCACCCAGTTGGGTGAGTTCATGATAATGGGTGGCAAAAAGGGTGCGGGAGTGCAGATCAGGATGGTTGTGGATATACTCTAAAACCGCCCATGCAATGGACAACCCATCATACGTGCTGGTTCCGCGGCCAATCTCATCCAGGATCAGCAAACTGCGCGATGAGGCATTGTTGAGGATATTGGCGGTTTCTGTCATTTCGACCATGAAAGTGGATTGTCCGGCATGGATCTCATCCTGTGCACCGATGCGGGTAAAAATGCGATCCACCACTCCGATGGTAGCAGTCTCTGCCGGAACAAAACTGCCGATCTGCGCCAACAAGATGATCAGAGCGACCTGCCGGAGATAGGTGCTTTTACCGCTCATATTGGGTCCGGTGATGATCTTAATGAATTCGTTCTCATCAAAAGTGAGATCGTTGGGGACGAAAGCTCGAGAAAGCTGTGTTCTTTCCACCACCGGATGTCTTCCTTCATGAATTTGGATAATCTTCTCATCGGTAATGACCGGTTTGCAGTAGCGGTTATTGACTGCGGCATCGGCAAGACTCAAGAAAACGTCCAATTCGGCCAGTGCCTGTGCCGTGGATAGGATATCTTCCACAGAAGAAGAAATTTTTTGACAGATTTCTTTGAAAAGGGTCAGTTCCAACTGGTGGATGCGCTCTTCGGCGTTCAGGACAATGGACTCGTATTCCTTCATCTCCGGTGTGATGAAACGCTCCCCGTTCACCAGGGTTTGTTTGCGAATATACTCTGCAGGAGCTAGGGTAAGGTAGCTGTTGGAAATCTCAATATAGTACCCAAAGACCTTGTTGTATCCGACTTTGAGCGATTTGATACCGGTGCGTTCTTTTTCTGTTTTCTCCAGGTTGGCGATCCATTGTTGGGCATCATGGGAAGAAGTATAGATCATATCCAGTTCGGAGGAATAACCTTTCTTGATGATGCCGGTATTCTGCAGGGTGTTGGGCGGATCATCTGCGATGGAAGCCGATAAAAGGGCAAGTATCTCAGGACAGGCGTGGATGCGGGAGACGAGCATTTGCACCGATTCCGGAACATGTTCGAGCAGGGAAAGGATGGGAGGAATCAGTTCCAGAGAGTTGCGCAGAGCAACCAAATCGCGGGGAAGGGCATGCCCCGATACAATGCGCGAAGAGATCCTTTCCAGATCTGATATCTTTTTTAGATGGTTCTGCAGGTCCTTGCGCAGCAGCCCATCTTGTACAAAAAATTCCACATGCTCCAACCGCTCTCTGATCTTTTGCGGATCGATCAACGGTTTGTTCAGCCAGTTTCTCAGCAGACGTTTCCCCAGCGGGTTCACCGTGTAATCGATGACCGATAGAAGCGAGCCTTCTTCCTGTCCATTGCGGATGGTTTCGGTCAGTTCCAGATTCCGGCGTGTTTCGGGATCGAGGATCATCGTATCCTGCGTGTTGTAAAAACGGATCCTTTTCAGAGTTTCCAAGGATTGTGGATCGGTCTCTTCAAGATATTGGATGATCGCGCCTGCGGCAGAGATTGCTGCAGGTTTGTTCTTTAATCCAAATCCATCAAGGGTAGCGACTTGAAAACAATGCTGTAGAACTTCCTGGGTGCGATTAAGTGCAAAATACCAGTCTTCTTTGCTGGTGCGGTGATATTTCCCCAAGCGTTCATCAGTAAAACTGTGCGGGAGAAGAATTTCTGCAGGGTTGATGCGTGCCAGCTCGGAATACAGCAAATTGGTGTGGCCGTCGGAAAGTTCGGTGCAGAAGAATTCACTGGTGGTGATATCGATATAGGCCAATCCCATTTGATCTGAAAAAGGGAAAATGGCGGCGAGGTAATTGTTCTTTTCCGCTTTCAAATATGACGACTCAACCAGGGTTCCGGGGGTAATGATGCGGACCACTTCTCGTGGAAATAAACCACGTTTGGGCTGTTCGCCGATTTGTTCGCAAATGGCAACATGATAACCCTTGTTGATAAGCCGTGCGATGTAATTCTCGGCGGCATGGTAAGGGATGCCTGCCATGGGGATGCGGTTTCCTTTGGCTACGCTGCGTGAGGTTAACACCAAGTCCAGTTCCCGTGAAGTGATCTCTGCGTCATGGTCGAAGGTCTCGTAAAAATCACCCAATCGAAAGAATAAAATGGCATTTGGATATTGCCTTTTAATATCCAGGTACTGCTGTCGAATGGGAGTAAGGTCCGAATCGCTCATTCCGCCCCGTTTTGACTAGAATTCCGTTTCAATTTCATGGTCCATTTCACCAATGGAATCCAGATCGATCTCTCCAAAAATCTCTGGCTGATTCGCCTCAACCAGATGGTTTTTGATCAATTCCAACAAGGCAAGAAAGGTAACAATGATCTCCAACTTGGTGTTCTGGTCGATCAGGGAAGAGAATTTCATGTGAGAGAGTTTCTTGAACTGGCCCATAATGGCATTGATGCGGGTCTTTAATGTGATGGTGGAGATGGAGACGATCTCTTCCATTGGATAAAACTGCTCTTTGGAGACCAATAGGTCCCGATAAAAGCCGGCCAGATCTGTGATCGAAAGATCGGTCAAATCCAGCACCTCGGGTAATTTGGGAGGAGGGGCGCTGCGGAAATAGGTGTGCAGATGCCTGCTTTCACGGTCAAGCAACCAAAAACCGGCATTTTTGTATTTTTTGTATTCGATCAACTGCTGTACCAGGTCTTCGCTGCCTTCGATTTCCAATTCACTTGTTTCGCCTGCTTCAACCGGCAGCAAGATTCTGGATTTGATCAGAACCAGTTGTGCTGCGATGACAAGAAAAGCGGAAACTTCCAGCGGATCACGATTGGCGATGAGACTGAGATGTTCGAGATATTGATCGGTCACTTTGGCAAGCGAGAGTTGGGTGATATCCAACTCTTCTTTTTCGATCAACTGCAGCAAAAGATCGAGAGGACCTTCAAAAACATCCGTCTCGATGGTATATTTACTGGCTGCTTGTTTCAGAAAGGGAATTTCCATGGACTAAATTATAGCAGGGGGTTTCTGATTAGCAATAGTGATTATGAAATAGTAAAATAAGGAAGCATGAATATGCTTTCTTTCTTGGAGGAAGTTTGAACGAATCATCAGAATTTATTCCTGAGCTGCCGCAAGAATTAGAAAAAAGACTTGGGTTGAAATTTAATAATATCCTCTTACTGATACGGGCACTCACGCATCGTTCCTACTTGAATGAAAATCCTGAAGCGATCGAGGATAATGAGCGACTGGAATTTTTAGGTGATGCCGTACTTGATTTCCTGGTCGGAGAATGGTTATATGATAAGTATCCTGAGATGCCCGAAGGCGACCTGACCCAAATGCGTTCGGCGTTGGTTCAAACCGAGGAATTGGCTGATTTTGCCCGCTATCTCCGGCTGGGAAATGCCCTGCGTTTGGGCAGAGGAGAGATCAAGACCGGCGGAAGGATTCGCAGCAGTTTGTTGTGCGATGCGTTTGAAGCGCTGATCGGTGCGATCTACCTTGATCAGGGATTGGCCGCCATCCGCTCATTTTTAAACCCTCTGCTGGAAGTGGCCGTGGATGATATTTTGGAAATGCATAAAAATGAGGATCCGAAATCGAAATTGCAGGAATGGTCGCAGTCCCTGGGTTATCCTCCCCCAAAATATGTTACCCTCAAGGCATCCGGTCCAGATCATTCCAAGTTATTTGAAGTGGAAGTGTACATCAATAAGAAATCTTATGCCCGAGGAAGTGGAAAGAGCAAGCAATCTGCTGAAAAAGATGCCGCCAAAAAAGCCCTAGAGAGGATCTATCAGGAATAAGTAACGCATGAATCAAAAACTGGAAGCCCTGGAACTTCATGGATATAAAACTTTTGCTACAAAGACTCAGTTTGCATTTCCGGATAAAATCACGGCCGTTGTAGGTCCGAATGGATCGGGGAAATCGAACATTGCCGATTCCATTCGCTGGGTGCTGGGGGAACAGGCATATAGCGTGCTGCGCGGCAAAAAGACCGAAGACATGATCTATTCCGGATCAACACAGCGTTCCAAGATGTCGATGGCCTCAGCCACCATTCGATTCAATAACGAAGATGGTTGGCTGCCGATCGATTATGATGTGGTGAGCATCACCCGGCGGGCCTACCGCAGTGGGGAGAATGAATATCTTATTAATGAGAGGAAAGTCCGTCTGAGGGATATTCAAGAGCTGTTGGCCAATTCGGGTCTGGCAGAACGAACTTATACGATCATTGGCCAGGGACTGGTGGATTCGGCTCTATCGTTGAAACCGCAGGATCGCCGCTTGTTCTTTGAAGAAGCGGCGGGGATTCGGCTCTATCGAGCCAGGCGGGAAGAGGCCATCCGCAAACTCGACAAGACTGTGGAGAATATGGACCGGGTAAAGGATATCCTCTTTGAGATCCGGCCGCGCATCGGACGTTTGGAAAAACAGATGGAACGTGCCAAGGAATACAACCGCATCAATGCTGATCTGCAACTGCTGCTGAAAGATTGGTACGGATATCGCTGGAACAATCTGCAGAAAGATTATCGCGAATCGCTGGATGCCAAGATCAAGAAAGAAGCAGAGTTGAACGGTATTCGCATGAGCGTGTTGAGCGGTGATGATGAAAACACTGCCCAACGAAAAATTCTGCAAGAAAAACGAGATGCTTTATCTGTGTTGAACAACCAGCTTTCTGAATTGCAGAATGAAAAAGAAAAGATCAACCGGGAACTTGCCATCATTGATGAACGCTTCAAGGGATATGAAGAACAGCGTGACTCCCTCCGTTCATCCATGACCTATACCGAAGAGGAATTACGAGGCCGTGTTGAACAAAAGGTGGACTTGGAAAGCAAACACCAGGAGCAAGAAAAGAACCTTGAAACAATCCAAGCTGAATTGAATACCCTGGAAACATCCCTGAACCAGAAGAAAAATGAGCTGCAGCAGGTGCAAACCCGGATCACGAGTTTACAGCAGCAAAAACTGGAAATCGATAAAACCATTGTCGGCAGTCAGGCAAAAAATTCCGATCTGGAAACACGGGTGGAAATACTGGTCAAGCGCCGTACCGAATTGGATGAGTTGATTAAAACGCAGGATGCAAAATACCAGGAAATTCTCAGTTCGGTCACCAAGACACAAGCGTTGTTCAACGAAAAACAGGATCAACTGAATCGGGACAACGATGAGCTGCGGGTATTGAACGAACAGAAAGAGAAGGTCAATGATGAGATCGGCAGGGTTAAAAATGCCCTGCAGAAGTTCACCAACGATATTGCCGCCAAAGAAACGCAGTTAAACGTGCTGGTCAGCGCCAAAAAGAACATGGAGGGATTCAAGACCGGCACGAAGAAACTGCTCAGCACCTTTCAGCAGAAAAAGATGCAGGGGACCTTTGAATTGCTGCTTTCGTGCATTCGTGTGCAAAATGGCTATGAAAAAGCCGTGGCGGCAGTGCTGGGGGATGCCACCGAAGGGTTGGTGCTTGACCGTTCAATGGGGTTGAAGAATATCCTGGCGCTCATTCAAGATGCCGGAGATTCTCATTCGATCCTGATTCCACAAGCGATGATAAAAAGTGAGAAAGTACCCGCCGAGAAAGCGCTGCCCGGATGTCATCCGATCATGGATTTTGTCCAGTCGGCAGCTGAATATCAATCCATTCTAGCGATCCTGTTTGCCGATACATACCTGTTGGATGATTCTGATCATCTGGAGCAGGTGCTGCCAAAACTGGAATCTCATCAAAAAGTAGTTCTGAAGGATGGCGGAATTTTTTATGGGAACGGGATCATTTCTGTGGGAGGGGCGACCAGCGAATTCGTTTTCAAACGAGAAAAAGAAATCGAAGATCTGCAGGATGCGATCCGGGAAATCAAAGGAAAAGCTGCGGATGTTGAAAAAGAAGAAACCACGCAAAAAAGCATTGTTGAAGGAATAGAGAAGAAGAGCACTGCATTGCGCGAAAAGATCACCTCTTCGGAGATGGATTTGAAAAGCGTGCAGGCAAGCTTAAAGGAAATTCAATCCAAGCAAGCGGATGCATCGCAGGATATCCGCCTCAACAAGCAATTGGTGGCAAAGCTGCTGCAGGAAATTCAAGAGGGCATCGAAACCAAAAATGAACTGAAGCAGTCCATAAAAGATGCTCAAATCCAGGCGGAAAAGGTAAACCAGGATATTGAAACGTTGAAAAAACAGGCAGTTTCCATTTCCCTGGACGAACTGAACCAGGATTATTTCCAAAAGAAGACAGAATATGCCGTGGCACAGGAAAGCTTCCAAAGCTCCAAGAGCCGCCTGCAAGACGCTGTTCAATTGATCGGCAGTCTGGAAACCCAGTGTAATGAGCTAAAGGAAAAAATAAATTCACTGGAAAACCAACATGCAGAATTAACCGGAAAGTACACGCAGAACACGGCCCGGGTGGGCGAACTGAACCGGCAGATCGATGGATTAATGGAAAAAATAACGCCCATCGAGAGTGAGATTTTCACCATCAATGCGGAGATCGAGAAGCGGCAAAATTCGACGGAGGCGCTGCGCAAAAATCAGAGCATCATCGAACGGCATTTTATCCAACTGGAGATGCAAGTCGATAAAGTGAAGAACCAGATGGATGTGTTGAAAGAGCGCATCTCTGATGATTTCGGATTGGTTTCGTACGACTATGAACCGGAGATCAGCGGGCCGAAGCCCTTGCCGATCGATGGGATGGTGGCCAATCTGCCCAAGATCACACAGATCCCGCTTGATCTGGAAGACCAGATCAAGAATTTGAAATCCGCCATTCATCGCATGGGAGCGGTAAATCCGGAGGCAGAAAAGGAATTCAAAGAAGAGAGCGAACGATATGAATTCCTGACCTCTCAAATGAACGATCTGGAAAAAGCGGAAAACGACCTGCGCAAGGTGGTGGTGGAACTGGAAGAGATCATCAAGGTCAAGTTCAAAGAGACCTTTAAAGCGGTGAATGATGAGTTCTCGGAAATCTTCAAGCAACTGTTTGGAGGCGGCAGCGCCAGATTGGTGATTGAGGACGAAGAGAATATCACGGAAACCGGCATTGAAATCGAAGCCACCTTGCCCGGCAAGCGAAAACAGGAATTGGCGTTGCTATCAGGTGGTGAAAGAAGCTTAACCGCCATTGCCTTGATCTTCTCCCTGCTGAAAATTTCGCCCACGCCCTTCTGTGTGCTGGACGAGGTGGATGCCATGTTGGATGAATCGAACGTTTTGCGCCTGGGGCAATTGATGAAGGAATTAAGCGATAAAACACAATTCATCGTGATCACCCATAACCGCAATACTGTCCAACTTGCCAATGTCATCTATGGAGTGACCATGGGGCGCGATTCGGCCAGTCAGGTGATCAGCTTGAAATTGGAAGAGGTCACCGACGACCTGGTGGAGTGAGAACTCTGAAAACGAAAAGGAGCTGGATTTGTTCAGCTCCTTTTTTGTTATTGGCTTACCCGCATATCGAGCTCAACGGATGGTTCTGTTGGAACATGATCTTTCCAATTATCGTTTTTGACGATGGTGAGGTTGGCTTTTACATCCTGCAACCAGAGATCATAATAGTTGCTCTGCAGGCGCTGGTAATCATAATCGGTTTCTACGGAGCGTTGTTCATGCCCGAGAACCTGAATGATATGCCATCCATAAGAGGATTCTACCGGATTGCTGATTTCACCAATGTCCAGATTGAACGCTTCAGTTTCAAAAGCTTCGATCATCTGGCCTTTGGCAAACCAACCCAAATCACCACAGTTTTCCGCGCCGCTTTGGTCCAATGTCACTTCGTTGCAGACCGTATTCCAATCTTCTCCGCCTGCCAGACGGTTCAAGACGGCGATGGCTTCGTCCTGTGTGCTGACCAGGATATGGCGTGCCCAAACCTGATCTTGCATACGGGAAACCTCGGAAGTAATGGCTGCGTAGAGCTTTTGCTCCAGCAGGTAGTTTGCGATGTATTCTCGCAAAACCGATTCGTCGATTTCGATGCCCTTCAGCCCTTCAACGTACTCGTCATAGTTCTGCTGATAGATCTCTTCGGTGTAAACCGTGGGAGTTGGAGCAGGTGTGGCCGTGCCGCTAATTTCGGTGGCCGTGGGCACCAGGGTTACTTCTGCTGTGGCAGTGACCCCCAGGGTGGCGGTGGGTTCTTCAATAATTTCTGCTTCTCCCTCTACCGCAACGGTTGCTGTGGGGGCTTCGGTCGCAGCCTGTGTGGGAACTTCTGAGGTCGGTGGAACCGCTATCAGAGTCTCCTGCACGCTGGTTAATGTGGAGGTGGGTTCGAAAACCCAACTGCTCACCGTGGGAGTGGCTGTGCCGTTTGGGTAATATCCGAACAATTGCTGCATCATGGCATCCACTTCTTCGTCACTGACCGTGATACCACGTTTTTCAGCTTCAATTTTTACCACTTCTTCATCGATCATGGAATCAAGGACGTATTCTCCCAAATATTCATAATCGTCCAGGATCGACAGGATCTGTGACAACTGCTGCTTGTAATAACTGACGTAATCCTCGCTATCAGACATCAAGACCATTTGCACAGCGATCTGGTTGTATTGGAGGACATAAGAATTTCTTTCCAGTCTTACGCGCTGGTTGAATTCTTTACCGTAGATCTTGTTTTCGCCAACAACTGCCACTGGCTTGTTGAACTTGAGAACCTTGTCATACAGAAATGCATAGCCAATGATACCGACCACAATGATCGCGAAAATGATGAAGCCAATGGTCAATTTCTTGGCATTCATTTTTTCTTTGGTATTGATACTGTGCGGTTTTAATTCTTCTCCCCGTGTTTTCTTCTTGGTTGTCATTGCGACTCTCCAATCAATGAAAGACTATTTTTTTTGCCAGGAGCCGGAAACAAACGGCAGTAAAGCAATATGCCTGGATCGCTTGATTTCTGTCGCTAATGCGCGTTGATGTTTTGCGCAAGTGCCAGTTTGCCGACGGGGACGAATTTTCCCTTCTTCGGTGATGAAACGTTTGAGTAATTCAACGTTCTTATAATCAATTTCCTGGGTTTTATCAGAACAAAATTGGCAAAATTTCGGGCGGGCAATATAATGTCGGTTGCCGCGGCCTGCAAATCTCTCATCTTGTTCTTCACCCATAGAATCTCGTCTATCTTCGCTCATAGGTGTATTACCTTCCTTAATTTACAACGTATCATTTTCTTCAAATTCTTGCATGTTATCCAGGTTGTTCTCTTCAGAATCACTGGATGATGCGCGGTCGCCAAGGATCATCATTTCAGCTGCCACGATCTCAACACTGGTGCGTTGATTTCCATCTGTATCTTCCCAGTGGCGTGTTTGCAATCGACCTTCTACATAGACACGGTCACCTTTGGAAAGATGATCTTTGCAGATCTCCGCTAGACTGTTCCAGCAAACAACATTGAACCATTCCGTTTCGGAATGTTTTTGACCGGTTGTATCGACCCACACATGATTGGTGGCGACCGAAAATGTAGTTACTGGTTTTCCTGAAGGCGTATACCGCATTTCAGGATCTCTACCTAGATTACCAATAATCATGACCTTGTTAAGACTGCGACTCATTTAAAACTCCGTTTGTGCTTATTTTGCAATCAACATATAGCGCATGACAGGCTCAAGAATGCGGATATTGCGCTCCAATTCAGCGTTGCTTGCGGGATCCAATTCAAGTTTCAGAAGATAATACAGCCCTTCATACTGTTTTTGAATCGGGTATGCCAGACGGCGTTTTCCCCATTCTTGCACTTCTGCGATCTTGCCTTTGCCTGTTTCGATCCAATTCTTGATCTTATCCACAGCTTGATTCACTGCTTCATCATCAAGATCAGGATGAATGATCACGACCAATTCGTATGTACGCATAAGGATTCCTCCTTTCCTCGGGTATGCCCCTGATCGACACCGTTGGTGAAGCCAGGAGCGGAAAGGTAGTCAACGATTTGTCAACTAACTTGCCGGCTCCAAGTTTAACATAAAGTGAGAAAAATAACCAGTCATCGCTTACCTTCTTGCAGAACAATCCCAGCTATAATGAACAAGAATCCGCGTTGAAAAATAATGGGAGATTGTATATGCAGGATAACCTAAACTACTTTTTTTCACCTTCCAGTGTGGCGTTGATCGGTGCCTCCGCCAATTCCAATAAACTCAGTTACGGCATCCTGAAGAATCTCAACCAGTATGGATTTCAAGGAAAGGTCTACCCCATCAATCCGAATGCCGAGAGGATTCTGCAATATCCATGCTACAAGACGATCACTGAAGTGCCCGACGGGGTGGACCTGGCTGTCATCATTTTGCCGGCGGAGGTGATACCGGAAGTGTTGACGAATTGCGGTGAAAAAGGAGTGAAGGCCTGCATCATCATTTCCGGAGGATTCAGGGAATTGGGCGAAACCGGAAAACAGCGTGAAACGGAATTGCAGCAGATCGCTCAGCGCTACGGGATCCGTATTATTGGTCCCAATTGTGTGGGAACGATCAATGTCTATTCGGGATTGAATACCACCTTTATCAAAGGAATGCCGGCGAAAGGCGGGATCGGCTTTATATCTCAATCCGGTGCGGTATGCGGCGGGGTGGTTGACCATGTGATCAATGAAGGAATTGGTTTTTCGCATCTGCTCAGTTTGGGCAATGAGATGGATGTGACCGAGACGGACATGATTGCCTATCTTGCGGATGATGCGAATACGAGGGTTATTGCTGCTTATGTTGAATCGGTCCGCGATGGCAGGCGTTTTCTTCGGGTTGCCAGTGAGGTTACCCCCCGCAAACCGATCATTTTATTAAAAGCCGGTAAAAGCGAGTCGGGGGCAAGAGCCGTGTCATCCCATACCGGATCCCTGGCGGGTTCCCAAACGGCTTATTCCACCGCCTTTAGACAAGCCGGGGTCATTGAGGTCAATTCTTTGCGCCTGCTGTTGCAGACAGCCATGGCGTTCGACTTTCAACCGCTTCCTGAAAATAATCAATCGATCATTTTTACCAACGCGGGCGGACCGGCAGCACTGCTCTCGGACAGTCTGGATGCGAATGGCTTGAAACTGGCGGCAATTTCGGAAACCCTCCAGACGCAGTTAAAACCGCATCTCAATGCGGCAGCCCAGACCATGAATCCCATCGATATGTTGGGCGGGGCGACGGAAGGGGAGTACGGGACCGCACTGCAGATCGCCCAGGAATGCAGTGAGGCGGGCAGTTTGCTGCCCGTGCTGGTACCGCAAGCGCTGGTGAATCCGCTGGCGGTGGCTGAATCCATTTGCCAAAAAACGGCAGACCGCAAGCGGACGACGTTTGTTGGTCTGGTCGGCAAGCAGAGCACAGAGGAAGCCAAACAGCTTTTACACAGCCATCGCATCCCCGTTTTCGATTATCCGGAAGATGAAGGAGCTGTGCTGGGGGCCATGTGGCGTTACCGCCAATATCGACAGGAAAGGAAGGCATCTTCCGTAAAAGAGACGGAACAGGCTCCGTCCGAAGCGGTGGGATTTTTCAATGCGATCCAATCCAGAAAGCAGTTGGGCGAAGCGGAACTGCGACCGCTTCTGGAATTATATGGAATTCCCAATGCGGCCGGGAATGCGGCACGCTCAAAAGAAGAGGCATTGAAGATCGCTCAAATCTTCGGTTATCCGGTCGTATTAAAGATCATTTCCAATGACATCTTGCATAAATCAGATGCGGGTGGCATTCGTCTCAACATCGGTGATGATGCTGCACTGGATAATGCGTATGATGACTTGATCCAAACCGTGCGGAAAAATGTTCCCCATGCCAGCGTCCAGGGCGTGATGGTGGAAAAGATGATCGGAGCGGGGGAGGAGGTCATTGTGGGCATGAAGCGAGATGAAAATTTTGGCCCGCTATTGATGATGGGAATGGGCGGGATTTATGTGGAAGCGCTGAAAGATGTCAGTTTTCGCATTGCCCCCATCGGAGAAGAGGAGATCCGCGCTATGATCCGCGAAACGGTGGCCGGAAAGATCCTGACCGGTTTGCGCGGGATGGAATACGACGTGGATGCGGTTGTGGAGGTCATGCAGGCCATCAGCCGCATTTCGGTCGATTTTCCGCAGATCAGGGAACTTGAGATCAACCCGTTGAAAGTATTGACCAAAGGACAGGGCGTGGTGGCTTTGGATTCCAGAATGATCGTTGAATAGGGTAGGAATGAAAAAGAAAATCGCAGTTCCAACGTACATAAAAGATAGGGTAGGAAAAATTGAGCGGGTCGATGAGAGGGATACGGTCTTTGCCGTTCACGACCTGGTGCGTTATTTTGGCGCCGACTCGGCTCCGGCGGTTGAATACTTCAGCCGGCATCCCGATGAGCGAAAGTTCTACGAACTTCAGCACGAACGCTTGAAGCTTGGCTCGAGCGGCAAAGAGGATGCCCCCTTCTTTGCATCGCAGTTCTGGGCTTTGCGCATGGTCAGTCCCGCCTGTTTCGTCGAGGGCGAACCGGCACCCCAAAAAGTGACAATCGATCCGGCCAGAGCCAGCGCAAAGATCAAGGGATTCGCCAAATTCCTGGGCGCCGACTTGGTGGGGATCGCACCGCTGAAGCCGGAATGGGTCTACAGCCATGTGGGCTGTTCCAACGGCGATAGAGCCGGCTTTTCACCGCGGGGCACAGCGATTGACCTTCCGCCGCACACCTATGCCGTTGCTTTGGGGTTCGGCATGGATCACGATCTCATGCAGGCGCAGCCGTTTTTTCCTGAACTGCTCACGACCGCCAAAGGATATACCAGCAGCGCCTGGGTTTCCATCCAACTGGCAGCCATGCTGCGGGGCTGGGGGTATGCGGCACGTGCTCACCACTTTGGCAATTATCAGGTTCTGCCGGTGCCCATTGCCGTGGATTGCGGGCTGGGGGAGCTATCACGGGCGGGATATTTGCTGACCAAGGAATTTGGCTTGGGTTTGCGCTTGGCAGTGGTCACGACCGATATGCCGCTGGCCAGCGATACCCCGGTCGATTTGGGGGTGCAGAGCTTCTGTGAGCAGTGCAAAGCGTGCGCCAGACATTGCCCGGTGGGCGCCATCCCAAGCGGCGAGAAACAGGAACACAATGGCGTGCGTAAATGGAAATTGGATGAAAAGAAATGCTACGCTTATTGGGCGGTGAACCAGACCAGCTGCGGGCGCTGTATGTCTGCCTGCCCGTGGACAAAACCGCACACCCTGCTTCACAAGACCATGGCGGAATTTGCCAGCATCAAAGGTCCGCACCAACGCTGGATGGCCTGGGCTGATGAAATTGTGTACGGCCGCAGAGAGAGGAAGAGCGGGAAGGATTTTCTGGGGTAGTTAGTGAACAATCAAAATCAGATCGCCGAATTTTTTCCTTGGACCAGATCAGGGGAGGGAGAAGAAATTTACCAATTATACAAAAATTATTGACTATATTGTGAATGACACAGTGTTAACCGGTTTCAGTTGAATTGATATCAGTATTTTTCCATGCCATGATACATACGAAGAAAAGAAAAACTGCGGAAATGATAAACATTAAACCTATACCTCTTCCCGGTCCAATTCCAATTATTGATCCAATTGTTCCTTTTGATAATTTTCCATTGGGCATTAATAGTGGATTAAATATTTTGTCCGCTAAAATTCCTGCCATTAGGTATGCTAGCGGAAGGAGCGATCGGGATAATAGTGATTTGAAGGCAAATACGCGCCCTTGTACGCTTGGTTCAACTTTATCTTGAAAGATCCCTTGCATGGTTCCAGAAATAAATGGGATACAAAACAAAATTATTGAATATCCTAGACAAATCCAAAGTATTTTCGGTTGTATACCAAGTAAACCTAAACCAAATGCTGAAAATAAAACAAAGCAAATTATTGCTCGAGTTCGATTTTTTATCTTGTCTCCCCAGATACCCATTAATAGACTACCACCGATCATTCCAATCCCTGATACTGTTTGAATTAGTCCATAAACGGTGGTAGTACTAAAAGATAATACGAGTGGGCCAAGCAAAACAGCAGGAAAATTTAACAAAAAGTTCACTGGAATGAAAAACAACGTCAATGCCAATAAACCTTTTTGAGAAAGTAAGTAATGTCCTCCTAAGAGTGTGTCTCTCCAAAATGAACCGGTAGAATTTTTATCAGTCGATTGGTTGCTTTCAGGTTGCGGGATTTGAATTAAAAAGAGAGCAGTTAATGCAAAAAAGTATGTAATAAAATCAATAAAAATAATGCCATAGAGTCCAATCTTGGCATACAATAATCCCGCTAATATAGGCGAAATGGTTAATTGAATCGCTTGTCCCATCTGCATTAGTCCTCCTGAGCGGGCCAGATCTTTTTTAGGAACAAGCATTGTCACTCCAGCAGCAAATGCTAATTCTTGGAAAGTTGAAAAAATTGCACTGATTCCAACAATCAAATAAATATGCCAGATTTCCAATAGATCGTTATGCAACAATAGTACGACGACTAACGTAACAATTGCGTCCCCCGTATCGGAAATGATCATTATCAACCGTCTATTCCAACGATCAACCAAAGTTCCAGCAAATGGTGAGATTAAGATATTTGGTAAATATGCACACAAAACAGTCAGGGCAAAAGTGGTCGCCAATCCAGTTTTCTCAAACATCCAAACACCTAATCCAAAGGACGTTAAACCGGATCCAATGGTAGACAATAACTCCCCCGACCATATAACCAGAAATTTGTTTAAACTGTTTGGCTTGTTTTCTTTTATTGCCATGGCGATTCCCCGCTTCATAATACTTTTTGAAATTTGAACCTCACGATTCAAAATAATAGTTTGGATAAAACGCTACCATTAATGAAAATGACTGCATATCAGAAGAATTGGTATTTTTACCTTCAAAATCTTTTATTAAAGAACTAAGTTTTTCGCAAAATTCGTTGGCCTGCTCGTCAGAAAGGTAACTTAATTGCCGGCTTATGATTATTACATGGGGGTCTTGTTCTAGCTCTGCATAATGGGCATGAAGACTCCGGTCAATATCATTTTTTGTAGTCTCGAGCGTTGACAAAAGAACTTGATTAATGTTTTCTTTCCCCAAGTCTGAATCAGATGTCAGAAGACTTGGGTCAATCTGTAAGCGTCTCGCAATTGCACGATAACTTTTCTCAATGATTCCGGAAACAATCTGTGTATTCTCAACTTTAATAATTCCAGCTTTTTCCATTAATTTCAAATGATAATATAGCTTCGTCGAATTTATCCCAAGTTTTTCGCCAATTTGCTTTGCTGATAGAGATTGCGATATTAGGACCTCAAATATTTGTTTGTGGAGTGAATTAGAAAGTACTCTGAGAGATTTCAGATCGCTTATTGTATATACATTTGGCAATTCATTCAACTTTTTCATAAATTATTTTTGTCATTCGAAATTATTTTACCATTTTAAATTATTTTATTGATTTGGTCAATAAGGATAGATGTGTGATATGTTGTGCGAGGTGAAGCTGTCTGATGTATAATCCCTGTCTGTCGACAATCTATAAGTCAGTTTAATCTCATAATAATCTACTGACCTCAATTGCGGTGTTTGGACTGAAAATGATGATGCAGGACGATTGAGTTTGCCCAAAATACATTTGCTTATAACCTAGACAGGAAAAGGAGGCCGTACTAAGATAATCGCTATAAAATTCCTATCTATTTTTTTATTCTACTGTAAGCATCCAGCGCGCGCTGGCAAGCAAAAGAATGCTCCACGAAGACGATTTTGTGATAATTCTTTCCGATTATGCACTTTAAGTGATTCTGGAGATCAAGGGACATTTTCTAGGGATGTGGATAAATTAAGTCTGGACAGTGCTCAATTCAGAAACCTAGATATGGAGTATTCTCCTGTTGTGAGAATAGGGTGTAAAAATCATGAATTGAGATTATTGTAAAGAAAAGCATTTCGTTTACTAGTAAGAGGTTGTCTGTTGGAATTTCTCTAAAACATAGAAGAATTCATCTTTATTAACAATCCTTGCGCAACCATAATATAAGCCTAAAAAGTTCTTATCTGAGTTATTCGTATCAAGAGGAATAAACATATACAGATTATCATTTGTAATCAAATCATTTGCTACTGTAAATAGATAATCATCGTTCGGATGAATTTCCGATTTTGTAAGATCAAATAAAGTATGGTTTTTTTGCATTCCATTTTTCAAAAATTGGTCAATGCATAAATTAGGAATAAAACCACAATTTTTTTCATCCCCAATGAGCATAAAATAGGATCCTTCTGTAATTTCAAAAGCAACAGATTTTTCTGTGGAGCTGCAAACCATTTCATTCTTGGTAGGGCTATGATTACTAAGATGAAAGTTTATTGGTACTGCTACTAGAAGAAGCGAGGTGATTAATATTGAAAAAATCAGAAAAGTTACAGAAGATCCTTTTCCTTCAAAATTGGAATGAGGATGTTGGGGTGAAATATACCTTGAAACGAGGTACTCTATTCCAATGAGGGGGAAGAAAAGAAGGAAGGGGTGTATTGTCGCGTAAGTCCTCATGTATCCGGAATCTCTCGGAACCGCAAATGGGATTGATAAGAATATCCCTATGAATATGAAGAGAAAGAGGGAATAAAATTTACTTTTTCTGGAATTGTATATTTGATATATTCCTAAAATAGAAAATAGAGTTATAAGAAACCAGGGTAAATAATTTCCGATTGTATGAACTGGATTTGTTATATAAACGAAAGCCCAAATATCCGAAGGTAGGAAAAAATCTCGATATGATTTTAAGATACCTAAAACGATCCCAATCGGATTGCGAAATATATTCTTGACAGCTAATGCCATAATTTCTGTTGAATCTGTTATTCCGGGAAAATCCTTGAATATTTGTGTCCAACCAGCTCCCCCTTTTGTTTGCCCATAAAATCCATGAGCAAAGGAGGAGAACATTTGGGTCCCTGGAACAGAGAAAGTAGATTGGAAATAAGAGTTTATTAAAAAACCAGAAATTAGCATTAATATTACCAAGACCATTGAAAGATCAAATTTTTTCTTTTTTATATACATAAAAAACCATAAACCTACCAAGGGAATAACAAGTAATGTATTTGGGCGAATGTTTTGTGACAATGAGAGAAAAAAGAAACCTATATATAGAAAAAGGGGAGATTCTTTCCTTACCCCAGAAAGAATAGCGACAATACATAATAATGCAATCGCGATTCCCAAGTCTTCTGTCATGAATGAATAGCAATAATTCCTGACGAAATAAAAAATACCTAATAAAAAGAGAGGGATCGAATAATTAAATTGATTATTTTTCAATTCTTTCAAAAAGAAAAAGACAGAAATTACGATGATCACCATTTGAATGAACAATGAAATTGGAATACTGGTTCCTGTGAGAGAAAAGATTAATGATAAAAAAGCAGGATAGATTGGTCTACCAGGTAAGGCAGCACTGAATTTAAAACCATCATTCAGACTTCTTGCATTCAAGTAATAATACATACTATCGCGGTGAGGAATCAATCCCCCGATGATTGCTTGATTTGTTGTCCCGGAATTCCACATGAAAGACAGTGGCATCGAAAACAAAACTAATAAAAAGAAAAACATTGCAAAATCGTTCTTTAATACCTTTGTTATGAAAACTGAACATAGTAAGATAACTAAAAAAGTAAGAAATGATTTTTCCATAAAAATGCGAGAAATCGAATAAGGAAATGTGGGGATGATTTTTAGTGAAAAGGAAAGGAAAATAATAATTAGAAAGACGAAGAAAATATTAATAATAGTTTGACTGTTTTTTTTATTAACCATATATTCCCCAATTCGGATATCTTTTTGTATTCAAATTCTCATCCGCTTAAAATTCAGATAAGTAGCAATGACAATACATTTTAATCCATTATTTTAAAATGGTGAAATGGTCTCATCAATCGAATCTCAATATATATTTTGAAGCTGTGCACATTTATTTTTGAAAAAACTTACGACTATTTTGTAAATTTTATTCTCACGAGGTATGCAGATTTTTTATTTCAATATTGGTTATGAGCAACTTTCAAAAGCTGGATAAAACTAAACGATGCCCACCCACTCCTTGAAGCGCATCCACAAGAACAGCTTCATGGGGTTGTCCAAAAGTCTGTTCATTTACAAATAGCGGTAGATTCATCCCCCATTTTGCTCTGAGCGAATTAGAAATGCAGGCTGGTAAATTCTTATTTTGCTTTCTCTTTGAAAACCAGACTCTTGATGCTTTCTTCAAAGATCGGTTGGAACTTATCGAAAACGGAAGCGTCAGCGATGAAATCAAAAGCCCAATAATGCTTGCGCAAACGGTAGGTATACATCAGATGTTTACGGGTAATGGCCGGTTCGGGGTTCTTGCGCGTTTTGGGGGCGTGCTGTGCAGAGAGCAGGCGGGCAACAGGCAGCCCATGATAATCGAAATAACTCTCTTCAACACATTCGAAATCGCGCCCGAGGTTCTTTTTCACCGAGCGAACATACCCTTCGATATTGGATTTGATTTGAATGAGAGGAATGGGCTCAGGCAGCACCACCAGGCAGGTCAAGGAGTTCATTTCATTGGTGAAATCACAATCGGCAGCCAGAAAAACAAAGTTGCGCTGTGCGAAGAGATTTTTGAAAACATTGCGGATCTCCATGGGCAGTTCCAGAACTTCGGCTTGCAGCTCTTTTCGATCGCGCGAAGGTTGGCCGCCGATGAACGTATCCGGCAAGTTAATGGAAAGATGGTCGGTCTCAAACGTTTTCCAGGTCGTCTTCTTCTTCGGCATGGCGCTCCTCAATTTATTGCACTATTCGTTGAATTCACTCTATTGTAATCCAATAAAAAACTTCCAGAAATGATTATTCAAAAAAGACTGAAGTATAATGAATTAATTTTCTAGATTCTTTTTTCGTGATTCTGCGTATGAATTTGCTGCAGAGGAAAGAACCAGCAACCAAAATGCTGTTCCCAATTCAGCACTTTCGTAAAATGTGGAGGGCAATCAATCATGGAAATGATAATCGAAGAGGCGATTGAACTGGAGGGAACAGGGAAAGTCATCCTGAAAACCAGCGCTGGGAGTTTCCAAAACGATCATGCGTCTGTCCTTCTAGGTTATGAAAAAAACCGTTGTGGCGCCATTGTTGATTCCATCGTAGGGGGAGATGAGGTCGTCCTGGTGGATAAATACTTGCGGCTGCACCTGAAAGTGCGCCCCGGCAAAACCGTTTCTGTCGAGAAAAAAGAATTTCCACTGGCAAAAAGCATTTCGGTGCGTGTGCCTTCCACCTGGTCGGGTTCGGAAGGCGAGCATTTGTTGAAAGTCTTTCTGAACGAACGGGTGGTTTCAGAGTCTCAACAAATACCCGTTTTCACATTGAGCGGGTCAATCGTGAATGTGGAAGTCCTCAAAACAGAACCGGCCGGGGTCGTATTCGTAGGGGAAACGACCGCCATCAAAATTGAAAGTCGCTCGGAAACTGCTCCGCAAGCCACGGGAGTGACCTATCGGGATATCGGCGGTCTATCGCGTGAGATACGGCGCATCCGTGAGTTGGTCGAATTCCCGTTACGTTCCCCCGAAACGTTTGCGCAATTGGGGATTGAAGCGCCGCGCGGGGTCATCCTGTATGGTCCTCCTGGGACTGGAAAAACATTGATCGCCAAAGCGCTGAGCAATGAGGTGGGTGCAAAGTTCTATTCCATTCAAGGTCCTGAGATCGTGAGTGCGTTGTACGGGGAAAGCGAAAAACACCTACGCGATATCTTCAACGATGCGCGCGCGAATGCGCCTGCTATCATCACGATCGATGAATTGGATGCTCTGGCTCCCAAGCGTGATGAATCGAAGGGCGAGGTGGAGCGGCGACTGGTTGCCACCCTGCTGACCCTCATGGATGGCCTTACCGAACTGAAAGGTGTGGTGGTGATCGGCACTACCAACCGGGTCAATTCCATTGATTCTGCGCTGCGGCGCCCTGGCAGGTTTGAACATGAGATCCATATCGGCGTTCCGGATAGGGCAGGCAGAAAACAGATCCTGGAGATCCATACCCGGCGCATGCCCCTGGCAGAAGATGTCGATCTTCCATATCTTGCAGAAAAAACGGTCGGGTTTGTAGGGGCTGATATGGCTGCTCTGTGCCGTGAAGCCGGTTACACTGCGCTGCGCAACGCTGTGCCGGAGGAGAAGCTGGAAGAAGGGGAAGTGAGCGTGGATGGATTGACGATCACTGCGCAGGATTTTCAAACTGCGTTGAATGTAGTCAAACCCTCGGCCATGCGGGAAGTGATGGTGCAGGTTTCACCCAACATTAGTTGGGACCAGGTTGGGGGTTTGGAAGAGGTCAAGCGCATTATTATCGAGAGCATCGTTTTTGGTATCCAGAAAGCGGATGCTTATAAAGCCGCCGGCATCCGACCGGCCAAGGGGCTTTTGCTCTACGGCCCTCCGGGAACAGGAAAGACATTGCTGGCAAAAGCGGCCGCCAATCAATGCGGGGCGAATTTCATTGCGGTGCGCGGTCCGGAACTGCGTTCCAAATGGTATGGAGAATCGGAAGAAAAGATACGCTTCATCTTTGCCAAAGCGCGCGAGGTGGCACCGGCCATCATTTTCTTTGATGAGATCGATGCATTGGGTGCTGTGCGCGGGCGTGACGTGAGCGGCATCTCTGATAGTCTGGTCAATCAACTATTGACCGAAATGGATGGGATCGAGACGTTGGAAAACGTTTTTGTGATCGCTGCCACCAATGCGGCCGATCTGCTTGACCCTGCCTTGCTGCGCCCGGGGCGTTTTGACCTGCAGGTGTACATACCGCTGCCCGATGCCGGCACACGTGAAGCGATCTTCAAGGTACATACTGCTCGTATTCCACTGGATAAAACGGTGAACCTTCCCGAGCTGGCGCGCGCTGCGGATGATTTCTCGGGCGCTGATATTGCGGAAGTATGCCGTTTGGCTGCGCTGCTGGCACTGCGTGAAAAGGATTTCGCGGAGAAAGGTATTGTGGTTGGCATGCAGCATTTCAGCCAGGCCATTGAAGATGTAAAAAGCACTCAAAAAAAGTTGAAACCGCGCAGTATGGGGTTCAAGCTTTCATCTGAGGAAAGATGATCGGGGTGAGTTGAACGGGAAAAGTTGCGAAGGAGGATAAATGTGCGCTTTATTGAAAAAAATCAAGCTTCCATTTTTTACCCAGCGAACGGATCCTGCTGAAGAAAGTTCTTATTTGACCGACGCAGCCGATTGGAAATCCCTTTTCCAGAGTGCCACGGCAATGGATGAGAATCTCCGCAATGCGCAAGACGAGAGCGTCCATCTGCGCACCTATTTAACGCGGACTTTGGAAGCGTTCAATCAGGTGAGCCAGCAGCAAGCTGCTGTTCTTATGAACCTTATCCATTTATTGGATTACTGTGATAGTTTGGACCCCAAATCCAATGAGATTGCGGTCGTTCAAGAACAAATTCTAGCCCTGCTTAAAAAACAGGATGTGAAGCGCTGGGAACCGGAAATCGGCAAGCCGATGCCGGAAGGATGCGATCCGAAAGATGTTGTGGAAACCAACGATTACCCGCCTGATTTTATCCTGGAGGTGAAGATCGCCGGGTATGTCTGGCAGGGCAGCATTATCCTGCGCCGTCCGCAGGTGATCGTTTCCAAAGCGGTTCCGGTCGTCGAGGTGGAAAAGGAAAGTTCTGAAAATCCGGAGCCGGGGCAGAGATCCATTCAAGGAGAAAGTGAAGAATTTTCGAAAAAAAACGCTTCAGGACCCGGACAGGAGATTCCGATGGAGGCCTTCGAAGAGCCGCAACATAAAACGGAAGAAGTGAAAGAAGAGAATGATTCCGAAAATAAGATAACCTCTTCTTCTCAAGAAAGAACAAGAAAAAATCTGATTGAAATGGTCCGGAATTGGATGAAGAGAATAGGGGAAAAGAGGAAAAAACTTTCTGATGGAGAGCAAGATGAGCAATAAGCTGGCGATTGGTATCGATCTGGGAACCTATAATTCCTGTGCTGCGTTTGCCGGAGATGCGCAACATATTTCCATTATAAAAAGCCAGTACGGGCCAACCCCGCAAGGCCAGGTGTTTCCGTCCTTCGTGCGGTTTGACAATTCCGGCAATGCCATTGCCTTTGGCGAGGAAGCTCGCGCGCAAATGGCGATCAATCCGGACCTGGTGGTATGGGGGATCAAACGCCTGATCGGACGTTCCTACCGGCAGATCGAGAAAGAAGTGAAACGCTTCGCCTACTCTTTGGAATGTGGGACGGATGGGAATGTGGTGATCAATGTTGGGAACAAAAAGTTCAGTCCGGCCCAAATTTCAACGCAAGTCTTAAAGTGGATCAAGAACAGCGCGGAAACGTTCAATCCGTTGATCACCGGGCAGGTCAGCAAAGCGGTGATCACCCATCCTGCCTATTTTGATGCTTCGCAAATCGAACAGACCAAGGAAGCTGCCATGCGGGCAGGTTTTGAAGAAGTAGAATTGATTGCTGAGCCGGTGGCGGCTGCCATCGCCTACGGATTGCAGTTGAACACCTCCACCCCCAATTTCATCATGGCGATCGATTGGGGGGCAGGGACGTTGGATATCGTGGTGGTGCTGTTGAAGACCGGCGGCTCAGGAAAGCCGGTGATCGTGGAAGCCAAACCGGCACGCGGCGATGTTGCTCTGGGCGGCATCGATATGGATGATCTTCTGCTCATGCGCACGGTGGAAACCTTTGGCTTTGACGATTTCAAACCACTGTTGGCGCAATCGACCAGACGGTTCTTATCGGATGATTTCAGTGAGATTCTTGGAGCTGGCGATGTGCCCAAAGAAGTGAAAGACCTGCTGAACGACCTGGGCAACATGGAATCTCTCAGCAATGGAAAGGCAACCCTTGACAGGGAGCGCTGGGCGGATTTCTACAAACTGCGTCTTTGGCTGGAACAGGCAAAGATCGAGCTTTCGCAGGTGCCTGCCACCCGCGGATACATTACCTATCAGGGCAAAACGATTCTTTTGAAAATGGCTCGTACCCGCAAGGATTGTCTGGATAATGACAAGAATTGGATCATTCTGGAAGAAGTGCTGCAACCTCTCCTCGATTCATTTAAAAAACAAGTGAAATTTGCATTGCAAAAAAGCGGGTTGGACAGCAGGGATATCCAGCATATTCTGCTGGTGGGCGGCCCCATGCACATGCCGTGCGTGCGAAAAGTGATTTGGGATGTTTTTCGAGATAACCCGAGTGTGCGCAGGGAACTGGATGAAATCGATGCCAACGATTTTCCGGTGAACCCGATGGAGGCGGTGGCGCGCGGAGCGGCTTTGTATGCCAACCATGCCGGGCCGGATCCGACCATCAAACGCATTCCATTTGATTACGGTTTTTTGGTGGGATCACAAGGGGAGATTTTGATCCATGACGGAGATGTGGTACCCTGCGATGCCTCCTTTACGGGTGAGATCATCGTCAAAGGTCCGCCTGGATCGGAAATAACGATCGGTTTGTATAAATGCGCGGTGGAACCCGAGGGGGAACTGTTCACGCAGATGGGCGACTATAAATTCGTGGCAGCCACCAATCCGCGTGAAGAAAAAAGATTTTTGCCACAATTGCAGGCGGATTCCGACAAGACCATCAGTCTGGAAATCAGGGATTTGATCAGCGGGGACGCATTGCAGTTGAAACGGTTAAGCACATTGATCGGCAAGAAGATCCCCAAGCCGCTTTCCTTCCCCCGCGTCGATGCGGCGCCCATCCCATCTCAAACTTCCGGTTTTCCCATTCAGGAAGGGCCGAAAATGCAATACGTCCGTCCCGAGGCGGTCTCATCCAAACGTCAAGCGGCTCTCAGTGCCGTCAAACAGGCGCAATATGCTTTGCGGCAGAACGCGACTGTCCAGGCAAATGGCAGGTTGAAAAAGGAACTGGAAACGAAAATCGTGGCTTTGGAAAGCGCCATGAAAACTATCCCGCAAGAAGGGCCGGTCGAAGAACGTTTATATCAGCAGCTTGCCAATCGCTGCACTGAATTGATCGCTTTCATGGAAACGGAAAAATTGATCGGCGAAGAAAATAAATACCTATAAAATGAAGGATGTTTTGTAAAAACCATCAAGGTTGCTATGGATAAAGCATTGGGACAGGGCGAATTGGATAATCTCATTCAACAGGGTGAACGGTACCGGTTGGAAGAGAAGTATGATCTGGCAATCACGATTTTCACAGAAGCGCTCCAATTGGATCCTGAGAATTCCTGGGTGTATGCGCGCAGGGGGGAGTCATATTGCAACATCAATCGGTACACAAATGCTTTCGCGGATTTCGAGCGTGCACTGGAGCTGGATGGCAGAGATGATTGGGCCTTGGCAAGCCGAGGGGAAACCTATCGGATCAATAACGATTACCCCAAGGCGATCATCGACCTGGAACGTGCGATTGCCATCAATCCAGGGAATGCCTGGGCGATGACCCGTTTGGGGGAGATCTTGCGCGCGCAAAAGAAATATCTGGAAGCCCGGATACATCTGGATGAGGCGTTGAAAATTGAAGAGGAAAATGCCTGGGCGTATTTAACACGCGGTCGAGTATATCTTGAACAAAATCTATACCCTCAAGCATTGAGCGATCTGAACCGGGCGCTGGTGTTGGATGAACAGAATGTGAGAACAGTGGTGAACCAGGGCCTGACCTTCCACCATCTTGAACGGTATGAAAAAGCGCTGAATTCCATCAACCGTGCGCTAACGCTTACCGCGCGCGGTGTGGCTTATCTTCAAACGGGCAGGAACAAAGAAGCGTTGGATGATTTGGATAAGGCGATCACGATCAACGCTTCCAGCAGTTGGGCATTGGCCAACCGGGGACTGGTGCATCGCAATCTCAATGATTACCCGGGCGCATTTTCCGATTTTGATCACGCCATTTCCTTAAGCCCCAGCTATACCTGGGCGATCATTCAGCGCGGAGATAGTTACCGCATGCACAACGAGTATGACAAAGCGATCCTGGATTTCAACCGTGCCCTCCAACTGGATGCGTCGGACCCCTGGATCTATGCCTGTCGCGGGGAGGCCTATCGCCAGAAGGGTCAGTATCCTCAGGCACTGCAAGATTTTGACCAGGCCATCAAACTGGATCCCGATTATGCCTGGGCACTCTCGCGGCGCGGCGAAACCTACCGCATCATCGAAAAATATGCCGAAGCGCTGCAGGACCTGAACCGGGCGGCCGAGCTGGATAATCGTAAACCCTGGACCATCTCGCGCCGCGGGGTGGTCCAGCGTTACCTGAAGAATTACGAACAGGCAATGGCTGACCTGAACTATGCCATTGAAAAAGACACGAACGATGCCTGGACGATCGCATATCGCGGAGAAGTTTATTATTTGCTGGGAGATTATCTGAAAGCACTGGAAGATTTCGAACGCGCAGTGGCTCTGGATCCGCACAGCGGCTGGGCGCTTTCATATCGGGGAAAGATGTACGGACTATTGGGAAGATATGACGAAGCGCTGACCGATATTGAAAATGCGCTGCGCCTGAACCCGGAATATAACTGGGTGCGGTCCTGGCAAAAAGAGATCAGCCAGCAGTACAGCAAAAAATTGGCCCAAGACGGATTTTCATCCAGGAAGGCCGGCGATTATAAAAACGCCTTGCGGAATTTCACCCGCGCACTCGATCTTGATCCGCAAAATGAACTGGCATTGTCTTCACGGGATGATGTGCTGAAGATCCTTTCGCAAACCCTGCCGGAAAAACAAGCCCTGCCGGAAAAATTAGAACAATTGCTTTTTGACCTCAATGGCGGATATCTGTATGAAGCGCTGGACCTGAAGGTGAGAGCATCACCGGTCGAGATCATCGACCGCATCACCGATCTCATGGAGGAATTCCAGTCCAAAAAGGGGCTGGTGTTGAAAAAAGATGAGGTTTTGATCAATGAAGTGATCAAGAAATTGAATCTGGCACAAGACATCTTGACCGAGCGAAAAGCGGTTTATGCGCTGGCCTGTTCCATGCGCGACCGGATAAAAGAAGAGCTAAGGCCTGACTACGGCCCCTTTGCAGAAGATTATCTCAATGAGAACATCTGGAAGTTTGCCATCGGCCTGGATTATGAAAACCTAAAGCGTCCCAAAGCAAAGCTGCAGGAATTTGGGCGCGAAGCGCAGCGCTTGGTACTGCAATTGCCTCCGCTCGATCTTCCCAAAAGAGAAATCCGCAATGGGCAGCTCCAATGTACTCTAACCTATAAAAATCCCTCTTGTCCGAAATGTGGAGGGAAGGGGCGCATCTCCAATCCCAAGATAGAGCCGATAAAACAGAAAATTCGCGAGCTGGAGCCGCAGAAGCGCATCCCATTCTCGAATCTGATCAACGATGAATTCATTTTGAAGGAATATGGGATGGAAAAAGAAATCCCCTGTCCGGAGTGTGTGAAGGAGCTCATGTTCTTGATACCCAAAGGGGTGAAAAAGGGATGGGTGCTGGAAAATCAGGAACAAAAAGATGGAAAAATGTATTTCTTACTGGTGAAGGAAATCTCCCGCTGAGAAATAGTTTTGTATTTTTTGCAGTTTGTGAAACAAGGGGATTGAGAAATAAAATGCTGTTTTCAAAGAAGGAAAAAGAAAAAGATGGCAACAAAACACCCCGCTGTGCGGGAAGATGTTGTCCATCTTTGTTACCAAAGAACAGGTCTATCACGATGCAGAGGGAAATGTGATCTTTATATATATTGGAAAAGAATGCAAAAACTGCCATCGTGTTCTGTGCGCAGATTGCTGGGCGGAAGAGATGGCAAAACACGCGCCCCTTTCTCCCGGCAAGTGCAGTGCCTGCGAGGGCAATTTGATCATCCCGATAGAAAAGAAATAGTTTTAATGACCGCGGTCGCAATTGTGGCGATACGGGCAGCGAAAACAGGAAGGACTGGATGGAAGGATTGTGCCTGCCTGGATTTTTTCGATCTTTTCAGCAGCGAGTTGGATGCGCTCCAAATAGCTTGACCAGCTTGCAGGCAGGGTGCTCACCTCTTTGCGCTGGAAGGCGGGTTTGCGAATGCGCTCCAGGTTTTCCACCCAGCGGTAGTGGTCGTAGAACAAGCGGCATTGATCGATGCCATATCTTTCCATGATATAGCGCGAATAGATGGCCACCTGCAGTTCATCATCCTCATAAAAGTTCCTGCCTGTTTTATGGTCCACCAGCAGGATAGTTTCCCCATTGCGCAGGATCAGGTCGATGATGCCCACCATCGGAGGCAGGCCTGCAGAGATCGAAAAGACGAAAGGATGCTCGATGGCCACGATCTCGCAATTTTGCCAGCGGTTCTGCGAATGTACCTGCAGCGCATTCAAGAGATGGGTGTGAAAAGCGGGATTGGATAAGGCAACGATTTCTTCTTTAAAGTCGATCAGCTCTATGTTGATCCCGTCTTTCTGTGCTTGATAATAGCGGGCAAGGCACTGGTGCAGCAGTTTGCCTTTGGTGAAATAATCGGGCAGGGGTTCCGGCTGCTGGTAGAGAACATACTGCAAATAATAACGGTAGGGGCAGAATTCCAATGTGCTGATCTGGCTGAAGCTGAGATGGGGGAGATCTTCGTTGCGCAGCATTTCGGCAAACACATCGCCATCGCCTTGAAAGTCGGCGATCAACGTTTGAATGCGCTGGAGGGATTGGGGAGAGTTCATGGATCCTTAAAAAAAGAGTCGGGGCGAGAGGATTTGAACCTCCGACCTCTTGCACCCCATGCAAGCGCGCTAGCCGGTCTGCGCTACGCCCCGAACGAGAGCCATTATAACATGACCTGTACAGAATACAAAGGAAAAACAAAAAAATAAGAATTCAATAATCGATGCCCATTGTTTTTTTTCTATTAACTACTTGCACTTCTATAATGGCGTAGTGAATATTTCCAAACAGTGTTCGCCAGGAATGAAAACAAGCTTACTATGCATGCTATAAATAGTGCCACTTTAGTACTTATGCCGTTGAAGAAAACATAACTTGGAATAGTTGCTACTAAACCATAAGGCAAAATAATACAAAATAGATATTTTAAAAATCCTTTATACATAGTGCCCGGAATCTTCATATTGAGTTCTGTTAATGACCACTCAACACTTTCAAGGCCTGAAATATCCACAGTATAAAATGATATACATCTAACTAATACAAGTAGATCGTAATACAATAAGCACATTAAAAAAAGCAGTGCTATATACAATGACACATTTAGTAAGTCCAAGCGTGTATTTTCAGAGATAGCCGCGTAAATTGTAATTATGATGCTGAAAATTACCATAGGAAAAGAACTTAGATCAAAATTTTCAAAACTTATGTATAAAAGTGAATTGCAGGGCTTAAGGATGTAATAATCCATTTTCCCATTTCTAATTAGTTGTGGGATTTTAATAATTCCAAAGTAAAAGAACATCATTGCAAAGTTAATGATTAAATTGTAAGTTCCAATGAAAAATATAAATTGATATTTACTCCATTCTCCAATCAAGAAGGTATTGTCATAAATAACCGCAAAGAACATGAGTTGGACAACGAACAATGACAAATTTACAAAGAACCCACCTATAAATGATTCTTTGTACATCATCTGTCTGATTAGTTTTTGCTTGATGAGGCAATAAATAATTTTTAGCTCTCTTCTCATTATAGCCCTGTCCCCTCGTACACAATTTTATATTTGGCAAATAAGTGTTTATTAAATGTTCCCAAACAAATTATCCAGATGAGAAGAACCGCTATTGCTAACCACACTGATCCCATATTGCCCGTTATGATTGTGTTAACAGGATAATAACCGATGTAATAAAATGGAAAATATTTCATCGCACTAAACACACTTTTGGGTAATAAAACCAATGGTATTAACTCTCCTTTGAGAAGCGCGAAAATATTATCCTTAACTAGTATAAATATTGTCACAT
>JAAZOD010000033.1 GCA_012797975.1 Pelolinea sp. | reverse complement strand
TGCTGAAATCGGGGTAGATGAGAAGACAATCCGCAACGTTTTCAATGAGTACGTGGAGCGCGAGGAAAAGAAACGGGTTATTCTGGCTCCTTACTGGCTGGGCATCGATGAGCTTAAGATCGCCGGTGGGTATCGTGGAGTATTCAGCAACGTCAAGGATCGCTGTATTCTCGATCTCATTCCAAACAGGAAGAAGGTGGAGGTGGTTAAGTTCTTCAAGAAGCTGCCTGAAAAGGAACGCGTTGAACTCGTCTGCATGGATATGTGGACGCCTTACAAAGAAATCGTGAATGAACATCTTCCAAAAGCACAGGTGGTGGTGGACAAGTTCCACTTCATCAGGATGGCGAGTGATGCGCTGGAAGCCGTTCGGAAGGACGTTCGAGCGGATCTCTCTGATCGCCAGCGCCGCCAGCTCATGCACGACCGTTTTATCCTTCTCAGAAGGAAAAGAGACCTGGAAGCGAAAGACCTGATCTTGCTGGATTCCTGGCTTGGCTCCTTCCCGCTTCTCAAAGAGACTTACGAACTCAAAGAGGAACTGTACGATATTTGGGAACTCAAAGACCGGAAAGAGGCCGAAAAGCAATATGCCAATTGGCAAACCAAAATCCCCGCTGATGGGCTGTTTGCCTTCCGGCCTCTTCTTACTGCAATGCAGAACTGGCGGAATGAGATTTTCGCTTACTTCGACCACCAGGCCACCAATGCTTACACCGAATCCCTCAACGGCCTGATGAAGCTGGCGAACCGCATGGGCCGGGGTTACTCGTTCGAGGTCATCCGGGCGCGCATTCTCTATGCACCGGAAAACGCAAAAACCACCACCCTCCGCCGTGGGATACTCAGAGACCAGCAGGCGTACTACATGTTTCCACCCACAAGGCCACGCCCTGATTACTTCAGCGGTGTGAAGATTTCTACATTGGTGACTGCGATTCGGAATGATCATTTCCTACCTATTTCCACATGTTATTCCGAATAGCCTTTATTAAGAACTGCATCTGAATATGTGATAGCCATTTTTTACTCTCCTGTCTAATTTTGCTCAAAAATCTTGTTTCCTCTTGAAATTGGCAAACCCGAAATGGATTTGCCAATTCGTAGAGAAAAATGATCTTATCCGAGCAAGATCGCCATGGCTTCCGGCTTCACAGCCTTCACGCCCCAGGCCAGGCCTACTTCGTAGGCAACCCGGCGGTACTGGCGGTACATTGCCACCTGGAAGGAAATTCCGGTTTGAGGATCTGTGATCACAGTCACATCGTCCGCGGCGTCTCCACCGTCCGGCATGGCAGGTACACGCATCAGCAAGTGGATCGCTTCGCGTGCGAATGCCATATTGGCTGCGTAAGAGTTGCCGATCGCCAGATCATCGTTATTCGCCCAGGCAACTCGCAAACCAGGGTTCTGAAGAACGATATCAACGTCTACCCCGGTGGTTCCTGTTCCACCAGTCTTGACCACATACTTGTTAGTATCGCGGCCAGTCTTAGAGTTAGTGAGGATATCGCCAGCTTTGATTTCACCGAGGCCGGTGTCAACGTGGATGGCGGTCAACCCAGCCGCATAACCAGCGGTCAGATCCACCTTGTACCCAGTACCAGCTCCCTTGGTATGAGTTTTCACCTGGGCGCTTTCGCGGACTGCAAAGCCATGAACCGGTAACAGAATACCGCGTTCGCGCAGTTCCTTGCTTCCTGCATCTGCAAAACTATTCAGAGCAGCAAGGGTTCTTAATGCAGCGCCAGCCGTGGTATTGATGACCAGCTGCAGGTCATTCATCGGAGCTCCGTTATCAGCCAGGATCTTGCGAACCTGGGCAGGATCTGCCAGAGTTGAAGCGAACGGGGTAGTTCCTGCAGTCCCGTAAGCGCGGCTTGCATAGATATACAAGGCCGCCAGGTCAGATTCGACGGCATTGATGAGAACGCGCATGGCCTGAGCAAACTGATCGCGCAGGATCTTGGCGTACATACCGCCGAGGGATTTTTGCTCCTCTGCTTCCCAGAAGAACTTCGAGCTGTAAACTTTGTTGATCGACATGGTTGCTGCAGCTACGGTCTGTGCTGAAGGATCAGGACCAGTTGCCGCAGGGCTGATGGCCGCGGCAGAGTTGGCCGGGGTCACTGGATAAGAAACGGTCTGGTCTTTTGCAGCCTGCTCACTTGAAGCGTCCAAAGTAACAGCAGGAATGAAACCGGTCAGCTCGCGTAAAACAACGTCCGCTGCCTCATAAATGGTGGGGATTAACCCGGTCAAAGTGTTAGACATTAGAACCTCCTGAGTTCACGTCTTTTGAATAGAATTTGAGGATTAATCCTCAATGGATCCGCCTGAGCGGATGAATTTCGCCCGGTCAACAGGGGTCAACTTGTTGTATTCCGCGCGTTTGATCACCGTGGGCTGAGAGTCCTCCGGTGGTTCGGTTACAGTGTCAGAGACAGGAACAAAATTCTTGGCGATATCGTTGGGGCGGGTTGCTTTCTGCATGGATTCATACAGGGCAAATACCTCATCGTATTCATTTTGTGCCTCGTCGAGCTCGGGGCCCTTATCAACAATCGCTTTGAGTATGCTCTCTTCTGACTCTTCACGGAACAGCTCGTTGATTTCGCTCGCGATTCGCTGCACTTTCGCGCCTTTCTCAATTACCTTATCGTAAATAGGTTTGAGGTCATTCATTGTGTTACTCCTTTCGTAAGATTTGATTTACTTTTTCGCGGAGGGCTTGCGCCTTGCGTTGGATCTCGTCATCCACCGCCGGTTTGCTCGAAACCGGCGTGTGAGAGAGATTTTTCTGGTGAATTGCCTCCATTACTTCCGGAGGCACGTGCTCAAAATTCTGAATTGCATTGACCACTGCCACATTGGCAGGCAAACTCAACAGAAGTGATTTTTCAGTTTGATGGATCTCATCCACAAAACCCAGCGTTAAGGCTTTGTTTGCATCCATCCAGGTTTCCTCGGTCATCATATTCGAAAGCCGATTCCTGGACAGTCCGGTTTTAGCCTCATACGCATTGATGATTCCCTCTTTCACTGCCAAAAGTGATCCAGCCAGCCTGGTAAGGTCCTCGATATTTAACGAAGCAAACATGAAGGACACCGAAGGATCGTGGATCATGAAGTATCCGGTGTTCTGGATCTTCACCACGTCTCCTGCCATCGCCACCACGGTTGCCGCGCTGGCTGCGATTCCATCAATGATTACTGTCACTTTACCTGGATAATCCTTGATGATGGCATACATCATGCTCGCTGCGATCACATCCCCGCCGTAGGAATTCATCCGGATAGTAACAGGGCCGTTATTTCCTGCATTGAACAGGTCTTCTTTGAACATTTTCGGGGTTATATCATCTTCAAACCACGAATATTCTGAGATATACCCGTAAAGCTCAATAACGGCTTCTTCCTCATCAGTTGCATTCCGGATATTCCAGAACGCCTCATGAGGCTTGGCGTTTCCATCGAAACACCTTATGGGTTCAAGCAATTTTGGTTTTGTTTCCATTAGTCTCTCCTATCGGCAGGATGTTCCCCGCCATGTAATAATGATCACCCCCTTCGTAAGCACCCATATCATCCTTTTCGCGTGCCTCGTTCGGGGTCATCATCCCGTTTTGAATTCTTACCGCCATCGAATCAGCGCGTGCCTTGCTGTCCATCCGCAGTAATGCTTCCCGGATGAACTTAAAATACGTGTTTGGCTGCTCTTCCCTCGAAAGCCAGCGGATCCGTGCAGCCTCTTCCCAGGGCACCAGGTAAGCATCCAGAGTTCCCTGTAAATACTCGATATACTTCTGCTCGTTCGAGTTGTAGGCTTCCTTGCCGCGGTTCAGCATGTGCTCTGGCAGCCCAAAGAAATTACAGATGTCCCGATCCGTGGCGTCAATGCTCTCCAGGAACTGTGCATCCTTTAACTGGATATCGATTGGCTCGAATTTTTTCACCCGGCTGTCAAAAACCGCCAGGCGGTAAGCATTTTCAGACCCGCTCAGCGTTTCTTCATAGGCTTCGCGAACCTTTTTCCGGGCTTCAGCGTTGACCTCGCCGTCCATTTCGATATACGCTGCTGGCATGAATCCCTGGGCATACATTTTGGATTGTGTTTTACGGGCCGCCAGTTGGCGTCCAAAGGTTTCTCGCGCAAAAGCAATCACCCCGCGCCCAATAAAACCCGTTGAATCCGGATTGATCAACAAATGCAGGATCTCCACCGAAGGAATATAAGAGGTCTGCTGGTTGCTGAAAGTATGCCGGTACCACAGGTTACCGCTCATATCGAACACCGGCGCGGTTTTATCGGCAGGGAGAACCAGCAACTGCCGCGGACCCTTCGAAGGACTCCAGATATAGGTATTTCCATAGAACAACAGCCACTCGATCGCCGCTTTTTTGAACTGGAAAGGTGTCCAGCCCCATTCGTTTGGACTCACCTGCAGCAGGTACGCCATATTGCGGATAATTGGATCAGGCTGCACCTGCTTAATATTCCGTCCCATTTTCCTTATCACCTGGAACGGCAGCTTGGCCACGTCGTCGCTGATGATATTTTTAGCGCGGTAAGCCGTGGCAATAGACTGTGATCGATTGACAGATACCCTTTCACCAGCTTCTGAACTATATCCATACGAAGGTGCATAATCCGGTCTGGGTGTACTCCTCGGATCTTCTTTGATTGGCTTATCTGAACTTAAGAATTCACTGATTATCATGTTTACCCTTTATCTTTCCGATCATTACTGCCAACCCGATCAGGATCACTCCACTGGTAATAAATGCAGCTGGAATGCTGATTTGCCAAACACCTGCAACCACGCACGCGCACCCAACCAGCAAAAGAACATCATCCAGGTACTTGAACTTCATCATTCTGTCACCTGGTACTTTCCAAAAACTCTCTCGAGCGGACCCGACATAACTTTGACTCTTTGCCAATTTGGCAGCATATTCTTGGCTTCTTCCACCCAGGGAGTGATGTGATGCTCCAGTGGATAGTGAAAATGAGGTTTATCCTCATACTCATGGAAATAGGCTTTGTCACCCTGGTAACAATCCATCCCGCATAAAATAACTGGATCACATCCCATCCATAACGCGAACCATGTCGCCGTGTTCGAGCTGTAAAAACCTACCCACACCGGCTCATCGAACTTGATATCCGACAGCGGACCGGGAGATACCAGGATCTGTTCATGTTTTTCCACGGCCTTGACCATCATCAGATCATTGTCTGGTTCATCGTTGAACACCATGAAATCCGCTTTGCAGAGCTCCAGCGCATGGTAATTCACCGCGATCAAAACACAATTTTTCGGCAGTTTCTTCATATCCTCGGGCAAACTCGGGCCACCCCCGAGCACTGCAGCGGGTCTGCCTCTGTAAAGATTCCAATATTCACTCATCAATTTACGAGTTTTCATCAGAACCCAAACTCCTCAGACAAGATCGCATCACTGAGATCCTTGAATTTGTTGCCTTTGAGCACAGATAACCGCACCATCGCATTAATGATCGCAGCCAGAAGGTCTATGCGCCGCGTATCATCCTTGTTTTCCTTGCTCAACTTGATGTTTTCGTTGTTGTCGTGAACTTCCTTGGCATTCGCCAGACACCATTTCAACGCCGGACTGCCATCGTGAATCACCTTACCCTGAGCAATGTAATCTCTAAATAACTTGGTTGGCTCGCTCAAGGTCACCACGCCCTGCCGCACCTCAACGCATGTTCTGCCCTCCCGGATTAGTTCTGATGCCAGGTGAGTAGCGTTATAGGGGTCATAGGCAACCTCTTGCACTTTTAAATGTGCCATTTCTTCAGTTTTCTCCAGGTAATCCACCACCGCGGCATAATCCGTTACGTTTCCCTCGGTCATTGCGACCCAACCATCATTAATCCAGTCCCGATAAGGGATCTTGTCAGTTCGTTCGTGTTTAAGCACAGCCGATGCAGGTAAAAATCCCTTTGCGCATACCGCGATTTTGTCCTCTTCTGGCAGATAGAACACGAAACCGGCGCCCACCAGGTCGATCCTTTTCGCCAGATCTGCCCCGAAGAGGCACGGCATTCCATCAACCAGGTTCATGAACGCTTCCCTGCGCTGCTCCGGCGTCGATTTGCTCACAGGAAGAATCGACAATTTGTCCCACTCTGGCAGTAGTTCACCAATATATCCGCTGGCCGAATCGTAGACCCACTTATTAAGTCTCTTGATCCTGAACGTCCTGATCTTGTCCGGATCTTTGGATTCAAATGCTTCATCATGATCCTGCTTAAGGGCTTCGATCCCGTTTGGGAGGGTAGCCAGAAGCGGGTTTGCCTTGATCCAGTTCTTTGGGTCGTGCTCGTCGTCATCTTTATCCATTTCGCAGATATAGACGAAATATTTTTCGTTGGTCATCGCTCCTGATAGGATCTGCTTGCAATACTCATATTCCTTGAAGCATGGACTGTTTTCTGCGTCCTCACCAGCAGTGGTAATGATCATGATCAAATATTGAGCGCGATGCCCCCTTGCCGAAGAAAGCAGATTGTAGATCTTGCTGTCCAGGTGAGCATGGTATTCATCGATCACAGCTCCGGAGGGATTGAAAGCATCCTTGTTCTTCGTCTCTTTCGACAAAGGCATCAACACCCCGCCGCGCACATTGTGCGAGATCCGCGCTTCCTGCACTTTTACCCTTTTTGAAATATCCGGGCTTTGAACAGCCATCGACTTCGCAATGTCAAAGACTACCCTCGCCTGCTGACGATCAACTGCAGCGCAGTACACCCTTGGGCTCTCCTCGCCATCACCGATCATCAAATACAGAACAATTCCACTTTCAACCGTGCTCTTGGCGTTCTTTCTCCCCAGCTGGATATAGGCTTTCTCAAACCTTCTGTACCCGGTTTTCTTGTGGACCCAGCCAAAAATACAGCCAAGGTAAAACTTCTGGAAAGGCACCAGTTCAATAGGGCGACCAACAAGCTCAGGATCACCCTCAATATGATTGCAATAATGGAAAAACTCATATATACGGTTGGCCTTTTCCTCATTGAACACCCACGGGAAATCCTTGGCTCCCTCTCGCTTGAGATCATCCAGGTGCCGCTTGCATGCCTGCTTCTCGCTCTGCCCAACGATATATTTCCCGTCGAGCACGTCGAGCGCATATTGAGTGCATGGGTGAACAGTTTTCTCAGTCATTTATCAAACTTTTCGCCAAAAGCATCCTTAATCTTGTCGGCCTTTTTCTTCACTAATCTTGCGCGCGAGGTTGGGTTTAGTCCCAACTTGTCAGCATACTGAGCAATAATTCGCGAGTATGCCTGGAGCGCCTTGATATCGTCCAAGGTTTTGTTTTCTTGCAGCGTCAGATCCTTGTAGGCCGCGTAAGAATCGCAGTACACCGCGAGGATCTCGGTATCCATGTTGTCCAGCAGCTCCACACCCTTTGTGGAAGACAGCACGCGGTTCCAAACCTGTTTCGCGTCTTTCGATAGCCATGCTGGAGCATTTATGCTGCGCCTGGTTTTCCGCTTTATCCCTTCCGCTGCGGCTTTCCTGGCTTCCTTTTCCGCCCGGGTCCAATGCTTTCCACTCCCGGCTTCCATCACTTCTGAACTTACGGCTTTTGTTGGCATCCATCGTTATACAATTCTGATCGGGGAGTTTTTTACGCGTTCGAGACACGCACGGATTACAAAATGAAAATCGGAAACTTTTCTCATGCCCCCCCCCTTTGATGATCAATCTTCTGATTGCCAAAGCCGCCATCGTTCAATGCGGTCTTCCGACTATGGCAGCTGTGACACATTCCTTCGAGGTTGGTGTCTGCATGCGTGCCCCCCGAGCTGAGCGGAACCTTATGATCAACATCCGTCGCAAGGACCGGCTCACTATGCACACCAAACGGATCGCTGCACCAGGGGTGTTTCTGTAGAAACGCTTCACGGATCGCGCGCCACTCGTAACCATACCCGCGCTGCAAAGCCGTGCCCCGCTGGCGTTCACGCACCCTGCGATGCACCCGGCAAAGCGAACCAGACTGAACCAACGCGGTACAGCCTGGATACATACACGGTTTCATTCCAGCCATTGGCATTACTTCGCAGCCTTCCTTGCCCGCAGTGATTCCACTGCGCCATTGATTCGTTCCTCCACTCGATTATCATGAGCATCGATCTTCCCGCTCAGCTTATCGAGCGCCTCAGTCACTTTATCCATTGAGGCACATTCCCTTGCGTTCTGATCCGCCAGCCACTTCTGCCATGACTCGTTTTGCGCTTCGACTGAATTCTGCCAACTATCGTTTTGCTCTTTCATGAAGCCCTGCCAGGAACTTTGCTGCCTGGAAAACCACTTCAATAGCAATCCAATCAAAGCAATAAAAACAACAGCAAAAAGCGCGACAATGGCCGCCTGTTCCCAGGCCGTCATTGGAATTGTTGAGGTTGCATCAATGGGATCCATCGCTTACCCCGCGGCTCGGTCTTTGTTGAATTGCTCCAATACCGCGGCTTCGATCGCGTCGCCTATCAGCCCAAGGTCGATCTTATATCCCCTGGCTGCCAGCCACCTGGTGGCATAATCAAGCGCGTAATCCTTTTTGATAATCGCTGCATCCACCAGGTGGACCTGTTCAGCAGCCAGAACAGCTGACTTAACCGCCTCATTGAGGATAAACTGCATCTGCAAGTCCAGCTTTGATTTCAGCCAGTTGATCCCCTTGGTGATCAGCGCAGCAACTAAACTTGCCAGCGCGGTTGCAAGCACTGGCAAGACTGCCTTCAAGAATATTTCAATAAATCCGGATAAGAATTCCTGCCACATTTCATCCTCCTTAAATGGTAAACGCCCACAGACGCATACATCCAGCTATAGGATACAAGAGTGCACTCCCTTTTTATAGGTTCGGAAATCCGCCATTAAAAGCGAAATGCCCGGGCACCACTCCGGGCACTTCCCTTGCACCGCCAGTAAGGAGGAAAAAGAAGAAGCAATTACATCCTAAACCTCTTCATTTCCCTTTTCAACATTCGGATTTCCGCCATCAATATTCTGTATCAAAAGGATCCACCAAACCGAGCTTCACTGCCCGCCCAACTGCAACCGCCGAGGTAGGCGCATCTCCCAGCTTCTTCTTGATCTGTGCGACCAGCCGCTCCACGAACCGCTCGGATATCCTCAGTCTCTCTGCGATATCCACCTGCAGGTCGCCGCGCACCAGCCCGCCCAAAACCTCCAACTCCCTGGGCGTGAAGCGCAATTCCTGGTAGTCGCACGGATGTTCAGTCAAAATGCTTCACCACCCAGCGGTCCCATAACCAGCCGCGCGCTACAGCCGCCTGGTAGGAATCACTCTCAAACTTCTTGTAATGCACGGTGATCACTTTCTTTTTCAGCCTGCGGTATTCTCTCCAAAAGGATAGATCCGTATTGGGGCATAACGCGATCACGATCTGCATGAAGATCTCCGCGTCCGTGCCGGCAAAATGAGAGGAGGCTTCCAGCCATGCCCTGTCATCGCTCAGCGCCTTGATGCGTTCCAGCTCAGCGTTCGCTGCCGTTTCCCGATCTTTGATCACCTGCAGGATGTCCGTCATGGCTCAGCGCTCAATATGGAATTTCGTTCTCATCGCCCTGGATCTCTGCCGGCTCAACAGGCTGCCCGGCAGCATGATCACTCGGAGAGAGGAACTTCACAATCCACGCATTCAATTCATAGGTCGCGTGCGCCATGCCATCATCCCCGGTCCAGATCCGCGGAGCGCCGGTCTTGGCATCCGGGCTCAGCTCCCCCTGCACCATCACCAGCTTGCCCTTCTTGAGATAGTTGCTGCAATTCTCGGCCATCTTCCCCCAGGCAGCCACCCTGAACCAGGTGGTGATCTTCACCAGTTGCCCGGAATGATCCGTGTATTGATGGTCCGTTGCCACCGGGAAGGTTGCCACCTGCTGCCCGGTGGGCGTGAAGCGCAGCTCCGGATCTTTCCCAAGCCGTCCAATGATCGTTACTTGTGAAAACATGATTACTCTCCTTATCTTGGTCTTTGTATGAAATGAGTGTAAGTAGTTAGACCTGCATAATAAGTAACTTGAAGAAATCCTAGGTTAATAATTAACATGCCCGGAAGCTTTTGAACTCTAAAACGAAGCCATTTATTGAACAAATCAATCCTGGCTTTTTTTGGAAAACGAATGCTAAAGATTGTTCTGATTGGCTTTTTCATTTTTCCCCAACTTCAAATGTTTTAATTTCTTCTAACCCAAACCTTGCCCTGGTCTCGGGGTCATGCCGGCTGTTCAAATACAGCATGATCTCATCCCTGGCTTCAACCCAACCAACGCATACCTTGCAGCAAAACCCGTAGACCTGCAGCTGCTTCAACCATTCCGCCTGATCCTTGCTCACTTTCGCGCCTTTGCGGAAACTTTTCATCTCGATCCATAGCCCGTGATACCCGCCTGCTGGCACCGGAAGGCACAGATCAGGCACGCCAGGCTTCAACCCCTCGGCTTTGAGGATCACGGCCTGCCGGCTTCTGCGCTGCTTGCCCTTGCCCGTGTATGGCAGCTTTGCCCCGTTCGGCACCGCGAACAGCCATTCCACTTCCGGGTAAAGCCGCAGCGTGTGAGGCTCTTTTGTCCAGCGGATCAGCTCCGCCTGCTCCTGGTGCTCGGTGTATATGATTAATGGCATCAATTCCCTTCACTTTCCAGCAATCATCCTGTCCAGTTCGTCATTCGTAAGGGAAGAGATTGTCATTTAGTCCTCTTGCCTTCGTATGCACACCCTAATTCAGTTCTTCCGCCAGGGTACACAATCGCTACTCGTTTACCGGTTGGTACAAACATGTCGGTCATCCAATAAAATCCGTGCTTGCGGGTTACGTACATGAGAATTCCATTCTCTCTTGCATATTGCTGAACCTTTCCAAGAGCCCAGCCGATGTTATCTTGATCGCTACATACATACTTTTCTCTCATCGGCGGGTTTGCTTTTTCGTATGTTAGATCGGTGCTCATTTGACCTAAATTCCTTTCTTGTTTCTTGATAATTAATAGGTTTGTCGTCTGGGTCAATGTCTGGAATATTTTGCCAACCTGTATTGAAATATATTTCGGCACACCCATCGAGAACATCACCCTTCCGATCGTCCTCAGCATGCTAATCCTGCTGCTCATGCTCCTGGGCGTTGGCATCTCTGATCTGCGCAGCTGGTGAATCCGTAAACCCGCAGATCCACAGGATGATCAATCCCCACACCAGTACCACAATAAATATCGCACCCGGGCAGCACCACAGCCAGAAGAAACTACTCATTTCTTTTTATTCCTTTTCCCTGAGAACTTGCGCTTCTTCCCCGCGATCTTCCGGTTGATCTTACGGCTTTTAGCTTCCATCTTCTTCATCCGTTTGACCTTCGGGTCCTCCCTGCCGCGGTCAGGAAGTTCTACTTCACGCTCTGCCGGCTTTGCCAGGGCATTCAGCGCCAGTACGCTCGTTAATAATGCCATAGTCTGTGGTTTCATTTGGAAGCCTCTTTTGGCATTTCAACATCAAGCATTACTGAATGTCGATGTGAGACTTCCAGCCCATCACAGTATTCGCTTTTTTCATCTTCCATCAATTGTTTAAGGCACTCGTCGATGTCTTTTTGAATAGCGTAATCATAAATTCCAAAAACCAAATTGTCCCGCCCTCTCACCAATCTTTTTAAGTCAACGATCGTATAAAGAACGGTATGCTCAAGATTGAATGGCTTTGTGCAAATTAAAAATCTGTCCGATTTTGCTCTTACAGTAAATTTTCTTTTATCGGATTTAAACTTTATCTTGTCACCAACTTTCAGACTTCTGGTTTCATTCCTGCTCCTCTGGCGGTTGGGGAAGGGATCGCCAATCTTTGCCATATATACTGTCTAATACTGCGTCCGCCAACTTCTTGCTTTTTGGATTGTCAATCATAAGGTAATAGAGTTTATCACTGGCTAATTTCAGATTATTATTCTCGGATTGCAGACGGTCTATTTCGTCAAGCAGAGCGTTTATTCCAACCGCACTCACATCAGCAGGATGTAACCTAGCCCATTCGTGAAACTCTTTGTCGTAACTCATTTCTTCCCTCCTATCCACCACATCAGCCAGCGAAATAAGGATATGCGACCTGTGGCGTGGCACAGACGACAACCAAGATAACCAAACATCCCAAATCCACCGCAAACCGGACACTTCATCGTGTACCATCCTTTCCAATGTTTGTCAAAAGACTAGCTTGAATGGTTTTGCCTTCGTCTTGTTTTCGATAAAACATAGCGATGGATGATTCCGGCCAATACTTCAAGATATGGATTTTGTAATGTTGATCGCATACCCTAATCATTTCTGGAATACCATGATCATTATCTTGATAGATAACGCTGCCCCCTGACATTGAAGTATCTTCGATCAAGTGTTCACTTCCAGGATATTGGCATTGATTGTTAGGAATATTCATTTTTTTGCCTCCATTCATTTCTTCACCACTTTCATCTTCTTATTCGCTTCCTCCTGGGCAGTGATCAACTCGCGGGCACACTTTTTACAAGCCAATACTTTCGATTCCTTTTTCGACTTGCCTTTCCCCTGGGTGATCTTCATCGTTCGCCAGCCTTTTTCAGTCAGCCGTCTGCCGGCATCCACCTCATCGAAAGCCATCACATCAGTGGGCTTCCCGCAAAACCCGCACTTCACAGGGAAGCGATACATCTTCCGAAATAATCCTCCCATCCTCAATTCCTCTTTTCCGGAGCGATCCACTCCAGTCCAAGCTCCCTGAAAACATCTTCTTCCTCAGGCGTCTCCAGTATCAACCCGGACCTCCATAACCTCCCGTCGACAAAATCAATATTGCTTGGGCACATTCCACCTTCGCGTTTTTTCGTCACTAATTTATGCGAGAACCAGGCGCTGCCTGTCCTGAGAGTGAAAACCACGCCCCATTTTTCCGGTGTGGTCAAAAAGAGATCTACAATCACATCACTGGAAGGCAACCGCGCTTGCTTGAAGTACATCCCGCGCTTTGAGAACATATAACCACTGGCAGAAAGCACATCCTCGATCCGCTGATGACCAAACTCCTCGTTGCCAAATAGATCTATAGGAACCTTGCGCGGGATCAATACGATCTCAATATCTCCCACGGTCTCAGCGCGCCTCCTGATACTGCCGGCAATTTCTATGCGCTCACAATCAGGCTTGAGATGATTGACAACCATTTCAGCCAGTCGTTTCCCAGATGCCAGTGAGATCCGGTTGCCAATCGACATTATTTCACTCTTCCCTTCACCAGCATTACCCGCCCGCAGCGCCGGCCCTTGATCGATTGATAATGTGCATTCCGGCAGCGCGCCTTGAGCTTCCACGAATGACCAATGATCTTGCATAAAAATCCAAATTTTGGTTTTTCACTTCTTTTTGAAATTTTCGCGAATTTCGTGGTTAATGGTTTCACGCTGCCACCCTCGCTTCCAGCTCTTTCATCTCATCCTTTAACGCTTCCCGGTTCGCGTTCCACCAACGCACGCCGTCCACTTTTCTTCCGCACATCCGCGAATAAACCAATTTCCGCGCCTCCTCGCGTTTCTTCTGGTTGTTGCCCGCCTTCTTCACCAGCTGCAGGAACTCCTCCCGCACGCACTGATCCAATAAATACTTTTTTCCCATAGAGCAACTCCTCCAGCTTTTCCAATGTCACAAAAATGATCCCCCGGCAGATCCATACCAGCCGGCCAGCCACATACTCCTGGTGCACCTGCACGCCATCACTCCTCAAGCGGTTCAACAGATCATTTGCCATGTGCCACCTTAAGCGTTTTGGCTGTGCACTCTGAGAATTCTTCCTCAGGAGCCCAGGTTCCTTTATCCAGTTCCTCTGAGGCTGGCTCGACGTCTGCTTCGAATACCTCCATCAAGGATTTGCCCGCGATCTCTGCGCCCCCGAGCGAAGTTTGCGAGACGGGCTCGATCTGCTCCGCTTCATCTCCGTCAATTACCAGATCCAGTTTTGCCAATCCGCATTTTTCCAGCAGCTCGTTACATTGCCTGAGAACACTGCGATTGTCTCCCCAGGTTGTATGACTTACAACCCGTTTGGAAATAAATTCAAGCACTTCAAGAAACGATCCGCATTTTTCACTTTCTTTGTCATAGATCAATTTTCCAAGCGCTGTTTTCCACGCTTCCAGGCAGTGATCCATTAACCCGCGGGTAAGTGCGATCTCTGTTTGCCGCTCGATATGCTTACGCTGTTCTCTGTCAATGCGTTCTTGCTCTTTCATCTGCCGGCGCATTTCCTTGCGTTCCTCCTCGGTAATCCCCTGTTCTCCAGATGCCAGATCCACCCCCGACTGCATCGCCTTGAGGCAGGTGCACTGCCCGGCGCGTTTATCACAAACCACATCTACATTTTCGAAACCTTCCACCAGCGCCGTGCTGCTGTTCCCGTATTTATTAAATTTCAATCGAAGGTTCTCGCAGCGCTTCTCGAGGATCTCTTTCAGCTTGGCCTCATGCCCATAATTGAAACTGGTATGATGCGAATACTCCTCTTTATCCTCATCAAGGATCGCGATGCCGCTCAGCAGGCTTGCCTGGTTGAGAACCGCCAGCTTCAAGGCATCCTGCTTGGATTCGTAGCACTTTTTATCAAGGCAGTAATTGGTGTCATTGCGTGTGATCATCCACGGGCAGCCCTTGCACATGCGGATCTTCTCACCTGCTCGGTTGAGCAGCTCGTCCGTGTTCTTCCAGCCCCTCTTACTCATCTCAGTGGCTTTATGTTCCACTGTGGAATCAATTACTTTTTTTAGTTCATCCTGGCTGGCTCCCTCCTGCACCATTTCCGCAATTCGTTCTTTCAGCGTGATGTTTTGCCCATTGATCCAAATTTTTTCAGCTTTGAGCACATCCGGCAGGCTCTCAAAGGTCAGCAGCTCGCGCGCCGCCCCTTCGGTGAGCTCACGACCTACCTTGTCCTGGATCTCCACCGGCAGGTCCAGCAGGCGCATCTTCCCGCGCACGGCGCTGTCGCTCAGGTGGAATAACTTGCCAACCTCGGCGCTCGTTTTCTTGAATTCGTCCTGGTAACGCTGCATAGCCTTGGCTTCCTCGATCGGTGTGAGGTCTTTGCGTTCGCGGTTCTCAGCCACTGCCATTTCGAACATCTGCAGATCAGTGAGCTCCACGATGTTCAACGGCATGCTGCCAAAACTTGCCGGCATCTGCTCGCGCAGGATCTTGAACGCCGCGAACCGGCTATGCCCGAAAGCCAGCTCCACCATCGGTTTGGGATCACTGCCGTTGATCGAGATCTCTTTCCCTGCGGAGATCCGCGCTGTGGGCATCTGCATCAATCCGTGCATGCGGATGCTCTCCACCAGGTTCTGAATATGCTCAGCATCCTCGCTATTCCTGGTCTGGAATGGGTTGGGGAGTATCCGGTCAAGTTCGATTTCCTGTATGCTCATAGAATCACTTCCTTCCTTTTTCCTAAATCTGGCAATGTTATCCCTGGTGCTATCACTTTTTGCTATCATTCTTTTTAACTCCGGTTGGTTTACACCGGAGACCGTTTCCACGGAAACAATCCTTTTGTTAAACCATCACCTGATCAGGCACTTCCATTTCCGCAAGCACGGCCAGCTTCACATCCGTACCAGCCAGCCCGCTCAAAATACGCTCCAGCGTTGGCGATGCCCGCGATTTTATCCAGTCCCGCCCGTAGCTATTGACAGTGATCACGCGCAGCGTGTTGCCCACCATCCCCCCCAGTTTGAGCGGGCGCATCCAGGTATCAAAGTCCGCTTTGGGCATATTCTGCTGCATCTGCCCCAGTGCCTCCTGGAAGATCTTGCGCTGGCGTTGTTGGCTAAGTAAACCGGGTGATTTTTTTGAAATAACCGCTGGCTGATCTTCAGCCAGACCTTCCTTGCTTGGCACAAGCAAGGCATCAGCACATGCAGACCCATTACCATCACCATCATCATTAACATCACCATTAACATCACCATCGCTGCAAGCAAGCTCGCTGTCTGCTTTGCTGTCTTGGCGACTGTCCAGTTCACTGTCTAGCTTTGATGTTGGTTTTGTGAACCCGCCGGGATGATTCCAGTTGAGGGTGATGATGGCATTGCCTTTGCCGTGATAATGCATGCGGTCCGTCCATCCGTTTGGAGCCGGTAAAGCCGATGGACCAGCCCAGGTCATGCGCTGATATTTCCACCAGTTCACGATCTGGATATACTTTTTCCCCTTGACCTCATAAATATGGATGAACGGATCTTCACCGCTGGAAAATATATTCAGGTATTCGTTTACCGTTTCGATGGGAACATCATCGTAGGGCCAGATCGCAGACTTAAGCCATTGAGGATGACCGCGCAGCCGTCCCTGGTCATCTGCCACAGCGATCAAGCCGTGCCAGAAATCCCTCTGCTGGTAATTCAGCGAGGAAAAGCTCTCAGAGCTGCGGATCGCGCTGGTGATGGTGCGGTTTGTTTCACTCATAGCGAGCCCTTCAGAACTGGTTTTTCTAATAATTGGGCGAGCGCATCCTGTATATTTTTGTCAGGAGCGTCTTTCAAATATTGAACATCGTAGGTGCGTGCCTGCAGGTTCACTGCGCTGATTACACCCGAGAATTCGGTTCCTTCTGTATTATTGACTATACGCACAGGGTCGCCCACTTTCGGCATCGGAAAATTTATTGATCGATAAATCCCGCGGATCTCTTTCTTGGTGCTGCCGTCATTGCGTTTTTCAATTACCAGGATCGGTTTCTTGATCACGTGCCATCTCCTAAGATTGAGATTAATTTACAAAGCTCATCTGTGAGCCATAGAAGCGTTTCCCGTTTTTGCGAATTGCTGTTTCCTGTTCCAGCATATCCACCGCAGGGCCGTGGAGTTGCTTATTCAAGAACTCCTCCAATTCAGCCAAATTCTGGCATATCCAGTACCCACCTTTCACCCCGCCGGTAGAGCCAATGGGGTAGCCCTTTTTACGCAGTTTGTTGATCACCTCACGAAAGTAACGGGTTTCCTTCATATCGAAACCCTGCCCGTTAAGCTCAAAAAGCATGCGAGCACCACTTATGGCACTCTTTCTGCCAATATGGAATAACAAGACTTGCAGCACAGCCTGTTCAAGTTTCTGGCTTTCCTTTTCCGGCATGCTTGCCAGGCGGTGCAGCTCCTGCCCAATGTTGAATGTGTGGGTATCAATTTGTTTGTTTGACATGGGATTCTTCATCCTTCAAGATCTTTTGTTCCATCAGGTTCATGCGCTGCTGCAGGAGCTGTATCTCGCTGATCAGCACTTTGATGGTTCCCAGGATCAACAGATCCGCGTATCTCACGAACGGCGCTCCAATGATTGTGTCGTTGTCCCCGCTATATTTGGAGATCAGGCTTTCCACCTGGTTCAGGTGCTGTTCCAGCCGTCTGATAGGAACCTTATCAAATGATCCGAACATCTTTCCTCCTTGCCGGTTACACTCTCCGGCTTACCGTCATCCCGCGGCTGCCGCAAATTCAGCAGATGGCCGGGTTGATTAAAGAGCTATGCTCTACACCTCGCGGTAATGCCAACCCTTGTCCTCACAATTTGGGTATGAACGGCAGCCAGGATTCGAACCTGGTTCATCCTTTATCCTCTGCCATTGATTTCTCATCCTTCGCCAGGTCTTCCAGCCAGTCAAAGAGCTCCATAATTCCTTCACCTACCCGCTCCACCAGTTCTGGCGGCGTGGGCGCCCAGGCGATCTGCAGTTCTGTGCTCTTGATCCGGCTGGCCATGGCGAATCCTTATTTCACCCGCAGTGAATTGATCACCATGCCGGCAATGCGCCTGGCGTTGGCAAACTCGCCATTTCGAAGTGCTCTCAGGAATGTTTTTCTTGCAACGGTCATATTCATGGCTTCTCCTCGCCGCGCTTGGCGGCCTATTCTTCTGGTCCCCATCTCACTCTACGGCTCTGGGAGGGAACTGGGGGGAAATCCCCTCCCAGAGGCTTCACCGGAAATAAACCGGATCAGCTCAATGCAGAGTGTGGTGCTTTGAAATCAGATTCTGGCAGATGCGAACGTGATGTGCGTTTTAAGCGCCAGGATCCTGTTATCAATTTCTTTGATCGGATCAGTCAACGATCCAGCCTTCTCAAGAGCACGCAGCATCAAAATATCATTGCGCATTGCGCTTTCGATACTCTTTTCTTCGTCCGCGGTCAATTTACTGATCTGAATTGCCATCAAAGACTCAATGTTTTCTCTGAGTAGTTCTGCCATGTTATTGCGAAGGTTTCCAAAATCGTTAGGCCATTCCCTTGGTGCTGTCATTTTTCCTCCCGAAGCGCTCCGGATCCGACCCGGAACACTTCCTCATCCCTGCCCAATTCCCTCCCGAATCGCTCCGAAAGGCACAACCAGGCAGGAAGTGCTACTCTGGTTTCATGAAGTCGAAACCAGCTCGTTACCACATTCGTGATCCTTGATCTCCTGGGCATCTTTTTCCATTGCGTCGCTGATTATTTTTCTCACAATTGCTGATGCAGTGGATTTGCCCTGATTTTCAGCTTTCTTTTTGATCCAGGCAATTTGTTCATCTAGGAGATTGTATGCAGCAGTCTTCATCAAACCTCAAATCTTTTAGCGTTTTACTCACATCTGTAAATATATTAGCACTTTCTTTATTGAATGTCAATAGGTGTAAGCATTTTGCTCACCATATGGAGTACATAATATGCTAAATTATGTGAACAAAATGGTTGAATTTAGTGAATTTATCCAACGGGAATTGAGCAAAAGAGGGTGGAGCCAGGCTGATTTCGCCAGAAGGTCAGGAATGACCACGGGCGGCGTCAGTATGCTATTAAATCAAACCAGAAAGCCAAGTCCGGACACATTAAAGATTATTGCCCAGGTTTTTGATATCCCCATCGAGACCATATTCAGAATCGCCGGCTTACTTCCTCCGGTGCCCGAATCCACAATTCAGAAGGACCAGCTCAATTATCTTTATGACAACCTTGGGGCCGAGGGACAAAAAGAGCTAGTTAATTTCGCCCATTGGCTCCGCGAGAAAAATGACGGTTATTCTGCAAAATAATCGTAAAAGTCCATCCAAAAAGACGAAAAGAAATGTAATGAGTTCCATCGAATTTGTATTTCATTCAACCCCATTTCAGGTATCGGCAAGTGTGTAAATAATAGTATAGAACTTTTTTTCTAATTGTCAACTTAAAAAGGAGGGATAGTGTCTTACATCAGAAAAATCGAAGCACAAATTGTAGGTGAATCCTACGACAATGAAGATGGCACCTCAAGGCAGGCAGAAATTAAAAATTTCTGTAAACCTGGCATTCCAGTCAAATTAATTCGTGAACCAAATAACAAATATGACAAAAAAGCGATTGGAGTATGGGTTCGTGGAAAAGGCTTTCTAAGTAAAGAACACGATCATCAGGTTGGCTATCTCAACAAAGAGCAAGCTGCAGAATTCGCCCCAATTCTTGATGCCGGCCATACCGTTGAAGCCGCTGTGAAGAAGGTTGTCGGAGGTACTGCTGATAAACCTCATTATGGTCTCATCATTGAAATATTCAAAACGGAGGAAAAATAATGGCAAAAGAAAAACCAGCATGTCCGCGATGCAAACAGCCGATCTATGGGCCGATCGCATATTACCGTAACGAGATCTATCATCAAAAATGCTTTGATGAATTGAACCGCGAACTGACCACCGAGACCTTCAAAACGCAATTCCCGGATAATGATTCGCGGATCCTGGGTATTCTCCAGTGGCAGCAGGAAATCTACCACCTGAACCAAAAACAGGAAAAACACCTTGCCACCATTGAAACTATCATGATCATCTTTGTATGCGTTGCTGGCATGGGTGTGATCATCTCAGCCTGCGCAGCTTTAGGACTTGGATAAGGAGGAAATATGGCTACAGAAAAGAAAATATGTGCGCGCTGTGGTAAAGAGATTGGCACCTATGAGGCTCAAATGAAGGATGGCCAACCGTATCACCAGGAATGCCTGGATTCGATCGAACTCGATGAACACCTGGATTTCCTGGAGCAGCGTTTTCCTACCACCGATCGTAAGCTGGCAAGGATCATTCGTCAGAACATGATGCTTGAAGAATATGCCAAACAGTCCGCCCGGGCATTGAAGACAATTCAATCAGTCATTGTTTTACTAGTTGTGATTTCCATCATCGCTGCTATTTTACAATCCTGTTCTACTTTTTAGCGGTAAATATTTATGACTTCCAATTCTTCCCCATTCCCTGCAGGAGCCAGCGTCGCTGCCTACCTGCGTGATTCTGGCGGTGATGAGCAAGATCTCTCTGTTGATCAACAGCGCGCTGAGGTAGAAAAGTGGTGCACCGAAAACAGGCTCACGCTCAGCCAGGTCTTCACTGACGTTGCAACCCCGGGATCATCCACCATCGACCGTGCCGGCTTCCAGCGCATGATCCACCACTTCCACGAGCCCAATTGCCAGGAGAAGGGCATCATCCTGTGGAAGTTCTCCCGTTTTGCCCGCCAGATCGACGATGCCCAGTTCTACAGGGCAGATCTGCGCCGCCGCGGGTATATCGTCCATTCCATCAACGATAACATTCCGGATACCATCGACGGCCGAATCTATGAAGCCATGATCGATTGGATGAACGCCCGCTTTCTCGAGGATCTGTCAATGGAAGTAAAAAGAGGTATTCACTATAATCTGAAAAATTACGGCACCCTTCCCGGCATCCCGCCCCGTGGTTTCAAGCGGGAAGAGGTGCAGATCGGCAGCCGGAGGGATGGCAGCCCGCACACCGCCTGCAGGTGGGTTCCAGATCCAGAATCATGGGAAGTGTGCAAAAAAGCCTGGGAAATGCGGGCAAAAAAGATACCCATCAAAGTGATCCATGATGAACTTCACCTGTTCGACTCCCGCGGATCCTATGCCACGTTTTTCAGGAACCGGCTGTACCGCGGTGAAATGGTCTTTGGAGAAACCGTCATTCCGGATTACGCGCCGGCTATGATCAGCGAGGAAACCTGGAAGCTCGTGCAGGACCTGAACACTTCAAACACGGACCTCAACGATCCGAGGAAACGATTTGCCAACACCCAGCATCCGCGCCGCGCGAATAGCTCTTTCCTGCTGAGCGGGCTGGTCTACTGCGCCAAATGCGGATCCATCATGAACGGCGATCAGCACATGACCCGCTACGGCACCTACCTGGAATATTACCAATGCTCCAGGGCGCACCGCCGCATGGACTGTGATGCACGGCGCATTCCCAAGAAGGATCTCGAGGAGCTGGCCATCAACGGGTTGAGAGAATTCGTGCTCGATCCTAACGTGATCAGCCGGCGCGATATTGAAATCGCCAGGTCACAATCCGCCTCGGTCAGTGAGATCAAAAAATTGCAAAGCCAAACTCGCAGCAAACTGAAGGATAACGAAGAGAGAATCTCCAATATTCTGAACAAGATCGAATCTTCGAAAGACGCGCCGCAGTCATTGGTCACCCGCCTGGAAGAACTTGAGATCGCCAAGCGCCAGCTATCCGCAGAGCTGGACCGCCTCCGCGCCATCGAGAACAGGGAGACCGTTATCGCGAGAACTCCTGAGCAGGCGGCAGTTCTGGCTGAGCAGGTCAAGAAATTGATGGAATCCGAGGATATCGGCAAAAAGAGGGTGATCCTGCAAAAATGCATTCAGAAGATCATGGCTGAAAGAGATGGTGATATTGTCCGCGCAATGGTCTTCTTCTGGAATCCTGGCGATGATCTTGCGCCCAGCTCCGGAGATGGTCAGGGTCCTTCCGGGAATAAAGGAAACTCCAATCCTGGCGGCGGGAGAAATGCGTCTAAGGGTCGTAGCTCCGTGGAGGCACCTGCACATAGATACATTTTTTCGATGATCATTGAATCAAAAATAACCAGCTGGACCACCAAAAAGACGCTCTAAGCGTCTTTTCTATTCCCATGACTGATAAACTCCCCCAGCCACCTGTTGCTACCATAAAAATTGAGAAGTTCTCGATGACTGCCGGCAAAATTGATCTGGTCGTTGGGGTGATCTCATACCCACATATCCCGGTCACTCGCCGCATGCAATTCACAAGGGACGACATTCTATCCTTAATGCACTCCCACGATGAATTCTTTTACCAGGGCATTCAGTGGACCTTGGAAAATGGTCAGATCCTGCCTGTTGAATCAACCAAAAAAGGGGTTATATAACCTAAAATTTAGGTCGAATTTGTAAAATACTACTTAACACCCTCAAAGCATGAATTGCAAAACAGAAAAATTACTGATATAACTTTTTTGATATATCAATTGAGTTTGTATACATCTTTTCACCAATGAATACAAACAAGCCCATTTTGTATTCATTTGAACCAGAAGTTGTGTTTAATTCGACTTATGATTCACAGTTATAGAATTAAAGCACGCCGCCCCTTCTCAGGGGCGGGGCTGACAGTGGGCGGGAAGCCTTTTGTCAATTTACTTTGCAGTTAGTGTTACTCCCATAAAGATAATAGCACAAAATCAATTAATTTTCAAGGAAAAAAACAGCGGGCCAGGCAGGAGTCGAACCTGCAAAGTATTATTGGGAGTAACACTGACTTCCGAAGATCCCTGGCCCACATAGAAATATTGTACAACGCGGGATGTGATATTTCCAGTCTACAATCTTAAATTTTGTATACATTCATATGCAAACTCCGCTGATCAGGCGGAGTAAGATCTCTTTCTACACATGGCAGATGAGGCTAAAACACTCTCATTTCTTCACCTTCCTGTAAACAGTCATCGGGCTTCCGTCTGGACCAAGCACCCTTACCTTTTCCACTACACCCGCCAGTACTTTTTCCCTCAGCAGCTGCGCGCAATACTTCGGTTTGTACCCGGTCGCCTTGGCCATCATTTCAGCCGTTACATCCCCAGGTTCTGGTTTCTTCAACCCGCGCTCAGCCACCAGCTCCTGCAGCAGCTCATTGATCTCACCGGCAATTTGATCATTCATAACACCTCCACTCTTCGAACATCGCATTCAGAATACATTCGATGCGTTTCGACGATCTTACCGTCTTCAAACACAAAAACTACCAGTCCGTGCGTGATCTCATTCTGGCTCTGCGTTGCCTGGGTCGCATGATCATTGAACATCGAGAAAGACGGCAGCACCATCAATTCACTCGAGTGCCCTTTCATTTCCAGCAGTTCATACACCGGCATGTGATAATGCCCGCGCAGCACCAGATCTGCCGGCTTCTTTCCGTTCATGATCTCCCGCTGCATGAAATCCCGCAGGTAGAACCGCGCAACATTCCCCTTCAGCCAGTTCCTGCTGCCCGGATGTGGACCATGATGCGCGTAATCTGTTGTCACCCCCCCAAATTCCAGCAAGCCATGATACAACGGTTGCGTGTCCACCTTCGGGAACCTTGCCTGCAGATATCTCACCAGGATCAATTCCAGCGAGCCTTCGCCCGCGTTATGCGCCTGGGTGCCGATCACCTGCCGAAAATGGGTCAGATGCTTGTACTCGAACCACGGTTGAGCATTGTAATCAGCGATCACCGCCTGGTCTGAAAGCCGCGTGCTCACCCAGCCTTGCTGATACTTATTTCCCTGGCAGGCATCACCCAGGTGCAGCACCAGCATTTCGCACCCGTCCGCGATCTCGAAAGCATCCTTGATACATTGACTTCTGAACTTCCACAAATACTCCTGGCTTTTGGTCATTGCCGGCTGCCATGGCACCAGGTTCCCAACCTCATCCTCATCGAACAGGATCGTAGCTGGATTCATCAGCGCCAGCCTGAATCCGCCGTGCGTATCCGTTTCAACCACTTGAACTTTACGATTCGCCTTGCCTTTAGTCACGAGCTCTCCGTTTCTGTGGAAACACCATAGTTCATTTTAGGAATGTCATACCGTTATACAGCTCTGCACAATATTGACCCTGACCGATTCGCCACCAGATCTCGCCCGGTCTTTGAATTCGTTCCAAGCATTCCACCGTGGTCCCCACTGGCAGAGCCTTAAAGATCGGTACCGACGGCCCAGCCATCGGAGCAGCACGCATGTTCACCACACTGGCCACCTTTTTGACCGCGATCTCCCGTGTATTTCCGGCAGGAATTGCTTGAGTTTCATCTTCCGGATCTTCGCTGGCTGGATGTTCAACCACCTGCGTACCACCGCAGTAGACTGAATAATCCTCTTCTGTTCCAAGAAAAACATTCAAATCCAGGAACTTGGATTCCAATCCAAGCTGCAGTCCGTCCGCGATGCCGTCATTGTTGATATCCCCATCGCTGGCATACTGCCAGATTCGCACCTGCCCGCGCCATTTGTAACTTGCCACCTTGTTGAGAATATCCTTCCAGGTGATCAACCGGTTGTACCATGCCAGCCACAGATCAAGATCCTTGAACCAATCTCCGAAAACCCACAGCAACCCTGGCGAGCAGTAAATTTCGATCCACACACCGGTCAGCCGGAAATACTCCATGATGAACGCCTTCACCCCGCGTGCGTATTCCGAGGCATTCACAAGTGTGATCTTGTCAAAAATGGAAGGCTCGCAATCGATCTTTAACTTCATTTCCCCTGGATCCGCCCGCAGCAGGTTCGCGCAAAAAGCTGCCTGCTCGATCGCCCAATCCTCAATCCTCATCCCCGTGCCTTTGTGGGAATAAAAATCAAAATAGAAATAAGGCGCGCGATCCATCTTCCCCTTCGCCTTTTCCCAGTACCACCTGAACATGCGGTCCTCGACGATGCCGTACCCCACCCGGATACCCACCCCGCGGAAACCTTCAGCGATCAACTTCTCGAAAGTGGGTTTATAATCCGTCTCCGCGTTGTCATTGAACTGGGAAACATCGATGATTCTTACAGGAAACTCAGAAAATTTCAACATTATTAAGATGTCCTTTTTTATGCCGGGTTCAAACTAACAGCGCATATTCTTCCGGCGCTCGAGGACGTTGTACCCCAGGTTGTAGTCGTTGAAGTCGCTGGCGGAATCAAAGTCCCGGAATGTTTAATGGAATTTACTGTAGTTTCAGTTTGCCCGCTGGACGAGGACACTGTTCCTGACACGAAACTTGCACAATCAACAATCAAACCAAGCTGGGAAGCAGACATCGATGGAGTGGTAAGACTCGTCGCTCCATTTGATGTGGCGGTTTTCGCATCCAAAGTCGGTGTGGTCTGGTTGACTCCGGAAAGAAGGTAAACCGAAACTCTGTGTGTTTTCACGTCCCCACTTGTAACCACAACATCTTGGGGTCCTGTAGTGCCTGGAATAAGACCAAATATTTTCACTGCCCGATTAGCCAAGGCGCCAGTGAGTTCCGTCATTGCCGCACCGTTCAACGTAGCACTAAAACTGGCAGAGGCAGTCGTTTCCATCACTGAACAGACCACCACATAAGGATTTGCTACTGCAGGGATGTTTATCGTAACAGTTTGACTAGCTCCAGATCTATACCCAGTCCAAATTGCCTCGACCGCAATTGCCTTTGGAGTAATTGTGATATCAATAACCTTTGTAAAATGCCTGGCGAGCTGGGTTCTTCCTGAATATGAAGCCCCAACAATCCTCAGGATCAACCTGGCGATCACATTCCTGACCATTCTCACCAGGTGATGTAATCCCCAGCTGGCATCAAAGAAAACTGGATCGTAGTAAAGAGCATTAACCATTATGGAACCTCCATCCAACTTACCAAAGCGCTTCCGGTATAACTTGAAGCTCCATGTTTGACCTGGATCTTCCACCCGGCACCCATCAACAGGTTCAATTCAAGGAACCAAACCGTACCCGGTCCCAATGTCTTGCTGTCCCTAAACATCTGCGTTGAACTGTCATTGATCACCTGGATGCTTACAGTTTCAGTGACAGTATAGGTATTTGCGACCGCGAGCCCCAAAGTAGCATAAGTAGAACCACCCGGGACGGTCAGCAGGTCAGCCCAGCTCGTCCCGGTGAAATTCGCCACTTCCTGTCCCCCAAGCCAGGTTACAAAGCTGGCAACGATCAGCCCGCTGCACGTTGCCGCTACCTTTGCCTGCAGAGAAGAATTGGTATCCAGGATCCACGGGAAATCAAGCACCAGTTTTTCGTATGGAGCCAGTTCGATCTGTACCACGATATAATCCGTGCCGCTCTTGACCAGTTTCAGGTAAAAAACAGTGGCAACACTTTCATCGACATTTTTCAGCACGATCTGGCTCACCCTGCGCACCCCGCTTGCCGGCGCGGCCACCAGCTCCTGGTAACTCGTTGTCGGCGTGAGATAGGCAGATGAGTTGGATAGCCCCACCAGTCCTTTGACTTCGGAGCTCTTGATCTCAACATTTGGTGAAATTGGAATGGTCATTAAGACACCTCCCCGGTGTGTTGAATTGTTACATCCTGAGGATCTGACGAATTATCAAAATCCAGTAAAAACCTGCATAACAACCAGCCGGAATCCGCAGCTGCTAAAGCGGTTGATCCCCCAAATAACCCGCCTTCTTTGATATGGATCGCGCATTCACTGGCAAGCAGGAAGGCGGAGGAATAAAAAAAGTTGTCGCCCTGGACGCACTCAGTTAGAAGTTTTCGCATGCTTTCAGTCACGAGTTTAGTGTCAGTTACTGCCGGCGCAGTGGTGCCGGTTCCAATTGCCATATATTTCAACGCAACCGTTTCTTCCCCGGTAATTCTCCTGGAGATGAACTGCTTCCCAACCGTTGTCACCAGGTTAGGTACTTCAATGTGATTCCGTTGGTAGCCCAGCCCTCGCGCCATCCGGATAGCCTCAGGCAAACTCAATCCCTGTCCGATCAAAAGCGGAATTACCCCGGGAGTGAATGTGCTTAATTGCACAATTCCTTGAACGTGGACCTTATTTTCAATAGTGATCATCTTTACTCGCTTCCATATTTCGCGTAATCCCACTTGGCCACATCCCAGAGATAGGGGCCATCTGTGCCGACCACAGTTGCCCCGCTATCGGTGATTGTGGTGGAATCTGCAAAATCCAAAATATTGTCCATGATCTCATCGTTGGTCAGATCAAATTCTCCAGCGCTGGAGCGTTTCAGCAGCAACAGCAGCCCAACCAGCGATTGATCCACCGCTCCCAGCTCCACTGAACTTACGATCTGCCCGCCAATTCCGATGTTTGTTGTCACCCGTTTGATCAGGTAATCACCATCCACCCCGCGGTGAGGAAGATGGATGTTTTGGGTCTGCCCGGCTTTCAATCCCGGCACCCGCACGTCATAACTCACGGTCTCGGTCTCGTAAGAGTTCTCCGCCAGCACTGTGGATCCTCGGATCCTTGCCACCCTTGAATCGATGATCGCGCTGTCATTGATCACTGCTTTGAACCACTTCCCGTAAAACGCATAACTTGCATAATTTCTAACAACGGCCCGCACCGGGATTTCTTCCTGCCCGTCCACTTCGATGCCGTTGGCAATGGTTGGCCAGTTAGTTTCCTGCTCCAGTTTTCCATCACTGTCAAAATAAAGCACCTCGTTCCGGGCTCCCAGGGTATCGATATTTCCCGTTTTTACTGTCAAAGTCACCCAAACCGGCATGTTCACCCGTGCGCTGGTTGAATTATTCGCGGTCCCACTCCAGGAATATCCTGTTCCAAGAGAGCCATCACAGTATGCACTCGGGTAAGCCAGTTTTTCAGCCTGGGCTGCATCAAAATAGGTGATCGTGGAACTGTCTGTCGCATTATTCCGCAGCTCAACCCGCAGGGTCATCGCTGCGCCGGAAGTATTGATATAAGTGGCAGTCAGTCTTTCCCATGCGCTGGTTTTTCTGCTCAGAGTCTCAACCAACACCACTGCACCGGTCACATCATAGATCACGATCGACGCTTTACCCAGCACCGAGCACCAGCTCATCACCTGTACTGTGAGCGGTTCGCCCGGGTTCACAGTGATGTTTGCGCTGTGCAAACAAGCCATGGCTGTGCCTGCTGTGATCTTTGCTGATTTCGTTCCCTGGTTGTATTTGGCGGCATCCTGTGCCCAGGCTGCCCCGCTGCCCGCCTGGTATTGTGTCCACCCATCCGTGATGTTGACCTCAAAGGACGGATTCACCAGCAGGTTGGTAGTCGCGCCGCCTTCATTTCGGCGCACGATGATCCGTGATTCACCAACTTTAGGTGATATTTTTTTTCCCAGGTTGAGGATCTCGGATAACAGCCCCTGCGTGTAAATGAAGGTATCATCTCCACCCAGAGCATTCCCGCCAACCACTTCCACCACGTTCACCACTCCGGAGGCATCCCCATTTACCCTCACGTTTTCCACAGTTTGCTTGGTAGCATCCGTTGGATCGTGAGTCACATCAAAGTTGGCGCGGTATTCAACATCCGCCCAGTAATGCAGTCTTTTGTTCTCGTCCACATACCAGTGGCCGCCGCTTTGTTCGCACAGCCAGTTGATGACCTCTCGCACGCTCTTGCGGTTGAACACCACCCGCGGAATGGTCCGGATCGGCACCACGTAAGTGGACCCATCAAAACCAGCCAAATCTGCAGACCCGGAAAAGATACTTCCAAGGATCTGTGCATCTGTTTGATTCTCAAAAACATCCTGAACCTGTACCTTTTCCAGGTAAGCACCATAATCCGATGCACTGATGGAGTAATCGTTTTTTGTAAAGTCAGCTCCCGGTTTTTTTTCAATGGTCAAAACATACCCGCCAAAGATAGCCGTCGCGCCATCCTTGATCACCAGTTCCTGCCAGCCTTTGATGCCCAGGCTATCGCCGTCCTGGACAATCAGCGTGATCGTATCCAGCTCCTCATCAATTGCGCTTATGATCGACGGAGCTTGCACGCTCAGATCAACATGGCTCGTGATATCCACACCATTTAATAGGATCTGAAGATCGATCGTTTCCATTACCTGCCAACTCCCTGCAGTTTCATCTCGCGCATCACTTCACGTGCCACCGCCTTGGGATCACCAGCCCCGTTGATATTGATCGTCACATTTCCAAACGCCTGATCATGCGGGATGATCGTTCCATTCACCGCCGGGATGAATGGCTCCGGACCTTCCTCACCCACCCAGTAAGGATGCCCTGCCTGCACCGGACCGCCAACCGCTCGGTTCTCAGATGCCATTCCAATATACGCATTGTGCGGACCTTGCCCGTTCAAGCCAACTGTGGAAACATTCGAATCCCGGATTTCTGAAATATGGATCACATATTCGATGGTCTTATCCACCAGCGAGTCCTGGTATCCCTTGATCTGCGCCAGCTCAGCGTTGTATTCCTTCGTTTTTTCAGTGAGCTGCAGTACCCCATCGCCGTTGGTATCATATTTTGCATTCAACGCGTCCAGCGAGTTCAACGTGTCATAAGTCTCACGGTTGATCAATCCCATTTGCCGTGCCAGTTCCATCTGAGCGCCGGCATCCATCTTTGAAGCCAGGTGATTGAAAATGATCTCCTTGGTCAGATCCTTGAAATACTGGGTGACCTGTTTCACGTCGCCGGCAAGGTTTTCCTCACCAACTTCCTTACCCAGGTCTTCAGCAGCCGGAATTCCATCCCCGCGGATCTTGTCAGCCCAGTTGCCAATCCCTTCAATTGCCAGTCTGTTCGATTCGATCAATAAGCCAAATGGGCCAGAAGCAACATCAAACAACACCCGTCCAAGCGTTCCAAAAGAGCCCTGCTGCTGGGAAGCCTTATCGATCAGGTATCCCATAACCGTATTCAGGTCCGAGATAAAGGGCATTACTTCTTTACTGACCTTGTAACCAACTCCCGCCAGCGAATCCTGCAAATAATCCAATGATTCTTTATACTCGGTGGTCATCTTGGCCGCTTCTTCATCGACCACCAAGGAATTGCTTACAGCCCCCATGCGTTTGACGATCTCGTCCCGCCCAAGGGCCAGTAGCTTCGCCATCGCTTCGTTTTTCTTTCCGAAGGTCTCGGTGACGAACTGCGCTTTTTCTGTAGCATCTGGAAGCGCCCGATACTGCTCGGACAATCTCAAAATTCCAGCAATCGAGGTATCGATTCCATCGGTAGTGGCGGTTTTTAGTCCTTTTGTAAGCTGATCAATGGGAACAAAAGCGTCATCGGCAACCTCCATCAGGCGAGACATCTGTTCCACTTGGTTGCCAGTGACACGTGCATTTTCCATCGCTGCATAGTTATGCTCAATTGTGGCATCTATGGATTGCCGGGTATAGGTTATCAGTTTGCCCATTGCCATCGACACAGCACCGATGGAAGTGACGGCACCAATGTTGAATCCAGTGAACTCTTTCACGCCGGCCGATAATTTCTTGAGACCGGTTAAGGTTTCCTTGTCTCCGCCGCCTTTTTTGACAGTATTGAGAATAATATTGATTATTGAATCGCTCATAAGATCGTTTCCTATTTTTTTTCTTGGATCGGACGATCTGTACCCTGAACAGTCGTTTTTTGACTGTTCACGGGTAGTAAGTCATGCAAAATTCTCAAAAGATTTCCCAAATTATCCTTGCCTTTTTTTCAAGTAGCTGCGATAATTGCTCTTTTTTAGCCAGGCTTCCCTGCCTCGTTCTTGATCCCTGAATAAACTTTGCATTTTTGGGAAGTCTTCAACCAGAGACCGCATCGCTTCCAGCCATTCTGTTGACACCTCGTCAACCTCCCAGGGCATCACTGCCAATCCTCCCATCAACTGATTGATCATTTTTGCCCGGATGATTCGTACAAAATATGGGTTTGTCGTCCACCCCGTCCGGGCAAGTTCCAGCAGGGAGGACGCTATGCTTTTTTTGTGCCGGCCCGATGCCCCTTGATCATGGTCGCGATCTGCACCTTCACCCAATTCCAGAAAGCCGGATCCGTCTCGCTCGTTTCTACAGAAACAGTTCGTACTTCCTCAAAACTCATTCGTGTACCTTCTGGTCCTTGGCTCAGTAATTCGCTATAAATCTGACATTGCCTGTCAACAATCTCGTTCACCTTTTTATTGAAATCGTCCAGGTTTATAGCAGGTTTTTTCCGATCAAAAGTTACATAAACCTTTTCGATTTCACTCACACTCATGATCGCTGCATCCAGCTCGTCGATTAACTTTTTAGGTGGATTCACCCACACATACAGACACGCATCATCAAATTCCTCAGCATAACCACTCAATGCCAACGGTTTCACGATTTTTGGAATCACAATTTCAATCATCGTCAACCCTTTTTAGATCGTTGCACTGTTCGTGGTCACATCCACCGTGAACATCTTGCCGCCAGTCGGGTCATAAACACCCTCCAGCTGCACCGTGGTCAATGGAACATCATTCTCATAGCTCGCGTTCAGCTTGGGATCCATCACCACACCCGCGAACTTGATCGCCAGGCTGTGCTTGTCCCCAGTGCCAATTGCCGGACCTTCGAACAGGAGTTTTAGGAATTTGACCTCTCCCAGCGCATCGTGCAAAGCCATGGCATCCGCGCCGCTATCCAGCGTTAGAGTCACCAGGATGGATTTCTTGCCCTCGACAACAGCATCAAACGTCAACGATTGACCACCGTGGAACGCTGGCGCGAACCCGCCGATGATCTCGATATCGAACGCCCTCAGGATGTTCGTTTTCTCGGTGGTTCCCACTGCAGCCCAGGAATCATTCACGTACAGTCTGGTCAGGAACCCGCTCATTTCGTTCACAACCGGAGGAGCGATGGCGGCGGTAAAGGTTGTCTTCGTGTTTTGCTTCCCGAAGAAGTCAATGTCGATCTTGATCGGAGCATCCCTGCCGTCCTGCGGCACTGAGCCGGAGATTTTCACCTTTTCGAAGACCACGTACTCCGTCTCAAACCCCTGCACCCCGGCATCACCGCTTTCCAGCGTGATCGTGTCCGGAGTATTACCGGTGGCTGTCAGATCCGGGTCGAACGCCCACAGGTAATCTTCCTGGTCTGTGGTTTGTTCTGCCGGGGTGATCCCGCCCTTGAGCAGCAGCGAGAAGATCAATGGCAGGATCTGGAAATACCCGCGTTCAATCAAAATTGAGTTGGCTACCAGTTTGCCGCCTTTAACTGCCCGGTACCCAGGAACATTCTTGCCAATATCATCTGCCGGGATCACCGCCTGTTGATCAGGCACATAATTCATCGAACCCAGGATCCTCTTGGTTGCTACAACCGCGGTCCCTGAAGGCGATTCCTTGCCATATTGCAATTGATTTAAGTTCATTTCAAGCCTCCTAGAAAAAATTGCCTTTTATTTTTTCGTATCCTGCGAGCTCGCAGCGCGAACGAGCAGGAATTCCAACTTTGATTTGTCATTGCGAGGAGCGGTCTTTGCGACGCGGCAATCTCGCACTAAATACCTTACGGACTTACCGTGTACTTGCCTGATTGATTTTCAATGACCTGCCAGAACACCTCGAGGCCGTAATGCTCCTCTTCCTGTCCCCAGACCAAAGTAACGGGCGCTATGCTGCCCGGAGTTGCCAGCCGAAACGAAACCACTTTCCCGTTCAGCGTGATCGAACTTGCCGCCTTCTGGATGATCTTATCAATGAAGCTCATCACATACGGCAGCTGCTGCCTTCCAAGGTTTTGAGTAAGATGAAACTCGGTTTTCCCGTTGTAAATCACCATCGATGGACCGCCCACGGAAGGCGCTGCGCTCACATTCCCAACGATGAAGCTCAGCGCGCACGGTACTTTCGTTACGCTTTCCGGCATTTTTTCCAGAGTGAAAGCCAGCACCTTCTGGCCTTTATCGTCCACAATGGAAGACCATAGCCGTTGAACATCATTAAACCAATAGCGTAAGCCGAAGTCTGTGGTCATAATTCACCTTTAATTTGCAAACAAGGCGTACCCAGCGACTGGCTGCCAGCCAGGAGCAGGGCTTCGTTACTTTCATCGTTGAACCAGTATCTCAGTCCAAATTCCGTCGCCATGATTACACCTTCAACTTTTCCAGAACACTATCGATCGCCGCCTTGATCACCATGACCGCATACCCTTTTTTCGCTTCGAGCACAGGCCTCGAGATCGGTTCTCCCTTGATCCCTTTTTCCTTGATACTTCTCGCCAGTGCAAACGCTGCCCGCTTCTCATCTTCCGGCGCCGGGTGAAACTTCGCTCGTACCCAGTCCAAAAGGTCATAGATCCAGGGTTGTGAATTATCGCTGTTCTGCCAGTACGCCCCATCCTGGAGAAATCTAAAAATGTGCACCCTGGCATTCTTCCCGCTCATCGATGGGCCCGTAATGCCCATTACAGATCCGCCGACGCCAACCTTGACCTTGCTTGTGATGCTCCTGGCCGTGCTTCCCGTGAACCTCCTCACCCGCGGCACCATATCATTCTTGATCGCCTGGTTTCCGATCTTCACCGCCTTTTTGAGTTCCTCGGTCAAGTTTTCCGGCAGCTTGCCAAGCTTCAAGATCTCCTCTTCCAGTCCCTCGGTGGAGATCGTGTAACTCAAATTGGAAGCCGAACCACTTAGATCGCTCACCTAATCGCTCCAGATCGTGAACGGTCTCAGCACATCATCGATCGACCGTTGATCAAATTCATATCCATACCGGCTTTGACCAGCCTCGTTGTTTCCTGAGACCCCGGTGAAACTGGTCAAAACCTTTGCTCTTAAGAGCCCTGCCAGCTTCTGGCATAAATAATTCACGGTTGCAGGAACCACCATCTGATAGATCGCCTTGCTCGAATGCGCTGCTGCAGTCGTTCCATTCACCCCGCGTTCAACTGTGAAGGTCCGGTAAACTCCAATAGCGGAATCATCAGCGTGATCCGCGGGAACTGTCCCGTTCCACCCGCGTTCAACAAACAGGACATGAGTATTTTTTTTGATAATCTTCAGATCTTCCACGCCGATCTGCAACACTTCTCCCGCGTAGAACTCAGCCCCGTTGTCAACCGTGATCGAGGTATCCAGCTCATCGATCGCCCCGTTCACCTTCGAAGTGGCCGCGGTTGCAGCCGCGCCGCCTGGAGATCCATTACCAGCGGTTACATACTCCTGCTCATCCTCGATCTTGATTACCATTCCCGGACACAGCAAAGATCCATTGTCTATTTCCAGCGTGGTTTCCGAGGTTGTAGCCTGGCTGCCAGTGATCCCCAGGTCAGCGGTTTTCTCATACTTGCCCCACCAGCCGGAAATGACCACATCATCTTCATCCGCCCAGAACCCCCCCCCCTCGTCCATCTCGATTTCGATGTATGGACCATCTTCCCACAGCCCGTTGAATGGTTTTAAGTGATAATCGGTCACCGCCTCGCCGTCATTTGTGATTGAAGTAACCGCCAGCAGCGGAGGGACAGAAAGACATTTTGATGTAAGATCTACCGGTGCGCCAAAGTATTTTGTCGCCGTCACCGGGATGAAATCCCCCCCTCTTGGGTGCCGCTGGATCAGGTCGCTGGCTTCCTTGATGCGGTCCAGAAGATTTGCCTCCGAGAACCCTCTCAAATCGAGATCATCGATCAGCTGGTTTACCGTGCAAAATATCTGTCTGTTCATCTTCTACCTCTTCAACAAAATGACTATTTTATGCTGGCAATAATGCAATCATGGCATCACGTATTTTTAATTGTCCAGCGGCGGTTGGATGAACCCCATCTGATGTATCTGTTGCGGGGTCAATCCATCCCGTAGTGTCCACATACACAACGGGACTACCAACAGCGGTTGCGGCGGCACTAATCCTACCGTTTATTGTAGTTCTAGTTTCTCCCGCTCCACCACCACTCGTTGCGTTTAATACTCCCATAGCATATATCGTAGCATTGGGATGATTTGATACTAATGTGCCTAAATTTGTCTGATAAGTTGCCTGAATAAATGGGCTATTCGGTTTTTCATGTAGAACATTCCTCTGTACACTGTATTCAAAAATCGGATTAGTGTGTGGATCATCGATGTTCTTCAAGTCTGTACACTCCTTTCAAAAATCGGATCAACGTGTAGACTGCCTATCGAAATTGATAGGTGGTTTTCTTTAACAGTTGCTTGACAATTACATATAACGTTATATAATAAATACACAAGGAGAGAAATGGACATGGATATCCAAAAGCTCGAAGATGCCCTGATGATGGGGCGAGGTCTGACTATAACCATTACCTTCGCCGATGACGAAGAGGGCAATCCGGTCGCGGACTGGAGTGTAACGGAAAACGGAAAGCCACTTGTAAGCGATCTGAATTGTGATTCGGTCGAAGAGGCGTTAGAAGAGATTAGCGAGGCGATTTGGGAAGACGGGAGGGAAAAATGAGTGATAGAGAGAGAAACATTATCGAAACGCTTAGGGAAGGAAATAGAGAATTGCGCGCCGCGATGGCCGATGATCAGAAACTTATCGAAGCTCTTCAGTCGAGGCTTCGCGAAATTTCCGCGCTGATTAGTTCCCGCCACGGTGATGATGGCCGCTTTTGCGAACCAGAGGACGAGTACAACGACGAACCCGAGGTAGTTACCATCAAACGGCTGTTTGCCATCATCGAAGGCGATGTAACGCCCGGTGAAGTCCACGGTCCTGGCGGATACTATGATAGTGGCGCAAGATAGGATCGCGACGTGAAAACGCTTTATTTTCTCGGAGAGGACGGAGGGGCAAGGGTAAGACCAACGTCTATTGGGAACAAAAACATGTGGACCCACTGGTACCTGAGCCACGGAATGCGCGAAGTATCGAAAGACGAATACGATGCAGCGAAGAAGCGATTTGGGGATACAGATACCGAAAGCGCGGAGGATCAGAATGCTTCCCAAGAATGACCCTAAGCCCCAGCGCGGAAGACCCCCCAAGAAAGGCAGCAAGATGGTACAGACGGGTTTATGGTTGTACGAAAGCCAAATCCAGTGGATCAAAGAAGAAGCTTCGCGATTAGGGATAACTGCCAGCGAATTATTGCGAATTCTGATCGATAAAGCGATGAAGGATAAATGACCGATCTTCTCAATCTTCCTTATTGGAACATTCTGAAAGTTCAGGAAAGCGACCTGAACTATGTCATCGATGCTACTTACGAAATCGAGCCTGCTGGCTGCCCCCACTGCGGGTTTATGATCCGCTATGGGCACGGCACGAAGGAAAAGCTCTTTATGGATACCCCCATCCACGGCAAGCGGGTTGGTATCCGGGCGATTCGCAACCGCTACAAGTGCCAGAACTGCGGGAAAACCTACATCCAGCCGCTCCCCGATATGAACGAAGACCACTTTATGACAAAGCGCCTGGTCAGCTACATCGAACGCGAGGTGTTCAAGCGCACCTTTATGGCGATGGCTGCTGAAATCGGGGTAGATGAGAAGACAATCCGCAACGTTTTCAATGAGTACGTGGAGCGCGAGGAAAAGAAACGGGTTATTCTGGCTCCTTACTGGCTGGGCATCGATGAGCTTAAGATCGCCGGTGGGTATCGTGGAGT